>NZ_JAYRPD010000001.1:0-61875 GCF_041911335.1 Flavobacterium sp.
GTAAGCTGAATTAACTAATGTATAATAATTATATCTCAAAGATTCTATTAATGATTCACTTTGAAAATATATATCTGGATTAAAGTCTATTGATTTTAATTTACAATTTGAAAGTTGATTTGTAACAGAAATATAAAACATATATGTTGCTAAATCTCCATTAAAATAATCACTATTCAGATACCTCTCTCCTTTTTTCAAAATAAACTGTTCTTTTTCCAAATAATTAAGAGTATTTAGTCCAAATCTATTTACTTCTGTTTTATACTTCTTTGCTTTTCTAATATTGTAGGTATATTCGGTATAAGCATCATTTAAGATTTGTTTTTGTAAATTAATATCTGAATATTCAATTGTTCCAAGAGTTTGATACTTTTCAAACAATTCAGTTATTTTATTTTTTTCTGCAATTCCAAAAGGCAATGAGTTCTCTTGTATGCCAAGAGGTTCTGACATTACAATGTAAATATCCCCTTTTGTCCTTAACCTTGCAATTGCTTGAAGAATTGAAACATAACCAGAAGTAAACACTCCTTTGTTATTGAAATATTTAATATTTGTACTTGGAGGTAGTATAATAATAAGAGTATGATTTTCTTTTGTAATATTTATACCAGTTGAAAAATTTGTGCCAATATTAATTTTACTTTTATTGTATTTTCTAATATAATTAGGGCTAAATATATCATTATAACAAAAATTCAATTCTGACCTGTTTATTATTCCAAAATATGGTTTTTTCTGCATTTTTTTAAGCTGGCTTCTTGAATAAACAATGACATCAAATTTTTTGTTTTCATGAATTAACCTATTAAACAATCTTTTCAAACTTAAATTATCAATAATATTACTGTTGTCTTGATGTAGTATTAAATGTAAGTTACCTTGTTTTTCTTCAATAACAATTCTTTTAGATTCAATTATGTGAATTGTGTTATCTGTAAATTCTGAAAGGTATTTTATAATTTCTTTTGATGCTTCATTAAAAGTAGCACTGATTACATAATTCTTATGAACAACTTTTTTAAATTTCCAAAGGTTAAAAATATACTCCTCTTTAAAAGTATGTATAGAATCGTGTAATTCATCAAAAATCAACACAACCTTTTTATTATGATTTTCACAATACTTAATTAAATTTCTGAAATATTTTTTCCTTTTATTTGATTGAAATAAAGCGTCTTCACCAGGGTTTTCAAGTAAAGCATAGACAGTTAAAATATGAATTTTGAATTTATCAATATTTGAGCTATTAACTATATCTAATTCATCATTTACAGCTCCAATCATATTTTCATTAACAGGTTTGTCAATATGAAATAAACTAAATATTTTATTTTCTTCAATAATCGTTTTACATTCTTCAAAATACTGTTCAATTAAATTATTGTATGGAAGTGCAAAAACAACTATATAATCTTCTTTATTGGCATACTCTGAAACAATGTCAATTATGCACTTTGATTTTCCTTGACCAGTACCTGCATTTATTACAGTTGTATTTTTTACATCTAAATCCCTTATCAAAATAGGCATTAACTCTTCTGAAATATAACCAGTTTCAGGATTAGGACTAATAAACTCTTTAGTTGAGTTATAATAATTAGAATCAAAATCCTCTATATTTATTTTTTTGTATTCTACTGGAACATTTACTAAATCAAAATCTATTATACTCATAAAACTTAAAATAAAACTGTGCTGTAAAGATATTACAACACAGTTATTTATAAAGTATCATTTATCCAACTTTCTGCTTAAAGTTGAAATCTGCTCACTAACTTTTCTCTGAACCACTTTTGCATAATGGTCTTGAGTAGTTGAAATTTTGGAATGTCCTAAAAGTTCTGAAACCACCTCTATTGGAACATCATTGTAAAGCAATACAGTTGTGGCAAAAGTTTTCCTTGCAATGTGATGAGTTAATTTCTTTTCAATACCTATAATCTCAGCTATTTCTTTTAAATAGGAATTGAATTTTTGATTACTAACAACAGGTAATAATCTTTTATCATCCTGGTATTTTTCAATTATTGAAATGGCTTTAGGTAACAATGGAATTGAAAATTGCCTCTTTGTCTTTTGTCTGAACATATCAATCCACAGTTTTCCATCAAACTTTTTTACAATATGCTTTTGTGTCAGAATAGACATTTCTTGATAAGGTAAACCAGTATAACAACAGAAAACAAACATATCCCTAACTTGCTCCAATCTCTTTTGAGAAAATTTATGATTCTCTAATTTGTAAAGTTCCTTAGTAGTTAGATAAGTTATGGAGTTTATGACCTTTTTGGGTTTATAAAGCAAGAATGGGTCTGTCATTAGAAAACCCTCTGCAATAGCCAATTTAATAATCTTCCTAACCCTTTGAATGCTTTTATTGATTGTAATCTGCTTAAACTTTTTTTCAGTTTTCAAATAGTAATCAAAGTCATTTAAGAACTTTAAAGAGATATCTTCTAAAGCTATATTTCTCTTTTTGTACTTATAAAAAAGGAAGTTTTCTATATGCTGTTTGGCTTCTGTAAACTTTGAAAATGTAGATTTAGTGTACTCAATACCTACCAATTTTTCCATTCTTGCATTATGGAGATTAAATACTTCAATTAAAGTTTTTGATGGCTTAATATCTTCTCCTTTGAATTTTAAGTAAATATCCTCTACATCAAACTGTTCCTTTTGAACTTGTAGAAATAAAAAAGCCTGATTAATTTCTTGTTTAATCAGGCTCAATTGAGTGTTTATTTGTTTGTGTTTGGTATCATTAGGAATAGCTTTTTGCATTGAACTCTCCCAATTATCAGGATTTATAAATAATCCTGTTGAGAATACCTTCCTAATTCCATTGTAAGTAATTCTACACCTAATAGGTGCTTCATCCTTCATATTAATCCTGGTCTTATTTAATAAAAACAGAATTTTAATAATAGTGAAATTCTTCATAAATAAGGGATTTATTTGTGTGTACCTAAAGATTAATTAATGTGTACCCAATTGTGTACCTGAATGTGTACCTAATTAAAAAACTGTAATCCTAAATGTGTACCCAGTTAATAAAAATGTGTACCTCATTGTAACCCAAAAAAAACTAAAATTTGAATTTGTAATAAGTAAGTAGATTTTTAAAAAATCCTTGTAGAATAGATAAGTATAAAGCATAAAAAAAGAGAACCAATTTCTTGATTCTCTTTTCTTAGTAGCGGGAACAGGACTCGAACCTGTGACCTTCGGGTTATGAGCCCGACGAGCTGCCTACTGCTCTATCCCGCGATGTACGGTTGTAATTCAATAAATTCTTAGTAGCGGGAACAGGACTCGAACCTGTGACCTTCGGGTTATGAGCCCGACGAGCTGCCTACTGCTCTATCCCGCGATTTGTGAGTGCAAAGGTACACTCTTTATTTAAAATTACAAGACTTTTTTAAAAATAATGTTTTCTTTCTACTATTTCAGGCGTTATCACTACCTTTGTACCCATAAATTTATTGAAATGGAGCACAGAGCAGGTTATGTAAATATCATTGGAAATCCGAATGTAGGGAAATCAACTCTTATGAATGCGTTTGTAGGGGAACGTCTTTCTATTATCACATCTAAAGCACAAACTACCAGACACCGTATTTTAGGAATTGTAAATGGAGATGATTTTCAAGTTTTATTTTCAGATACGCCTGGAATTATTAAACCAGCGTATGAATTACAAAATTCTATGATGGATTTTGTGAAATCGGCTTTTGAAGATGCTGATATTTTGGTTTATATGGTAGAGATTGGCGAAAAAGAATTAAAAGACGAAGCGTTTTTTAATAAAATTATCCATTCTAAGATTCCTGTTTTATTATTATTAAACAAAATTGACAAATCGAATCAGGAACAATTAGAAGAACAAATGCAGTTGTGGAAAGAAAAAGTACCAAATGCAGAAATTTATCCTATCTCGGCTTTAGAGAACTTTAATGTGCAAACGGTTTTTGACCGAATTATCGAATTACTTCCAGTTTCTCCAGCGTTTTATCCAAAAGATGCTTTGACTGATAAACCAGAACGTTTCTTTGTCAACGAAACCATTCGTGAGAAAATCTTATTGAACTACGATAAAGAAATTCCATATGCCGTAGAAATTGAAACGGAAGAATTTATTGAAGACGACAACATAATAAGAATTCGTGCCGTAATTATGGTAGAACGCGATACACAAAAAGGAATCATCATCGGTCACAAAGGTGCCGCTTTGAAGAAAGTTGGAATTCAAGCCCGTGAAGATTTAGAGAAATTCTTTGGCAAACAAATTCACTTAGCTACTTACGTTAAAGTAAATAAAGATTGGAGAAGCAACGAACGTCAGTTGAGACGTTTTGGGTATAACCAAAAATAGAGTTGCGAATTCCAAATAAAACCAGATAATCGCTCCGTCATTTCGAGTGATTTTTAAAAGTAAAAATGCTAATTTTTGCTTTTGAAAATTGTATCGAGAACTTTAGAAACGATTTTACCTTCTATAGTTCTCGATACTTTTTTTATTTGAAAATCTTAGGCTTTTCAAATAAAAAAACTCGAAGTTACGTTAGTGGAATTATGTTTCCATTTGAAATGTAATTCCTACTCCAAAACCTTATACATCAAATCTTCTAATTCGTGCATTTGTGGAACTCCTTTTTCTCTATTGATTCTAGCGATAACGTAGAGTAATATCCAAAAAACAACCATAAAAGTCATTACCACTACATCTAAAACTACAGATTGTTTTAACGACCAATGCGTGTAAGCCATCATAGCAAAAACCAAAAATAAACCTGCAATGATAAAATGAAGAAACATAAAAAGCGTCCACAACAATTGCTCAGGACCGAACAATCCTTTTACAGTGGTTTTATCTTCGTTTGCTTCTAGTTCTAAATGCAAAAAAGGCGAATAATATTTTCGTTTTTCTTTACTGAAATAGAAATACAAATGTTCGTCTATGATTTTGATTTGGTAATCGGCTTTAAGTTCCGTTTTTAGTTGTTTTGCTTTTTCTAAGATTTGCGTAACACTATTTTTTGATTCCACTTCAAATCTGGGGCGAAGTGCGATGCTTTTTTCGGGTTCCATACACTTGGGATTTATGCGAATATATAAATTTTTAACAAATGTTGAATAAAATTTTCAGTCTAGCCCAGATAGCAATGAAAACCCCGCAAATTTTACACCTATTTTTTCTTTTTATTGCGGTAGCGACCCTAGAAGCTGCTGCAATAAATTTAGAAAAAAAGACGTAAAATTGTGGTGTTGTAATGGATAGCTGGAAAAAGCTCCAAAAAAAATCGTACTTTTGCCGATTCAAAATAAGATTATGAACAATATTGTTGCCATTGTAGGAAGACCAAATGTTGGAAAATCCA
Organism: Flavobacterium sp.; assembly: GCF_041911335.1. Classification (GTDB taxonomy): domain Bacteria; phylum Bacteroidota; class Bacteroidia; order Flavobacteriales; family Flavobacteriaceae; genus Flavobacterium. The sequence continues at coordinate 5,385 of NZ_JAYRPD010000001.1, forward strand.
CATTTTTTAACCGTTTAATTCAGCGAAGAGAGGCCATTGTTGACTCGGTAAGCGGTGTTACGCGTGATAGAAATTATGGAAAAAGTGAGTGGAACGGAAAAGAATTTTCGGTAATTGACACCGGAGGTTATGTAAAAGGTTCGGATGATATTTTTGAAGGAGAGATTCGTCGTCAAGTAGAATTAGCTATCGACGAGGCGGATGCTATTGTTTTTGTGGTTGATGTTGAAGAAGGCATTACGCCAATGGATGAGGAAGTAGCGAAATTGCTTCGTAAAGTTAAAAAACCTATACTTTTAGTAGTCAATAAAGTAGACAACGCCATGCGTGAAAAAGACGCAGTGGAATTCTATAATTTAGGATTAGGCGAATATTTCACGATTTCGGGAATGAGCGGAAGTGGAACTGGGGAATTGTTAGATAAAATCGTAGAGGTTTTACCTGAATTACCAGAAGCGATAGAAGAAGAAAATCCGTTACCAAGATTTTGTGTAGTAGGAAGACCAAATGCAGGAAAATCATCATTCATTAACGCTTTAATTGGCGAAGATAGATTTGTAGTAACTGATATTGCAGGAACAACTCGTGATGCGATTGACACGAAATACAACCGTTTTGGATTTGAATTCAACTTAGTGGACACAGCGGGAATTAGACGTAAAGCAAAAGTAAAAGAAGATTTAGAATTTTATTCGGTAATGCGTTCGGTAAGAGCAATTGAGCACAGTGATGTTTGTTTATTAGTTATCGATGCAACTCGCGGATTTGAAGGACAAGACCAAAGTATTTTTTGGTTGGCGGAGAAAAACCGTAAAGGAATTGTAATCTTAGTAAACAAATGGGATTTAGTTGAAAAAGACACCATGAGTACTCGTGATTACGAAAGAAAAATTAGAGAAGAAATTGCTCCTTTTACTGATGTGCCGATTTTATTTATCTCAGCTTTAACGAAACAACGTTTATTAAAAGCATTAGAAACTGCGGTTGAAGTTTTTGAAAATAGAAAACAACGTATTTCGACTTCGAAATTCAATGAGTTGATGTTGCCCATTATTGAAGCTACACCACCACCGGCATTAAAAGGAAAATATATTAAGATTAAATATTGTATGCAGTTGCCAACACCAACGCCTCAGTTTGTGTTTTTTGCGAACTTACCACAATATGTAAAAGATCCGTACAAGCGTTTTATTGAAAATAAATTAAGAGAAAACTACAATTTTAGTGGTGTTCCAATTGATATTTATTTCAGACAGAAATAATTGAAAAAACCGAAGCATTAACTTCGGTTTTTTTGTGGTTTTTGTTAAATTATTCGTAAGAAAATTTTTAATTACACAATAAATATTTTATTTCGTAGTTTATAACAACTTAAAACAAATTTTACTTTTTTATGCGAAATAATTTTTTATTAGCCTTATTATTGCTGGTTACCTCAGCCATTTTTTCTCAAAACACTATTTCATTAAAAGGAAAAATAATTGATAAGAATAGTGCTCTCCCTTTAGAATCTGCAACCATTTATTTAAAAACTGTAAAAGATTCAACTGTTGTAGATTACACCATTTCGGATAAAAATGGGAATTTTGAAATCAAAACCAAGAAGAATGAAAGTCCAATTTATTTTAAAATATCCTACATTGGTTATACCGATTACACTGAAAAATTAGACAATTTAAGCAAAGACAAAGATTTTGGCTTCATTAAATTGACTGAAAATGTAAGCACTTTAAACGAGGTTGTAGTTCAATCAGAAGCTCCACCTATTACAATTAAAAGCGATACATTGGAATTTAACGCTTCATCATTTAAAGTTAGACCCGATGCTAATGTAGAAGCGTTATTAAAACAACTTCCTGGTGTAGAAATAGACGAAGAAGGTAAAATCACAGTGAATGGAAAGGAAGTAAACAATATTTTAGTCAATGGAAAGCCTTTCTTTGGAAAAGACGGAAAAATTGCCACTCAAAATTTACCAGCTGAAATAATTAGTAAAGTACAAGTAACCGACACCAAAACAAAAGAAGAAGAATTATCTGGTCAAGATGCGACTTCTAACGAAAAAACAATCAACTTAACCATTCAGGAAGATAAAAATAAAGGTGTTTTTGGAAAAGCAAATGCGGGTTATGGAACAGATGATCGGTACGAATCTAGCTTACTATTTAATTATTTTAAAGACACGCAAAAGATTAGTGTTTTAGGTTCGTCGAATAACATCAACTCGGTCGGATTTTCGATGGATGAGATTTTTGATAATATGGGTGGCGGAAGAAATAGTTCAATTTGGGTAAACGACAATGGTAGTTTTGGAATTAACGGAATGCAATTTGGCGGCAACAATGGTATAACCACTTCAAACATGATTGGTGTCAATTTTGCTGATGAATGGGCAAAAAAGAAAATCAATCCAAATGGAAGTTACTACTATTCAAACACAGAAACGAACAATAACAACAGAACTAACAGAATCAACTTACTTCCTACAGGAAACACTAATACTTTAGCAGAGTCAAAAACTAAATCAATTTCTGATGGACATAGTATTGCAATGGATTTTGAAATAAAAATCGATTCAACAACAACATTATATTTGAGTCCGAGTTTTACTAAAAGTGAAATAAAAAATAAGAATTCGGGTTTTGATGCTACATTTGATGAATCTGGAACTGCTTTAAATGAAAACACGAACAATAACAACTGGTCAAGCAATAAAAACACCTTTAAAAATAGTCTTTATTTTTACAAGCAGTTAAAGAAAAAAGGAAGAGGAATTAATTTTTCTTTGAGTAATGAAAACAGCAAAAATGATTCAGAATTATTAACCAAAACAACAACAACTTTTCTACAATCTGGAAATACTTCTGATAACAGAGATCAATTTAGAATAGATAATTCTAAAAACGATAGCTTTAGAGCAGAGATTGGCTATTCTGAACCTTTAAGAGACTCCTTATCATTTAATTTTAAAACTACTTATAATTATAAAAAATCTAATGATACAAGAGAAACTTTTGATTTTGATAACGGATTAAATTCGTATTCAAACTTTAATGATTTACTTTCAAACGATATTATCTCTACAACTTCATCAGTAACCCCAATGGTTGGAATTAGATTGCAAAAAAAGAAAATTAGAGGAAGCATTTGGTTTGGAACTGAAATTACAAATTTTGACAACCAATCTAACTATTTATTAAACACAACTACGGTAAATAAAAACTATATGTATCCAAAAATGAATGGATATTTGAGTGTTACATTAGGTAAATCAAAATCTATTTATACGTATTACTCATACGAAGTAAATTTACCTAGTGCTAATCAAATTTTACCTTTCGAAAATTTAGCAAATCCATTGAATACTATTATTGGAAATGCCGATTTAAAACCTAACGAAAATTACTCTATTTACACCAACTTCAACAATTATGATTATGCAACTCGAAGTGGTTTTTATGCTTATGCAGGAGGAGATTACAATGTAAATCAAATTGTAGCTTCTACTACTTATGATGCCGATTTTAAAGCAACAACCACCTATCAAAATGTTGACAGAGCTTATAACACTTACGTTGGTTTTAGTTTAAACAAATCCCTTAAGAAAGAAAAAAGAACGTTTAAATATGGATTGGGATTGCAGTTTGATTACAATTATGATCAAGGATTAACCAATGCTGCATTATTTGAATCTAAAGGTTTGACTTTAAGCCCAAGAGCTAATATTTCGTGGTCGATTGACGAAATGATTACAATTAATCCTTCGTATCGATACACTTATATCAACAATGATTTCACAAATTATGTTATTGATAACACAAAAAACTTTAAGCATACTGCCAAGTTAGAAATCACAAGTTACTGGCCTAAAAAAGTAGTTTTAGGAAGTGATTTTGGTTACAACTACAATTCAAACATAGCTGATGGTTTTAAAAAAGATTTCTATTTATGGAATTTGAGTTTGGGATATAATTTCTTCCAAGACAAATTATTAGCCAAAGTAAAAGTGTACGATGTTTTAAATCAAAATATTAGCGCAACCCGAACGATTACACCAACTTCCATTACCGATATGGAAAACACGGTTTTACAACAATATGCTATGTTTTCTTTAACCTATAAATTAGAGAAATTTGGAGGCAAGAAAAAAGAGGGAGGCATTATGTTTATGGATTAAACAAAAAACTCGTTAGTGTTTACTAACGAGTTTTTTTTATGATTACTTTGTAATTTAATTTACCAACTACCGCCAGCGCCACCACCAGAAAATCCACCACCGCCGAAGCCGCCGCCAAATCCTCCTGATGAACCGCCACCAAAGCTTCCACCACCAAAACCTCCGTTTCCTCTTCCGAGACTGCTAAGAATGATAATGTCGCCTAAATCTAAACCGCTGCCACCTCTATAATTTCCGCCTCCTTTATTTCCTCTAGAAGCTAAAACAATTAGAATAATTATAAAAATAACAATTAAGATAAAAGGCAAAGGATTACTCGATTCTTTTCTAGAACCTTTGTATTTTCCTTTTAAGACTTCAAAAATCGCATCGACACCTTTATCTAATCCTTGGTAATAACTTCCGGCTTTAAATTCAGGAATAATAACGTTTCTTATCAATTCTCCGTTGATTCCTGCGGTTAACCTATCTTCTACCCCATAACCAGGAGAAATCCAAATTTCTCTATCGTTTTTAGAAAGTAAAATTAGAATTCCGTTGTCTTCTTTTTCTTGACCTATTCCCCATTCATGTCCCCATTTTGGTGTTAAAATCCCAATATCTTCACCTTTTAAATCATCAATTGTGATGACAACAATTTGAGTCGTAGTCGAATCGGAATAGCGAACCAATTTGTTCTCTAATTCTTTTTCTTCTGTTGGATTTAAAACATCAGCATAATCGTAAACACTTGTTTGAAAACTAGGTTTTTTTGGGATATCAAACTGCGCATGAGCTATCAATCCGCTTAAAGCTAATACAAATAAAAATAACTTTTTCATATTAACTTCTTGAGATTTCGTTAGACAATTCATTGGTATCATCCGATTGATATGGGAAATATTTTTTCAATCGTTCGCCAGCTCTAAGAATTCCTTCTACTAAGCCTTTCTTGAAGTTGCCTTCCTTAAAATTCGCAATTACAACATCTTTAGTACAATCCCAAAAATCAGCTTCTACTACTTTATCAATGCCTTCATCACCAATGATAGCAAACTTTTTATCGGCTACACCTACATAAAACAGCACTCCGTTTCGATCTTGAGTTTCGTGCATGTGAAGTTCAAAAAAAACCTCCTGAGCTCGGTCAAGAGGTGATTTTTGGGTATGTTCTTCTAAATGCACTCTGATTTCTCCCGAAGTGTTTTTTTCCGCTTCAATAATCGCTTGAACAATTTCTTGTTCGTCTGCTTTTGATAAGAAATCTTCTGTTTTAGACATTATTTTTTCTCCTTATTAAAGTCAAATTCTACATCAACTGGTTTTTCAGCACCTGCAACTGCATCAAAATATGGTTTTTCTTTGTAGTTTCCTAAGAAAATAGAATTAGGGAAAACCAAAATGTAGTTGTTATATTTTTGAACCGATTCGTTAAAACGAGTCCTTGCTGTTAAAATTTGATTTTCAGTACTTGCCAACTCATCTTGTAATTTCAAGAAGTTTTGATTTGCTTTTAAATCTGGATATTGTTCCACAGTAACCAATAATCTTGACAAAGAGCTATTTAAATTCCCTTGTGCTTGATTAAATTGTGTTAATTGTTCTGGCGTCATATTCGTTGGGTCAATTTTCACAGAAGTCGCTTCAGAACGTGCTTTAATTACGGCTTCTAAAGTAGATTTTTCAAAATCAGCAGAACCTTGAACCGTTTTTACTAAATTACCAATAAGGTCATTTCTTCTTTGGTATGAGGTTTCAACATTTCCCCATTCTTTATTTACTTCCTGATTTACACGAACAGCTCCATTTTTAATACTGATGTACCAAAATCCGATGATTAGCAATAATCCTCCTACTATTATCCAAGGCAAAAATTTTCTCATAGTTTTTAAATTTTAAAGTTTATTAATTGTTTATAGTTGATTTTTAATTGTGTTCAATTGTGCTTTGATTGTTTCTAATTTGCTAATAATTTCAAATTTATCTAGTGTTTTCTTTTGATTTTCTTTCAAATGTGTTTTGGCTCCATCTAAGGTAAATCCGCGCTCTTTTACCAAATGATAAATCAATTGCAAATTCTTCACGTCTTCTGGTGTGAACATGCGATTCCCTTTGGCATTTTTCTTTGGTTTTAGAATATCGAATTCTTTATCCCAAAAACGAATTAAGGAAGCATTTACATTAAAAGCCTTAGCGATTTCGCCAATGCTGTAATATCTTTTATTTGGTGCTAATTCTAAATGCATTTTTTAAGTTCAAGTTCAAATTCAATTACAAGTTCAAAACTTCTGAAATCATCAATCTTAAATCGTTAATCCAGCGATTGGTTTTCTTGGTTCGCTAATTTTGAAATTTCTATATATTCTTTTGCTGAAATACTTCCGTAATAGAAATTCAGCGGATTTACGCGTTCGCTTCCTTTGAAAACTTCATAGTGCAAATGCGGTGCCTGACTTCTTCCTGTACTTCCCACATAACCAATAATATCACCACGTTTTACTCTTTGACCTGGGCGACAATTGTATTTACTCAAATGCGCATACAAGGTTTTGTAGCCATAACCGTGATTAATTTCAATATGATTCCCATAACCTGATAACGAAGCGTCTGCTTTATAGACAACTCCATCACCTGTGGCGTAAATTGGTGTTCCCGTTCTAGCAGTGAAATCCATTCCGTAATGAAATTTTCTAATTTTCGTAAATGGATCACTTCGATAACCATAACCTGAAGCCATTTGTTTCAAGTCTTCATTTTTAACCGGTTGAATTGCTGGAATAGCGGCTAACAATTTCTCTTTTTGCTTGGCCAAAGCCACAATTTCATCCAACGATTTCGACTGAATTACCAATTCTTTCGTTAAAATATCCACGCGTTTTGTCGTGTTTTCCATTAACTCTGAATTATTGAAACCTTGTAAATCTTTGTAACGGTTAACACCTCCAAAACCTGCTTTTCGTTCTTCTTCAGAAATAGGAGTCGTATTAAAATATATTCTGTAAATATTGTTGTCTCTATTTTCAATCGCTTCCAAAACATCGTCCATCAAATCCAACTTTTTATTCAAAACGGTGTAATTTAATTTTAAAGCTTCAATTTCTCTTGCCTGAATTTTATCTTTTGGTGTTTCGAAATAACTCGTATTTATCAATAGTAGAAAAATTAAAAAACCAAACAACGCCGAAGACACCAAAAACAACACAACATAGCCAAACTTCTTCCTTTTTCTTGTCTGAATGCGCTTGTATGCTAAATTTTCTGAATCGTAATAATATTTTACCTTCGACATATATGAAAATATACTATTTTTGTGCCAAATTTATTGGTTGACATAGGTTATACGAACAAATTTAAGAAATGTTTCATTCTTTAGCTATTTTATTTTTAGTTGGGCTATTTTTTTGGACATTTACTTTCGTTTCCGCATCACAATAAACAAATAAAAACAGATCTAAATTATTGATAATGAAATCGCAAGACATTCGTAAAGCATACCTTAATTTTTTTGAATCAAAAGGGCATTTAATTGTTCCTTCTGCGCCAATCGTTTTAAAAGACGATCCAACCTTGATGTTCAACAACTCGGGAATGGCCCAATTCAAAGAATATTTCTTAGGCAATGGAACTCCAAAAAGTCCAAGAATTGCCGATACGCAAAAATGTCTTCGTGTTTCTGGAAAACACAATGATTTGGAAGATGTAGGTTTTGATACTTATCACCACACCATGTTTGAAATGCTTGGAAACTGGTCTTTTGGTGATTATTTCAAGAAAGAAGCATTAGCTTGGGCTTGGGAATTTCTTACAGAAGTTTTAAAGTTAGACAAAGACCGTTTGTATGTTTCTGTTTTTGAAGGAAATCCAGCAGAGAACGTTCCGTTTGACCAAGAAGCTTTTGATATTTGGAAGCAATACGTTTCAGAAGACCGCATCATTTTAGGAAATAAAAAAGATAACTTCTGGGAAATGGGCGACCAAGGTCCGTGTGGTCCATGTTCTGAAATTCATATCGATTTAAGAACTGACGCTGAAAGAAATGCAGTTTCAGGAAGAGATTTAGTTAATGCTGATCATCCGCAAGTAGTGGAAATTTGGAACAACGTATTTATGGAATTCAACCGTAAAGCCGATGGCTCGTTAGAAAAATTACCAGCACAACACGTAGATACCGGAATGGGATTTGAGCGTTTGTGTATGGCAATGCAAAACGTGACTTCGAATTATGATACGGATGTTTTCACACCGCTTATCGCGAAAGTTGAAGAAATTACAGGATTAAAATACACTTCAAATGATGCAATGACAAGTCGCGACTTGTCAATACAAGAAGAGCAAAACAAAACTAATATTGCGATTCGTGTAATTGTAGACCACGTTCGTGCGGTAGCTTTTGCTATTGCTGATGGACAATTACCTTCAAATACAGGTGCTGGTTATGTAATTCGTAGAATTTTACGTCGTGCGATTCGTTACGGATTTACGTTTTTAGGAACGAAAGAACCTTTCATCAACAAATTAGTGGAAGTTTTAGCGAATCAAATGGGCGAATTTTTCCCAGAGATTAAATCGCAACAACAATTGGTTACTAATGTAATTCGCGAAGAAGAAGCGTCTTTCTTACGAACTTTAGAACAAGGATTACAATTATTAGACAAAGTAGTTGCGGAAACGTCTGGAAAAGAAGTTTCGGGTGAAAAAGTATTCGAATTGTACGATACTTTTGGTTTCCCGAAAGATTTAACGGCTTTGATTTTAAAAGAAAAAGGTTATTCATTTAATGAAACCGAATTCGAAACGGAATTACAAAAACAAAAAGCGCGTTCTCGTGCGGCTTCGGAAGTAACGACTGACGATTGGAAAGTTTTAATTGATGGAAACGTGGAAACATTCGTTGGTTATGACCAAACGGAAAACAACGTTAAAATCACCCGAATTCGTAAAGTAGATTCTAAAAAAGATGGGGTTTTATACCAAATTGTTTTAGATGCTACGCCGTTCTATCCAGAAGGTGGTGGACAAGTGGGTGATAAAGGAACATTAGTTTCAGCAAACGAAACTATCGAAATCATTGATACGAAAAAAGAAAACAACTTAATATTACATTTCGCAAAACAACTTCCTGAAAACGTGGAAGCTGGATTTGTAGCAAAGGTAAATACCGATTTAAGAACTTCGACTTCTAAAAATCACTCGGCAACGCATTTGATGCATTTGGCTTTGAGAAGTATTTTAGGAACGCATGTGGAGCAAAAAGGTTCATTGGTAAATCCAAATTACTTACGTTTTGACTTCTCGCATTTTTCTAAAGTTTCGGATGAAGAATTACGTCAAGTAGAAGCAAGTGTAAATGCTCAAATTGAAGCCCAATTACAATTAGTAGAACACAGAAATATCCCAATCAAAGAAGCATTAGACAAAGGTGCGATGGCTTTATTTGGAGAAAAATATGGCGACAATGTTCGTATGATTGAGTTTGGTGAAAGTAAAGAATTATGTGGTGGAATTCACGTGAAAAACACCGCTGATATTTGGCATTTCAAAATTGTTTCAGAAGGAGCTGTTGCTGCTGGAATTCGTCGTATTGAGGCGATTACAGGTGATGCGGTGAAAGATTTCTATAAAAATCAAGAAGATACTTTGGCGGAAATCAAAGAAGTATTGAAAAACCCACAAGATGTTTTAAAATCTGTGGCTTCGTTACAAGATGATAATGCGAAATTGAAAAAACAATTAGAGCAATTAGTAAAAGAAAAAATCGAAGGATTAAAAAACACATTAGTTGCTGATTTTCAAGAAATCAACGGAATCAACTTTTTAGCCAAACAAGTAGATTTATCCATGAGTTCGACAAAAGATTTGGCACAAGCTATCGGGATTTCAAAACCGAATGCGTTTGTATTTTTAGCTTCAATTGAAGATAATGCTCCAAATATTCACTGCTACATTTCAAAAGAATTAGTTGCTGAAAAAGGATTAAACGCTGGAAACGTCATCAGAGAATTAGGAAAACTAATCGACGGAAATGGTGGCGGACAACCTTTCTTTGCTTCAGGAAAAGGGAAGAATGTGAGTGGAATTAAGGAAGCGTTGGAGAAGGTTGTGGAATATGTAAAATAGAAGAAACAGAAAGATTCTAAATTATTTAAAAACCTACAAAGAGATAAATTCTTTGTAGGTTTTTTTATATATTAGCAACAAATTAAACAGAAAAATGAAAAAACTTCTTTCCCTTTTTACTTTTTTAATAATTATTCTGAGTTCATGTTCAAGTGATGATTCAGATGGATTAGCTATCAATTCACAAAACCTTTTAGGAAAATGGTATTTAAAAGGTGGAACAACTAATAATGGTTCATTTGAAAATCACACACATGATTGCACAACTAAAAAAGATTTTCAAGAATTTTTTAATAATGGAGAAATCACTTTTAATGGTTATAACTCGGAATGTAGTTTAGATGAAATTGAAACTTCATTATGGTTCTTAAATGGAAACAGATTAACTGTTACAAATACAAATTTCGACCCCATGATTTATGAATATGAATATATTATTGAAAGTTTAACTTCCGATGAATTGATATTAAAAGAAACTGTTTCGGAACCTGAAGGAACTTTCGTATATAGATCAACTTTCACAAGAAATTAGAAAAAAATCCCGATAAACTTCAAACCTTATCGGGATTTTTTATTCTATTACTGCAATCGCCTCAATCTCAATCAACCATTCTTTTCTACCTAAACTTTCAACACCCACTAAAGTGCTTGCTGGATAATTTTCATTTCCTAGAAACTCCTTTCTAACTTTTCTGAAAACAGGTAAATCTACTTCTGGATTAAAATTTACGATGTACGTATTCATTTTTACCACATCTTTAAAAGTAGCATTACAATTCGTGAGTTGCTTTTCTAAATTTTGAAAAGTTGTTATGGTTTGAGCTTCTAAATCAGCACCATCACCAATTTGTCCTGAAATGTATAGTGTTTTGAAATTTCCAGTTTTTACTACAACAGTTTGGGAGAAACCTTCGTTTGGTTCTATATATTCTTTTTCAATCATTGTTATCAGATTAATTCCTCAGTAAAAATACTCGTTTTTTGTAAAAAGTAGTTTAAATTTGGGCTTTAAACCCAATAGATTTGCAATTCACTACCAAAATACCCGTTCAAAAAAGCGCTTTCCCAATCGATTATGATTCGAAAGTTATGTTATTGGGTTCGTGTTTTGCGGAGAATATGGGAAATAAATTTGCTTATTTTAAGTTTCAGGCAATTACTAATCCCTTTGGGATTATTTTTAATGCGGTTTCTTTAGAAAAGTTAATCCGCCGCGCTGTTGAAAATAGAACTTTTACCGAAAACGATATTTTCTTTCATAACGATTTATGGCATTGTTATGAAGTGCATTCCGAATTATCAAATCCAGATAAAGAAGAGTTTTTGAGTAATTTGAATTCGATTTTAGAATCGACACATCAACAAATTGCCTCATTGACACATTGTATCATCACCTTAGGAACTTCATGGGTTTACAGAAATATAGAAACCAACGAAATTGTTGCCAATTGTCATAAAGTACCACAAAAACAGTTTACGAAAGAATTACTTTCAATAAATCAAACGGAAGAAAGTTTACAAAATATTGTTGGTTTAATTCATTCGGTGAATCCAAATTGTAATTTCGTTTTTACAGTTTCTCCTGTGCGACATATAAAAGATGGTTTTACAGAAAATACGTTGAATAAAGCACATTTGATTGCAGCAATTCACAAAACAATCACCCATCACCCATCACCCATAACCTATTTCCCAGCTTTTGAAATCATGATGGACGAATTGCGCGATTATCGTTTTTATGCTGAAGATATGCTGCATCCGAATCAAACTGCAATCGATTATATTTGGATTCAATTCTTTAAAAATTATGTTTCTGAATCGGTGTTTGGATTGATGAATGAGATTTGCTCTATTCAAAAAGGGTTACAACATCGTCCGTTTAATCCAAATACAGAAAATCATCAGAAATTTTTAAAACAACTCGATTTAAAAATTAAAGCCATTAAAAATCAATATCCTTTTATAAAATTTTGTTAAAATACGACAATTGTCGTATTTCAGAAGTTTTCGTTTTTTATGAATTTTGATTTATCAATAATTATAAAAAATCAATCTTATGAAAACTTTAAAATTATCCTCGTTTTTTTATCTATTTGTTTTATTCTTTTCTGTTCAATTCGCAACAGCTCAAAAATTAGTTAATGCATCGGAAGTTACTACTTCTTTATTAAAAGAAACTTTCGACAATGCTTATATAGAAGTATTAGAGGTTAAAGACACTTATATAAAAATTAAAAACACCTATAGTGTTTATCTTGATATTGATGCCAACAAAAGATTCATAACCTTTAGTAGCGTTTATAATCTAGTAGAAGGTGCTTCAAAAAAAGATGCACTAGAATTAGTAAACAAATTAAATGCTGAAGTAGCTTTAATTAAGGTTTACTATTCCGAAAGCACAAACACCATTACTTATTTCTATTATTTTTGGACGGAAGGCGGATTTACACAAAAATCCTTAATTAGTTCTTTACGCCTTTATAAAACAGCATTGGATTTATCTTTAGATAAAGATACAGGTAAACTTATTAAATAAAAATATTTATGAAAATAAGAATCGCCTTTGTATTGCTTGTGATTAATCTTTTTTACAGCGAATCAATATGGTCTCAAAGACCTGTTCTTACAGACGAAGAAACTGTTTCAGAAATGGTTATATCCGAAATGCACGAAGTATTTCAATCTCCTGATTTTATTAAAAAGAAAAACAAGAAATTTTCTGAAGTAACAGGCGATATGACTATTGATATTACTGTAATTCAGAGCGGAAAAGTTGCTACTTTTTTCAAAGTAGATAGCACAATCAAAGACATCGATTTTATCAACTTTATGTCAGAATACATTCTTACTCACAAATTTAAATTCAAATTAGAGAAGAAGAAAAGATACAAAATTAGATACAACATATCATTTTAACATTAAAAACGAAACTCATGAAAAAATCAATTATTATGTACTCTCTTCTTGTAGCCATAGTAGGAACTACTCCTGCAACTGCTCAATTTGGGAAGTTATTAGACAAAGTAAAAGGAAGTGGTGGTTCAAAAAAGTCAGGAAGTCTTGCTACGGTTTGGGAATCAGAATTTGGAAACAAAGCCACTCGATTAGCCGTAAACAATAGCGATGATTCTTATATTTTAGGAACAGATGATAACTCTGCTTCAGTATTAAATGGTGAAGGAAAGCTAATTTGGAATGGCGATTACAAAAATATTACCACCAACAAAACGAATAAATGTGAATATCAATACGTTATCTGGAAAGATAATGGAGGTTATTTGTTCTTGTTTGACGAAAGAAAAATGGGAACTGACCGAGTTGCTGTAATTGATATTGCTTCAGGAAAAGAATTATGGAATTCAGAACAATACCAAAATTTACTTCCAAAAGGAACAAAATCGGAAGACGGTGCTGACCAAGGGGAATTGGAAACTGTAAAATACATTTACGAATTGGATGCGTTTTTAATTTCTCAAAAAGCTTCTGTAATTTTAGTAAAAGCCAATACGGGAGAAAAAGTTTGGGAAACGAATCGTTTTAAAGGTGGTGTTGGAAAATACATTTACGATTCTAAAAAGAACGAAATTATCATGGTGAATTTTAAACCAACAGCTTTAGGAGCTTTGTTTGCAGGTTTCAAAAATCAGATGGTGAAATTAAACGCTAGCAATGGAGAAATCATTTGGGAAAACACTTTTATGGGAACTGTAGAAAAAGAATTAGTTACCAGAAGAGCCATTTTAGATTTATGGATTAAAGGCGACAAAGTATTCATGTATTTGAATGGATTACAAGTTTTCAATATCAATACAGGACAAAAACTTTGGGAATCTATCTATGAAAACGACATGGATGGCGGCGGAGGAGGCATGTTCTCTAACACAACGCAAAAAAAATATTACAGAACAATTGCTGATCCATTATTTACAAACAATGCGGTTTATATAGTAATGTTAGGTGGAAGAGACCGAGCTAAATACGTTCAAAAACATGATTTAGAAAGTGGTAAAATCATGTGGACGTCTGAAAAAATTACAGGTGCTTTTTCTATGCCAAATATTTACAGATCGGGGGATAAAGTAATTGTTCAAGTTGGAGGAAAAGTACAAGTTCAAGAGTACAGAAAAGAACAACAACCAAGTATTTATGGAGGAACTTACACTTCATTTGTTCCTTACATTTATTGGGATTATAAAGCGCAAAAAAATAGCTTAATAGTAATTGATGATAAAACAGGAACTACTTCATGGCGTTCTGAAAGATTTGACAAACGTATTACAGATTTCATCATTCATGAAAATAAAAATGTTTTTGTTGGAGATGGCGATCAATTCTATTGTTATGACATTGCTTCGGGAAAACAAATTTTTGATGTAAAACATAACGATGCTGGTGTTGGAAAAGCAAAAGACGTAATTGATTTTGGAGAAACTGTGGTAGTTTTATCTGAAAAAGGATTAGCATCATACAACAAAAAAGATGGTTCAAGAGCTTATGCAACTGAGAAAATTAAAGGAGTAGATTATTTTTATGATGTTAACGGAAACTACTTCTTACGCGACCAAAGAAACAGCAAAAACATTCTTCATGCAATTGATATGACAAATGGCGACACCAAAGGTTCAGTTCAATCAAAAGGAAAAGGCGGAAGTCCAGAATACGGTGACGGTTTAGACATTACCGAAGATGGAGAATTCATTTTTGCTTTCAAAGGCAAAAAAGTTGAGAAGATAAAAGTGAATAATTAATTTGTTTTTTTATAGTTTGATTACCGAAAGCGGATTGTCATTTGGCAATTCGCTTTTTTTAAATACGTCAAATGTCGTATAGGAAATAGTGCGGTTTTAAACGAATTTTACGTAGTAATTAAAAGCTGAGTTATGTCTAAATTATTTCTTTCCATCAAATCAATGAGTCAAAAGAAAGAGTTACATGTAATTCTTTTAAGTTTATTCGTTTTACTTTGTTTACTATTGAATGTTTACAATCTCATTTATGTATTGCATTAATTTAAACGTATTTTAAATTTGATTTTATACTTTTATAGTAAACATTGATCAATTTCAAAATGAGAAACTATATATCTATCCTTTTCGTTTTACTTCTTACCCAACTCTTTAGTCTTAGTTGGGGACAAACCTATTCGGTAAAACAAATTGATTCGGTTTTGAATATGCCATACGATGATATTGTTGCGAATACTTCTAAGTCATTACAATTGTTCAACAAAGTTTTATCGGATGCAAAAAAACAAAACTACAAATTAGGTATTGCTAATAGTTATGATAAAATGGCACTTTGTTATTTTTATCAAAGTAAGTATGATTTACAAGCCAAATATATTTTCATGGCAATTAATCAATTCAATCAATTAAAGCAATACGACAAAGTAGCTTCGCTTTATGGAAGTTATGGCTATCATTTAAAAAGACGCAATTTAGATTCTGGAATTTTGTACATGCAAAAAGGATTAAAAATTGGCGAAAAACACAATGCAGAGTACGAACTTAGGGCTATTTATGACAATTATGGTGTTTTAAAAGAGATGAAAAAAGAGTACGATAGTGCTTTTTTATTCTACAATAAATCATTGGCTCTAAAGGAAAAAGCGAATGACAAAATAGGAATTCCGTATAGTTTGAATAAAATTGGAATGCTTCAATTAACTTTAAAACAATTTGCTAAAGCGAAACAAAATTTAGACAAAGCCTATCAAATTCGATTAGAGATTGATGATAAAATTGGAATTGCAGAAAACCTCAATTTCTATGGTTACTACTATTTTGAAACCAAAGACCATCAAAAATCAATTGACTATTTCAACAAAGCTCTCAATTATAGTAAAACTTACAATTACAATTATTTAACCCAAGACAATTATCAAAAATTATCTGAGTTGTACGAATTAAATTCCGATTACAAAACAGCTTTAGACAACTTTAAAAAATACACGGCTTATAAAGACAGTATTTCAAATATCAATCTCCGAATAAAACAAGCCGAACTTGATACCGAGTTTGACACAGTACGAAAAGAAAAGGAAATTTTAACTCAAAAAGCAGATTTAGCCGTTAAAAATACTTATATTGTAATCATTGTTTCACTCTTAATTTTATCAATAATTGTCGGGTATTTTATGCTAAAAAATCAAAAAATGAAAACCCTTCAATTGCAAAAAGAAAACGAATTAAAAGATGCGTTATTAAAAATCGAAACTCAAAATCGACTTCAAGAACAACGTCTTCAAATTTCGAGAGATTTGCATGATAACATTGGAGCGCAACTTACATTTATTATTTCATCTGTAGATTCATTAAAATATGCTTTTGCCGATGGAAATCCGAAGTTAGAGGATAAATTAAATAATATTAGTTCGTTTACCAAAGAAACTATTTACGAATTGCGAGATACGATTTGGGCCATGAATAAAGATGCAATTACAATTGAAGATTTAAAAACCCGAATTTCAAACTTTATTGATAATGCCCAACTATCATTAAACGGAATTCAATTTAATTTTAATTTCAACACAAAATCGTTTCAATCGTTTAGTTCTAGAGACGGAATGAATATTTATCGCTTAATTCAAGAAGCGGTAAATAATGCTATAAAACATGCAAAAGCAAGTCAAATTGACGTATCTTTAACAGAGTCTGAAAACGAAATAACTATTGCAATTGCTGACAACGGAACCGGATTTGATTTAGAGACAGCCGAAGTTGGGAATGGGTTGAATACAATGAAAAAAAGAGCTTCCGAATTAAAAGGAAATTTCAACATTGAATCTACTGAAAAAGGAACTAAAATTTATCTAAGTTTACCTAATCAAAAGGAAGTTTAATAAAACTAATCATCAAAAAATGCAAAAAATTATCAAAACAGTAATCGTAGACGACAATACTTTCTTAATAAAAGCTATTCAAGAAAAACTTTCTTTTTTTGATGATATTCAAATAAAATTCACTGCATTAGATGGATCTGATTTACTAACCAAGATAAGTAACAATCACAATATCGATGTTATTTTAATGGATATCGATATGCCTATTTTAAACGGAATTGAAGCCACCGAAATCATAAAAAACAAATATCCGCATATCAAAGTCATCATGTTAACTGTTTTTGATAATGATGAAAATATTTTCAACGCAATTAAAGCTGGTGCAGATGGTTATTTATTAAAAGAAGTAGAGCCAAAAACTCTTTATGAAGGCATTATCGACACTTTAAACGGAGGTGCCGCCATGAATCCTTCCATTGCCTTGAAAACATTAAAACTACTTCGCAATCCAATAGATTTAGACAATAAAAAGGAAGAAGAAATCATCAAATTAACTACAAGAGAAGTTGATGTTTTAGAACAACTAAGCAAAGGATTAAATTACATTAATATTGCTGAGAATTTATTTTTGTCTCCAGCAACGGTAAGAAAACATATTGAAAATATTTACACGAAACTTCAAGTTCACAACAAATTAGAAGCAGTTCAAAAAGCAAAGAAGAACAATCTAATTTAAAAAAATACGTTATTTGACGTATGGGTTATCGAGTTTAATTATTGCAATTTTACAACATTATAAATTTGACGAAATGAAGCGGACTATTGGTGCATTTATAAAGAAAAATAAAATGACCATGATTATCATAATCATAGTCATTTTATTCTTGTTACTTAATTGCTATAATATTATATATTGCAACTAACTATTCAATTCTTCAATTTCTAATTGCACGTTTTCCCAATCTTCTAATAATTGTTCCAACTCTTTTTTCTTCTTTTCATAAGCCGCAAAAAAAGTAGCATCTTCAATATGTTTGTCATAGTTTGAAGCTAAGGCTTTATCATCTGCTTGAATGGCTTTTTCTAATTGCTGAATTTGACTTTCAATTTTGCTCAATTTATTCTGAAGTGCTTTGGCTTTCTTTTGATCTTCGTACGAAATACTTTTTACAGCTTTCGCATTTTGAGATTGAGCATTCACTACGACATCTTTCTTTTCAATTTCACGCATATTCATAGCGTTTTTCTGCTCTAAGAAGAAATTGATATCACCTAAATATTCTCTGATTTTTTGATCTTTGAATTCGTATACAATATTTGACATTCCTTGCAAGAAATCACGGTCGTGAGATACTAACAACAATGTTCCTTCAAATTGCTGTAAAGCGGCTTTTAAAACGTTTTTAGACTTGATATCTAAGTGATTTGTTGGTTCGTCCATTACCAAGACGTTAATCGGCTGTAAAAGCAATTTACATAGAGCTAAACGATTTCTCTCGCCTCCCGAAAGCACTTTAACTTTTTTCTCTACTTCATCACCACGGAATAAAAATGCACCCAACATATCGCGCACTTTTGAACGATTCGTATCGGTTGCAGCTTCTAACATCGTATCTAACAAAGTTTTTTCACCATCTAAATATTCCGCTTGATTTTGAGCAAAATATCCCAATTGAACATTGTGGCCAAGTTTGATGGTTCCTTCGTATTCAAATTCATTCACAATGGCTTTCATGAAAGTCGATTTCCCTTGACCATTTTGACCAACGAAAGCAACCTTACTTCCACGTTCCACTAAAAGCGAAATATCTTTTAAAATTACTTTATCTCCGTATGCTTTGGTAACGTGCTCTGCCTCTACCACAACTCTTCCTGGTGTTTGCGAAACGGGAAAAGAAATATTCATCACCGAATTATCGTCCTCATCGACTTCAATTCGTTCTACTTTATCTAATTTTTTAATCAACGATTGCGCCATCGATGCTTTAGAAGCTTTAGCTCTAAATTTCTCGATTAACTTTTCAGTTTCTTCAATTTTTTTGGCTTGATTTTTTTGTGTTGCCAATTGCTTTTCGCGAATCTCCTGACGCAACACTAAATATTCCGAATACGGTTTACTAAAATCGTAAGCTTTTCCTAATGAAATTTCGATAGTCCGATTTGTAACATTATCCAAAAACATTTTGTCGTGTGAAACGATTACCACAACTCCAGGGAAATTTCGTAAAAATCCTTCTAACCAAATGATACTTTCAATATCCAAGTGGTTCGTTGGCTCATCTAAAAGTAAAATATCATTCGATTGTAATAACAATTTTGCCAATTCAATACGCATTCTCCAACCACCAGAAAAAGTATCGGTTTGATTGTCGAAATCCTCTCTTTTGAATCCAAGACCTAACAGAATTTTTTCGGTATCTCCAACATAATTATAACCTCCAAGAACTTCATAATGATGAGTTACATCGCTCAACTCTTCAATCAAATCGGAATATTCCTGACTTTCATAATCGGTACGAGTAACTAATTGGTGATTAATTTCATCTATTCTGAATTCGGCACGTTTAATTTCCTCAAAAGCCATGTAAGCTTCCTCCAAAACCGTTCTTCCTTTCACAAAATCAATATCCTGACGAAGAAATCCAATTTTCACTTCTTTTTCTGTAGCAATAGTTCCGCTATCAGGTTTAAAATCACCCGCAAGCATTTTCAACATGGTTGATTTTCCTGCACCATTTTTTCCAACAAGTCCCACTCTATCTCCAGAACCTAAACGAAAAGTTACTTCTTCAAAAAGATAAGTTCCTCCAAAAGAAACCGATAAATTATGTATGTTTAGCATTTAAAAAGTTTATAAGTTTAACTGTTTATGAGTTTAGGAGTTACAATTCCAATTAACTCAATTTACTATTAAACAAATTGATTACAGTTACAATTGTTACACATAGAATTATTAGATGTTGTACCTTTGTGTAAAATATTTTGCAAATGTTAAAAAAAGGATCCAAATTAAATAGTATTTTAACAGGAAGTTGTCCTACTTGTCACGAAGAAAGCATGTTTTTAGACAAAAATCCGTATAATGTTCTAAATGTGTACAAAATGCACGAAAATTGCAGCCATTGTGGAACCAAATATAAAATGGAACCTTCGTTTTTTTATGGCGCTATGTATGTAAGTTATGCTCTTGGAATTGCATTTGGAGTTGCCGCATTCATCATCACCTATTTTTTTGTTGGAGAAAAAAGTTTAATCAACAACTTTATAGTGATAATTGCCACTTTAATTGTTTTTATGCCTATCATTATGAGATTATCTCGAAACATCTGGATTAATATGTTTATCAGTTATGATAAAGATTGGAAAGAACATATTAGAGACAAAAACAAACCTACATTACGATAAATAAAAACCGAAACGCTTTAGTTTCGGTTTTTTTTATAACATCTTACAATATCAATTTCTTTTTCTAAAGGGATTTTGTTTTCAATGTGTTGAAATAGTTGATTTGCTAAATAAGGTCCTAACATAACACCACGAGTTCCCAAACCATTTAAAACATGAAGTTGAGAATAATCTGGATGTGTTCCAACTAATGGTCTTCTATCTTTAACTGTTGGCCGTACACCACCAAAATGTTCTACAATTTCAAAATCACAGGAAATAATTTCTTTTAATTTTTCAACAAGCTCTTGTTTTCCTTCTTCTGTTGGTATGTTTGTTTTGTCCTTCCAATCGTAAGTAGCTCCAACTTTATACATATCATTTCCTATAGGAAGAATAAAAACACTAGACTTAATTACTACATCCAAATCCAAATTAGTAGCTTTAATGATAAGCAATTCGCCTTTTGTTCCATCCAAAGGCAAATCATTAAAATAAGGATTGGCATGTAATCCAAAACCTTCTGCAAAAATTATATGTTTTGCTTTTATTCCATTATAAGAAATTTTGTTATCAAGAAATTGAATGGCGTCGTAATTGAATGTGTCTTTTGAAAAAACTCCTAAACTTTCAAGGTACTTTGAATAGGAAGAAATCAAAGTATTAATATCTAAGTAACCTGTTTCATTAACCAAACCATAATGAAATGGAGAATCAATATTCTGATACTTTTTGTTTACTAAGTTAGGACTAAGAAATGGCGCTAAATTTGGTTTATCAGCAGCTTGAAACCAATTGTTTTGTTCTTCAATTGAAGCTAATTTTCTAAGAATAGGAATCTTATAATCAAAAACAACATTTAGTTTTTCTTGAATTTGGTGGTAAAGCGGAAATGCAAATTCTAATTGTTCTTTTGCTTTCCAAACTTCACTGAAACGTTTTAATACCACTGGATTGTACAATCCACCTGCAATACGTGATGAAGGCTGCGAATTGTTATCAAAAACTAAAATTGATTTATTGTTTTGCAAGGCAATTTCAGCAAAAGAAATTCCCGCAAGACCACTTCCAACAATAATAAAATCTATCATGGTGTAAAATTAAAAAACTCTTACCAAATGGTAAGAGTTTTTTAAATGAAATTGGAGAAATACTATTAATAATTCCACATATCTTGTTCAAAGTCGCGAATCTTTTCTTTTACACGATCAGATTCTAATAATTGCATTTGAGCGTTTTCTTTCATATAGTCAGCAATTTTACGGTCACCGTAAACATTCTCTTCTAAATAAATCATAGCAGTAAAACGACGAGCGTTTAACATATGATCAAAAGAAAATGGCATTGCCGAGTTTCTATTATTGAAAGCTTTTGCTTCATGAAGAATATCTCTTGTTGAAGGGAAATAAACCCAAAATAAATCGATATATTCTAATTCAGCATCACTATTTTTCTTAGAAAACACGTCTGGAACAACAGGACAAATACCTAATAAACGGTATTTTAATTCCCCTTGACGTTTATCAAAATACCAATATCCTACAATTCTATAAGCAGCTACATCAAAAGCCTCAATCTCGGTTTTTCTTATATACTCCTCATCAATTTTTTTGGTACCATTTCTATAGGCATCCATATCTTCATTCATTAAATCACGACCAGCATCGGTTGTATCAACAGTGAATAAAGATGATTCGATATCTTTAAGAGTTTTCTTAGTAGTAAAATAACTTGAGTCATAAACTTCTGTTATTTTACCTTCTTTGATTCCGTTAATTAAAACATTATAAAGAGGTCTTCTGTCTGGAGATGACATTACATCACCATCTACAGGAAAGTAAAGAGGGAAATTAACTCTTTCGTCAAGATCTACATATTCCCAAATACGTTTTCCCATTAAGATATCTCTATCATGAACATACCCATAAGGCAACGGTTTATCATTATCAGCGCTTAATTCAGCTTCTGTTTTCTTCCCGATTTGATCAGGCGTCTTAGCGTTTAATAAGTTTGACTGAGCAAAAGTAGTAGCGCTTAAACCTAATACTAAAATTGCAATACTATTTCTCCAATTCATTTTATTCATTTTTTATTTGGTTTACAAAGATAAACTCAAATTAATTTAAATTATTGTATTTCGTAAGTACAAATTGATACTTTCTTAGCCATCTGATCAATACCTTGGAAACTAGCTTTGATTTCAGAAATAACTACAACATCACCTTTTTGTGCTTTAGCAATTGCAGATTTAGCTCTAGAATCCATTCTGTTACCAGAAACTACAATTGTTGGTTGCCCAGGAACTTTAACGTTAAATTGTGTTACATTAACATTTACAGGGAAATCAAAATCTTCCATAACAGCTGTAACAGTACAAACTTCTAAGTTTGATTTAGGTCCTTTGTTCTTTTCAGAGCCACCCACTTTTCCAGTTGGAGCAGGTAAACCTTTAATTCTAAATACTTGAGCACTTGACATTGTTTTACCATCAGGCATTGTAGCACTAACGTTAATTTTTACTTCATTACCAGAACCTGGTTTTAACATGAATTTACCATCACCTACTTTAGACATACCTGGAGCACTAGCATTTACTTTATTAGAAGCAATACCAGGAACAGAGATAGAGATAGGGTTAGGAACACCACGGTAAACAACGTTCATTTTGTCAGCAGAAATAATTGCTTGGTTTGGTCTTGGAACAACAACGTAAGTACCTTCAAAGCTTAATGGAATTTCCTTACCATCTTCTAAGAAACCAAACTTACCAGAAATTTTTTGTTCTCCAATTGAACCAGCAGTTGTAGAAATTACAGCTTGACCGTTTTCAATTTTTCCAGGACCGTTGAAAGATGTTGGAACAGTATTAGCATCATAACGACCTAAAACAACTTTACCTTTAACAGTTTCACCTTGGAAATAAGCATTTTTCTCTAAAACCACAATCGCCTGGAAATTTTTCATAGATGCAGCAGATTTTAATGCATTTCCTAAGAATAAATTATAAGCACCAGCTTCAGTATTTTTAACATCGTTTTGCATAGCAGTTAAAAATGTAAGAGTAGAAACCGCAGGAAAACCTTTAGTTTTATAATCTAAGAATTTTTGCTTAACTCCTTCTCTGTTTGCGATATCAGCAGTTGAGAATTTTTTCTCAATTTCTTTGATAAAAGGGATGTATTTTACATCATTCCCTAATACTTTTTTGATATCAGCTACATATTTATCAATTTTAGAAACAATTTCTGTTCCTCTTGGGCTATACCCATCACCTTGAAACCATTTTTCGTCAATTGTTGACTTATCCATTGCTTCGAATGGTAATTTTCCAGTTTTCTCATCTGGTTCAATACCTTCAACAACTTCAGCTTTAACAGTTTCTAAAAAGGCTGCAAAATCTTTAGAAATCTTAGCAACTTCTTTAGCTTTTCTTGCAGGCTCTGCATATTTTGCTGGCTCATCTGCCGCTTTAGTATCTAAAGCACTTAATAATGTTGCATTAGCTTGCTCAGTTAATACATTTGACTCAGTAAATTTGTCATTGAAATTACCAAAAGCAGTCAACACTTCTTTTGACATATTCAATGCCAACATTGCGATGAAAACCAAGTACATTAGGTTAATCATCTTCTGTCTAGGGGTTAATTTTCCTCCTGCCATTTTTCTTTAAATTAGTTTTGTAATTAATAAAATATTTAATGATAAAACTAATTATCCTCTGTTACTCATAGCAGATAACATACCTCCATAAACTGCATTTAAAGATGCAATATTTGAAGTCATTGATTGCATTTGCTCTTTTAATTTAGCAGCATTTTCAGCAATTTCTTTGTTTGCTTGTGCATTTCTATCTGCACTTTCTAATTGTATTTTGTATAAACTATTTAAAGCTTCCATTTGAGCTGCAGCTGTAGTCATTTCTTCAGCATATTTCTTTTGCCCTGCCATAGCATCTACAGTAGGAGAAATTGATTTTGCAGCACCTTCGAAGTTTTTAATACTATTTCCTAAGCTAGCCATTAATTCACCATCAATTTTAGCTTCTTTCAACATATTATCTAATTTTTGAGATAATAAACCTTGAGCTTCAGCTGGGTTTTCAGCTTTTTTATCTTTTGGCTTGGCTTCACCACCTGCTAATTCAGGGTAAACTAAAGACCAGTCTAGATCTTTTTCTACTGGTTCAAAAGCTGATAATGCGAAAATCGCAGCTTCAGTTAACAAACCGATTACAAGCATTGGTCCCGCTCCTGGCCAGTGCATTAATTTGAATAATGCTCCAACGATTACTACTGCCGCTCCCATTCCGTAAAGGAATCCCATCACTTTTTTGCTTAAAATTGCCATAATAAATAAAATTTAGTTAGTTAAGTTAATTATATAATAAAAATTGGTTAAATACTATTTTGGTCTAGTCCCTGTTGCCGCTGTACCCATATAATCTTGTACAGTTCTGAATCCAATATAACTTCTTGCAGAGTCAGCATATTCGTAATCACGAGTAGACACTTGTAAGAAATAAGCAACATCTTTCCAAGAACCACCACGAACCACTTTTCTTTGATTCTTCTTGTCTGCAACATGCGGATTCATTGTAGACACGAACTCATATGCTTCAGCGTAATAAGAAGACTCAGTCCATTCTGAAACATTACCAGCCATATTATATAAGTTATAGTCATTCGGCTCATAAGATCTTGCTTCTACAGTATATAAAGCTCCATCAGCAGCATAATCTCCACGATTTGGTTTGAAGTTAGCCATAAAACAACCTCTGTCATTTTTAGCATAAGGACCTCCCCAAGGATAAGTTCCTCCTTCTAGACCACCTCTTGCAGCATATTCCCATTCTGCTTCAGTTGGCAAACGGAAAGAGTTAACTTGATCTCTTCCTTTTTTCTTTTTAACATATGCATTTTTGTACATTGTTCTCCAAGCACAAAACGCTTTAGCTTGATTCCAAGAAACACCTACTACAGGATATTCTCCATAAGCTTGATGCCAGAAATAATCATTATGCATTGGCTCATTGTATGAATAAGCAAAATCTTTTATCCAAGCAGTTGTATCAGGATAGATTTCAATAGGCGGCGCATCTTCATAGAAATTTTTACGCCCTTTTTTCTTAACAGCCTTATTTAAATCAACTTGATTGTATTTGAATTTAAGCTTAGAAGCATCAATAGTTTTTAACCCATTGTATGATTCAGACTCAGGCAAATACATTGAGTCCATAACTTCAACATAAAACTCATCTGGATATTTTCCAGGCTCTTTTATAAGCTTAATCTTCTTATTTAATTTTCTACCCGCATAGATATCATCATCAGTACCTACACTGTAGTAATTCTCATACATATATTTATCGTATGGAGTCATTTTCTCTGGATCAACATCCGCAAAGGCAAAATCACCAATACTTCCGCCTTTTCCACCACCTGAACCCGGCTTTTGACCTTGCTCATCTGCAAGAATAGCCAAACGCGTTCTGATAGTCGAATCTTTCACCCATTCAACAAATTGACGGTACTCACTATTTGTGATTTCCGTTTCATCCATATAGAATGAACGAACCGTAACTGTCTTAGTAGGCGCGTCTTGAATGTTAGCTAAATCATCATCGGCTTTACCCATAATAAAAGCTCCTCCAGGGATTAACGTCATACCGTAAGGTTTCTCGGGATGCCATTTTCTCCCTTTAACTCCTACTAATTCTCCTTTATCGCCTTTACCACAACTGATAAATAATGACAAAATTGCTGAAAATGCAACAAACTTCTTCATATAAACTTGGGTTAAATGTAATTTCTATTTAAGGGCGTAAACCTATTCAATAATTTTGAAAAAAACAACATTTTTTTTAAAAACGTGAAAAAAATATTAAAATTTAGCTTTACACCTGCTTTAACAATGCTTTAACACTTTGAAAAATAACAACTTTTACAAAATATTCCTTCTTTGGGCTTTCCACCATCTTTCTGGAATTTCCTGCTCGCAAGCTGCTAAATAATCTTCATGTGTGCAAGGTAATAACGTATTTCTTTTTAATTTATTGTTAACATTTGTTAAAAACGGTATTTCTATCCACCATCTTTCGGTTTTATTGCTCTTATAAAAGATTAATTCTTCATCTTCGATAGGAACAATATACTTTATATAGTTCTCTTTTGTACCAAATGGATACTCATTTGAACGGAAACAAAATCCTTCAATAAAATACCAAAGCATTTGAGCTGTCAAAACAACTTCATTCCCGTTAGGATTAAAATTAAAAATCCCAAAAGAAGTTACTTTATCACTTATCCCTGCATAACGAGTTAGAGCACAAATCTCTTTTCCTGTAAATCCGTTTGGATTAAAAACATCGAAATTTCCCGAATAAGAAGACTGTACCGAATGCATGTCAACACTAACTAAGTCTGCATCTCTAAAAACAGGTTCTGCAACTACAATATTATTTGAAACTTCTCCTAAACGATAGGCTTCAAAGTATAATTTCTCGATTAAATCGATTTCTTCTTGTGAATTAAAATAGGTCTGAAAACCTAAATTACTGAAATTGAATAAATTATTAGGCTCTTCTACGATAATTTTCGACAAATAAGACTCCGAATCCAATTTATTCTCTTTAGAAAAATCAAATTGATTGTCTACGGAAACCAAATTTACCATTTGATCTAAATTATCGTAAGCGCGATACATTGGATAAGTTAAATCTTGACTTCCTCCTATAACAACTGGTATAATTCTTTTTTTAATCAACTCAGCTACTAAACTTTTTACAACAAAATAGGTATCTTCAATGCTTGCTCCTGCTTCTATAGTTCCTAAATCTACAATTGAAGCATTCCAATTTCCAGGAAAAAGACTGTAAAATTGCCTTCTAAAGTTGTCAAAAGAAAAATCATCATTGTCTTTTTCACTTCCTCTAAATTCATTAACAGTGATTATAGCTATAGCAATGTTGTCCAAAACCGGAAAATCTGTCTGCGTATGAAAAACCACTTTTTTTCCCAATGTTTGATTGGATAATGTTGCAATGTATTCTTCTACAGAAGTTGAGATTGGTTGTAAAAAATCAAAAACCATTGCTTATTTCTTTTTAGCGGTTGTTTTCTTAGCTGGCGCTTTTTTTGTCGCTGTCTTTTTAGCTGGCGTTTTCTTTTCTATCATTTCTTGAACTTGAGCCAAAGTCAATTTACTTGCATCAACATCTTTACTCAATTCAATTTTGATTTTCCCTTTGGTAATTACAGAACGACCCCAACGTGCTTTTTCCACTTTGATTCCTTCCTCTTTCCAATCGTGAATTACTTTATCTATGTCTTTTTGTTGTTTTTCTTCGATTAGTTCATTTAAATCGGCTTGCGATAAGTTATCGAAATTGTATTTCTTGTTTACATTGATAAACATTCCATTCCATTTGATGAAAGGACCAAAACGCCCCACACCTTTTTGAATTGGCAATCCATCATAAGTTCCAATTGGAGCATCCGCTTGCATTTTCTCATCAATTAAACCTTGAGCCATTTCCATAGTAACATCCATAGGATCCATACCTTTTGGCAATGAAATAAATTGAGAACCAAAACGAACATAAGGACCAAAACGACCATTATTCACTTCGATTTCTTCTCCTTTATATGTACCTAATTGTTTTGGAAGTAAAAATAAGTTCAATACTTCTTCTAAAGTGATGTTTCCAATATTTTGATCAGGACGTAAACTTGCAAATTGTTTGTTTTCATCATCCGCATCTCCAATTTGAGCCATTGCTCCATATTTTCCTAAACGAACCGAAACTTGTTTTCCTGAAACCGGATGTACTCCTAAGATTCTTTCACCGCTTTCTCTATCTGCATTTTTCTCTACATCAACTACATTGGGATGGAAGTGTTTGTAGAAATCGTTCATCATTTTCGCCCAATCTACTTTTCCTTCTGCAATTTCGTCAAAATCTTGCTCTACTTTTGCCGTGAAATTGTAATCTAAAATCGTGTTGAAGTTTTTCACTAAGAAATCATTCACGATAATTCCGATGTCCGTTGGAACTAATTTTCCTTTATCTGATCCCACATTTTCCGTTAAAACTTGAGATTTTACTTCTCCTCCTTTTAACAT
This sequence comes from Flavobacterium sp., assembly GCF_041911335.1. Lineage (GTDB taxonomy): Bacteria > Bacteroidota > Bacteroidia > Flavobacteriales > Flavobacteriaceae > Flavobacterium. The sequence goes on from NZ_JAYRPD010000001.1 coordinate 33,944, forward strand.
CAATTGGTTGTATTTTCTTTCTTGACCTTCGAAACTTCCTTTTTCTACATAATTTCTTGCGATAATAGTAGAAATAGTTGGCGCATACGTTGATGGACGACCAATTCCTAATTCTTCTAATTTCTTAACCAAAGAAGCTTCTGTGTAACGACTTGGCGGACGCGAAAAACGTTCCGTTGCCGTGATATAATTATTCGTAAGTTTTTCGTTTATTTTCAAAGCAGGTAACATTCCTTCTTGTTCCTCTTCGTCATCATCATGTCCTTCTAAATATACTTTTAAGAAACCTTCAAACTTGATTACTTCTCCTGTTGCAGTAAAAGTTTCTGAATGATTGCTTGCTTCGATTTTTACATTTGTTCTCTCCAATTCAGCATCACTCATTTGAGATGCTAATGTTCTTTTCCAAATCAATTCGTACAAACGCGCTTGATCTCTATCAATATCTACTGTATGTCTTGACATATCTGTTGGACGAATCGCTTCGTGCGCTTCTTGCGCTCCTTTTGATTTGGTATTGAAGTTTCTTGGTTTCGAAAATTCTTTTCCGTAGTAACTTGTAATTTCAGCTTGAGCTGCCGCCATTGCTTCATGCGATAAGTTTACGCTATCCGTTCTCATGTAAGTAATCAATCCGGCTTCGTACAAACGTTGTGCAATTTGCATGGTAATTCCAACAGGCAAATACAATTTTCTTGCTGCTTCTTGTTGCAACGTAGAAGTTGTAAAAGGGGCTGCTGGTGATTTTTTTGTGGGTTTGGTTTCTAAATCTCCTACTTTGTAAGACGAACCAATATTTTTAGCTAAGAAATCCTCTGCTTCTTTTTTAGTTGCGAAGTTCTTAGGCAATTTTGCTTTGAATGTTTTTCCTGCTTCGTTTGTAAATTCTGCTGTAATACTGTAAGAAGCTTCTGGTTTGAAATTTTGAATTTCTCTTTCACGCTCCACAATTAAACGAACCGAAACTGATTGCACACGACCTGCAGATAAACCTCCTTTAACTTTTTTCCAAAGTACTGGCGATAATTCGTAACCTACTAATCGGTCTAAAACTCTACGCGCTTGTTGTGCGTTTACTAAGTTATAATCTATTCCTCTCGGATTTTCGATTGCTTTTTGAATAGCTGATTTTGTAATCTCGTGAAAAACGATACGTTTTGTTTTCTCTGGTTTTAATTTTAATTCTTCAGATAAGTGCCAAGAAATTGCTTCTCCCTCACGGTCCTCATCGGAAGCCAACCAAACCATTTCGGCATTTTTAGCTAATCCTTTTAATTTGGTCACCAATGCTTTTTTATCTGCCGAAACTTCATATTTCGGTTTAAAACCATTTTCTACATCCACTCCTATTTCTCTCGAAGGCAAGTCAGCAATATGTCCATAACTCGACTCAACTTGATACTCACTTCCTAGAAATTTCTCGATGGTTTTTGCTTTTGCAGGCGACTCAACGATTACTAAATTCTTTGCCATTTCATATTTTTTTGAATCGCAAAAGTATAGGTTTTTTTTAAATTTTAACATCTTGAGCTTTTTTTTACCTATAATTAACCAAAATATCAGTCAAATTACTCCTATATATATAGGTATAAAATCCACGAAAAACGACTACTTAGAAATAGAGAAAAAAATATTTTAAAATTTCATGTTAAACCTTTTCTGCCATCTTGTCAGATTTTATAATTTAGTATTATCTTTGCGTTCCGAATCTTCGGAATGATTAATGGAAATCTTTGATATGGAAAAGGTAATTGATGAAAACAAACAAGGTCAGAGTTTAGTGCTTGACCAAAAAGAAGGAAATACTAAAAAACTTTTTATAGAGAGTTATGGTTGCCAAATGAATTTTTCGGACAGCGAAATTGTGGCATCTATTCTTTATGAAAACGGATATAATACCACTCAAAATCTGGAAGACGCTGATTTGGTTTTGGTAAACACTTGTTCTATTCGCGATAAAGCGGAACAAACCATTCGTAAGCGTTTAGAAAAATACAACGCGGTAAAGAAAATCAACCCTTCAATGAAAGTTGGAGTTTTAGGTTGTATGGCGGAACGTTTGAAAAGTCAGTTTTTAGAGGAAGAGAAAATTGTAGACATGGTGGTTGGACCTGATGCTTACAAAGATTTACCCAATTTATTAGCGGAAGTAGAAGAAGGAAGAGATGCTATCAACGTAATTCTTTCAAAAGAAGAAACTTATGGTGATATTTCACCTGTTCGTTTGAATAGCAACGGAGTTAATGCTTTTGTATCGATTACAAGAGGTTGCGATAATATGTGTACGTTTTGCGTTGTTCCTTTTACACGTGGTCGTGAGCGTAGTCGTGAACCACAAAGTATTTATGATGAAATTCAAGATTTATACGATAGAGGTTTCAAAGAAGTTACTTTATTAGGACAAAATGTAGACAGTTATCTTTGGTATGGTGGTGGTTTGAAAAAAGATTTCGACAAAGCAACTGAAATGCAAAAAGCAACTGCAGTTGATTTTGCCCAATTGTTAGACAAATGCGCTACGTTGTTTCCAAAAATGCGTTTTAGATTCTCAACTTCTAATCCGCAAGATATGCATGTGGAAGTTATTGAAACTATGGCTAAACACCATAACATTTGTAAGTACATTCACTTACCTGTTCAAAGTGGAAGCACTCGAATTTTACAAGAAATGAATCGTCAACACACGCGTGAAGAATACATGGCGTTGATTGATAAAATATATACTATTATTCCTGATATTTCTTTATCGCAAGATATGATTGCAGGTTTCCCTACAGAAACAGAAGAAGATCATCAAGATACGTTGAGTTTGATGGAATATGTAAAATATGATTTCGGATTTATGTTTGCGTATTCAGAACGTCCAGGAACTTTAGCTGCTAGAAAAATGGAAGATGACGTTCCAGAAGAAGTGAAGAAAAGACGTTTAAATGAAATCATCGACTTACAACAAAGAATTGGTTTAGAAAGAACGCAACGTTTTATTGGTCAAGAAGTAGAAGTATTGATTGAAAAAGAATCAAAACGTTCAGATGCTCACTGGAGCGGAAGAAATTCTCAAAACACAGTAGTGGTTTTCCCAAAAGAAAATTACAAAGTAGGTGAATTCGTAATGGTAAAAATCACAGATTGTACCGCTGCAACTTTAATTGGAGAAGCAGTTGGTTATTCTGAAATAATGAATTAAAAATATAAGCCACGGATTAAAAGATTAACACGGATTTTAACATGGGACTTTATAGAGAAGAAGAAACTTTTAAAATTATTGGGATTTGTATGGAAGTTCACAGGAATCTTGGTCCAGGATTACTTGAAGTAGTATATAAAGATGCGTTAGAGATAGAATTTAAAGCAAATAATATTCCTTTTGAAAGAGAAAAAGAATTTTCAATCGAATATAAAGGAGTAATATTACCGCATAAATTTTATGCTGATTTCATAGTAAATGAAGATATTGTTTTAGAAGTAAAAGCAGTAAAAGAATTTTCAGGAGAACATACTGCACAACTATTGAATTATATGAAACTTTCAGATTCAGAAATTGGATTATTGGTAAATTTTCAAAACAAATCACTACAACATAAAAGATTAGTATTTTAATTAATCCGTGAAAATCCTTTAATCCGTGGCAAAAAAATAAAAAAATGGAATCAGTACAAGCTATAAAACAACGATTTGAAATTATTGGGAACGACCCAAAACTCAATCGTGCCGTGGAGAAAGCCATTCAGGTTGCTCCAACGGATATTTCGGTATTGGTAACAGGTGAAAGTGGTGTTGGAAAAGAAAGTATTCCAAAAATTATTCACGCGCTTTCGCACAGAAAACACGGAAAATATATTGCAGTAAACTGTGGAGCTATTCCGGAAGGAACCATTGACAGTGAGCTTTTTGGCCACGAAAAAGGTTCGTTTACTGGAGCAACCAACACACGTGAAGGGTATTTTGAGGTAGCAGATGGCGGAACTATTTTCTTAGATGAAGTTGGTGAATTACCTTTAACTACTCAAGTACGTTTATTACGTGTTTTAGAAAATGGCGAATTCATAAAAGTAGGTTCATCGCAAGTTCAAAAAACGAATGTAAGAATCGTAGCGGCTACGAATGTGAATATGTTTGATGCCATTGAAAAAGGTAAATTCCGTGAGGATTTATATTATCGTTTGAGTACAGTTGAAATTACATTACCACCACTTCGTGAACGTAAAGACGACATTCATTTGTTGTTTAGAAAATTTGCTTCGGATTTTGCACATAAATACAAAATGCCACCTATTAAATTAGATGACAGCGCAGTTGAAATACTTTTAAAATATAGATGGAGCGGAAACATTCGTCAATTACGAAATGTAGCCGAACAAATTTCGGTTTTAGAAACAAAACGTGAGATTTCATCGCAAACGCTTCTCTCCTATTTACCAATAGAAAATCCGAATTTACCTTCAGTCATTGGAACTAAAAAATCGGAAAGTGATTTTAGTAACGAAAGAGAAATTTTGTACAAAGTCCTTTTCGATATGAAAAGCGATTTGAACGATTTGAAAAAGCTTACGATGGAATTAATGCAAAACGGAAGTTCAAAAGTTCAGGAAGCCAACAAAGGATTAATTCAAAAAATTTACGGCAAACCCGAAGAAAATGCTATTTTTGAAGAAGAACCAAGAGTTGAAATGCTTCCAAATCAAAACAATATGATTCAAGAAGAGTTTGAAAACGATGACGATGAGAATTATTTATTTGCCGAAACCGTTGACGAAGAAGAAACCTTAAGTTTGGAGGCGAAAGAAATTGAATTAATCAAAAAATCTTTAGAACGCAATAAAGGAAAAAGAAAAGCAGCAGCTGACGAATTAGGAATTTCAGAACGCACATTATACAGAAAAATTAAACAATACGATTTATAATGAGATATTTCATCAAAGCAATAACTATAACTTTTTCCTTTCTATTAACTAGTTGTGGTGTTTATAATTTTACAGGAGCAAAACCTGTGGATGCTAAAACATTTCAAGTAAATTACTTTCAAAACAATGCTCCATTGGTTGAACCAGGAATTGAAAGAACTTTCACATTAGAATTGCAAGATATTATTCAAAGTCAAACCAATTTAAATCTTGTTTCTCAAGGTGGCGAATTGATTTATGAAGGTGAAATCGTTGATTATCGTATAACTCCTATGACTGCTACAGCAGATCAAAGAGCGGCGCAAAACCGCTTGACAATAACTGTAATGGTACGATTTACTAACAGAAATAAAGAAGATGATAATTTTGAAAAACGCTTTTCGCATTTTGATGATTTTGATGCCAATCAACAATTGGTTGGTTCACAACTCAACAAATCATTAGATGTAATTTTTGAACGAATAACACAAGATATTTTTAACGAATCATTAGCTAAATGGTAATTTTAAATAGTTTTAAATTTTGAACTTGAAGTGTAATTAATATTAAAATGAACCTATCTGATTTAACCTATCTTTTAAATAAGCCCGAAACTATAAACGAAAAGCAGACCATTGCTTTAGAGAATGTAGTTTTACAATTCCCCTATTTTCAGGCAGCACGTGCTTTACATTTAAAAGGTTTGAACAATCAAGAAAGTTTTAGGTACAACTACGAATTAAAAAAAACAGCAGCTTACACCACAGACCGATCTATTTTATTTGAATTTATTACATCGGATAATTTCACAGCTATCCAACAAGAAAAGATCGATGCAATTCAAAAATCAATTCTAGATATTGAAGTGCATGACCTAAATGAAGTTACTGTAACACTTGAAATTGAAGAAATAAACACTGATATTGAAACTTCAGAAGAAGAAACAATTGGTGAAAGTTCAGAAGAAAAATTGGAAATAGGCAAACCTTTACCTTTTACTCCTGCAGAAAGACATTCGTTTCAGGAATGGCTACAATTGACGAAAATTTCACCTATAGTGCGTGTAAAAGAGGAAATAAAAGCTCAAATTGACACCGAAAAGGAAAAAAAAATAGCTATTATTGATAAATTTATCGAAGCCAACCCTAAAATTGCTCCCATAAAAGAAAACATCAAAACACCTATAAACATTAGTAAAAGCGTTGAAGAACCAACACACCTAATGACGGAAACTTTAGCAAAAGTATATCTGGAACAAAAAAAATACACAAAAGCGATACAAGCATATGAAATATTAATTTTGAAATATCCAGAAAAAAGTAGTTTCTTTGCAGACCGAATAAATGAAATCAAAAATTTACAACAAAATAATAATTAATTATGGGATTCACAGGTTTTTTAATTGCGATAACAATTGTTTGTTTTTTATTAATCTTAGCTATTATGGTTCAAAACCCTAAAGGTGGAGGTTTATCTTCTTCATTTGGTGGTTCTCAACAATTAGGTGGAGTTCAAAAAACAACTGATTTCTTAGATAAAAGTACTTGGACATTAGGAGGAATTTTAATTGCATTAATTTTACTATCTAGTTTAAGTTTCAATGGAACTGCATCTGGTTCTAAAGTTTTAGGTAATGACGACACTGCGGTTCCTACCACAACAGTACCTACTACTCCAGAAGCTACACAACAAGCTGCTCCTGCTGCTACACCAGCACCAACAGCTACTGATTCTACAAAATAAGAATTGTACAAAATAACAAAATGCCAGCATGTCAGTGCTGGCATTTTTTTTACCGAAAAATTGTCAGAAAATTGCTTTGGCATAATTTCTGAAATAATGCAAGCAACAAATTAATAACACTATTAAAATATAAAAACTATGTCATTAAACATTAAACCTATTTCAGATCGAGTAGTTATTGAGCCGTTAGCAGCTGAAACTACAACCGCTTCAGGAATTATTATTCCAGACACTGCAAAAGAAAAACCTCAAAAAGGAACTGTGGTAGCCGTAGGAAATGGTAAAAAAGATCATACCATGACTGTTAAAGTTGGCGATGTAGTTCTTTATGGAAAATACTCTGGAACAGAGTTTAAATACGAAGGTAAAGATTACCTAATCATGCGTGAAGACGAAATATACGCAGTTCTTTAATCGTATAACAACAACTTTTAAACATTTAAACTTAAACATTTAAACAAAAAATAAAATGGCAAAAGATATAAAATTCGATATTGAAGCTCGCGATGGTTTAAAACGTGGTGTTGACGCATTAGCAAATGCAGTAAAAGTAACTTTAGGTCCAAAAGGAAGAAATGTAATTATTTCAAAATCATTTGGTGGTCCAACGGTAACTAAAGATGGTGTTTCTGTTGCAAAAGAAATCGAATTACAAGATCCATTAGAAAATATGGGTGCTCAAATGGTAAAAGAGGTAGCTTCTAAAACCAATGATTTAGCTGGTGACGGAACAACTACTGCAACCGTTTTGGCTCAAGCAATCGTTAAAGAAGGTTTGAAAAACGTAGCTGCTGGAGCAAATCCAATGGATTTAAAACGTGGAATTGACAAAGCCGTGGAAACTATTGTTTCAGAATTAGGAAAACAATCTGTTGCTGTTGGTGACTCTTCTGAAAAAATCAAACAAGTAGCTTCTATTTCTGCGAATAATGATGAAACTATTGGTGATTTAATCGCAACTGCTTTCTCTAAAGTTGGAAAAGAAGGTGTTATCACTGTAGAAGAAGCAAAAGGAACAGATACTTATGTAGATGTGGTTGAAGGAATGCAATTCGATAGAGGTTATTTATCACCTTATTTCGTAACTGACGCTGATAAAATGGTGGCTGAATTAAGCAATCCATACGTTTTATTATACGATAAAAAAATCTCTAACTTACAAGAGTTATTACCAGTTTTAGAACCAGTAGCACAATCAGGTAGACCCTTATTAATTATTGCTGAAGATGTTGATGGACAAGCATTAGCAACTTTAGTTGTAAACAAATTACGTGGTGGATTAAAAATCGCTGCGGTTAAAGCTCCAGGTTTTGGTGACAGAAGAAAAGCAATGTTAGAAGACATCGCAATCTTAACTGGAGGAACTGTAATTGCTGAAGAAAGTGGATATTCATTAGAAAACGCTACTTTAGACATGTTAGGAACTGCAGAAACTATCACAATTGATAAAGACAACACTACAATTGTAAACGGTTCTGGAGATGCTGAAAACATCAAAGCAAGAGTAAACCAAATCAAAGCGCAAATAGAAACAACCACTTCTGATTACGATAGAGAAAAACTACAAGAGCGTTTAGCTAAATTAGCTGGAGGTGTTGCCGTTTTATATGTTGGTGCAGCTTCTGAAGTAGAAATGAAAGAGAAAAAAGACCGCGTTGATGATGCTTTACATGCAACTCGTGCAGCGGTTGAAGAAGGAATTGTTGCTGGTGGTGGTGTTGCTTTAGTAAGAGCAAAAGCAGCATTAAATACTATTAAAGCTGAAAATGCTGATGAAGCGACAGGAATTCAAATCGTGAACAAAGCAGTAGAAGCGCCTTTAAGAACTATCGTTGAAAATGCGGGTGGTGAAGGTTCAGTAGTAATTGCAAAAGTTACAGAAGGAACAAATGATTTCGGATTTAATGCAAAAACAGGAGAATACGTTCAAATGTTAGCTGCTGGAATTATCGATCCTAAGAAAGTAACTCGTGTAGCTTTAGAAAACGCTGCTTCTGTTGCTGGAATGATTTTAACTACTGAATGTGCTTTAATTGACATCAAAGAAGATAGTCCTGCAATGCCAATGGGCGGAGGAATGCCAGGCATGATGTAATTCAAAGTGAAAAACACAAAGTAATAAAAACCCCGATTTGAAATTTCGAATCGGGGTTTTGTTTTATTTGCTCCAATCAAAATTGGTAACATAAGTTAAACGAACTGTGGGATTACTTTCCTGAAATGTATTGGTATAATTCCAAATATTTTGATGAATATAACTTAATTGAATTTGATGTTTTTTATCAAAATTATAACCTATTCCGCCTATCAATCGGTTCTGATTTAAAAAAGTCTTTCCTGCATTCGAACCTAAATTCACAAAAACCTCATCGCCAAACAAAGCAAAAAACTTCGTTACGTCTTCTTTTTTTATCAAAGGATAATTGAATAAAAGCATATAACGCATTCGATTTCTATAATCATAATGATCTATTTCTAAATCACCATTCGATTGTGCTTTTGCTATTCCAACATATCGAAGTTCATCTCGTAATCGATGTGTAATTTTTAATTGTCCGCTATTATGAACAAACGTTCCTTGAATCCAAAAATGATTTTCGGGAATACTAATTTTATTCATCGCAGGATTTCCGTAGGAATACGTGTTATAATGACTAAATCCAACACTTCCCATAAACTTTTTAGTAAATTGATAATCTACTGACGGACGAATAAAATACTGTTGTTTTTCCGAAACCCCGTTGGCATATCGCATTGTGGCTTCAAATGAAAAAGAGAATTTTTCCGTAATCATGTTCTTTCCAAAATAGTGCAACCAAATGTTATTGTTACTCTCTTTTACTTGTGCTAAACTAGTATTCACAGCAAGAAAGCTCGCTATTCCAACTAAGAATAGCAAGCGTATTTTTATATATTTCATTACTTATTGAACGATTAAATTTTTTCTAGAAGCTTTTGGGTGCGAAGATAAGGCTTTATGATTATCTAAACCAATAATCGTAACTGTTCCGCCGTCTTCATTAGCTTCATAATCATGTTTAAAATGCTCTAAATTTTCCATTACAGAATGGTCAACCAACTTAGTTTTTTTCAAACAAATACGCACTTGATATCCTGGTGGAATTTCTTCTAATTTTCTTTTGATACCCAAATAATTCGAAAAAATAGCAGCTTTACTAATCTCAACTTTGTATTCGTTATTTACAAACGAAACTACCGTTGGGGCTTTAAAAAACGAAGAAATTGGTGTTCCATTTACCACATGAATGATCATTTTTACTAACATTCCAGCAAAAATTCCCAATAATAAATCTTCGAATAAAGTTACCAAAACCGTTACTGTGAAAATAAATAATTGTTCTTTTCCAATGTGTAACATGTGAATGAATTCTTTTGGATGCGCTAATTTAATTCCCACACTAATCAACATTGCCGCAAGAGCTGCATTAGGAATCATTTCTAATAAAGGTGCTGCTAACAATACGAAAACTAAGATAAAAAATCCGTGAAAGAAGTTAGCCCAACGCGTTTTTGCACCATTATTTACATTTGATGAAGAACGAGCAACTTCGGAAATCATTGGTAAACCTCCTAAAATAGAGGCTAATGTATTTCCAATTCCAACAGCGATTAAATCTTTATTTGTGTTGGATTTTCTTTTGAAAGGATCTAATAAATCGATAGCTTTTACAGTTAACAACGATTCTAAAGTACCCACCAAAGCAAACATAATGACATATTTAATGAATAATCCGGTTTGACTAATTCCTGAAAAATCTACATTCCAATGGATATTATCTACCAAATTTCCAATTTTCACTAAAGCATAAGGTGGTTCTGTGTGCGCAAAATCCATAAATAACTCACATGGAATAGCAAATAACAACACAACCAGAGGAGCTGGAATCATTTTGATCGATTTGTTTTTGATGTATGGCCAACCCAACATAATTGCCAAACTCACTACTCCAATAATCGAAGCTTTTGCATCTAAATTGATGATGAATTTTGGAATGTTTACAAGTAATTCAATTGGTCCCATACCTTTCGCTAACGCAGGATTATCATTCAATAAAACTGGGATTTGTTTAGCAATAATGATAATTCCAATAGCCGCTAACATTCCGTGAATAGTAGAAAGCGGAAAAAAATCGGCTAATTTTCCTAATTTCAAAACTCCGAAAAGAATTTGAATTACTCCAGCAACAGCCATTGCTCCAAGTGCTAATTTCCAACCTAATTCGTTGTTCCCTTGACCAAACTCGGCCACAGCTCCTGCCACGATTACAATTAAACCTGCTGCAGGTCCTTTAATCGTTAAGCGAGAACCCATGAAAAACGAAACGACAATTCCACCAATAATAGCCGTTATTAATCCCATAATTGGTGGAAAATCAGAAGCTTTTGCAATTCCTAAACTCAATGGCAATGCTAATAAAAACACGATGAAACCTGAAATAGCATCGGTTTTAAAATTTTCTTTTAAACCTGCTAAACCATCAGCAGGAATGTATTTTTTTATATTTGCGTTCATATATTTTCAAATAAATTAAGATGATTTGTAAGGCAACTCATGATACGTTTTAACATGAGGACCTAAGAAAAGACGAGCATAAATTCGGATTCCAGCAATACCCGAAACCACAAAACTTGATGCTACAAAAAAGGCTAAGAAAAGTTGATTACTATCGATATGACTAAAAATCAAATCTTCGCCAATGAAAGTTGTTGTAATTGGAAAACCCGTAATTCCCAAAGTAGCTAACAAGAAAAAGAAAGCAAACTTAGGATGTTCGTAAACATGACCTAAATACTGATTTATTAAAATTCTTCTTTCTAATTTTCGAAGTTGTAATAAAGCTATGTAACCAATGATTCCTGCAACAATAATTCCTGCTAAGTAGTAAGCAATTTCACTTACACTTACTTTATCATTAAATACGATGGCTAAGGCTATCCAAAAATGATTCATTACGATTAAAATCCATGCTAAAAACGGACTTCTTCGTTCTGAAAATGATTTGAATACGAATACCAATCCAATAAAAGCAAACAATTCAGGAAGAATATTCGTCAACTGATAAGGTAAATGCAACTTGAATTTATACGTGATGAATCCCATTAAATAAATTGGAATAAAGAAGAAATAAATTCTCTTGATATTCAAGAAATCTAACGATTTACCTATAATTTTCAATGGTTTCCATAATACCATATTTAGAAATCCTTCCAAATTGAATTCTTTCAAAGCTAAAATGTAAAGTGTGTATTCTATTTTCTTTGGATAGGAATCTTCGATTGCTTTTTCTCTTGGTTTGAAATTGTAAAACTGGTCGCGAATCAAGTAGCTCACTACTGATGGAGAAACCAATAATTGATACGTTCTCAAAAATGCATTTCCAGCAAAGTGAATTAACGCTAAAGTTTCAAATCCTAAAGCAATTTCAATAAATATAATTCCGATTTGAGAAATTGAACTATAGGCAACTTGACTTTTAACAGAAGACTGAACTCTTGCCATAACCGATGCCGCTAAACTCGTTGTTAGTCCCATTAATCCAATAGCAAATCGCATGGTGGTTTGATGTTCCCAAAATGGAAATGTTCTCAACATTAAGAAAACTCCTAAATGTACTGATAACGAACCGTAGAAAATAGCACTCGAAGGCGTTGGACCTTCCATAGCTCTTGGTAACCAAGATGAAAACGGAATCTGAGCCGATTTTGCCGCAGCAGCACAAGCCAAACAAAGCGCAATGAATATTCCGATGATAGAATGATTTTGCAAATGCTCATTTACCAATTCGTAATTATTCAACTTCATGAAGGTAATATTTTCATGAAATAAATGGTGACTTGCCCACATCGCTAATAACAATCCGACATCGCCAATTCTATAAATTGAAAATACTTTGAAAGCATTTTTAACAGGCAAATAACGTTCTCTGTAAAAAGCGATTAAAAGGAAAGAAGAAATTCCAATGATTTCCCAACCAATGAATAAGGTTTCAAAATTTCCTGATAAAACAACTAAGTTATATCCGAAAAAGAAAAGCAAAACCGTATTAAAAAAACGTTTGTATCCTTTTTCTCTATGTAAATAATAGCGACTATACGTAGTTATCATAGAAGTTAATAAAGCTCCAATGAATAAATAAACAGCAGAAATTTGATCAAAATAGAAATCGATAAAAAACTCATAATGAGCTGTTTTTAATATCGACAATTCTACTAAATTCAAATCTTTTGCGCCATTAATTATCCAAAAAATGATAAAAGCTACTAATCCTACTAATTGTAAAAAAACCGTTCCAAAAGCCGTCCATGAAATGGCTTTTTCTTTAGATTCAGGCAAAAACAAACTAATGATAAAGCCTAAAAACGGCAACAGTATAAAATATTGCAATAATTCGTTCATGACTTAAAATGTATTTGTAATTATTCCTACCGGAAGATTCTCTTTTGTGGTTTCAACTAACTGCATTTCATCTTTAATGAAATTCACAGTTTGAATAGGTTGATAGGGAACAAACTTTTCGTCTTCAAAAACAAAAAGCTCTTTAGTTTCAGGTTGAACTGCCACTAATTTTACCCAATCGTTTTTAAACCATTCGTAAGTAGCTAGATTTTTAGAAATTGCATAAATTACCTTTTCTGGAAAATGTTCGGCAATGACTAACAAACGAACTGGGTCGTGAACCTCAATCATTTGACTTGGTAAACCAGGACGTAAATCGCCATCGATTCCGTTCGCAACTCCAATTAATCCCATTACGTTATGAGGTAATTTAGAGCCGGCTCCTAATTTTTGATTATCAACTCTGGAGAAATAGTATTCCAAATTAATTCCCCCACCCACCGGAGCAACTGCGCCTAAAATAATGGCTAAATAATCTCCGGAAGGATCGACTTTATAGTCATACGAATTCAAAAACGAACGTCGGTCTAAGAACAATTGTTTTGACAAACTTCTTCTTCCTACAATACACATCGCATTCGTAGCGTGATTTAATTCGGGACGTGGCTCAAATAAAGATAAAGAACGACGTTTTACTTTTTCATGTACTTTTTCTAAAGTATCTGAAGTATTAATCGTATCAAAACGTCTTGAACGCTCTTTTGCATTGTTATCCAAGGCTTTTGTAAATGTGATTACATTTTGTTGGTGTAAAGCTTTGTTATTTTCAGATAAAGTATCTTCGTCATAAAAAGCAATTTCATCGCGAGTCGTATCGTGTAAAGCTGGTAAAAATTGAGTTGCATTTGGAATATCAATTCCTCTTTCTTTCAAAATAGCTCTAACTTCTGAATGATTCGCTGCAAACGAAGCTACTTTTGCGTTTACAGAACTTGGTCGACCTGAACAAGCACCGCAATCATAACCTGCATAATGCGTATTATTGATACTAGTTGCTCCGTGCCCAACAACGTAAACTATTGGTGAAAAATTATAAACAAGTCCGATACTTTTCAACAAGCCTTCTACTCTATTGGCCATTTCTTCTACCGAAAAACCAATTTGTAAATCATTCTCTTTTAGATTAGCATCAGTATTTTCAATAACTAATTTCGATTTTTTATGTAAATGCTTGAATGAAGATGTAGTTGCAGGCGACATTGAAGGTTTAAAAATATTCAAGAACAATTTTAAAGCCGAAGAAAACCCTAAAGTTTGACTTATAATCCAACCAAAAAATAACGAGTGCGATTGCTTGTGATAATGTAAATCTTTAGCTTGTTTTTTCTTTCTATGTTCTTCTTTGATTAAGAATTTTGGAGTAACAGGAGCTGGACATAATTTGGTATAAAATTTTCCATTTACCGGTTGATAGAAAAACTCAAAGTTAAAGAAAGCTGCCGTTCCGTATGTAGAAACATTTTTGTCGATGTGTTCAATATGTCTTCTAAACGAACACTCTCTGTCATCCATACAAAACATGCCTTGAAAACTTGGTATTTGTTCTACCTTTTCTTCTTTAACGTTTTGAACATTGGATAAAACTGCATCATAGAAATTCCATTCAAATGCTTGTTGCCAAAGTGATAAAACATCGAATAATTCGTTATAATTTACTTTTTCAAAAAGTAAAAAATTAGTATTCTTAACTTTAAATCCTAATGGAGACCAAATATTGTTGAACTTCGTATCTAAAGTATCAATCTCAAGAAGTAATTCAAACTTGATTAGTTCTTCTAATGTTATATGTTTTGAATCTAATAAAGAACTTGGATTGTTTTCAATAGTAGCAATCATTCCGCTCCAACCTGGATGACCGAATTGTTGATCGAATAAATATTGTTCGAATAATTCTTCTTTACCAACAATTAATTCTAATAATTGTGTAATGGAAGCGTCTTCTTGTAATAACTTTTTGGCTCTGTCAGAAGTAAAAATTCCTTTAAAAGTATTTCTTTCTAATTCTCTAATGGAAGCTAAAAATCCTTTATCATGGATAGGAAAATTCCAGATAGCAACCCCTTGATCCAAATAACTACACAATACACGAAACAACAAACCATGCGTTGATTTTTCAAGATTTATAGCGTAGTATTTTTTCCAATTAGAACGTAAACTCCCAATTCTTGGAGAAACGGATTCATCGTAGTTTGTTTTGAGCAATTTCTCTTTCCAAGTTTGAAGATTTTCAGCTCCTTTTGATTTTATAATGATAGCATCTAAAACAATTTCATTGATCTCATTATTAGCAAATCGTTGTCTAAAATCAGTTATTGATAAATACGTTTTGTAACCAAAAATCGTAGAAGCCTCAAGTAATGCTTCATGAAACTTTTTATTTTGAAAAGCGTGTAATGTATTGTGATGCACAAAGTCTTTCAACGGATTTTGTGCTGGTAAATAATGGGTTAAGTAATGAAGAACTTCGTGTTCGTCAAAACCAACGGTATTTGTTTTCATTGATTAATGAAATAAATTAATACACAGTGAACATTCACAATCAAATTAATGACGTGAAAAAAAATAAATGTGTATTAAGAAAGATGAAACTTCCAATTACAATATAAATCGTAAAGTGGAATAATTTCTTTAGAAGAAAAGAATTGGGATAAATATGAACTTGAACTCTTCTCTAAAGAAGATTTAACAATAACAATTGATTTTGTTGGAATTAAAATTACATCCAACTCAATTTTAAATTCAGGTTCTATTTCAACAGTAACATATTCTCCTTCTTCTAGATCAACGGTTTGAAAATGAGAAAAATCAGATGGGGTATACTTTTGTTGAAATTCAGCTTTAGCTTTTAATTCAACATCTTTTGAAACATTATATGAAACAACAATAGCCCACATGAAAAATGTGAGCATAAAAAATAAAAATGCTTGTAATAATCTTTTCAAAATTGATTTCACTTGCTACCTAAAGTGACTACAAATGTATATTATATTTTAATTCAAAAAATTAATTTCTGATTAATTTTAACAAAAAACCGATTAGAATTTCTAATCGGTTTTTTTACTATTTTTCTATTCTCTCATAATTGCAACAACCATGAAGTTTATCATAGTCTTCATCTTTGGCTTTTGTAAATTGGGTATCATGACCTACAGCGGCAATAGCCTTTGCAACATCTTCTTTAGAACACTTCGTTTCGTCTATAATCAAATGAATATCACCATGATCGGCGTGCCACTCAGCGCTTTTAACTCCTTTTACAGAATAAGCTGCTTTTTCAATGCGTTTTTCGCACATTTCACAATTTCCTGCGACTTTAAACTCTACTTTTTTGTTTTTGCTTTTCTTCTCTTGGGCTACCATAGTTAGCGAAAAAATGCAGGATAATACTAATAAAACTATTCTTTTCATTTTTCTATTATTTAGTGGTTATGAGTTTCCTCTTCAACTGGAGTTAGCTCTTCAATTTTATGACTCTCTTTTTTATCTTTAATTTTAAATCGTAATCCAGCATAATACATGGCACCAAAAGTGGGTCCGTATATCATACTACTATCAAAATAAGTACCAAAAGGGTTTTCATTTTGAATAATTCCGTTTGTTTGTTTGTAATTTGTCATGTTTTCACCTCCCACATACACTTCAAAAACACTTGAAAATGTTCTCGTAATTTGAGCATTTAATGTTCCGAAAGAAGGCGCATACTCATCCAAACGATATTGCGCGGGATTGGATTGTGTGTAAGGTAAACGTTGTTCGCCTAACCAATTATAAGTTACATCAAACTTCCATTGTTGCCCTTTGTCTTTGATATGAGTTTCGTAGGCTAAGTTTCCAAAAACTCGGTGTTTTGCCTGTAAAGGTCTTTCCAACTGTCCTCTTGTGAATTGCGTTTGAACATCGTAATATTTATAAGCCGTTTTAAAAGTTAAATGCGTCATCAAATCAATTGAAAATTCTGCTTGAAATGAATTCGCAAAACTGTTTCCGTTTAAGTTATAAAACAATACTTCTTGTGGTGAATGATCCACATCAACCACCGCTTGATTTTGGAAATCAGTTCTGTAATAATCTAAAATCACCTCAGCATCTTTTCCAGCTAATTTGAATTTTTGAATAAAACTCAACCCGTAATTCCATGCTATTTCAGGGTTTAATCCATATAATTTCCCATCGGTATTCAAAATTGAGAAATTTCTGTTGGATGCAAATAATTGTTGATTTTCAGCAAAAATATTAGCCGCACGTTTTCCTCTTCCGGCTGAAGCTCTAATTACAGCTTCTTTCCATGGATTATAACGAATATGTAATCTTGGCGTAACAAAAGTTCCTAAACGATTGTGATTATCAACTCTTGCTCCAGCAACTAAACTGAAATTGCCAGAATTATCATAAGTGTATTCAAAAAACGCACCAACTGAGTTATCAATTCTTGAAAAATCACGACTGAAATTCACCGCAACAAATTCGTTATAATCATCGTAAGAGAAATTTAAACCTGTTGTGAATTTATTCTTTGTGTTGTTGATAATCGAATTGAATAATAAATTCGAATAAAAACTTTTTTGATGAATATCATATTGACTTAAACCAAAATACGAATCTTGTTTGTGCGATTGAAACGAGTTTTGAAATCCGAAACTTTGATACGGCATATCGGGAAAAACATAACCTGTTTTGTTTGATATTTCAATTTTTTCTGTGTTGATTTCACTTCCCCAAGCGTTTGTTGTTAATCTATCTGTATCTGGATTGAAATCCATTTCTCCCGCTTGCTTTTCATCGTTCATGTAACGAACGTTTAAAAAACTCACCAATCCTTTTTCAGCGTCAGCATACTGCCAACGATTTAAAATATTGACTTGTTTTCCAATTGGACCATCTAAAAATCCGTCGTTGTTCATATCATTTTTTCCCACACGCGTATTTCCGTGCAAAAACAAAGTCGAGCTTAATTTATCAGTAAATTTATTATTGAAATGCGTATTGATCTCGTAACGTTCATCCTGCGAAGCATACGCATTTAAGAAAAACGGAATATCATTTGAAGGTTTTAAAACTTCGTAATTAATTTGCCCTGAAATACTTTCGTAACCATTAATTACACTACCAGCACCTTTGGTAATTTGGATACTTTCTACCCAAGTTCCAGGCACAAACGACAATCCGTAAGCTTGCGAAGCACCACGAACAGAAGGAATATTCTCTTCCGCAATTAAAATATACGGACTCGTTAATCCTAACATCTTAATTTGGCGATTTCCTGTTACGGCATCCGAAAAATTTACATCGATGGATGGATTCGTACTAAAACTCTCAGACAAATTACAACAAGCCGCTTTTAGCAACTCTTTTTGTCCCATGACTTGAATGTTTTGAACTTTGTATAAAGAATGTTCGGTTCCTTTTTTCGTCTTAGAAACCACGACTTCTTTTAAGGTATTTACTTCTTTTAAAACTACTGAAATCGTATTTGAAGTAATTTCTATTTTCTTAGTTTCAAATCCAATGTAACTCACTACCAAAAAAGAAGTTTCGGGAGATTTTTTTATAGTGAAATTCCCATTTTCATCTGTGGTGGTTCCAATAGCGGTATTTAACCAAAACACATTAGCACCTAATAAAGGTTGATTATTTTCATCTTTTACTGTTCCTTTTATCGTTTCTTGAGAATAAAGAAATTGAGAAACAAAGAATAGCAAAAACGCTATATTTTTAAACATAATAAAGTTATTTATTGTTATTAATTCTTTGATTTACAGAATAAAAAACAATAAACTTATGCGTAAAAAACCAATTGACAATAGAGTTTATAGAGTGGCGGCGCGTGAGAATCGCAATAAAAAGCCACTTCATTTGAAACAAAATTTTCTGATTCAAATGCAATAAAACTTGGTTTCCAATCAGTTGTAAAAACAGTTGGTTCTAAATCTAATTGAAGGGATTTAACCAATATATCATCGGTCTTTTTTTCAACTTTGATTAGCTTGTTAGAACAACAAGAATCGTGAGAATCTTCTTTTGCACAACATGATTTCACCTCTTCAACATAAGGTTCGTCTTCTTGATATTGAAAAGAAACCGATGCAATTTCATCTTTACAATAATGCACAGCAAAACTCAATCCTAAATTGGCAAGCAATACTAAGGAAGCTAAAACGACACTTATGTGTTTTCTGAAATTCATCGGAACAAAAGTAGGAAATTGAATTTTAATTTGCGTTAATTTTATTCTAAATTTCAATTGTTTATGTAGCTCGATTTATTTTTTGATAATAAAATGCTGGGATAAATAAAACTAAAAAAAGAGGTTGAATTAAAAATCTTCGGATATAGAATAAAATCAAATAATCTGGATGTTTAGAAAAATGAAGCAATCCAAAAAACAAAACTATCAATACCACAAAAAATACACCATATAAAAGCATCGCGAATCGAACCAACGGTAATTGTCTGAATAATAGATAGATAATTCCTAAAGAAAGTAACATATTCAAAACATACCGAATTAATAGTCCGAAAAACAAAGAAATACCATCAAAATCAGGCAATGATTTGTTTTGGTAATCTAATTTAAAAAAAGCTAAAAAAGGATCGTAAAAGAGTTGACTTTCGAATGTTCGTATTAAGATTAACCCTAAAAGAGATAGAAGAAGTAAACTAATTCTGAACTTGTGCTTATTTATTTTTTTTAACATAGCCCGAATATTTAGTTACCCAAAGAATCCATAAAATAAAAACGACTCCATATATGAAAAGTGGAAATAAAGTTCCGTGAAGAACTTCTTCATATTCTGAAAAATAAAATAAAGACAAAGACAGAACAGCAATTCTAATAATGTTTAAAATATGAATTACAGAAATGCCTATTAGAATATACAAAGTGGTTTTTTTCCATTGCGATGAAAAAGCAAAAATAAACGACGCAAATAAAATCATTACACTTATAGCATTACAACCTTCTATAATTCGCGCTACATATTTAGTTTTGTAGATCATTTTTATTGAAGGCTCATTTTCATTTTTCACTATATTAACGTCATTCTCAAACCACAACATGAATTGTTGAGTTTGATAAGCTACTGACTTTGTGATGCCATCTACTTCGTTTTTTTGCAAATCAAATTGACTTAAATACAACTTGTAAACAAAAATAAAAACAACGTAAAACAAAACAAACTTTAGTAAAAAAGTAAAAAATTGCTTGTACTGATTAAAAATATTTTTCAAACGTATTATTTTTAACAAAAATATAGATTTTTTAATAGTGCGGAATAAATACTTTTGCAAAAAAAAATACAACTATGACATTTGAAGAATTAAAACCAATTGTTTCGAGCATTATTGAAAAAGAAAATGCTACTCGCGATGAAAAACTAAAAGAAATTTGCCAATTATTAAGTGAGAACGTAAGTTATTATGATTGGGTAGGATTTTATTTCGCGAATCACGAAGCTAGAACTTTGCATTTAGGTCCGTATGTTGGAGCTGAAACCGATCATACTGTAATTCCATTTGGAAAAGGAATTTGCGGACAAGTGGCCGAATCAAATGCAAATTTTGTGGTTCCTGATGTGAAAGCGCAAGACAATTACATTGCATGTAGTTTTACAGTAAAATCAGAAATTGTGGTTCCTCTATTCGTTAACGGAGTTAATATAGGTCAAATTGACATCGATTCTCACGTTATAGACCCTTTCACAGAAGCTGACGAACGCTTTTTAGAGTTTGTAAATGAACAAGTTGCAAAATTATTTTAAGTAACAAATAATCTTTAACTCTTTTTTATACATTTGTCTGATTTTTAACAGAGTTAGATTTACATATTTTATGCAGTTTGGTGTACAAAGTTTAGAACTTCCTTTTTTTGCTAATCTTCTAATTTTATTAGTCTTAGCGAGACTTTTTGGCGAAATAATGGAGCGTTTTAAGCAACCCGCTATGATTGGAGAAATTTTAGCAGGTGTTTTACTTGGACCAACTATTTTAAATTTTATACATAGAACCGAAGAGTTAAAAGTTATTTCGGAGTTAGGTGTATTTTTATTGGTTATTATTGCTGGATTAGAAATTCATTTAGATGAAATTGTTAAATCCATGAAAGGAAGAAATATTGTCATTTCAATACTTGCCTTTTTTATCCCAATTATTTCTGGTTACTTAGTAGGAAGTTATTTTGGACAGGATGTAATGTCTACTATTTTTATTGGACTTTGTGTAGCAATTACGGCTTTGCCAGTAAGCATTCGGATTTTAATGGATTTAGGTAAACTAAATTCGCCTGTAGGTCAAAAAATTATTTCGGTAGCCATTTTTGATGATGTAATTGCTTTAACAATTTTAGGAATTTTATTAGACATTAAAGATGTTGAACCTACTTTTGCAAACATTACCGAAGCAACGCTTATTACTATATTAAAATTAAGTTGCTTTTTAATCTTGGTAATTGCAACCTATAAATTAATTAAAAAATTATCTCACGAAGAAAACTTCATCGAGAACAAGTTGAATAAAATATTAGAAGTATTAAAAGGTAAAGAATCTTTATTTGCTGTTTTCTTTGTCTTTATTTTGATTTTTGCAACAATTACAGAAAGTATAGGGCTACATTTTATCATTGGATCATTTTTTGCTTCGATGCTTATTTCAAAAGAATTAGTTGGCGAAAAACATTTAAACACATTTCACAACACAACAAATAGTATGGCGATGGGATTCTTAGCTCCAATCTTTTTTGCTGGAATTGGGTTAGAATTTCAATTTTCATCCATTCAAAATTACCCCCTTTTATTTGCCATAATTGCGGTTTCATTTTTATCAAAAATTATTGGCGGATATGTTGGTGGGCGTTTTGCTCGTTTAGATCATAAAATTTCACTTGCATTAGGTTTTGGATTAAATGCTAGAGGCATTATGGAATTAGTAATTGCAAATATTGCTTACAAAGCTGGAATTATTAATACAGAAATCTTTTCTATGCTAGTTATAATGGGATTAATTACCACATTAGCAACACCTTTCTTATTAAAAAGAGCATTTGTTTCTATTGATAAATAATTTGACATGTAATTTAAAAATAAGTTTGATTACTTGTGTATTAAAAAAATAAGAGTACCTTTGCAACCGAATTGTAAAAGCAATTCATACATAATAATCATTTAATACAATATTAGCATGTACTTAACTAAAGAAGTTAAATCAGAAATCTTCGCTAAACACGGAGGAAAAGCGGAAAACACAGGATCTGCTGAAGGGCAAATCGCTTTGTTTACATTTAGAATTAACCACTTAACCGGACACTTAAAAGCAAATCGTCATGATTTCAACACTGAGCGTTCGTTAGTGAAATTAGTAGGTAAAAGAAGAAGTCTTCTTGACTACTTAAAAAAGAAAGATATCAACAGATATCGTGAGATTATCAAAGAATTAGGTATTAGAAAATAATCAACTAAAGGGGCTTCGTGCCCCTTTTTGTTTTGTTTATATTGACAGAAAAAGTTTGGTTTTTCATTGGGTTACAAACAACTACACACACAACAACAACACAACTGACCCTTTGTTTAATTAAGAATTAAAATTTTATGATTCCAAAAGTATTCCAAGAAACAATCGATTTAGGAGATGGAAGAAGCATTTCAATCGAAACTGGAAAATTAGCCAAACAAGCAGATGGTTCTGTCGTGGTTCGTATGGGCGATGCCATGCTGTTAGCTACTGCTGTATCAGCCCGTACTGCCAATCCTGGGGTAGATTTCCTACCTTTAACAGTAGATTACCGCGAGAAATTCGCAGCAGCAGGTCGTTTTCCTGGAGGTTTCTTCAAAAGAGAAGCGCGTCCAAGTGATAGCGAAGTTTTAACTATGAGATTAGTAGACCGTGTATTACGTCCACTTTTCCCAGATGACTACCACGCTGAAACACAAGTTATGATTCAATTAATGAGTCATGATGACAGTGTTATGCCAGATGCTTTAGCTGGATTAGCAGCTTCAGCAGCATTAGCTGTTTCTGACATTCCTTTTTACAACTTAATTTCTGAAGTTCGTGTTGCACGAGTGGATGGAAAATTTGTAATTAATCCAAGCAGAGAAGAATTAGAACAATCAGACATCGACATGATGATTGGTGCTTCTAAAGATTCTGTTGCCATGGTGGAAGGTGAAATGAAAGAAATTTCAGAAGCCGAAATGGTGGAAGCGATCAAATTTGCTCACGAAGCAATTAAAGTTCAAATTGAAGCTCAAGAGAGATTGAGAGCAGCTGTTGGCTCACCAGCTTACAGAGAATATGAACCAGAAAAAGAAGACGAAAGCGTTTACGCAAAAGTAAAAGCGGCTTCTTACGACAAATATTATGCTATTGCTCAAGAAGCTTCAGCAAAAAGTGAAAGAGGAGAAAAATTTGCAGTTGTTAAAGAGGAAGTTAAAGCTTTATTCTCAGAAGAAGAATATGCAGAAAATCCAGATTTATCAGAATTAGTAAGCAAATACAACTATAAAGTTCAAAAAACAGCAGTTCGTAACGTAATTTTAGAAAAAGGAATTCGTTTAGACGGTAGAAAAACAACTGATATTCGCCCAATTTGGTGTGAAGTTGATTATTTACCTTCTGTACACGGTTCTTCTTTATTCACACGTGGGGAAACTCAAGCATTAGCTACTGTAACTTTAGGAACTTCAAGAGAAGCTAATGTAATTGATTCGCCATCTGAACAAGGTGAAGAGAAATTCTACCTACATTACAACTTCCCTCCATTCTCAACTGGTGAAGCAAAACCTTTAAGAGGAACTTCAAGAAGAGAAGTTGGTCACGGAAATTTAGCACAACGTGCTTTAAAAAATATGATTCCTGCAGATTGTCCTTATACAATTCGTGTAGTTTCTGAAGTATTAGAATCTAACGGTTCTTCTTCTATGGCTACAGTTTGTGCGGGTACAATGGCATTAATGGATGCTGGAGTTCAAATGGTAAAACCAGTTTCTGGTATTGCTATGGGATTAATTACTGACGGAGAAAAATTTGCCGTATTATCTGATATTTTAGGAGATGAAGATCACTTAGGAGATATGGACTTTAAAGTAACTGGAACTGCTGACGGTATCACAGCTTGTCAAATGGACATCAAAATTGATGGTTTACGTTATGACATCATGGAACAAGCTTTAGGTCAAGCAAGAGATGGACGTTTACATATTTTAGGAAAAATCACAGAAACTATTGCAACTCCAAGACCAGAAGTAAAACCAAAAGCACCAAAAATCATTACAAGAACTATTCCTGGAGCTTTCATTGGAGCCTTAATTGGACCTGGTGGAAAAGTAATTCAGGAATTACAAAAAGCAACTGGAACTACTATCGTAATCAACGAAGTAGATGAGCAAGGTGTAGTTGAAATTTTAGGAACAAGTCCAGAAGGAATTGCTACTGTTTTAGCTAAAATTGACTCAATCATTTTCAAACCTGTAGTAGGAGAAGCTTACGAAGTAAAAGTAATAAAAATGCTAGATTTTGGAGCTGTTGTAGAATATACAAAAGCCCCTGGAAATGAAGTTTTATTACACGTATCAGAATTAGCTTGGGAAAGAACTGAAAATGTTACCGATGTAGTAAATATGGGAGATGTGTTCATGGTAAAATACTTAGGTATTGACCCTAAAACACGTAAAGAAAAAGTGTCAAGAAAAGCACTTTTACCAAGACCTCCAAGAGAAGAAAAACCTATCGAGAAGAAAGATAAACCTCAAGGTTAATTTAGTTACGTTAATTCATAAAAAGCCCTGATTTTAATTTAAAATCGGGGCTTTTGAATTTTATTTTATTTTTTTGTAACTTTTTTAAAACCTCTTACGTATAACAACTAGAACTTTTAAAAAAGTAAGGAGAAATTTAGATGAGACAACTTAAAATTACCAAGCAGGTTACCAATCGTGAAACTGCTTCCTTAGACAAGTACCTACAAGAAATTGGAAAAGTTGACCTTATTACTGCAGACGAAGAAGTAGAATTAGCACAAAGAATTAAAGCCGGAGATCAACGCGCTTTAGAAAAATTAACAAAAGCTAATTTACGTTTCGTAGTTTCAGTAGCAAAACAATATCAAAATCAAGGACTTACACTTCCTGATTTAATTAACGAAGGAAATTTAGGATTAATTAAAGCTGCACAACGTTTTGATGAAACACGTGGATTCAAATTCATTTCATACGCTGTATGGTGGATTCGTCAATCGATTCTTCAAGCTTTGGCAGAACAATCACGAATTGTACGTTTACCGTTGAATAAAATTGGTTCTATCAATAAAATCAACAAAATGTATGCATTATTAGAGCAATCTAATGAACGTGCTCCTTCGGCAGAAGAAATTGCAAAAGAATTAGACATGACGGTAAATGACGTAAAAGAGTCTATGAAAAACTCAGGTCGTCATTTATCAATGGACGCTCCTTTAGTGGAAGGAGAAGATTCAAACTTATACGACGTTTTACGTTCAGGTGAATCTCCAAATCCAGATAGAGAATTAATTCACGAATCGTTACAAACGGAGATTGAAAGAGCATTAGAAACCTTAACTCCTAGAGAAGCCGACGTGGTTCGTTTATATTTTGGTTTAGGTGATCAACACCCAATGACTTTAGAAGAAATTGGAGAAACTTTCGATTTAACTCGTGAGCGTGTTCGTCAGATTAAAGAAAAAGCGATTAGAAGATTAAAACATACTTCTAGAAGCAAAATATTAAAAACATATTTAGGATAACACTTCGACATTCCGAAAATTCGGGACAGTGTTATACTATAAAGATAACAACAGTCTAAGACTGTTCGTTTTTTGATTGATGATTGAAACTCCGGCTGATTACCGGAGTTTTGTTTTTTAGCCACAACCTTAATTGAGTTAAATCTTTTAATCTGCAAAACTTTTAAACTTTTAAACTAAAAACTATCTTTGTGCCAACAACACACTTAACACAATGAAAAATACTTTAATTGCTCCTTCGGTACTTGCTGCTGATTTTGCTAACTTACAACGCGACATCGAAATGATTAATGCAAGTGAGGCCGATTGGTTTCACATTGATATTATGGATGGCGTTTTTGTTCCGAATATTTCTTTTGGAATGCCTGTTCTTGATGCCATCAATAAGCATGCAAAAAAAACAATTGATGTTCACTTGATGATTGTTGATCCTGACCGATACATTGCAACATTCAAAAAATTAGGTGCTGATGTTTTAACGGTTCATTACGAAGCTTGTACGCATTTACACCGAACACTTCAAGCTATTAAAGCAGAAGGAATGAAAGCAGGAGTTGCATTAAATCCACACACAAATGTAGATTTATTAGAAGATGTGATTCAAGATATTGATTTGGTTTGTATCATGAGTGTAAATCCAGGGTTTGGAGGGCAATCATTCATTGAAAATACGTATTCAAAAGTTGAAAAACTAAAAGCATTAATCAATAGAAAAAATGCTTCAACTTTAATTGAGATTGATGGCGGTGTCACAAATAAAAACGCAAAACAATTAGCTGATGCAGGTGCTGATGTGTTAGTTGCAGGAAGCTATGTTTTTGGAGCGCAAGACCCAATAGCAACTATTGCGGATTTAAGAAAGATCACTATCACATAAAAAAAGCAGCTTGAAAGCTGCTTTTTTATTTAACTTGAATCTGTTTTATTCTTTAATTAATTTTGTCTTAACAATTTCATTATTTAAAGCATCAAACGCTTTAACTAAATAAACTCCTCTATTTAAAGATTCAATATTTACCTGATAATTATCAAAATCCATTAGATTCAATTTCTGATTTAATACTTTAACTCCTTTCAAATCATAAATTTCAACATAGCTAGGTGTAGACTGAGTAGTATTATAGTTTACCTTGATATTTAAAACACTTGCAGCAGGATTAGGATATAATGAAATCTTATTATTATCAGACATAAAACTTTCTGTTCCTAAAAAAGCCTGATAATTAATTATAAAAGGCATATCCATAGGTAAGCTAGATCCAGCATCAACAATTCCTGCCCATGCTGTACCACTATACTGTTTTGAATTCCAACTTGCTAATGATAAAGATCCAGGAATGGTAACTGCTGGAAAAAATATAGAACCATCATTTGTGGCATGAACTTGAAATTCAACCCAATAAGTTCCTGGAGCAAGTGTAGCAGTCAAATTACCACTAACACGCCACACTTTTCGTGTTGTTCCTGGTGAATTATTACCAATACGATAAACGCTTGCTTCTCCACTAGCAGTAGCATTATATATGTTAGTGGTCATATTTCCAGCAACAACTGTAGAGGTACCTAAAGAAGGGTCTCCATTCCAAATTTGAACGCGCATCTGATCAATCGGAGGTGTTGTTCCAGCATAGCCTGTTTGATAACAGAAAAAATCAATTGCAGTAACATTCATTGTTGAAGTAACTGTAAAATCATCTGCTATCCGAAGATTTGTTGTTGCAGCATTATTAAAAATTGCACCAAAACCAAGATTAGTATTTGTTACACTTCCTACAGATTGTAATTCGCTCCAACTGTAACCAGCTGGAGAAGTAGTTGTACCATTTGAAGTAGTTGTACCAGTAATGAATCCTCCATTAGTGTAAAACGATTGACCAACCGCAGTTAATCCAATTAAAGCCATTGATAATGTGGCTAATACATTTTTTCGAGTAGTTTTTTTCATAATATTAAAAATAATTATTATACCATACAAAAATAATAATTATTTCTAATATTAACCCGTTGGGTGTAATTATTTGAGAGAAAAAAGAGAGAATTTAGTGAAAAAAAATGGTTTAGATATTGTTCAAGATACTGAAATTCAGTATCTTGATGTCGTCAAACAAAACAATATCTATGTCAAATATAGTAAAAA
>NZ_JAYRPD010000002.1:0-6264 GCF_041911335.1 Flavobacterium sp.
AAGAATAATTGGAACACGTCATGGCGAGAAATTATACGAAACGCTTTGTACCCGCGAAGAGATGATGAAGGCCGAAGATATGGGCGATTTTTATCGTATTCCAGCGGATAACAGAGATTTGAATTATGCCAAATATTTCTCGGAAGGGGAAGAAGATGTGTCTAAAATCGAAGATTATCATTCACACAATACAGAGCAACAAGGGGTTGAAGGATTAAAAAGCTTAATCTCGAAATTGCCATTGATTCGAAAGGAAGTTTTTGGAGAAGACGTGGCTCAAATGCCTGGATGATTTAGTGAATAGTGATTGGTGAATAGTGTTTGGTAGTTTGTTTACTAAGAAATGGTTTTAAATAGCAATGTTATGAAAGTGCTTCCACAAATAATTAAAGGTAATAGTCATGCCGATGACCGAGGTGTTTTGCAATTTAATAATGATTTTAATGCTTTAGAAGTAAAAAGAATTTATACAATTGAAAATAGAGATGCTGCATTTGTTCGTGGTTGGCAAGGACATAAGATTGAGCAACGATGGTTTTCTGCTATTAAAGGTTCTTTTAAAATTCAAATACTCTCCATTGCTTATTTTGAAAAAGGATTAAAAGACTTACAGCCTTATTGCTTTGTATTGAAGGCCGATCAAATGGATATTTTGCATGTTCCAGCAGGGTTTGTAAGTAGTATTCAAGCACTGGAAGAGGGTGCTAAATTGCTCGTCTTAGCCGATTATAAGTTGGGTGAAGTCGACGATGAATTTAGATTTGAATATCATGCCGATGATTTTTTAACAATAAAATAGTTTATGAAAATATTGATAACCGGAGCCAATGGTTTCGTAGGTAAAAACTTAGTTGCACAATTAAACAACATTAAAGCAGGAAAGGCGAAGCATCCTGTTTTAGGAACTGATTTACACATTATTGAATACAGTCGAGAGTCCGATGCTTCCGTATTAGAAGCAGCTTGTAAAGAGGTTGACTTTGTATTTCATTTAGCCGGAGTAAATCGCCCAATAGAACAAAGTGCGTTTATGACTGGTAACTTTGGCTTTACAACAGTCCTGTTAGAGAAACTTAAAGAAAATAATAACAATTGTCCTATCGTACTTGCTTCTTCCACTCAAGCAGAGTTGGATAATCCTTACGGCATTAGCAAAAAAGCAGGAGAAGAGGCAGTAAGGTCTCATTTTTCTCCACAGGAACGCGGAGAAAAGGCACTTATTTATCGCTTTCCCAATATTTTTGGGAAATGGTGCAAACCTAATTACAACAGTGCTGTAGCTACTTTTTGTCATAACATCGCAAATGATTTACCCATTTCTGTAAACGACCCTAATGTAGCAATGACTTTAGTTTATATAGATGATGTGGTAGAAGAATTGATCGGCGCATTAACGAATAAAGCCACCCGAGATGGTGATTTTTGCATTGTTCCAACAATTCATCAGCTAAAACTTGGACAAATTGTTGACTTACTATATAGTTTTAGAGAACAACGCGAAAATTTAACAGTGCCGAATGTCACCCCTAACACTTTTGAAAAGAAATTATACGCTACCTATTTGAGTTATTTACCAGCAGCGAAATTTTCCTATCCTCTAAAAATGAATATCGACCCAAGAGGTAGTTTTACCGAAATTATTCGAACCCCCGAAAGAGGACAGTTTTCTGTAAATATTTCAAAACCAGGCATCACAAAAGGCCAACATTGGCACCATACCAAAAATGAAAAATTTGTGGTTGTTAGCGGAAAAGGCCTCATTCAATTGAGAAAAGTTGGGAAAGATGAAAATGGTAATGATTTCCCAATTAACGAATTTTATGTGAGTGGTGAAAAAATGGAAGTGGTAGAAATGATTCCGGGGTATACCCACAACATCATCAATCTTTCAGAAACAGAAGATATGGTCACTTTTATGTGGGCAAATGAAAGTTTCGATCCCAATCGTCCCGACACTTTTTTTGAGGAAGTATAATTTAAAATTGAAGATTTAGAAAAAAATACAATATGAAAAAATTAAAAGTCTTAACCGTTGTAGGTACACGACCTGAAATAATTCGTTTATCTAGAGTATTAATTGCATTGGACCAATCTGAAGCAATCGAACACATTTTAGTGCACACGGGTCAGAACTATGACTATGAGCTTAACGAAGTGTTTTTTGAAGATTTAGGCTTGCGCAAGCCAAATCATTTTCTCAATGCAGCAGGTTCAAATGCTACTACTACGGCGGGACAAATTTTAATCAACATTGATTCCGTGTTGGAAACAGAAAAGCCCGATGCCTTTTTGGTACTTGGAGATACCAATTCTTGTTTGTGTGCAATAGCTGCTAAGAAGCGACATATTCCTATTTTTCACATGGAGGCTGGGAATCGTTGTTTTGATCAACGAGTTCCTGAAGAAACGAATCGTAAAATTGTAGATCATGTATCGGATATCAATTTAACGTATTCGGATATAGCACGTGAGTATTTATTGCGAGAAGGATTATCAGCGGACAGGGTTATCAAAACAGGTTCTCCTATGTTTGAGGTACTACATCACTATTTACCACAAATTGAAGCTTCAACTGTTTTAGAAAAATTAAATTTAGAAGAAGGGAAGTTCTTTGTGGTATCTTCTCATAGAGAGGAAAACATCAATAACGAGAAAAATTTCACAAACCTAATGGCTACTTTAAATCAGGTAGCGGAAAAATATAAATTTCCAATCATTGTTTCAACTCATCCAAGAACTAGAAACATGATTGAGAAAATGAAAATTGAAATGCGTCCTGAGATTCAATTCTTGAAACCGCTCGGTTTTCACGATTACAATGCCTTACAAAAGAGAGCATATGCTGTATTATCAGATTCCGGAACCATTTCAGAAGAATCATCGATTTTAAATTTTAGAGCCTTAAACATTCGTCAGGCTCATGAACGTCCTGAAGCCATGGAAGAAGCCTCGGTGATGATGGTAGGTTTAAGCCCAGAGCGTATTATGCAAGGTTTAACTCAAGTTTTACAACAAAAAGTTGGTAAAGAGCGCAATTTTAGACCCGTTGCCGATTATTCGATGCCTAATGTTTCCGAGAAAGTGGTTCGAATTATTATTTCCTATACGGATTATATAAAAAGGACTGTTTGGTCGGAAGAGATATAAAATGACATTAAGGAAAAAAATATTAATACACAGTATCGTATTTAGTCCAGACGGAGTTTCAACCGCCTATTTATACAAGGATATTGCTAAAGCATTTAAAGAGCATGGTTTTGAAGTGGTTGTTTTAACAACCACTCCTCATTATAATATTGTACCTGAAGAGCTCATTAAACAACCATTAAAAAAGAAGTTTTTTGGTTTTTATTATGAAAGTAACTTTAATGGTGTAAAAGTTCTGCATATACCTCAGAAAAAATTTAAGTCCACATTATTAAGAATCGTTGGTTTTATATTCTGGCATCTTATGGCACTTGTTCTCGGGTTAGGGCAACGAAACATTAATGCAATATTATCTCCTTCGCCACCGCTTACAATTGGATTTGTTAATTTGATTATAGGAAAAATTAAAAAAGCTAAAGTTGTATACAATGTTCAGGAAATATACCCTGATTTTTTGATTGAAAAAGGTGGATTAAAGTCTAAACCTATTATTAGAATTCTAAAATGGTTGGAGCGCTTTGTGTATAACAAATCAGACGCTGTTACAACAATTGATCAGATTTTTTATGATACCGTTATAGAGCGATTTGAAAACAAGTCTAAACTTCATATAATCCCTAATTTCGTAGATACAGACCTATACCATCCTCTTTCTTATTCTTCTTTAAAAATTGATAATAGTTTATTTAAAGCAAATAATAATCTTAAGTTGATGTATGCAGGAAATGTCGGTCATGCACAAGATTGGTATCCTTTAATTGAAACGGCAAAGAAAATGAAAAACGATCCGATTGATTTTTATGTTATCGGTGAAGGAGTTATGAAAAAATATATTGAAGATCAGAAAAAGGAATACAGCTTAGAAAACTTATATATTTTACCATATCAGCCTAGGGAAATGATGCCACAATTGTTGGCATTTGCAGACTTGCAATATATCTTTATGTCTAAAGAAATGGAGGGACATGGTTTTCCTTCCAAAGTTTATACAATAATGGCATGTGGTAAGCCTATGTTGATCTGTTCTGGAGATAATACACCAATTGTAAACTTTTTGAAAGATTTGAATTGTGCAGAAATTATTTCTACAGCGGATTTATCAGAAAAAGTAGCTCATATTGAAAAGTTTCTAAAAACGGCTACAGAAGAAAAACTTCGTATATTAGGTTCAAACGGTTTAAAAACAATCGAAAATCATTATACAAAGCAGGTGGTAACAAAAAAATATGTTAATCTTATAAATAACCTTTTTTTTAAATGAAAACCATCATTACAGGAGCCTCTGGCTTTGTAGGTCAAAACTTATCTAGGTATCTCAAGCAGAAAAATATTTTTGTAGAAGAACTGTCCCTCAGAAATAAAGAATGGTCTACACAATTAAATCAAAAAGCAAACGCATTAATACACTTAGCAGGTAAAGCCCATGATGTAGAAAAAACAGCAGAAGAAAAAGAGTATTTTGAAATTAACAGAGATTTAACCATTGAGCTGTTTCACGAGTTTCTAAAATCAGAAATTCAAGATTTT
This sequence comes from Flavobacterium sp., assembly GCF_041911335.1. GTDB lineage: Bacteria > Bacteroidota > Bacteroidia > Flavobacteriales > Flavobacteriaceae > Flavobacterium. The sequence goes on from NZ_JAYRPD010000002.1 coordinate 4,675, forward strand.
TTCTTTTTTAGTTCTGTAAAAGCAGTTGTAGACCATACAGAAAGTATAGTGCACGAAGAGATGATTCCTAATCCTCAAACACCCTATGGTAAATCAAAATTGGAAGCAGAGCTATATTTATTAGCCCAAAATTTACCACTTAACAAAAGATTATTTATTATTCGTCCTTGTATGATTCACGGTCCTGGTAATAAAGGAAATTTAAACATACTCTCTAGTGTCTTAGAAAAAGGAATACCTTGGCCTTTAACCAAATTTGTTAATCATCGTTCGTTTCTAAGTATAGATAACCTATCATTTATGATGTACGAAATGTTAAATAATAAAAACCTGAAATCTGGGATTTATAATTTTGCAGATGATGAATCTTTATCTACCAACGAACTCGTAGTCATCATTAATAAGGTATTGGGCAAGAAAACTAAATTCTTACATCTGCCTAAATTTATAGTATACGCCATTGCAAAACTGGGGGATGTAGTGAATCTTCCTTTAAACTCAGAAAGAATGAAAAAACTCACTGAAAACTATGTGGTCTCTAACCAAAAAATTAAAAATGCTTTAGGCATAAACAGGCTTCCAGTCTCTCCGCACCAAGGAATTACAGACACTATTAAAAGTTTCAAGAAAATAAAAGACACTCTTACATAGAAAAAGAAGAATGAAAAAAATAAAATACTAGAAGACGAAACGGTTTATACCTTTTGATTACTTAAAAAACAAATTTGAAAATTCTCTATAATTATGTAGTTTTGCATTTGGTTCAGTAAATCCACAGCTCAGTATCCTGTTGCTTTTATTAAAAAAAATATTACTCTTGCATAAGAGGAAAAGATGATGAAGAAGGGAAATAGATGAACTGTTTATTTATTTGATGAAAAACACAATAATATCAGATTTTAAAAGTTACTTTACTTAAAATTGATAAAAACTATTTTAATAATGATTAATAACAATGTAAATGAAAAATAAATTTTTAATTCTCTTACCTTTACTATGGCTGTTTTTTAATGCTTGTACAAGTAAGAAAAGTATAGATTATATGCAAAATATAGAAGACATAGCGTTAGATGCTTCTGCAAGAAATGCAAAATCTACCATCCAGCCTAATGACCAATTAGTAATTCTGGTGACAGCCAAAGACATGGATGTGGTAAGACCATTCAATCAAAACTTTTCTTCAGGTCAAATTTTACAATTTTCATTACCAAGCAGCAATACACCCACACAAAACCAAACTACTACTCAAGGGCCTACTTATGTAGTAGATGCTCAAGGAAATATAGAGTTCCCAGTATTGGGCAAAATCAATACAGAAAACAAAACAACAGAAGAATTAAAAGAGATCCTAAAAAAAGAACTAGCGACTTATGTCGTTAATCCGCAAGTTTCGGTGAAGAACACTAACTATAAAGTGACGGTTTTAGGTGAAGTAAACAAACCCGGTACATACTATATCCCAGATGCGCAAACTACACTTTTAGGAGCAATTGGATTAGCAGGGGACCTTACCATATACGGGAAAAGAAATGATATTTTAGTGCTGAGAAATATTGATGGAGTAATTACCAAAGAAAGAATAGACCTTTC
>NZ_JAYRPD010000003.1:0-38025 GCF_041911335.1 Flavobacterium sp.
AATTGTATTGTTTGCTGCTTTAATAACATCTAAAAAACGCTATAATTAAAGCTAAATATACGAAAAAAGGAGCAGAAAAACTAAGTTTTCTACTCCTTAAATTATTGCAATTGTTATTTAAAGGACTTTTTCAGTGCCCTCGCAAATGCGAAGCCTTTTTTTATTGTTATTAAAGAAATATTCTATTTAATTATTCCTTAATAATTTTATAAGTATAAGAAAAATCAGAACCTTCTATTTTAGCTGTATAAACTCCAAAATGCAATCCGTTCAAATTAATTGATTTTTCACCATTAAAGTCACTTGATGTTTCAACAACTTTTCTTCCATTGATATCATAAATTTGTATTGATAAATTTCCGCTATAATTAGCAATGGCAACATTTATTATACCTTTAGAAGGATTTGGATAAATTTTAATACCTCTAGACAATGCAATCTCTTCATTACTAAGTACAGTATTAGTTAAAGTACCAGAAAATACTCCTCTACCATAAGTTGCAGCAAATACATTGTATGCAGTTGGAGCTGTTGGAGAGTTCGGTTGTAAATCTAAGTCTGTAACTTTCACATTACTCATCCCGTTATAAGCTTGTCTCCACTGTAAAGATTGATTCGTTGTCCCAGAAGGATTAAAACCAGTTGCATACCAAACACCTAACTCAGTCCCAATAAGTATCTCATCAGTTTTTAAAGGATTCTGAAGAATAGCTTTTACAGGTAAATCAGGTAAATCACCTTCAATACTACTCCAAGTCACACCACCATCACTAGTATACCATACGTTTACAACACCATAATTATGCATTGTAACAAAAATTTGGCTATCATTTGAACCAAATTCAACATCAGAAACACTTCCAACAAAAGAAGGCCCTGTAATATCAGACCAAGTAGCTCCTAAACCATTAGCATTTACTACTTTTAAAAGTTTACCATTCATAGTACCGATATATAAAGTAGTTGAAGTTACTTTACCAACATTTAATGCTGTTGGATATGTTGTCAACAATGCATTAGTTAAGTTAGTACGAGTTGGGGCAGGACCTCCAAGATAGTTAGAATATCTTCTAACAATATAAGGAGTTGCTAATGTTGAATTTGTCCCATCAGAATAGATTATATCATTTGTAGAATCTAAAGTAAATGCTGGGTAAAAAAGTCCAAGATTTGATCCGCTACTTAATGATTTTCTCAAAGTACCATCTAAATTTCTAACATTGGCATTATCATTATAAACGTAATTTGTTACATAATAAGCATTCGCTGTAGTTGTTGCATTTTGTTTAAATAATGGTTTACCACCATCACCGCCTTGAACTTCATAACTCGAACCAAGGCCAGTCAAACCAGTAGTTGTACTTCTCGTTGAAGGAAAATAATTTGATCCATTGTCTTGAGCTCCTGCTACAAAGAAATCACCAGACATTCCTGTAATGCCTTTAGGTAATACCGCAACTCCAACAAACTGAGTAACGTTAAAACCATTATTTCTAGCTGTTGCTGGCGTTCCTGTAGTTGATAAACTTCCTGAATAATAAACTCCACCGTCATTACCAAAAACAGCAATATTAGAATTACCTGGCTTAAATGTCATTGCATGTTGATCAGCGTGAACATTTGCTGTCCAGTTAGATATAGCAACCCAACCTGCAGTCGTTGCGCCCCCATTAGCTGATCTATATAAATCAATTCCTCCAACATAAAGAATTTGATCATTACTTGGATCTGATTCTATCATTAAATCATAAAATGCTTGTGCCCCGGTAAATCCGTAAGTAGTTTCTCTTGTTTCATTACCAACTGGTAATGCTAAAACAGCTGGAGCAGTTGCAAATCCATCGTTTGTTACTTCTAACTTAACCTCAATTGTTGGATTTGCTGAATCAGCTTGTCCTAATTCTGTTAAGACATAAATTTTATCAGCATTCGTATTTGAAGCCTCAATTTCAACACGTTGTCCACCACCATTTCCAGTTACAGTATGCTTTAAAGCAAACGTTGTCCCATTATCAGAAGACATAAAAACTTTTCCACCACCATCACCAAATGTCCAGCTATCAGTAGAAGATACCCAAATTTTGCCATCTGCGCCAATCTCAATATCATTTGGACATGTCTCATTTCCTGATTCACTTACTGGAAGATTTAATCTAGTCCATGTTGAACCACCATTAGTCGATTTATATAAACCATAATTGGTAGACCCCATAAAAGTATTACTTCTAGCTTCTGAATAATATCCATCACCAACAGCTGCGTAAATTTCAGATGAACCACCATTGTTCTTAACAACAACATCATTTATAAATTGAATTCCAGGAACTAAATTTCCAGTAAACTCTCCAGGAGCAATAGGTTTTAAAGTTCCATTTAAATTTGTCAAATTGGCCATTAATAAATCACCATCTTCTTTTGAAATCATTACTGATGGAATTCCAATTCCAGGATCAGTACCCCCCATTGTTATAGGTCCGCCAGTAACGTTATTCATCATAATTACAGCTAGTGCCCCGGCAGATTCTGCTCCAGAAACTTTATCAACAAAAGCACAAGTACCTCTTCTAATTAAAACGATTTTACCACTTAAAGAACCTGCAGCCATAGCTGTACAACCATCTTCGTTAGGGGCAGTTCCATCGTTCATTAACACAATTGGAGCTGTTATTGTAGAAGTTATTGTAGGTCCAAAACTTGCAGGAATTGAAACATAATTACCCGCAACATTAGATGGTGTATTTATTGTCAAACCAGAAACTGATTGTGGAATAGTATTACCTGTGATACCGCCTAAAACTCTTGACCATGTTAAACCTGCATCATTACTTTTCCATAAACCATTACCATTTACATCACCAAAAACATATGACTCACCCGTCCCTACATACCAAATATTTGGGTTGTTAGGGTCTGCTGAAATACATTGAACATTCAAATTTTCTGGTAAATTTAATCTTATCCAAGATGAAATAGAACTACTAATATTAGTGTTTTTCCAAAGACCTCCACTTACACCCCCTGCAATAACAGTGTTGTAAGTTGCATCAGTTGGATCAAACATTAAAGCTCTTGTTCTACCTCCAACATTATTCGGCCCTCTTTCAATCCAAAGATTATCATTTGCATCTCCAGGAACTCTTCCGTTTTGTAGAGCTAATAATCTTTCTTGCTTTAAATTCTCTCTAATAATTTCCAAATTTTCAGGAGTTGGAAATCCTAATGATGGATTCAAAGAAAGTAACCATTCTTGCTCATTAAATTTATCTGGAGGAAGACCTAATGCTTTTCTCTCTTTTTTAGACATATGAAAAGTTTTTCTAACTTTACTATTCTTTAAAAATAGTTCATGTTTTCTTCTCAATTCTAAAGTTTCCTTAGACACTTCGTTGCTATTTAAAACACCATTTGAGGATGCTTCAGCAACTTTTTTTGTCGTTACTTTTTCTTGTTTGTCCTTATCGGTTGATTTTTTTTCTTGAGAAAAACCAAAAAACGAAACAAACAAAACTAACACAACAAGTAGTAATTGTTTTTTCATGGTAAAATGAGGTTAATATTATTATAATTTGAACAAAATTAATATTTTCCAGTTAATTTCAAATTTTTTTTGGAATTATTTTTATATATTCATTTATTTGCCTGAATAGTCTTATATAATTCTAAAGCTTTACCATCTGTTAATAATGAAACAAAATGACAAATATGTAACAATCTGTCATATAAATTTTCTTTTTGGAATTGAAAACGCTCCGGTAGTAATTTCAATAACAACACATCATAATTAGATGCTTCACCATTTACTTTATTATTGTAAGCCGTACAAAAACCATCTAACAAACTATTGATGATTTTATAACCCATGACTTCTTTCTGAATTACTTCTCTACTTTGATATACGTTTTTTATACTGATTTGGATTATATCATTCATTTGAGCTTTGTACTGACTTTTATCCATCAAAGCAAAAGGAAATTCTCCTGCTAAAATAGCTTGTTCGTTTTCCATAAAAACAGCTACAGCATCATTGATTAAACTTCCAATAGCTAAGGCACGCAAATAACTGATTCTATCTTCTTTCGTGAGTAATTCATTGTATTTTTTGGTGTCAATTCCGTTTTTGACTAATTTGATTAGATATTCTAATGCGTATTCTTCCGAAATCCAACCTAAGTTAATTCCATCTTCAAAATCAATAATCGTGTAACAAATATCATCAGCTGCTTCTACTAAATACGCTAGTGGATGACGCTCGAAACCTATATCATTTCCTGATTTATTCGAAATCAAACCTAATTCATTAGCAACCTCAGCAAAAAAAGCTTTGTCTTGCTGGAAGAAACCGTATTTTTTATCGCAGATTTTTTGTGTTGGTTTTTTAGGTAAACTTTCTTTCGGATATTTCATAAAAGCCCCCAAAGTGGCATACGAAATACGCAAACCGCCTTCGATTCCTTCACGAGAAGAAGCTAATACTGAAAATCCGTTAGCATTTCCTTCAAAATCGATTAAATCTTGCCATTGTTTTTCGGTCAGTTGGTCTTTATATTGCAATCCGTTTCCAGTTTTGAAATATTCGCCAATTGCTTTTTCTCCTGAATGTCCGAAAGGTGGATTTCCGATATCATGAGATAATGCCGCAGCAGCTACAATCGCACCAAAATCATTCGCTTGATAGCCATGAACTTCTTGTAAATGCGGATATTTTGTAATGATTTGTTTTCCAACCAAACGACCTAAAGAACGACCCACCACAGAAACCTCCAAACTATGCGTTAGTCGGTTGTGTACGAAATCGGTTTTGGAAAGTGGAATAACTTGCGTTTTATCTTGCAGACTTCGGAAAGCGGCAGAAAAAATAATTCGATCATAATCGACTTCAAAACCTAAACGGGTGTCGTCTTGCTCTTTTCGTAAACGTTTGCTGGTATCGCCTTGTCTTTTTAAAGACAATAATTGTTCCCACTGCATCATAAGATTCTAGATTGAAGATTGCGGATTTTTGATTTTAAAACTATTCTTTTTCGTTAGTCAAGAAGAAATTTCTCGATTTTTTTGGATACTGATTGTAACTTTTATCACTCGGATTTACGATTACCGATTTGATATTGATTTCGTCTCCTACTTTGAAGTTTTTCTCTGTGTATTGGTAATCTAATAAATATTCTCCACAGAAATAATTTCCGTCTGCGTCTTTTTCTATGATTCCGGTGTAAACCCCTTTTTTATCTTTTGACATAATTTCTATTTTTTTCAAATGTACGAATTGGATTGTAATTATTTAAAACAAAAACAGTCATTCGCATTAGCGAACAACTGTTTTCTTTATTCTATTTTCTTATTCTATTCTCTAAAATTAAGAACCACACATTTCACAATCTTCTGGACCTGCGTTTCTAGCCATTTCGATCATTGCTCTGTATTCTTCAGCGGTCATTTCTGCTGGTTCTTCTAAAACTGCAATAGCTTCTACTTTTTTCACTTCAACATGTTGTTCCTTCACCTCAATTGGCGCTTCTTTTTTGTCGTTATTTAGAGTAAACTTAATCGCATCCACCGCAGCTTTTGTTCTCAAATAGTACATTCCGGTTTTCAAACCTGATTTCCAAGCGTAGAAGTGCATCGAAGTCAATTTCGCGTAGGTAGCATCTTGCATAAACAAGTTCAACGATTGCGATTGGTCAATAAAATAACCTCTTTGACGCGACATATCGATAATATCTTTCATCGACATTTCCCAAACCGTTTTGTACAATTCTTTCAAATCAGCAGGAATTCTTTCAATATGTTGCACCGAACCATTGTGACGCATGATTTCTTGCTTCAATGTTTCGTTCCACAAACCTCTTTCTACTAAATCATTCAATAAGTGTTTGTTTACCACGATGAACTCTCCAGAAAGTACTCTTCTTGTATAAATATTTGAAGTGTAAGGTTCGAAAGCTTCGTTATTTCCTAAAATTTGAGAAGTTGAAGCCGTTGGCATTGGCGCTACTAACAATGAGTTTCTTACTCCGTTTGCCATTACTTCTTTTCTTAAACTTGCCCAATCCCAACGACCAGATAATTCTTCGTCTTTTAAGCCCCAAAGGTTGTGTTGGAATTCTCCTTTTGAAATTGGCGAACCTTCGTAAGACGAATACGGTCCTTCTTCTTTAGCCATTTCCATAGAAGCGGTTACGGCAGCAAAATATAAAGTTTCGAAAATTTCTTGATTTAATTTTTTCGCTTCATCACTTGTAAAAGGCATTCTTAACATAATGAAAGCATCCGCTAAACCTTGCACTCCTAATCCAACTGGACGGTGGCGCATGTTTGAATTCTCCGCTTCTTTTACTGGATAGTAATTTCTATCGATTACTCTATTTAAGTTACGCGTTACACGTTTTGTTACGTTGTATAACAATTCATGATTAAAAGCTCCATTTTCAACAAACATTGGTAATGAAATCGATGCTAAGTTACAAACCGCGATTTCATCTGGAGATGTATATTCTAAAATCTCCGTACATAAATTAGACGAACGAATCGTTCCTAAATTCTTTTGGTTCGATTTTCTGTTTGCTGCATCTTTGTACAACATATAAGGTGTTCCCGTTTCGATTTGAGATTCTAAGATTTTCTCCCAAAGTTCTCTTGCACGAATGGTTTTTCTACCTTTTCCTTGTGCTTCGTATGAAGTATATAAAGCTTCAAACTCTTCTCCATAAACGTTATCTAAACCTGGACATTCGTTTGGACACATTAATGTCCATGTTGAATCTGCTTCTACACGTTTCATGAATAAATCCGAAGTCCACATAGCGAAGAACAAGTCTCTTGCACGCATTTCTTCTTTTCCAGTATTCTTTTTCAAATCTAGGAATTCGAAAATATCAGCATGCCAAGTTTCTAAATAAATAGCGAAACTTCCTTTACGTTTTCCTCCACCTTGATCTACGTAACGAGCAGTATCATTGAAAACACGTAACATAGGAACAATTCCGTTTGACGTTCCGTTAGTCCCACGAATGTACGAACCTGTTGCTCTTACATTATGAATAGCTAAACCGATTCCTCCCGCAGATTGCGAAATTTTAGCCGTTTGTTTTAACGTATCGTAAATACCGTCAATACTATCATCTTTCATGGTTAACAAGAAACAAGATGACATTTGAGGTTTTGGAGTTCCGGCGTTGAATAACGTTGGAGTAGCGTGTGTAAAGAACTTTTTCGACATTAATTCGTAAGTTTCAATTACCGCTTCTAAATCGTTTAAGTGAATTCCAACCGAAACACGCATCAACATGTGTTGTGGACGCTCAACGATTTTTCCGTTGATTCTTAATAAATACGAACGCTCTAAGGTTTTGAAACCAAAGTAATCGTAATTAAAATCGCGTGTGTAAATGATATGAGAATCTAAAAAAGCTGCATTGGCTTGAATTACTTCGTAAACCTCATCCGAAATCAAAGGCGCGGCTTGATTCGTTCTTGGGTTTACATAGTGATACATTTCACTCATCGTTTCCGAGAATGATTTGTTGGTATTTTTGTGTAGGTTAGAAATTGCAATACGAGCCGCTAGTTGGGCATAATCTGGGTGAGTAACCGTCATGGAAGCTGCGGTTTCAGCTGCTAAATTGTCTAATTCAGAAGTAGAAACTCCATCGTATAATCCTTCAATTACACGCATTGCTACTTTCACAGCGTCTACCATGTCATTTAACCCATAACATAGTTTTTTAATTCTATCCGTGATTTTGTCAAACATTACTGGCTCTTTATGGCCATCTCTTTTTACCACATACATACATTTTTAGTTTTTTGAAAACAGACAATCCCTTCCCTGCTTTCGGTTAGTAATTATTGAACAAAAGCGCAAGTCTCCCGACATTTTATAGCACTTTATATTTATTTTAGAAATCAGCGTCGAAGCTAATTTTATTTGAATCTGCATCTGAATTCATTACACCTGCTTTTTGATATTCTGCCACACGTTTCTCGAAGAAATTCGTTTTTCCTTGTAGCGAAATCATATCCATAAAATCGAATGGATTTGAAGAGTTGTAAACTCTATCGCATCCTAATTCCACTAATAATCTATCGGTTACGAATTCTAAATATTGCGTCATTAAAGTAGCATTCATACCAATCAAACTTACTGGTAATGATTCTGTAATGAATTTTCTTTCGATGTTTAATGCATCTACGATAATTTCTGTGATTCTTGCTTTTGGCACTTTATTTACAATGTGATGTGTATGTAAGTGAACCGCAAAATCACAATGCATTCCTTCGTCACGAGAAATTAATTCGTTTGAAAAGGTTAATCCTGGCATTAATCCACGTTTTTTCAACCAATAAATTGAACAGAAAGAACCTGAGAAGAAAATTCCTTCCACCGCTGCGAAAGCAATTAATCTTTCCGCAAAAGAATCCGATTCAATCCATTTTAGAGCCCATTGCGCTTTTTCTTTGATAGCTGGAAATACTTCAATCGCATGGAATAACTGATTTTTTTCTGCTTCATCTTTCACGTACGTATCAATCAACAACGAATACGTTTCGCTATGAATGTTTTCCATCATGATTTGGAAACCATAGAAAAATTTCGCTTCTGGATATTGCACTTCGTTAACGAAATTTTCTGCTAAATTTTCATTTACAATTCCGTCTGAAGCAGCAAAGAATGCTAAAATATGTTTGATGAAATATTTTTCGTCATCGTTTAATTTATTGTTCCAATCGCTTAAATCTTGGTGCAAATCAATTTCTTCTGCTGTCCAAATACACGCTTCTTGTTTTTTGTACCATTCCCAAATATCTTGGTGTTTGATAGGAAAAATTACAAATCGATCTTTGTTTTCTTGCAAAATAGGTTCCACTATAGACATAGCTATTTGATTTTAAAAATGTTAATGATTGGTTAAATTGACTTATTTGGGGATTACAAAGTTTGTCATTTGAAACGAGAAATGAAAGTCAAACTTATTCACAATTGGAGCAAGTTTTTAACAAAGCTGATAATTGTCAGTAAATTAATATAGGTTTTTAAAATACTGTAAATCAATAAGTTAAAAACCAATAAAACAACTGTTAAAACCTTGTAAGCAACTGAAAAATAAGCGACTCACACGTGTTTTTAATCGATAACAATGAGATTATTTTTTCAACTCTTTTGCCACTTTGTCTAATTCGTCAAACCATTGTTGTCCGAATTTTCTAACTAGTGCTTCTTTCACAAATTGGTACACCGGAACTCCTAATTCTTGCCCTAACGAACAGGCCTCATCGCAAATATGCCATTTGTGATAATTAACCGCTGCAAAGTCCGAATATTCTTTGATTCGGATAGGATATAAATGACAAGAAACTGGTTTTTTCCAATCTACAATTCCTTGATTGTAGGCTTGTTCGATTCCACAAAGTGCCGTTTTTCCGTCGAAAATTACATAAGCACAGTCTTTTCCGTCGATAAGTGGTGTTTCTAATTCACCAAAATCGGAAACTACGTGCGTTCCTTGTTCTTCAATGGCTTTAATTCCTTCAGGACGAAGAAAGGGTTTTACTTTTGGAAAAATTTCAGCTAAAATTTTGGTTTCTTCCTCATCTAAAGGAGCACCCGCATCGCCATCCACACAACAAGCACCTTGACAAGCTGACAAATTGCAAACGAATTCTTTTTCTAAGATTTCTTCGGAAACGATAGTTTTATTTAACTGAAACATATTGGATATATTTTAAGGTGCAAAGATACGATTTTGAATTCAGAATTTAGAAATAAGAATTTAGAAGTTTGGAACACAGATTTCAGAAATTGGAGAAATAGTTATATTTTTTCACAGAGCTACACCGAGTTTTTTTTGATTTAGATTGTGTTGAAAAGAGATACACCGAGACGTTTTACTTTTCTCTTGGCGCTCTTTGCGAAAAACCTTTGCTCCCGAAGCTTCGGGATTTGCGTTTAAATCTTCACATTGCTTTGAATTTGAACTTGATATTGAAATTGTCATTGAACTTGATATGATAATGTATCGTTAAATTAGAAACGTTCTTGATTCAATATCCTTATATTTGCACAAATATTAAGCGTTTTATGGAATTAGGAATCAACTGGAAAGACATTTTTACCATCAGCATGATTTTATTTGCTGTGATTGACATTGTGGGAAGTATTCCAATTATTGTGGATTTACGCAGTAAAATGGGTCATATTCAATCGGAAAAAGCGACAATTGTTGCGGCGGTGATTATGATTGCCTTTTTATTTGTAGGAGAAGAAATTCTAAAGTTGATTGGTATTGATGCGAATTCATTTGCAGTTGCTGGTTCGTTTGTCTTGTTTTTCCTTGCCTTGGAAATGATTTTAGGCATTCGATTATACAAAGAAGATAACCCGAGTACAGCTTCTATTGTTCCGATTGCGTTTCCCTTAATTGCTGGAGCTGGAACGATGACAACAATATTATCACTTCGAGCTGCTTATGACAAAATCAACATTATTATCGCGATTTTGATTAATGTAGTAGTAGTTTATGGAGTTTTAAAATCTTCTGGGAAAATCGAAAAGCTTCTTGGAAACAATGGTTTAGGCGTGATTCGCAAGATATTTGGCGTAGTTTTATTGGCGATTGCTGTAAAATTATTCGCCGCGAATGTTAAAGGATTATTTATTTAGAAAATATACAAAATGAAAATTTTTACTTATGTGGCGGTTGCCATTGCTTTAGTTTTAATTGTTTTTAATCTTTTTCAAATTGATTATAGCAATCCATTTGAAGGAAATAGCACGATTGCCATTATTGGTGTTGTAGCTGGAATTTGCGCTATCCTATTATTAGTATTATTGCGTTTTTCAAAAATGATTGAAGAAAAAACAAGACAATAATGTTTGACGTTTTAATTATTGGCGCTGGAGTTTCAGGCGTTTCGTGTGCTTTGATTTTGGGTTCAGCCCAAAACAAACCTTTTGCTATGGATAAAAAAATTGCAATTGTGGCGCACCAAAAAGCCTCTTCGTTACAAAATGCCATTTTTAACAACGCTTACGGAATTCCCGCTGGGAAATTAGGAAGTGAATTATTGGAAGAGAGTTTGGAACATTTGACCAACTCATATCCGCACGTACAACAAATTCATGGCGAAAAAGTGCTTTCTATTTCTGGTGAAGCTGGAAATTTTACAATTACTACCAACAAATCTTCTCTTCAAGCTAAAATTGTAGTGATTGCGATTGGTTCTGGAAATCCTTTTACAATTGAAGGCTTGGAATCGTTTGTAATGCCACATCAAAAAGCAGCTCCAGAGAAAAACAGAATTCAATTAAAAAATACCGACCATTTGGTTACCGAAGGTATTTATGCAGCTGGAGTTTTAGCCGGACATAGAAGTCAGTTAAGCATTGCCGCTGGTAGTGGTGCTTCTGTAGCAACTGATATTTTAACATTGTGGAATAACGGAAATCCTGTGCAAGTGCATGATGCTATTGGGAAATAGAATCAACCTTACTTCTTGACATCATATAATCAAAAAGTCCAACAATTATTGGAAAGCTAAAAATAACTAACCAAATCATAGTATGTCTTGGCAATAAATCATAATAGCTATTAAAAAAATACAGACTACTACAATATAAAATGCAGATTAAAGAACTTTTTCTTGAAACTTGACTGTCTGAAAATCGTTTAATATGTGCACTTTTTGCATGATATAAATCTTTCTTATAATTACCGTTTTTGTTAGGCAATAAGTCTGTAAGGAAAAAATAATTTTGCAAAATATAAATAGCTGAAATTCCTAACAGGAAATATTGTATTCCTATATAAAGTCCTTCAGTAAAATATTCTGAATCTTCAATGTTTTTACTTGTAAAAACTCTAAAAACATTATCTAAAGCAAATGCAAAAACAACTATTGAACTCCAAACACTTAAAACAAGTCTACTTGTCCTAGTCAGAGTCAAATATGATAAAGAATGGAAAATCGAGTAAATCGCTAACAACAATCCAATTATTAAAAGAATTTTAATAATAAGAAAATCTATATTCACAAATCCATAATCTATAACCCAATATATTAATGATAAGGATAATAATAGTGTAATTCCTTCTGTTAACTTTTGCACAATCTTTTCTTTGTAAAATACAGCTGAAATAACTATGTAAGTAACAACTATAGTTTGAAGCCAAAATTCGATGTGCGATTCTATGTTGTAATTCACATCTCTTTTTCCAGGAATAAAAACTATAAAACTAAAGACATAAGCGCCCACAAACTTAAAAAAGACAATTTTCCAATCTTTTGAAATCCTATAACTTTCAATAAGAACACCGCTTAATAATGCAATCAAACTAATCGAAAAAAACCTCCTTTCACTTACAGTAATTTTGTAAACAATAAAAAGGGTAAATACTAAAGCAAAAATTGAAACCCAAACAAAAAAAGGCATCAAATTTATACCCGCAGATTTTCTTTTAGGTTTTACACTAGTTCTTTTCTTTAAACTTAATTTCATATTTTACTTACTCAACACCTTATTTACCATATTGTCTTTCTTTAAAATCAATTGGTAATAGGCGTTTTCGTTAAATAGTTGGCGCACAAATTCTGCTTGAAGATAGAATAATACTTTTTCTTTCTGAGTATCTAAATTGAAAAGCAAACCGCCTTTTGCCATGTAAGTCTTGAAATTATTAAAATAATTTCCAGAACGTAATTCTTTTTCCAAGGCTTCCATCGAAATTTTTTCAAACTTTTTACGGTTTTGATCTAATTGTTCAAACACAAAATAATTCACTAATCCCGATTGCATTAACATTGTTAAACCTTCAGCTCCGTGCGAATCTTCTAACGGAACAAAAATGTCGGGGATAATTCCGCCACCGCCATACACGATGCGGCCTTTTTTAGTTTTGAATTTTAAACTATCGGCTATTTTGGCTTTATCTTTTTCGTACAATTCACCACTTTCGAAGCGTTTGTCGAATTCGTTGAAATAGTTTTCACCTTTGTCTTCATAAGGCTTTTGAATAGAACGTCCTGATGGTGTGTAATATCTAGCAATGGTTAATCGTACTGCCGAACCATCACCTAATGGCATTTCGCGTTGTACTAATCCTTTTCCGAACGAACGTCTTCCATAGATCAAACCTCTGTCGTTATCTTGAATGGCTCCAGCTAAAATTTCGCTTGCTGAAGCACTGTTTTCATTGATTAAAATACTGACTTTGCCCGTTTCAAAAATTCCTTTTTCGGTGGCTAGTGTACTTTCGATTTTATCTTTTTTATTTTTCGTTTTAACGATTAATTCTTTGTTTTTTAAGAATTCATCTGCAATTGCAACGGCTGATTCCAAATAACCACCACCATTATCACGTAAATCGATGATAATATGTTTGGCGCCTTCTTTTTTTAATTGGGTTAAACCCGATAAAAATTCATCATAGGTTTTCTCGGCAAAGCGGTTGATTTTGATGTAACCTGTAGTTTTATCGACCATTTGGAAAACATCAACACTTTTGATTGGAATAACATCACGGATAACGTTTACGGCGAATTTCTTTTTTTCAGATTTTCGATAAACCGTTAGTTTTACATTAGAACCTTGTTCGCCTTTTAAGATGGAAAATAACGAATCTGTTTCTAATTTTTTATTGTACAATTGTAATTTATCGGCAAAAAGAATTCTATCGCCCGATTTTAATCCTGCTTTTTCCGAAGGTCCGTTTGCAATGGGTTTTATAACCGCTAACGAATCGTTATACATGTAGAAATTTATGCCAATTCCCACAAAATTGCCTCGCATTTCTTGTTCGACTGCTTCTAATTGACTTTTGGGAATATAAACCGAATGGGGATCAAGTTTTTCGAGAATTCCGTTAACCGTTAAATCGACAATAGAATCGGTATTTAAACTATCAACGTATTCTTTTTCAATAAAATCGATAAGTTTGTTTAGTTTATTTTTATTGGCGTTTCGGTTTAAAAAAGCCGTTTCTGTAGAAGGATTGAGTTTACTTCCCAATAACAAGCCCGCCGCAACTGCTACTGCGATTACTATTGGAAAATATACTTTGTTCATTCTCATTTTAGCTCAAATCTTCAATTAATTCGACCTCAACACCTGCTTTTCTTAAGAAATCAACGCCTGAAGTATCTTTATATTCTTGATGATACACCACTCTTTTAATTCCCGATTGATGAATTAATTTGCTACAATCTTTACAAGGAGAAAGCGTAATGTACAACGTAGCATCTTCGCACGATTGAGTAGAACGTGCCACTTTTAAAATGGCATTCGCTTCAGCATGCAATACGTACCATTTGGTGACATTGTCTTCGTCTTCGCAACAATTTTCAAAGCCTGATGGTGTTCCGTTGTACCCATCAGAAATAATCATTTTATCTTTTACAATAATTGCCCCAACTTTTTTTCTTTGGCAATAGGATAAATTCCCCCATTCTTTGGCAATTCGTAAATAAGCTTTATCGTATTTTTCTCTTTTTTCTTTCTTCATTATCGGTTCCAAATTTCGCTTTCAATAATCATTGGCAAAACTACGCCAATTATAAATGCCGACATAACCAAAGCCCAATCTCTTTTCGAAAAACGGAAAAAAGTTTGTACGATGTAGGAAATAATTAAAAACACTACAACTACAATAATTTGAGCAGCTTCAATTCCTAATGCGAACTCTAAGAGAGGCAACAACTTATCTGAAGCGGTTCCGGGTAAAATCGTTTTAAAGTAATTCGAAAACCCTAATCCGTGAATAATTCCGAAAAACAACGTTACAATGGCAACGAAAGTGATACTTTCATTTTTAGACGATTTCCCAGCCGTAAAGAGATGAAAAACAGCGGTTATTAAGATGGTGATTGGAATTAAAAACTCAACCAAACTAGCTTGAATTTGAACCACTCCATAAACCGACAATAGTAAAGCTAACGTATGTCCGATGGTAAAAAGCGATACCAAAACAAAAACATTTTTCCAATCTTTAAAGGCATACGGAATTACTAAAGCCATTAAAAATAAAACGTGGTCATATGCATTAATATCTAACACATGTTTAAGACCAATATTAAAATACATCCAAAATTCTGACATAACTACAATTTATTTGGGGATTTTCAAACTTACGATTTATTTTTTTATGTTACCAAATTCTTCATCACAAAAGCATGTGAAATTGTTGAAAAAAATAGAATTTTTGTGTAATTTTGCTTTAATAAAAAACAAACAACATGTCAATTTCAGATTTATTCGATAGCGGTTTTAGAAACAGAAACAAAGGTCATTTTTCAGCAATTGTAAGAGTAGCTTTGTCTGATGGTATTATTGGTCCAGAAGAAAAACACTTCTTAGATAAATTAGCTATCAAATTAGAAATTTCTCAAGCAGAATATGAGGAAATTTTAGAAAACCCTTTAAAATATCCTGTAAATCCTCCGCTTTTACATACACATCGTTTAGAACGTTTATATGATTTAGCAAGAATGGTATACGCAGACGAGCATGTTTTAGGAGAAAAAGAACACGAATTACTTAAAAAATTCGCTTTAGCTTTAGGTTTTACAGCAGGAAACGTAGGTTATATTGTAGATAAAGCGTTAAAATTAGTAGATATGAATGTGGATTTAGACACCTTCACTTACGAAATGCAACACATGAACAGATAATTCAACCTGTTTTAAAATACAAAAGCACAAATTCTAATGAGTTTGTGCTTTTGTATTTTACTATTTGAAGAAATTACTTTGCTCTCGCCATAAACTCTTCTGCTTTTTCTACCATGTTTTTGCTTCCGCAGAAAAACGGGACGCGTTGATGTAATTCTGTTGGTTGAATTTCCATGATTCTTTTGTAACCGTCTGACGCTTTTCCGCCTGCTTGTTCGGCTATGAAAGCCATTGGATTACACTCGTATAACAAACGTAATTTTCCGTTTGGTGATTTTGAACTGGTTGGATATAAATAAATTCCGCCTTTAATCATGTTTCTATGAAAATCAGAAACTAAACTTCCGATATATCTTGAAGTATAAGGTCTATCGCCTTCTTCTGACTGGCAATATTTGATATAATCTTTCACTCCTTGAGGAAAATGAACATAATTCCCTTCGTTAATCGAGTAAATTTTACCGTCTTCCGAATATTTCATATCAGGATGCGATAAATAGAACGTTCCGATAGCTGGATTCAATGTAAATCCATTAACACCATCACCTGTCGTATATACTAACATGGTTGAAGTTCCATAAATCACATAACCTGCCGCTACTTGATTCACACCTGGTTGCAAGAAATCTTCAATAGTTACTGGAGTTCCAACGGGTGTAATTCTTCTGAAAACTGAGAAAATTGTTCCTACCGAAACATTTACATCAATATTTGAAGAACCATCTAATGGATCCATCAAAACCACGTATTTATTATTGTGTGAATTATCCGAACCTGCGACAGTAATGAAATCATCATTTTCTTCCGAAGCAATTCCGCAAACAATCTCACGATTGATTAAGGTTTGAATGAAAACCTCGTTTGCGTAAACGTCTAATTTTTGCTGGTCTTCTCCTTGAATATTTTGTTCTCCAGCAGCACCTACTATATCTACTAATCCAGCTTTGTTTACTTTGTAATTTACCACTTTTGCGGCTAATCGGATAGAGTTGATGATTCGAGATAATTCTCCTGTTGAGTATTGAAACGAATTTTGGTGTTCAATAATAAATTCGCCTAAGGTTCTATTTCTTTCTTCCATTTCGAAAACGTTGTAGTTGTGTTTAAGGCACAAATATCGGTAATTTTGTGAAATGTTAGAATTAATTTGAAAAGATGTTTAAGTTAATTTTATTTTTGTAAAAAAATTAGAAAAATGACCATTAGAAAAGCCACCAAAAACGACATGCCATCGGTTTTAGAATTGATTCAGGAATTAGCCACTTTTGAAAAAGAACCTGATGCTGTTGTAGTTACCGTTGATGATTTAGTTCGTGATGGTTTTTCAGAAAATCCGCTTTTTCAATGCTTTGTTGCCGAAGTTGATGGCGAAATTATCGGAATGGCTTTGTACTATTATCGTTACTCGACTTGGAAAGGTAAAACCATCCATTTAGAGGATTTAATTGTAAAAGAAAACAAACGTGGAACAGGTGCCGGATTTGCACTTTACAAAGAAATCATCAAACAAGGAAAAGCCGAAAATGTCCGCCGAATCGAATGGAATGTTTTAGATTGGAACACACCAGCAATTGATTTCTATGAAAAATCGGGTGCTAAAGTTCTAAGCGATTGGCGTGTGGTGCATATGGATGAAACAGGAATAAAACAATTTTTGATTGAAGATTAACGATTTAAGATTTTTGAAGTAAAAACTAATTGACACATTGGCTAATAGCCACATTGACTAATTGAACTCATGAAAATATTCAAATTTGGAGGTGCATCAGTTAAAGATGCCGAAGGCGTAAAAAATGTATTGCATGTTTTAAACACAGTAGGACACGAAGATGTTTTGTTGGTAATTTCCGCTATGGGAAAAACTACAAACGCTTTAGAAGTCGTAATCAAAAATTATTTCGATAAATCGAAGGAACTGCACGCCTCGCTTCAGGAAGTTCGTAAGTACCACAACCAAATTTTATTAGACTTATTTGAAGACGAAGAGCACGATGTGTTTTTTGATGTCAACGCGCATTTTGATGATTTAGAATATTTCATTCGTAGCAACAAGTCACCAAATTATAGCTTTGTTTACGATCAAGTGGTAAGCATTGGAGAATTAGTTTCTACCACAATTGTAAGTCATTATTTCAATTATAGCGGCTTAAAAAACAACTGGATTGATGTTCGCCCATTAATCAAAACCGACAACAATTATCGTGATGCGCAAGTCGATTGGGAAACCACTCAAAAATTGATTTCAAAAGGCGTTAAAAAGAAAACGTTGAACATTACACAAGGATTTTTAGGTTCGGATGAGAATAATTTCACCACAACTTTAGGGCGCGAAGGTTCTGATTATACCGCTGCGATTTTTGCGTATTGTTTAGGAGCGGAAAGTGTTACTATTTGGAAAGACGTTCCCGGAGTTTTAAATGCCGATCCGAGATATTTTGAAAATGCGGTTTTGTTGAACCAAATTTCATATAGAGAAGCGATTGAATTAGCCTTTTACGGAGCTTCCGTAATTCACCCAAAAACGTTACAACCTCTACAGAAAAAAGAAATTCCTTTGTATGTAAAATCCTTTATTAACCCAACATTGCCTGGAACAAGTGTTTCAAGAGGTGCCGATTTAATTCCACAAACTTCTTGTTTTATTGTTAAGAAAAACCAATTGTTATTATCGTTATCATCTATTGATTTCGATTTTATCATGGAAAATCATATTAGTGAGATTTTTGGCTTGTTCTCAAAACACAAGATTAAAGTGAATTTAATTCAGAACACAGCGATTAGTTTCTCCGTTTGTATCGAAGATAAATACAACAACTTTGAAGAGTTGCGAAAAGTATTAGCAAAAAAATTCAAAGTTTCGTATAACGAAAATGTATCGCTTTATACTATCAGACATTTTGATGAAAACGCTGCAAAAGTAGTAGAAACGAATAAAACGATATTGTTGCGCCAGATTTCGAGAGAAACGATGCAAGTGATTACGAAGGAGTAGTTTAATTTGGCATTTAGACTATTAGTCGATGTGCCAATTAATAAAAATATTTTTGCTAACTTTATAAAAAGTTTAGACATGAATATCAAAGATTTAGATAAATATACCAATGCCGAAAAAATTCTTTTAGCAGAAGAACTTTGGGAAAGTGTTTCGAAAGAAAAATTAGAGTTGTCTGATGCAATGAAACTAGAATTAGACCGAAGAATTTCATTGGTAGAAGAAGACAAAACCGAGTTTTACACTTGGGAAGATGTTAAAAATACGCTGAAAAAAAGCAGAAATGCATAAACTTGTATTTTCAAAAGAAGCGCTTCTCGATATTGAACAAATAGCTGTTTGGTATGAAGAACAAAGAGAAGGTTTGTCTTATGATTTTGAACTTTGTTTAGAAGAAAGTGTTAGCCAAATTTTTAGAAATCCCGAACTTTTTCAAATTAGATATAAAAACGTAAAAGTCAGATTTATTAAACGATTTCCTTATGGAATTCACTATTTGATAAATTTGGATAAAATCATAGTAATTGGAGTTTTTCACACTTCGCGTTCCCCAATTGATTGGTCAAAAAGATTGAAATAATAAACTTTCCAACAATAAATACTACTTTTGAAGATTCGGAGTTATAGTATTTATGCAAAAAATTGTTTTTTTAGCGGGATTTCTGTTGTGTTTTTTGGGCGGTTTTGCTCAGGAAACGTTGCAATCGTATCCAACTAAAAAAATTGCGTTTTCAAAAGATACAATTTCAATTGAAAAATTCAGTTTAAACAATTCCTTTTTTGAAATCAAAGACAAAAATGGAAAAGCCATCGACACCAGTTTTTACAAAGTAAATTTCCAAAAAGGAACGGTAGTTTTTACCAAAGAAATAAGCGGTTCTGATTCGCTAGTGGTTCGTTATTCGAAATTTCCTGATTTTTTAACCAAAACCTATTCCATTTACGATGACGACAAAGTAGTTTCAAACGAAGCGGGAAAATTAGTCGTTTTCAAAAAAGAAAAAAACACCCAATTTAAGCCTTTCGACGGATTGAATACTTCGGGAAGTATCACGCGTGGTGTTACGGTTGGAAACAATCAAAACACGGTAGTGAATTCCAATTTAGATTTACAAATCACAGGAAAAATTTCGGATAAAGTGAGTTTGCGTGCTTCAATTCAAGACAGTAATATTCCGTTGCAAGAAGGCGGTTATTCTCAAAAACTAGACGAATTTGACCAAATTTTTATCGAATTATTTTCGGATAAATGGAACATTCGAGCCGGGGATTTATTTCTGGAAAATCGAAAATCTGCTTTCTTAAATTTCAACAAAAAAGTACAAGGTTTAGCAACTCGTTTTACCTTTGGAACACCAGATAAAAAAACCGAAGTGGTTGCTTCGGGAGCTTTGGTGCGTGGTCAATACGCAAGAAGTACTTTTACTGGACAAGAAGGCAATCAAGGTCCGTATAAATTGCGTGGAAATAATAACGAATTATATGTTTTAGTAATTTCAGGTTCGGAACGGGTTTATGTCAACGGAATTTTGAAAACGCGTGGCGAAAACAACGATTACATTATCGATTACAACGCAGGAGAAATTATCTTCACTTCTTTATTTCCGATTACTTCCGAAATGCGAATCAACGTCGAATATCAATATACTGATAGAAATTACACGCGATTTATCACGTATGGCGGGATTTCACACGAGCGAGAAAATTGGCAAATTGGCGGTTATTTATATTCGGAAAGTGATGTAAAAAATCAGCCATTACAACAAAATTTATCTCAAGAACAAATTACTATTTTGCAAAACGTAGGCGACGACATTTCTCAAATGAATGGCCCTTCAGCGTATTTAGATACGTATTCCGAAAATAAAATTTTGTATCGAAAAGTATTGATTAGTGGCGTTGAAGTCTTTGAATATTCGAACAATCCAAATGACGAATTGTACAATGTTCGTTTTTCATTAGTTGGAAATAATCAAGGGAATTACATTTTAGCGAATAATCAAGCCGTTGGGAAAATTTATGAATATGTCGAGCCAATAGCTGGAATTCCGCAAGGAAATTACGAACCGATAATCCGTTTGATTGCTCCAACAAAAATTCAAATGGCTACGGTATTAGGAAAATACAATCCAAATGAGAAAACACTTTTAGATTTTGAAGTAGCATTAAGTAACAGCGACCAAAATTTATATTCGAATTTAGACGATACCAACAACAGAGGTTTTGCTGGAAAATTCAATGGCAAACAACGTATTTTTGATAAAAAAACTAAAATTGATGCGTTTACAAATTATCAACTCATTCGAGAAAACTTCAAACCAATTGAACGTTTGTTTAATATCGAATTTAATCGCGATTGGAACATAACTTCGCCTTTAATTGGTAATCAAAGTATCTTAACTTCGGGATTGGATTTTAATTTCGACAACAAAGGAAAAGCGATTTATCAGTTTGAAAATTTAGCTTTTGGCAACTCTTTTTCAGGAAATAGACATACGATTTCGGGAAGATATGCTACGAAAAATTGGATGATTTGGAGTAATTCAAGTGCTATGAAAAGCGATTCCGAACTTTCTAATTCGTCTTTTGCTCGAAGCGAAAATCGTTCGTCTTATAAATTGGGTAAAAATTGGGTAGGTGCTACAGTAAATTTGGAAGATAATTCGGAAAAACTAAAAGCAACGAACTCTTTTTCGTCCTTGAGCCAACGCTTTTTAGAATATGGTGCTTTTGTAGGAAGAGGTGATTCTACAAAGGTTTTTGTGGAATTGAGATTTTTACAACGTCAGAATGATAGTTTGCAAAACTACCGAATTGAGCGCGTAAATCATTCGAATTCGTATTATTTAAAATCGCAACTGATCAAAACCGAAAAAAGTAATTTGAGTGTGTTTTTGAATTATCGCACCTTGAAATATGAAGATACAAACAAAGAAAATGAACCTTCATTGAATTCCCGAATTTTATATTCCGATAGGTATTTTGGACAATTAATTCAGACAACAACGGCCTATGAAACAAGTTCTGGAACGATTGCCCAACAAGAATTTACCTATTTGCAAGTAGAACCTGGTCAAGGCGTTTATATGTGGAACGATTACAATGGCAATGGAATTCAGGAATTGCAAGAGTTTGAAGTTGCTCCATTTCCCGATTTAGCGATTTATGTCCGCGTATTTTTACCAAATCAAGTCTTTGTAAGAACCCATCAAAACCGATTTTCGCAAGCGTTGAACTTTAATTTTAACCAATGGCAAAATGAGAAAGGTTTGAAGAAATTTGCTTCTTACTTTTACAATCAAACATCTTTTTTAATAGAACGAAGAATTCGAAGAGATGGTTCTAATTTCGACTTGAATCCGTTTTCAAAAAATGATGATGAATTGATTGGTTTGAACACGAATTTTAGAAATAGTTTGTTTTTTAATCGCGGTAAACAACATCATTCCACTACCTATTCCTTTTTAATTAATGAAAGTCAAAATTTACTTTCAGCAGGAAGCGTTGCAGCTAAAAATCAATCGCATCAGTTGCAATATCAGCATTTGGTTAAGAAAAGTTGGTTGTTTAATTTTTCAACTAGTACAACGAAAACGGCTTCTAACTCCGAAAATTTTCAAAATAGAAATTTTGAAATTGAAAGTTATCAAGTAGAACCGAAAATTGGCTATTTGTTTTCGAAAAATGCGAGTTGGGACATTTTTTATGAATACCAACAAAAAGAAAATCAAATAGGAGCTTCTGAAACTTTAACACAAACTCGTTTGGGAACCTCTTTTACCTTCAACAGCGAAAAAGGATTTAGTATGAATGGCGAATTTTCGATGTATAACAATAGTTTCAATGGCAATGCGTTATCTGCAGTAGGATTTCAAATGTTAGAAGGTTTACAACCCGGAAAAAATCAAACGTGGCGCTTACTTTTACAGAAAAATTTGACACAATATTTAGATGTAAATGTCAATTATCAAGGCAGAAATAGTGAGACAAGTAAAACCATTCATACTGGAAATGTTCAATTAAGAGCATTTTTTTAGTTAATATTTAGATTAATTCTACTATTCTATTTAATTTTACTGGCTTATATATTCAATTATAATGAAGAATTTCTTAATACAATTTTTTTTAATTTTATTTTTAAACACTGGTTTTAGTCAATTAAGTAACAAACACTGGATTCCGCCTTTACATTGTAGAGACGCATCTTCTGTTGCTGACCATTATTTATACTTATCTACTCAAGAAACTACTCCTTTTCAAGTTAGAGTAACAGATGGTGCAGGAAATCCTATTGGATCTAGCCCTTACACTCTATCTGCTGCCAGTCCTGTAACTATTGATTTAGGTTTTGGCCAAGGTACAAAAATGTTTGTTGGCATAGAAGATGTGAATATCGTTTTAAATGATAGCGGAATAATTTTAGAAGGCACAAAGGATTTTTATGCAAGTTTTAGGGTTAGATCAACAAATCATGCCGAAATGTTGGTTTCAAAAGGAAAGCCTGGAATTGGGACAAGTTTTAGATTAGGACACATTATAAATGAAAGATTCGATCCGCGAAAATCTTTTGTTACAAGTATAATGGCTACAGAAAACAACACAAATGTTACGCTTTCAGGATATGATGCTAATGTAACTTTTGTTTCTGGTGCAGGGACCATCAATCCTAGTTCTCAGAGTTTTGTTTTGAATGCTGGGCAAAGTATAATTTTTTCGGGTTACAGTGACAACCCAGTAAACTTAGATGGTGCTATCGGAGCATTAATTACGTCTGACAAACCAGTTGCCGTTAATTCAGGAAATGCATTGGGAGGCATAGAAACAAATTATGCGGATTTTGCTTTAGACCAAATTGTTTCATCATCAAAAATTGGAAACGAATATATTTTTATTGAAGGTAACGGATTACCCTCTATGGAGCTACCACTTATCGTAGCCAATGAAGATAATACTGAAATTTTTATAAACGGATCAGCTTCTCCTGTAACAACCATAAATGCAGGTGATTACTTTTTAGTTGACAACTCTTACTATCAGGGAACAACTAATCGAAATATTTATGTAAGAACTTCAAAAAACGTTTATGCTTATCAATTACTAGGTG
Organism: Flavobacterium sp.; assembly: GCF_041911335.1. Taxonomy (GTDB): domain Bacteria; phylum Bacteroidota; class Bacteroidia; order Flavobacteriales; family Flavobacteriaceae; genus Flavobacterium. The sequence goes on from NZ_JAYRPD010000003.1 coordinate 23,757, forward strand.
GTGGTAATGACACTGCGACAGCCGGTTTAAATTTCATTCCACCTTTGAGCTGTTTTTTTCAAAACTCAGTAAATATTCCAGATGTAAATAGAATTGGCGGAACATCATATACAGCTGATTTAATGGTTTTAACTTATGCTTCAGCTTCTGTAACATTAAACGGGACAGCTATATCTCCAACACAAGCTCAAATAGTACAAGGAAACACCGACTGGGTAACTTATAGAATTTCAAATGTTAACAACAATGTAAATATTCAATCAACTGGACCTTTAGCAGTTGGAGTTTTTGGTTATGGAAGTAATCCTAATAATCCAGGTCAAGGAATTACTTCCGGATTTGCTGGATATTACTCAGGATTTGGAAGTAATCCAGAAGACACAGATGTTGCCGTTTGTTCAAATGAGGCTATAAATCTTTTAGAAGCTATAACGGGTAATCCCGGAGAAAATGGAACATGGACTGTTCCTGCGGGCGGTGCTCCTTTGAATAATAACGTTTTTGACCCTGCTATAAATGTTGCAGGTGAGTATTTTTATGAATTCACAAAAGACTGTAATTCGATTTTAACCACTTTTCCTCCAATAAAAGTTAGTGTTACTATTGAACAAGCTCCTAATGTGGGAACTAGCACAACCTATTCCACCTGTGTAAATGCAAATCCAATTGACTTATTTACATTACTTGGAAATAATATAACACTTGGAGGTACTTGGTCACCAGCGCTTTCTTCTGGAACAAGTATATTTAATCCAGCTGTTGATTTGTCTGGAATTTATACCTACACAATAGCTGCTAATGGTGCTTGTGATCAAGTTTCTGCGAGTATTACGGTTACTAATAATTCAATCCCAACACCACCCGCTATATCTGACTTTAGCTTATGTGATAACAATCTGGATGGTGATGACACAAATGGACTAGTAACTTTTGATTTAACTCAAAAAAATGCAGAAATTGCAGTTCTAATTCCAAATCACACAATTACTTATCATGTTGATGTAAATGAAGCTTTAGCAGGAAACAACAGTATAAACTCAATTTATTCAGGAAATGGAATTATTCATGTTCGTTTAACAAATATAACCACTGGGTGTTATTTCACCGCTTCATTTAATTTGGTTGTTAATCCAAAACCTGTTGTAAATTCCATAGTAACTCTAAAACAATGTGATACTGATTCTGATGCAACTACAACATTTAATTTAACCCAAGCTAATATTTTAATTTCTACAGATACTGGGCTGACTTTCACTTATCACAACAGTTTAGCTGGAGCAGAAAACAATAACGATGTTGTTTCAAATGAAATTGCATTTAATGGTTCTAATGGTAGTTTGGTTTGGGCAAGGATTACAAACTCAAATGGTTGTTTTAGAACTTCAAGAGTAAATTTAGTCGTTTCTGCTACAACAATTCCTCAAACATTTAGATACACTCTTGATGACGTATGTGATGATTATTTAAGCAACACTGATCCTGACGGTGATGGCATTAGCTATTTTAATTTAACTGAAATTGAACCTGTATTAACCAATCAATTTCCAGCAGGACAATCTTATACTTACACGTATTATTTGAACCAAACAGATGCAGAAACAGAACAAAATGCAATTGTAGATATTACTAATTTTAGAAATACCATTCCTAATGATCAACTTATTTGGGTGCGTATTGAAAGTAATCTATTTGAATGCGCTGGTTTAGGACCTTTTTTAAAATTAATCGTAAATCCTTTACCTGACACAAACTTGGGTGATGATTTTGTTATTTGTATTGATCCTGTTACAGGAATTGGTTCACAAGTCATAAATGCTACACCAACAACTCCTGGAAATTACTCTTATGTTTGGTCACCCGCAAACCCAAATGGTAATATTGCAACATACAACATCACAGCTCCGGGAACTTATAGTGTAACGGTAACTAATTTAGATACTTCTTGTACTTTTACAGATAGTGTAAGTACAACTTTCTCATCTGAACCTGAAAGCGTAACTGCTGAATTAATGACTCCTGCTTTTTCTTCTGGATTAGCTACTATTCAAGCTATTCCTGTAGGAGGATTTGGAGTTTACGAATACAGTTTGAACGCAATAGATTGGCAATCTAGTCCAATTTTTACAAGCCTACCTAATGGATCTTACACTATATACGTGAGAGACATTCAAGGTTGTGGATTACTTATGACTAATACCATTCAAACTATTACCTATCCAAACTATTTTACGCCTAATGGAGATGGCTACAATGATCGTTGGAATATTAATTTACCTGAAGACTACAATGGTTTAATTTCGATTTTTGACCGTTATGGTAAACTGATAAAACAAATTAGCCCATCAAGTACGGGTTGGGACGGAACATTTAATGGTGAATTATTACCTTCAACAGACTATTGGTTTAAAGTTGTATATATAGAGGACAACATCCAAAAAGAATTCAAATCTCACTTTACATTAAAACGATAATTTACAATGGGTTCTATTGAAACTTTTATACAAAACAATATTGCTACAATTACTTTTTTTCACCCATCAAGTAATTCGTTCCCAAGCGTTTTGTTGCAAAATCTAACTGATGAAATTAACCTTTTGAGTAAAAATGAAGCGGTATCCATAATTGTTTTAAAAAGCGCTGGAACAGGAGCATTTTGCGCGGGAGCCTCTTTTGACGAACTATTTTCAATAAGCAACTACGAAGAAGGAAGTAGATTTTTTTCTGGATTTGCCAATGTAATTAATGCCATGAGAAGATGTCCAAAATTAATTATTGGCAGAATTCATGGAAAAGCTGTTGGAGGTGGAGTTGGACTTGCTGCTGCATGTGATTACGCTTTTGCGACAAATAAAAGTGATGTAAAACTCTCCGAAATTGCTATTGGAATTGGACCTTTCGTAATTGAACCTGCGGTTTCAAGGAAAATTGGAAAAATGGCGATGTCTGAAATGACACTAAACCCAACCGCTTGGAAAACGTCAAAATGGGCTTTTGAAAAGGGATTATATTCAGAAATTTTTGACTCGATAGAAGAATTAGACAAAAGACTTGATGAATATACAAATGAGCTTGCGTCTTATAATTATGATGCTTTGTTTGAAATCAAAAAAGTATTATGGGAAGGAACAAATGATTGGGACAGCCTACTTTATGAGAGAGCTGCTATATCTGGACGCTTAGTTTTATCTGACTTTACAAAAAACGCATTAAAAAAATTTAAAAAATGAGAAGTTTAATACTTTTTTTACAACAAGTAAATGTTGAGCAAAAACTAAAAGAGGCTCCTGATGGTCAATATCAAATTGGTGTACTTATTGGGTCTTTTATCCCTTTCTTAGTATTAGCTGGAATAGCTTATGCACTTTATTACAGAGCTAAAAAAAGAGAACAAAACATAAAATAGAAAACATGTCAAACATAAGAATTACCAAACAATTTAACTTTGAAACAGGCCATGCACTTTATGGTTATGACGGAAAGTGTAAAAACGTTCACGGTCATAGTTACAAACTATCTGTTACCGTAATCGGAAAACCTATAAAGGATACTTCAAATGTAAAATACGGAATGGTGATTGACTTTGGCGATTTAAAAAAAATTGTAAAAGAACAAATTGTAGATGTTTTTGATCACGCTACTGTTTTCAACAAAAACACACCTCATATAGAGTTAGCACATGAATTAAAATCAAGAGGACATGATGTGATTTTAGTTGATTACCAACCTACTAGCGAAAATATGGTAATTGATTTTTCTAATAAAATTAAAAATCTTTTACCTGAAAATATAAAACTACATTCTTTAAGATTGCAAGAAACGGAAACTTCTTTTGCTGAGTGGTACGCTTCTGATAATGAATAAACTAATTCCCATGAAAATCTACTTCGCATCCGATCAGCACTTTGGCGCTCCAACTTCTGAATTAAGTTTTCCAAGAGAACAAAAATTCATTCAATGGCTTGATATCATTAAGCAAGATGCTGATGCGATTTTCTTGTTAGGAGATTTATTCGATTTTTGGTTCGAATATAAAACAGTTGTCCCAAAAGGATTCGTTAGAGTTTTGGGGAAATTAGCCGAAATAAAAGACTCTGGTATTCCAATTTATTTCTTCGTTGGAAATCATGATTTATGGATGGGCGATTATTTTCAAAAAGAGTTAAACATTCCTGTTTATCATGATAATCAAGAATTTACTTTTAACGATAAAACATTCTTAATTGGTCATGGAGATGGAAAAGGTCCAGGTGATATGGGTTATAAAAGAATGAAAAAAGTGTTTACCAACCCGTTTTCGAAATGGTTATTTCGTTGGTTACACCCAGATATTGGCGTGAAATTAGCCCAATATTTATCCGTAAAAAATAAACTGATTTCTGGCGTAGAAGACGTTAAATATTTAGGAGAAGACAACGAATGGCTAGTACAATACTGCAAACGAAAATTAGAAACTAAAAAGTATAATTACTTCGTTTTTGGTCATCGACATTTACCATTAGAAATCGAATTAACCGAAAATTCTAAATATGTGAATTTAGGTGATTGGATAGGTTACTTCACCTATGGTGTTTTTGATGGAGAAAAAATGGAATTGAAAGAATTCAAAAATTAAATCGTTTCTAAATCTTTTTCGATATCCAATTCTCTAAATTTTGGTGATGCCGCAGCCGTAACTCCCACAATCCCTAATGTCATCATTCCTCCAAAAACCACGGCAGGAACTACTCCCATGATTTTGGAAGCCAAGCCACTTTCAAATGCACCAAGTTCATTAGATGAACCCACGAAAATTGAATTAACAGAAGACACACGTCCTCGCATGTGATCTGGTGTGTAAATTTGAAGAATGGTTTGTCGAATGACTACTGAAATTCCATCTGTTACACCGCTCAAGAATAAAGCTACGAACGATAGCCAAAAGTTAGTCGATAATCCGAAAACAATAATACAAATTCCGAATCCGAAAACAGCTAATAATAACTTTTTACCTGCTTTTTGATGTAATGGAATCGATGTCGCAATTAACATCGTAAGCAATCCACCAATAGCTGGTGCTGCTCTTAAAATTCCGAATCCTTCCGAACCTACTTTTAAAATATCTTGCGCAAAGATGGGCAATAAAGCAACGGCTCCACCAAATAAAACGGCAAACATATCAAGCGAAATCGCATTCAAAATAGGTTTCGAATGAAAAACGAACGACAATCCTTCTTTCAAGCTCTTAAAAATAGGTTCGCCTAATTTTGGATTTAAAATCGGTTTTCTTTCAATTTGTGTCAATACGACCAAAGCCATAATCACACAAAAAACCACAAAAATCAACGACCAAAATGCGCCAAACCAACCAATTGAAAATCCCGCCAAAGCAGGTCCAATTACAGCCGCCACTTGCCAAGTAGAACTACTCCATGTCGCTGCGTTAGGTTGCTCTTTTTTCGGAATAATCAATCCCAATAGACTAAAAACAGACGGAATTAAAAACGCGCGTATGATTCCGCCCACGAAAACTAAAGCGTAAATTCCGTATAAAATGGTGTTTTTTGAAAAAGATTCGATGAAATTCGGATGCACTAACAAACATAACAAAGCGCTGATTGTTGCTAATCCAGAAAAACATTTGACCAACAAACCTTTCTTCTCGTTTTGATCTACAATGTGTCCGGCGAACAATGCCATACTAATCGCTGGAATGATTTCCATCAAACCAATTAATCCCAATGATAATGGATCTTTTGTGAGGCGATACACTTCCCACTCAATCAATACAAATTGCATCGACCAAGCCAATACAATAAACAATCGCATGGCTAGAAACCAGCGAAATTCGCGTATTCGTAAAGATGAAAATGGGTCTTTTTTAGCCATTTGAAGCATTAATATCGCGTAGTTGCAATTGCAAAGTTACAGTATCTTTCCATTCATTTTCTTCCAAAGAGAAAATTGCATCAAATTTATTTTTGTTGGTAACTAACTCTAATTTATTTCCCAATCCAAAACCAATCGCACCAAAAGATTCCGAATTTCCTTTTTTTACAAATGCTTTCAAATGTTCGTTATCGGAACCTAATGTTTTTGCATAACCTGAATCAGTTAGATTTTTAGCTAAAAATAATGGTGTCATATTTTCAGGTCCGAATGGTTCAAATTGCTTCAATAAGCGCATCAACTTCGGATTAATTTCGGATAATTCGATTTCGGCATCGTATGAAATTTCTGGAGTCAACAAATCGGGATGAATGGTCTCTTGCACGACTTTTTCGAAGGCATTTTTGAAATTTTCGTAATTTTTTTCTAAAAGTGTCATTCCGGCAGCGTACATGTGACCACCGAATTGCTCCAAATGTTCCGCACACGCTTCCAAAGCATTATAAATATCAAAATCTTTTACAGAACGTGCCGAAGCTGCTAATTTTTCACCACTTTTCGTAAAAACGATCGTTGGGCGATAATAATTCTCTACAAGTCTTGAAGCGACAATTCCGATAACACCTTTGTGCCAATTTTCTTGGTACACAACGGTTGAAAATCGGTTTTGCTCGTTATTTTCTTCGATTTGAAGTAAGGCTTCTTTCGTAATTTGTTTGTCTAATTCTTTTCTGTCTGAATTATGTTGCTCGATTTCGGATGCAAATTGCTCCGCTTGATCTAAATCGTATTCGGTTAATAAAGCAACTGCTTCGTTTCCGTGTTTGATTCTTCCTGCAGCATTGATTCTTGGTGCCACGATGAAAACGACATCCGTAATCGTCAACACTTTTTTCTTTACATTTTGAATCAACGCTTTTATACCTGGTCTTGGATTCGAATTAATCACTTCCAAACCAAATTTCGCCAAAACTCTATTTTCACCCGTAATCGGAACAATATCTGCTGCAATTGCTGTTGCTACTAAATCTAAATACAACACCAAATCATCAATGGTTTGGTTTCGATTTTCGGCTAAAGCCTGAATCAATTTAAATCCGACACCGCAACCACATAATTCATCATACGGATACGAACAATCTTCTCGTTTTGGATCTAAAACCGCAACCGCATCAGGCAAAATATCGCCTGGTCGGTGATGGTCGCAAATAATAAAATCGATGTTTTTTGCTTTAGCGTAATTGACATGATCAATCGATTTGATACCACAATCCAAAGCGATGATTAAGGAAATATCGTTGTCTTCGGCATAGTCAATTCCCATATAGGAAATGCCATAACCTTCTACATATCTATCAGGAATGTAAGTTGCAACATTCGGATAAAAACTTCGTAAATAACTAGAAACTAAGGAAACAGCGGTTGTTCCATCAACATCGTAATCACCGAAAACTAGAATATTTTCATTGTTCGCAATGGCTTTTTCGATTCGCGCAACAGCTTTGTCCATATCTTTCATGAGATACGGATTGTGCAAATCGGCTAAAGTGGGACGAAAAAAGGTTTTGGCTTGTTCGAAGGTTTCAATACCTCGCTGAACTAAAAGTGTCGCAATAATTTCATCTACTTGAAGTGCTTGCTGAATGGCTTGTACTTTTTCTGGATTTGGCTTAGATTTTGGATTCCAACGCATAGTTTTAAAAATTAGAATTTAGAAATTAGAATTCAGAACTTTCGTTTGAACTCTGTTATTTTTGGCTTATATGATTGAATGACAAAGGTATAAATATTTTTTGTTTCAGCCACAGATTACACAGATTATAGGGATTAAATCCGTGGTAATCCTATAATCCGTGGCAAAAATTTATTATTTATGATAAAAAATTGCCACCTCAACTTTTGCAAACTGACGGAACATTTCCATCACACCACAATATTTTTCTACGGATAAATTAACGGCTTTTTCCAGCTTTTTCTCGTCTAAATTATTGCCGTAAAAATGGTAATCCACTTTTACTTTGTGATACGTTTTAGGATGTTCTTCGGTTAATTCTCCTGAAGTTTCTATTTTAAAATCAGTTACTTCTAACTTCATTTTTTCCATTAATGAAGCCACGTCTAAACCGGTGCAACCCGCTAAAGCCGATAACATCAACGCTTTTGGACGCAAGCCTTTTCCTTCTCCTCCATTTTCAGGACCGGCATCAATTGAAATAATATCGCCACTTGGGTTAGTAGACTCAAATTGCATGTTACCTTTCCAGGTGGTAGTTATGTTGTGTGTTTCCATGTTTTTTAAATATTATGCCATTGAACAAAATTTGCAATTAATGCTAAACATTTTTGGAATCCATAATGCTATATTAAGAGCAAATAACAATAATAGAAAACCGTTTTTATTTTTCTTGAAAAAAATCAAGTATAGAGAAAATATAAAACTTATTACAGCAACCAAAAAAGTAATTATCATTAAATAATCTCCATTTGATGAATGACTATTTGCAAAAATTTGAATATTAGGAATGAGTTCAAAGTGGATAATAATGTTTGTCACAATTATTACAAAAAGAAATAATCCTATTTTCTTTAAATTCATTATCCTTTCGTCTTAATTAAACCTCCCACAACCACAACAATTTCTCCTTTAGCTGGTTTTGCTTCAAAGTGTTTTAAAACTTCTTCGGCGTTACCTCTTACGGTTTCCTCGTGTAGTTTGGATAATTCTCTAGAAACAGAAACGGGTCTATCAGCTCCGAAATATTGTACAAATTCAGCTAAGGTTTTGTTTAATTTGTGTGGCGATACGTAGAAAATCATCGTGCGATATTCTTCTTGTAACGCTAAAAATCGGGTTTGTCTTCCTTTTTTATCGGGTAAAAAACCTTCGAATACAAATTTATCGTTTGGCAAACCGCTATTCACCAAAGCCGGCACAAAAGCAGTTGCTCCTGGCAAACATTCTACATCAATTCCGTTTTCCACACATGCGCGCGTAAGCAAAAAGCCTGGGTCTGAAATGGCTGGAGTTCCAGCATCGCTGATTAAAGCAATGGTTTCGCCCGCTTGTAAGCGCTTTACCAAATTTTCAACGGTTTTGTGTTCGTTGTGCATGTGGTGGCTGTGCATGTGCGTAGCAATTTCGAAGTGTTTTAGCAATTTTCCGCTGGTACGCGTGTCTTCTGCTAAAATTAAATCGACTTCTTTTAGTACTTTAATCGCACGAAAAGTCATGTCTTCTAAATTGCCAATGGGCGTTGGGACGATATATAATTTACTCATTTAAACAGGTTGAATTTAACACGATTTTTAAAACACATAGGCACATAGTAATATTTGAATTTTGAAAAGAATAATTTAGAAAATAAATTTTCTACACATTAGCTATACGTGCTAACAAAAACTCAAACAATAAAAAACCTATGTTTCTATGTGGTTAAACTAAAAACTCGAATTTCACTAATTAGCACGAATTCACCAAAAGGAATCTGCGACTGAAAACTGAGACTGTGACTAAAAACTAACTAAACTTCTTCTCCACAATTTCCATGAAACGCGTTTCGAACTCTTCAGCACCTTCCCAATTGTTATAATCCGGTTTTACGAAATCATCTACGAAAGCTTTTGCTTCCTCAAAACTATCAAAGGTATTCAATTGCGAAACCACACGGTTAAAATCATCCGAACTACCACCAAATAATTTCTTTTCAAATCCAATTCTATCATTTAAGCCAAAAGTAATAGCCTTATTCAATCTATCATTTAACGAACTGATTTTTGGTTCTTGGCTTACTTTTTCGAAAGTTGCTTTTACTTCTTCTTCTAATACTTTTGGTTCCGAAGCTTCGGAATCAGCAACAGGTTCTGGTTGAACTTCTTCCTTAACTTCTTCAACTGGCGTTACAGCTTCAAAAACAGTTTCAGTAACTTTTTCAACTTCTGCTGGAACATCTTCCACTTTTACAAAATCCAATTCTTGATAATCGTGCACCAATAAATCTTCAAACGAAATTTGTTTCGCTGGTTCTTCTAATTTTGGTTCCGAAACTTCGGAATCGACAACTGGTACGTCTTCGATTATTTCCTCCTCAATTGGTTCTTCTTCCATTGAAGTAATCAATACTTCCTCCTCTTCATCTTCATCATCTTCAACGATTAACTCCGCCACTACAATTTTTTCTTCCTCTAATTGAGTTTCTTCCACATTTTCTTCTGAAACTGGAGCTTCAACCACTACTTCCTTTTCAGGTGCAATTTCTTCTACAACAGCAATTGGTTGTTCAAAAACATCGGCTTGCTTTCTTTCTAATTTTGCTTCTAAAACTTCTTCTGAAATTTCGTTTTTTACCATTTCGAAATTCTCTTCATAAAAGCGTAAAATCGTCAATTGATCGTACAAATTTTTAGCTTCTTGCTGCAATTGAACCGTTTCTGAATGGTTTTTTAACTTTAAAATTCGGTGGGCAATACTGATTAATTCAGCGCTTACTCTTTTCTTCATAACTTTATTGGATGGAATTGAATATATCGATACTTTTTTAATAATTTTGTTTTGATTACAAATGTAACAGAAAATAATTTTTAACGTACGAAAGATACAAAATGTTTCTCGAAAATACCGTAAATCAACAAGAACAATTTGGCTGGATTGAAGTAATTTGTGGCTCCATGTTTTCGGGTAAAACCGAAGAATTAATTCGCCGCCTAAAACGCGCTCAGTTTGCCAAACAAAAAGTAGAAATCTTCAAACCCGCTGTCGATACTAGATATGACGACGAAATGGTGGTTTCGCACAACAAAAATGAAATTCGTTCTACACCCGTTCCTGTTGCTGAAAATATTCGAATTTTAGCTCAAGGTTGCGATGTGGTTGGTATTGACGAAGCGCAATTTTTCGACGAGGAAATTGTTGCCGTTTGTAATGATTTAGCTAATTCAGGAATTCGAGTGATTGTAGCTGGATTAGACATGGATTTTAAAGGAAATCCGTTCGGACCGATGCCTGGACTTATGGCTACTGCCGAATATGTTACCAAAGTGCACGCGGTTTGTACTCGCACTGGAAATTTAGCGCATTATAGTTTTAGAAAATCGGATGATAAAAGATTGGTTATGCTTGGCGAAACCGAAGAATACGAACCACTAAGTCGTGCAGCCTATTTTAAAGCCATGCGTGAAAACATGGAAGTTAAAGATGTTGAAATTGTAAACAAGCAAAAAGACGATAATCAATAAATTGAACCTCAACCTAACTCATATTATTTCGTTTTGTAAAGGCGTTTTTCACGGAAATTCGACTGAGTTTACCGCAACTCACATTTCGATTGACAGCCGTTCGTTGCAAAATGGAAGCAACACCTTGTTTTTTGCCATCAAAGGACAAAATCACGATGCGCATTTGTATTTGGAAGAGTTGATTGCAAAAGGCGTTCGTTATTTTGTGGTCGAATATATTCCAGAACATGTATACGAAAAAGCGAATTTCATCATCGTTGAAAATTCGTTAAAAGCTTTACAACAAACTGCGATTGGCTATCGAAAACAATTCGATTTTCCATTTGTGGGAATTACCGGAAGCAACGGAAAAACCATCATAAAAGAATGGTTGAATTTTTTGTTGAGTCCAAATCATTTGATTGTTCGAAATCCAAAAAGTTATAATTCACAAGTCGGAGTTCCTTTATCAATTTTAGCCATTGAAGGAAATTACGATTTGGGAATTTTTGAAGCTGGAATTTCGTTACCCAATGAAATGTCGAATTTAGAACACATCATTCAACCGAAATACGGCATTTTAACAAATATTGGTTCGGTTCACGATGAAGGTTTTGCCAATCGTGAAGAAAAAATCAAAGAGAAAATACAACTTTTTGAAAATTGTTCGGATATCTTTTTGGAAAAAAATGCTAAAATTGAAGCTTTACTTCCAGAAAATAGTCAAAAACACACTTGGAGTTTTACCGATAAAAGCGCGAATCTTTTCGTTTCGAAGAAAAATGAAAATGGTAAAACCGAATTAACTTTTAAAAATGCAACCAACACTTTTAGTGTAATAATTCCGTTTTCGGATGAAAATTCGATTGAAAATGTAATTACTTGCGTGAATTTCATGCTGTTTTTGGGCGAAGAAATTGCTTTTATCCAAAATCGAGTTGCCGAATTATATCCAGTAGAATTAAGACTTCAAGCCAAAAAAGGCATCAACAATTGTTTGGTCATCGACGATAGTTATTCGGTGGATTATCAATCGTTGAAAATTGCGTTGGATTTCTTAGAACAACAAAAATTACACGATAAAAAAACGATTATTTTATCCGATATTTTCACGAGCGGAATTGCTGTGGAAACGCTTTACAATCAAGTAAAACAACTGCTTTCGAAAAATAAAATCGAGCGTATTATTACCATTGGCGAAACCATCGGGAAACAATTGAACGATTTACCGAATGTGATTTCGTTTGCCACTACGCAAGAATTTTTACAGCAATTCAACACGCAATCGTTTCAAAACGAAACTATTCTTGTGAAAGGTGCTCGCGGATTTAACTTTCATGAAATTGTGGTTTTGTTGGAAGAGAAAAATCACGAAACCATTTTAGAAATCAATCTCGATGCAATTAGTCACAACTTGAATTTCTACAAATCCAAACTAAAACCAGAAACCAAAATTATGGTGATGGTAAAAGCGTTTGGCTACGGAAATGGCGGTTACGAAATTGCGAAATTGCTCGAACATCATAAAGTTGATTATTTAGGCGTAGCGTTTGCCGATGAAGGCATCGAATTACGAAAAGCTGGAATTACGACTCCAATTATGGTTTTAAATCCCGAAAACAGTAGTTTTAGAGCCATGATTGCTTATAATTTAGAACCTGAAATTTATTCGATTACGGGTTTACAAGCGTTTTTAAAAATTGCCCAACACCAAAATATTTCGCATTATCCGATTCATATTAAATTGGATACCGGAATGCATCGTTTAGGATTTGAACCGCATTTGATAGACGAATTGTGTTCCTTACTAAAAAACAACAATTTCGTTAAGGTGAAAAGCGTGTTTTCCCATTTAGCGGCGAGTGATGATTTGCAACTTGATGACTTCACGAAATTGCAATTTCAACGTTTTGATGCGATGTATTCCGAATTAGAAAGAGTATTGCCAACAAAACCAATTCGTCATATTTTAAACACCTCTGGAATTTTTAATTATGCTGAAAAGCAAATGGAAATGGTGCGATTAGGGATTGGTTTGTATGGCATTGGAAATTCGGAACAAGAATTGAAAGTGTTGGAAAATGTGAGCACTTTAAAAACCATTATTTCCCAAATAAGAGAAGTTTCACCCAAAGAAAGCATTGGTTACAGTCGAAGATTTCGAGTGACTCAAAAAATGAAAGTCGCTACGATTCCGATTGGTTATGCCGATGGAATTCGCAGAGCTTGGGGCAATGAAAAAGGATTTGTTACCATCAATAATCAAAAAGCAACCATTTTAGGTTCGATTTGTATGGACATGATGATGGTGGATGTTACGAACATTTCATGTAAAACTGGAGATGAAGTGATTGTTTTTGGAAAAAATCCGAAAGTAACCGAAATGGCTAGTGTTATTGGCACGATACCTTATGAAATTCTAACTGGAATTTCGCAACGTGTGAAACGAATTTTCTTCAAGAATTAACATTTTGTTTTAAATTTTGTATATTCGTTAAACTGAAAACTAAATTTAAACTTTAAAATCCCTGATTATGTTAAAAGAGTTCAAAGCTTTTGCCATGCGTGGTAATGTAGTAGACTTAGCCATTGGAGTTATCATTGGAGCAGCATTTGGAAAAATTGTAAGTTCGTTTATTGAAGATGTTCTTACCCCATTGTTATTAAAACCAGCTTTAGAAGCAGCTAACTTATCTAAAATCGAAGATCTTACCGCTTTTGGAAGTGTAAAATACGGCATGTTTTTATCAGCTGTAATAAATTTTGTAATTGTAGCTTTCGTATTATTCCTAATTATTAAAGGAATGAACGCTGCAAAGAAAAAAGAAGAACCAGCTCCAGCGGCTCCAGCAGGACCAACACAAGAGCAATTGTTAGCTGAAATTAGAGATTTATTAAAAAAATAGTCGATACCGCTACATTATATATTCTAAACCCCGATTCGTCGGGGTATTTTTTTGATAGAAATTGATTAGATTTGTTTTGATGTTGATTGTGGGAACGGAATGCAATTTCGTGCTACCAGTGAACCACGCGAAGGGATTCGCGCGGGCAATGTCATTAAGTTAAGAAAAAATCATAAGCTATTCTTTTGATTTTTAGTTACTATTGGTTTTGTTCTTGTCCTGTATTTTCCAATTTTTCGTTCAAATTTTCTATTTGGTCTTATTGGAATTAGATGCTTTTTAAATAA
>NZ_JAYRPD010000004.1:0-3374 GCF_041911335.1 Flavobacterium sp.
AAGCCAATTTCGGAAATAACTTTTGGCTCTTGAAAAAGCCAAAAAAAGTTATTCTGAAATTATGCAAAATTGAAATAAAAAACTAAATTTGATATATTAACTAATTATTGACCTTGTTGCATTAAGGTCTTGAATCCGCCAGTGGCGGAAACAAACAACGTCAAAATTTTAAAATATTACAGAAAAAACCTTCATAAAATAAATTATTATCAAAAAGAAAGATTATCTTTACATTTTTAGCATATAATAATTTAACCCCATGAAAACAATTAAATTAATTTTTGCATTTTCGTTACTATCTTATTTTTCATCTACCGCACAAATTACTAAAGGTAATTGGATGTTTGGAGGAAATGCCAGTTTTTCCAATAAAGAAAGATACAACAACGATTTCAAAAATGATAAGCTAAAAACTTCCGAATTTGACATTAAAGCTAATGCTGGTTATTTTTTTATCGAGAAGCTACAAGCTGGAGTTAGAATTAGTTATCTAAATTATAATTTAAAGAATGATGATTCAGGAGCTTCAAACAAACACTGGTTAAAATATGGAGTTTATTCAAGATATTATTTTTTAAAACCAGAAAAACTTATAAATATTTTTCTTGATGGGGAGTATTTTTTGGGAAATCAAATTTATTATAATGGTGATTATAAAGATAATTTAAATGGATTTTCAATAAGTGCAGGTCCAACTATCTTTTTTAATAGTTCTGTAGCCATGGAAATGGGAATCAATTATTCTTCAACAAAGTATAAGGGAGTAAATGATAGTACCGAAAACAATTTACAATTTAGTTTAGGTTTTCAAATATTTTTAGACAAACAATAAAAATCAAAATTATGAACAAAATAAAAATACTTTTCATATTGCTTATGTTAGCAATAACAAATTATTCTAATGCACAAATTGTAACATTAGACTATAGTTCTTATTCATCAAATGATTGCGATGTGTTTGGTAATGCAGTTCCTGTTCAAGGAATTTTACACGAAACTAAAAGAGGCGATGTAACAAAAAATTCAAGCCAAGGTGCTTTAGGCCTACAATTCAATTACAATAATAATTCTCAAAAAGGAACTGAATATTCAATTTTTGGTTTAACTTTTAAAAAGGAATATAAATATGTGATAAAAATTACTGCAAAAAACAATAACAGCTATAGTGAACCAGCTGGTTTAAAATGTAATTTTGATCCTTATGGTATTGATCCAAGTTGTAATGGTGTCAATTATGTAAATTCAGATAATGGTACATTTTCGTCAAATAATAATTGGTTTCAAGTAGTAAATGGCACTGCTTTTGTAGAATATATCTTTGAATCGGACTATTTGACTTCTGCTCAATCTACGTTAGGAATTGGCACATATAGTCTGTATAATATTGCTTCGGGTTCAAATTTTATTCAAACCATTTTTATACAAAAATTGAAATAACAGAAATTGCACCTCCACCAAGTTTCACACTTTCTCCAACAACTCAAAGTTTAGCATGTGGCGATACAAGTGCAAAAACCTTTACGGTTACACCTGTAAATATTCCAAGTGGTGCAAATGTTACTTATACTTGGAGTTATAACGGTTGGTCAGTGATTAGTTCATCTGCAACTTCAAAAACACTTCAACCGAATCCAGGTAGTGGCTTACCTTCAAATGTTTCAGTAACTCCATATGTAAACGGAGTTGTACAACCAACAAAAACATGCACCGTTACTCGTGCTCCATACACAAGTTCTTATTCAATTTCAGGTGCTGGCAGTCTTTGTTCATCTTCTAATTATTCAATTACCGGCTTACAATCTAACGAAACAATTCAATGGTCTTTATCAAACACCACTATTGCTACTTTAAGTAATATTACTACTAATTCTGTAACTGTAAATAAAGTTGGAAATGGCACTGTCGATTTAATTGCAACAATTTTGAATTCTTGTAATCAAACTACAACAAAATCGAAATCAATAAGCATGGGTGCTCCTTCATTTTCAAATACAAACATGGGCGGTGATAGCAATCCTTTAACTGGAGAAACTATTGTTTATCACATACAAGAACCTTCAGGTTATACAAGTCTACAGTGGTATTTCGATTACGCAACTATAACAGGAACAGCTGTTAATGGATGGGAAATATTGAACGGGCAAGGTACAACGGCTATTACAGCAAAAGTAGGTAATCCAGGTTTAACTTATGTAGTTTGTAAAGCATTTAACAGCTGTAGTAATTCTATTCAATATATGCCGGTTTCTGTTCGTAGCATTACTGATCCTTGTTATAATTTTAAAATAAATGTAAAAAATCCAATCAAAGAATCTGATAATCTTGTTGGAAAAATTGTTCCTCCTCCTATTGACCCTTGTGATGATCTAAATGCAAAATTAATTGACAAAAAAGAAAGAAAAAAAATTCAAGTTTTTGATTTATTTGGAAGGACTGTTTTTTCGGGTGAATTTGTAGAAGACAATTTTGATTTACATTTAGATAAACTAACAAAAGGAACTTATCTACTAAATATTACTTTACAAGATGGAAAAACACAACATGAAACAATAATTGTACAATAAGATATTTTTTTTACAACCACATTTTTAAAACAATAACGGCTTTCGGGAAAACTGAAAGTCGTTTTTGTATTTGTATATACTTTAAAACCTCAAAATAAGTATAATAACCGAGCTCTATGAAAAATTATGGCTACATACAATCGAGTAGACTGCCCTGCTAGAAACTAACAGGGAGAGCCTCTCACACCACCGAGCGTACGGGTCACGTACTCGGCGGTTCGTAAATCATCAATCAAAAGCTCTTTGCACCTTTTGAGCTATCCATAATTTACTTTAAGACTAGGCTAAGATAACTTTCCTAATCGAATTTCTTGGAGATTTACGTTTAGTCCTTCCTTGTTTGTGAGTCCTATGCGGTATCTATTCGCATCTCGTTTGCCTTCAAGTACTATGACCGCTGCTGACTTCTTGGCTTGATTAACTCGTAATCGCCAAGACCTCCCCTGGTAAATGCTTTTTCCTTCCGTCTATCGCCGGTACATCTACATAACAATAATCTGATTTAATAGCATGTTCAGAACACTGTTTTGGACTTCGTATTGCTGTGGATACTCATCCTTATTGCTATGCCTCTTATGTACTTTCTGTTCGTCGGTACAGACTTTTGCAGTCCTGCTTCCTTCAGTGCATACCTCACGATAAACCACCTTGCCACGTGCTAACGATTCGGGTTTTCAGTCCGCTCGTAAGGGACTTACACCCTCTGGAAAAATAACACCCCGAAAACTTGGTTCGTAAAACTAAATTTGTATTTTTGAACTATTTGAAGAGCTTTCGGGGTGTGTCCTGCATATGCAGGGCACACACAGC
>NZ_JAYRPD010000005.1:0-53736 GCF_041911335.1 Flavobacterium sp.
ATTGTAAAAAAAGCTGAAAAACCACCAGAAAAAAACATTTTTTCAACAGATAATTTTATCAATCAAACAAAATTAAGCATATAAACAAAGGGATACAGAAGTTTTTTTTCTATTTTTGAAAAACTTTCGGATAGTAGTGAAATTGAATATTTAAAATCTTACATCAACCCAGCTCTCTTCAATAAAGCCTCCACTTTCGGTTCCTGACCTCTGAATTTTTTATACAATTCCATTGGTAATTCGGTACCGCCTTTTGAAAGTACGTTGTCTTTGAATTTGGTTGCTACTTCTTTATTGAAAATCCCTTTTTCTTGGAAATACGCAAACGCATCGGCATCTAAAACTTCTGCCCATTTGTAGCTGTAATATCCCGAAGAATAACCGCCTTGGAAAATATGCGAAAATGAAGTACTCATGCAATTTTCTGCTACATCTGGATATAATGATGCAATCTCCATAGCTTGTTTTTCAAAAGCTTTTACATCAGCAATAGTTTGCGATTTGCTATGATAAGCCATGTCTAAAATCCCGAAACTCAATTGACGTAATGTCGCCATTCCTTCTAAGAAACTCGCACTTTCTTTGATTTTTTCTACATAGTCTTGCGGAATAATTTCACCCGTTTCGTAATGTTTAGCAAACAAAGCTAATGCTTCGGGTTCGTAACACCAGTTTTCCATCACTTGACTTGGTAATTCCACAAAATCCCAATACACCGAAGTTCCTGATAAACTTGGATAAGTTGTATTAGCTAACATGCCATGTAACGCGTGCCCAAATTCGTGAAATAAGGTCGTTACTTCATTAAAAGTAAGCAAAGAAGGTTTTGTTTCGGTTGGCGGAGTGAAATTACAAACGATAGAAACATGTGGTCTTTCGTTGATTCCGTCCTTTATATATTGTGGTTTGTATGATGTCATCCATGCGCCGTTTCGTTTTCCTTTTCTTGGAAAGAAATCCGAATAGAAAACAGCGACTAATTGTCCTTCGAAATCCAATACTTCAAAAGTTTGAACGTCTTCGTGGTATTTGTCAATATCAAAAACTTCTTTGAAAGTAATTCCGAATAACTTTTCAGCAATCGTGAAAGCACCATTCAATACATTTTCCAATTTGAAATACGGTTTCAACAATTCATCATCCAAACTGAATAATTTTTGTTTCAATTTTTCCGAATAATACGCGCCATCCCATTTTTCTAATTGGTCAATTCCGTCTAATTCTTTTACGAAAGTGGTTAATTCAGCAAATTCTTTTTGAGCCGCTGGTTTTGCTTTTTCCAATAAATCATTCAAAAACGATTGTACCTTTTCTGGATTTTGCGCCATTCGTTCTTCCAAAACAAAATGCGAATGCGATTGATAACCTAATAAATTAGCACGTTTGTGACGTAATTCAACAATACGTTTTACATTTTCTTGATTGTCGAATTCGTTATTCTGAAATGCTTTTTTCCCAGCAGCGATTGCAATTTCTTTTCGTAGTTCACGATTTTCGACATAAGTGACAAAAGGCAAATAACTTGGAAAATCTAAAGTAAAAACCCAACCTTCTAAATTCTTAGATTTTGCCAAACTAGCCGCCATTTCTTTAGCGCCATCAGGTAAACCTTTTAAATAGGATTCATTAGTAATATGCAATTGATAATTATTCGTTTCTGCCAAAACATTTTCTCCGAAAGTCAACTTTAATTTCGCTAATTCGGTATCAATTTCGCGTAGTTTTAATTTATCTTCTTCTGAAAGTAACGCACCATTTCTAGAAAAACCTTTGAATTTTTTGTCTAATAAAGTCGCTTGTTCAGTTGTTAAATTCAAAGTGTCTTTTTGATCATAAACGGCTTTTACTCGTTTGAATAAGTCTTCATTCAAAGCAATATCATTACTAAATGCTGTAAGTAAAGGCGAAACTTCTTGCGCAATTTTTTGCATTTCATCACAAGTTTCTGCTGAATTCAAATTGAAGAAAATATTTGATAAACGATCTAATTGCTCTCCAGAATAATCCAAAGCTTCAATTGTATTCGAAAAAGTAGGTGCTTCTGTATTATTTACGATGCTATCGATTTCAGTACGAGCGAGTTCGATAGTTTTTTCGAAAGCTTCCTTATAGTCTGAAAGATTAATCTTACTAAAAGGTGCCGTATTGTACTTTGTTGTAAATTTTTTTAAAAAAAGTGTCATAAAAATTTGTTTTTATCGATAAAGTGTATAATTTTGTCGATGAAATGATGTAGGAACATCCTTTTTGCCCCAAACAGAGAGAGAGTAGAATTTTTTTATAGTTGTCACTTAATTGTGAGTAGAAATCCCGAATTAGTAATAACTCGGGGTTTTCTGTTTTTATTTCAATCCTTCCGAAGCTTTTAATACCGCTTGTTTCAAACCTTCTTTGTAGGTGATGATTTTATCCAATACACATTTATCAGAACTTCCGATAATTTGTGCGGCTAAGATTCCAGCATTTTTTGCTCCATTTAATGCTACAGTTGCAACAGGAACTCCTCCTGGCATTTGTAAAATTGATAGAACTGAATCCCACCCATCAATAGAATTGCTCGATTTTACAGGAACTCCAATAACAGGAAGTGGCGACATTGAAGCAACCATTCCAGGTAAATGAGCCGCGCCACCAGCACCAGCAATAATTACCGAAATACCTCTTTCGTGTGCATTTTTACTGAAATCAAATAATTTTTCAGGTGTTCTGTGTGCCGAAACAATATCTACTTCAGTTTCGATATCAAAACCTTTTAATACGTCGATGGCTTCTTGCATTACCGGCATGTCCGAAATGCTTCCCATTATTATTGCTACTTTACTCATTTGTTTTAATTGTTTAACACGAATTCCACTAATTTACACCAATTAAATTAGTGATAATTCGTGAAATTGGTGTTTATTTTACTTCGCTAATAACTCTAATGCTATTCTTTACTTCTTCTGCAATTTTTCTCGCTTCCGTCATATCTTCATTTACGATGGTAACGTGTCCCATTTTTCGGAAAGGTCTTGTTTCTCTTTTTCCGTATATATGTGGAGTTACACCAACGATGGCCATGATTTTTTCTATGTTTTCATAAACTACTTGTCCAGAATATCCTTCTTCACCTACCAAATTAACCATAATTCCGGCAACTTTGCTATCGGTGTTCCCTAAAGGTAAGTTTAAAATCGCACGCAAATGGTTTTCGAATTGCGAAGTATAACTCGCTTCAATTGAATAATGTCCAGAATTATGTGGGCGAGGAGCGACTTCGTTTACCAAAATTTCATCATCAGCAGTTTGGAACATTTCCACTGCTAATAATCCAACATGATGGAAAGCTTCTGAAACTTTTAAAGCAACTTCGGTAGCTTTTTGTGCCACTTTTTTATCAATTCTAGCTGGACAAATTACATATTCTACTTGATTCGCTTCAGGATGAAATTCCATTTCTACTACGGGATACGTTTTCACTTCTCCAGAAACAGAACGTGCTACAATTACCGCCAATTCATTCTTAAACGGAACCATTTCTTCTGCAATGCATTCCACATCAGGAAGTTTTACCAAGTCTAATGCAGATCGACAAATTTTAACGCCATTTCCATCGTATCCAAATTGCGCACATTTCCATACAAATGGAAATTCTAATTCGTCTTTTGCTAACGTATTTCTCAAATCGTTCAAATCAACAAATCGTTGGTGAGGCGAAGTAGGAATATCGTTTGAAACGTAATAATCTTTTTGTTTTCCTTTGTTTTGAATCAAACGTAAGGTTTTTGGCGAAGGGTAAATCGGTAATCCTTCTTCTTCCAATTTATCTAAAGCGTCTAGGTTTACATTTTCAATTTCGATGGTTAACAAATCGACCATTTGACCAAATTGGTAAACGGTGTCAAAATCCATTAAACTGCCTTTGTAAAATCCGTTGCAACTGTATCGTGCTGGAGCTTCTTCACTTGGTTCTAAAACTAAAGATTGGATATCGAATTTTCGAGTTTCGGTCAAAAGCATTTTTCCTAATTGACCTCCTCCTAAAATTCCTAATTTAAAATCAGAAGAAAAATAATTCATCGTGTGTTGTTGTTTGTGTCGCAAAGATAAGAGTAAGAATTTAGAATTCAGAATTTAGAATTCAGAAAATACTACTTGTTGAGTTTTTTTAAAAGATTTCGTGTTGCCGCTTGGTAAGCTGCACTGTGATTGGAATAATCTTGTGAAATAATGGTTTTTAATTCCTCGTGAACCCAATCATATTTCTTGCCCAAGACAAAAAGGGCTTTCATAGCATACACTTTTGCTGCTACTTTTTCGTCTTGAATCAATCGGTCAATTAAGGCTTCAATTAAATTGTGTTCTTGCTCTTGTGTAAGAGAAATTCCGTTTTTTCTGTGATTGCTTTTCACTAAAAAGAAAGCAATTTTAGTCGCTGGTCGTAACGCTGAATCGTCTTTTATTTTGGGAAGAATGGTACAGAAATCTTCAATATAAGGAACAAATTGTTTGAGTTTCTTTTCGCAAACCAAATCCAAACTCCAAAAGGCTTTTACATGTAATTCATGATGGATATCAAAAGCTAATTCAATCATTTCGCTAAGATTTTTTTCATCTTTCATGGCAAAATTACTAACCATTTTCCGGCTGGCAACATGGCAAGTGCTTACTTCGATTTTCTGATACATTTGACTTTTCATTCGGTAAATATATCAAATTTGCAAAAAAGTTGAAATACTTTGGAGCTATTCGGTTGACTTTCTTAAATTTGTTGTTTATTTCTAAAACTAACCAAAAATGATACAACTACACGATAAAAAATTTGAAGTTTTTATTTCGGGAGAAGAGATTAACTTTGCAATTGAGAATATGGCGCGCCAAATTGAAGATGATTTTTGCGATGATGTTCCAGTATTTGTAGGTGTTTTAAACGGTTCTTTTATGGTTGTGGCCGATTTGCTTAAAAAATACAGTCATGACTGTGAAGTTTCGTTTGTAAAAATGGCTTCTTATGAAGGAACTCAAACTACAAATGAGGTAAAACAATTGATTGGTTTGAACCAAAATTTAGAAGGTCGTTCAGTTATTATTGTAGAAGATATTGTAGATACCGGAAATACGATTGAGGAATTAAAAGCTATTATGAAACATCACAATGTGAAACATTTCAAAATTGCTACTTTATTCTTAAAACCAGAAGCCTACACAAAAGATATTAAATTAGATTATGTAGGGATTCGAATTCCAAATAAATTTATAGTAGGATATGGTTTAGACTACGATGGTTTAGGAAGAAATTTAAAAGACGTATATCAATTATCAGAATAACTAACTATTACAACTTAACATAACAAAGCAATGATCAATATCGTATTATTTGGTAAACCAGGAGCAGGAAAAGGAACTCAAGCCGATTTTTTAAAGCACAAATACAATTTAGTACATTTATCTACAGGAGATATTTTTAGATTCAACATTAAAAATGACACGGAATTAGGAAGATTAGCTAAAACTTTCATGGATAAAGGTGATTTGGTTCCAGATGAAGTAACCATTAAAATGTTGCAAAGCGAAGTAGATAAAAACCCGCAAGCAGCTGGATTTTTATTTGATGGTTTTCCAAGAACAATTGCACAAGCTGAAGCTTTAGATAAATTTTTAGAAGGTAAAAATCAAGAAATTACTGCAACTGTAGCTTTGGAAGCGAACGATGAAATCTTAGTTCAACGTTTGTTAGAAAGAGGAAAAACTTCAGGAAGACCTGACGATCAAGACGAAGAAAAAATCAGAAATCGTTACCAAGAATACAACGAGAAAACTGCGCCATTAATGGATTATTATAAAGCGCAACACAAATTTTATGCAGTCGACGGTATTGGAACAATTGAAGAAGTTACCGAAAGATTAAGTTTAGTTTTAGATACATTTCAATAAGAAAATAAGGCCCGAGAGATAAATTTCGGGCTTTCATTTTTTTTTTCGATATTTGCAAACGGAAAAGAGCGATTTCTTAAAACGGAATATTGCTCTTTTTTTGTAATTTTAACTATGGAAATTTTAATTATTCTTTTTCTTATTGTCTTGAATGGCGTTTTTTCAATGTCGGAAATCGCATTGATTTCGGCTAGAAAGAATCGACTAGAAACTGCGGCTAAAAAAGGAAATAAAAATGCTAAAGCCGCTTTAGATTTAGCCAATTCACCAAACGAATTTTTGTCAACCGTTCAAATTGGAATTACCTTAATTGGAATTTTAACGGGTATTTATTCAGGAGATAAAATCACGACTGATGTTCAGAATTTTGTTTCAGGGTTTGAAGCATTAAAACCGTATTCGGAATCAATTGCTGTTGGAATTGTAGTTGTAGTGTTAACCTTTTTCTCTCTAGTTTTAGGAGAATTATTACCAAAAAGAATCGGTTTGAATTATCCTGAAGGAATTGCAAAAGCAGTTGCTGTTCCAATGAAATTGGTTTCAACAGTTACGATGCCTTTTATTTGGTTGCTTACTACATCAACAGAGTTTTTATTGAAAATTTTTCAAATAAAACCAACAGCTGATGGAAAAGTTACGGAAGAAGAAATCAAAGCTATTATTAAAGAAGGGACAGAAGTAGGTGAGGTTCAAGAAATTGAACAAGATATAGTAGAGCGAGTTTTCCATATTGGCGATAGAAAAGTAAATTCGTTAATGACGCATCGAAAATCGATTGTTTATTTGTCATACGAAGATACAATTGAAGAAATCAAAGCAAAAGTTTTAGACGAGTTACACTCGGTTTATCCCGTTTGTGAAGATAATTTAGATGATGTAGAAGGAGTGGTTTCTTTAAAAGATTTGTTTGCTAGTTTTGAGCAAGGCAATTTCGATTTAAAGAAAATTACACAAGAACCTGTTTATTTTATTGAACATACTTCGGCTTACAAAGCATTAGAAAATTTCAAAAAAACGAAAGTGCATTACGCATTAGTTACCGATGAGCACGGAGTTTTTCAGGGAATTATCACTTTGAATGATATTTTAGAAGCTTTAGTAGGAGATGCAGCTGATTTCTATGAAGACGAATTTAAAATTGTAGCAAGAGAAGATGGTTCGTGGTTAGTTGACGGACATTATTCGCTTCACGATTTCTTAACTTATTTTGATATGGATGAGTTAATAGGCGATTACGAAGTAACAACAGTAAGTGGATTAATCATAACAGAATTAGGAGTAATCCCAAAACAAGGACAAAAGTTAATTTGGAACAAATTAGAGTTCGAAGTTATCGATATGGACGGTGTTAAAATTGATAAAGTTTTAATCACCAATTTAAAAGAATAATAATTAAGTATTCAGTGTTCAGTATTTAGTAATCAGTTCTAAATAGTGTACATTGAGAATAACAAATTGTTATCAGAAAAGAGGTTTTGTAGGTTGAAAAATCACTGAAAACTCAACACTGATAACTGAATACTATGAAAAGATGACAGAAGGGAATTTTGTAGACTACGTAAAAATATATGTTTCTTCTGGAAAGGGAGGAAAAGGGTCGTCGCATTTACACAGAGAAAAATTTATTGAAAAAGGTGGGCCTGATGGAGGAGATGGTGGTCGCGGTGGGCACGTATATATTAAAGGAAATAAAAATCTTTGGACCTTATTTCATTTGAAATTTCTAAAACACATGCGTGCAGGCCACGGAGGTGATGGAGGGAGTTCAAGAAGTACAGGTCATGATGGAGAAGATAAATACATCGAAGTACCATTAGGAACGGTTGTAAAAGATCAAGAAACAGGAGATGTTTTGTTCGAAATTACAGAACACGATGAAGTTAAAATCTTAGCAGAAGGAGGAAAAGGTGGTTTAGGAAACTGGCATTTTAGAAGTTCAACCAATCAAACGCCTCGTTATGCTCAGCCAGGTATGCCGGTAAAAGAAGTGGATGTTACTTTAGAATTAAAAGTATTAGCAGATGTAGGTTTAGTAGGTTTCCCAAATGCAGGAAAATCAACTTTGTTGTCAGTTTTAACTTCGGCAAAGCCAAAAATTGCCGATTATCCATTTACAACTTTAAAACCTAATTTAGGAATTGTAGCGTACAGAGATTTTCAGTCGTTTGTAATGGCCGATATTCCAGGAATTATTGAAGGTGCTGCAGAAGGAAAAGGATTAGGACATTACTTCTTACGTCATATTGAGCGTAATTCAACTTTGTTGTTTTTAGTTCCTGCTGATGCGGATGATATTAAGAAAGAGTACGAAATTTTGTTAGACGAATTACGTCGTTACAATCCTGAAATGTTAGATAAAGATCGTTTGATTGTGATTTCAAAATGCGATATGTTAGATGATGAATTAAAAGCAGAATTGAAAAAACAATTGGATAAGGAATTTAAAGGAACACCTTATATGTTTATTTCATCTGTTGCACAACAAGGTTTACAAGAGTTGAAAGACAAATTGTGGCAAATGTTGAATGCTGAAGAAAAATAAAAAAAGTTAAAATAAACGTAAGAAAAAGCATCTTTTATTTGAAGGTGCTTTTTTGTTTTTAATGCAGTTATTATAATAAAAAGTTAAAATTGCTTCAATCTAACTTGATTTTGAAATGATAATTTTATCGAAATCGTATTTTTAAGTATATTCGCCACACAAATCAAAAGAACACAGATTTATTATGAAAAAATTAGTATTATTTGTCGTTTCTGCTATTATGCTTGTGCCAGCTTCGGTAAAAGCAGATGAAGGAATGTGGTTTTTAATGTTCATTGAGCGTTTAAATCACCGCGACATGCAAAAAATGGGCTTACAATTAACAGCCGAAGAAATCTACAGTATCAACAATCACAGTTTAAAAGATGCTATCGTTCAATTTAACGGTGGATGTACTGCTGAATTAATTTCAAAAGACGGATTAGTTTTAACTAATCACCACTGTGGATATGATGCAATTGCAGAATTATCTTCAGCAGAAAAAAACTATTTAAAAAATGGGTATTGGGCAAAAAACAGAGCAGAAGAATTAAAACCATCTAGTTTATATGTACGTTTCTTTGTTCGTATGGACGATTGTACAAAAAGAATCTTATCTGTTGTAAATCCTTCAATGAGCGAAGCTGATAGAGAAAAAGCTATCAATGCGGAAATCGCTAAAATTGAGAAAGAAAACAACGAAGGAGGAAAATTTACTGTTTCTGTTCGTCCGTTTTTTCAAGGAAATGAATATTACTATTTCGTTTACCAAGATTATAAAGACGTTCGTTTAGTAGGGACTCCACCAGAAAGTTTAGGAAAATTTGGTGGAGATACTGACAACTGGGAATGGCCTCGTCATACGGCAGATTTCTCTATGTTTAGAGTGTATGCTGATGCAAACGGAAATCCAGCTGAATATTCTACAAACAATGTTCCTTTAAAACCAAAACATTATTTACCAGTAAATATTGGTGGTGTTAAAGAAAATGACTTCGCTATGATTTTAGGTTATCCAGGTAGAACTAACCGTTGGATGCCAGCAGGTGGAATTGAGCAAAACGTAAAATTTGCTTATCCAGCATGGGTTGAAGGTTCAAAAGTAGGTATGGACAACATGAAAAAATACATGGTTCAGTCGGATGCTTTAAACCTTATCTATGCTTCTAAATTTGCAGGAATAGCCAACTACTGGAAAAACCGTCAAGGAATGATTGATGCATTATCAAAATTTGGTACAGCTAAAACAAAAGCAGCTCAAGAAGCTAAATTCCATAAATGGGCAAATAAACCAGAGAATAAAGCTAAATATGGTAATGTAGTTCCTACAATCAATAAATATTATGCAATGACGAATGAGAAATCGCGTCATGATAATTATATGATGCAATTGTTTAGAACTTCTGCATTCGGTACAGTAAGTAGAGGTTTAGGAAAACAGTTAGAAAACTATGCTAAAGCAGATGCTACAAAAAGAGCGCAAATGGCTCCAGCAATTATAGAAATGGCTGAAGGAATGCATAGTGAATTACATATTCCAGCTGAAAAAGATATTTTAGCAGCTCAATTAAATTTATATGCTAAAAAAGCGGGTTATACTTTAGCTCCAATGGTTGAAAAACTGGCTAAAGAAAACAATGGCGATTTTACTAAATATGTAAACGCAGCATTCGATTTAAGTATTTTTACTTCTGTTGATAGAGTAAAAGCTTTCTTAGATTTACCATCTGAAGAATTACTTAAAAACGATCCGCTTTATGTGTTAACAAATGACTTATTGACTCATTACAGCTTTAGAAGTGAAGAATTAATCAAATCTCAAAATGATTTTGGTGCTTCTTTCCGTTTATTAGTGGAAGGTTTAAGAGAATCTAAAATTGGAGAAATTAAATATCCAGATGCCAATTCAACTTTACGTTTAACTTATGGTAAAGTACGTTCTTTACCAGCAGACAAACGTAATGATGCTAAAATTAATAACTACACTACATTAGCTGGTCAAGTTAAAAAATACAAAAAAGGTGATTTAGAATTTGATTTGCCAGAAAGAGTATTACAAATGAACGCAGCTAAAGATTTCGGTCGTTACGCAGATAAAGATGGTTCATTACATGTAAATTTCTTAACTGATAATGATATTACAGGAGGAAATTCAGGTTCGCCAGTATTAAATGGAAAAGGTGAATTAATCGGTTTAGCATTCGACGGGAACATCGAAGCTATGGCAGGTGACGTAATCTTTGACAAAAAATTACAAAGAACAATCAACGTAGATATTCGTTATGTATTGTGGGTAATTGAGAATTTCTCAGGTGCTAAACACATTGTAGACGAAATGACTATTGTGAAGTAATTTTTAATTACAATATAAATAGAAACGTCCCGATTATTCGGGACGTTTTTTTTATGGTTTACTTTTGAATTTTTAATTTGGTATTGGTTGAGTGACTCGAGAATTCTGGAGCATACATGCTTTGAAAAGTTGCAATACCATCATTAAAAGAACCTGAATTGTTTACACGAACTTCATATTCTAAAACATAGGTTCCGGTTTTAATCTTGTCAAAAAAGAAATGAGTGGCCACATCTTTCGTACTTCTGTAAAAACTGATGCCGTCTTTCCAATCGTACTTAGAAATTACATCTACAGGCTCAAAACAAGATGCTCTTAAGTCTTTTAAATGAACAAACTCTAAATCATTATCCGTTTTAATGATTAGTCGAATGGTAATTAAATCACCAACTTTTACATTTTCATAATTTATATCGATAAGTTTATCTCCTTCTGAAGTTTTTACTTTTTTATAAAGGTTTTTTGTAATTGAAAGTGCTGAGGTGCTATCTGATTTTACAGCATTTAAATCTTCAAAATATTGCCAATATAAACCACCAAATCCAGCTACATCTGATTTGTTTTCAACTGAAATTTGTCCCAATTCTTTTGAAATTTCATCAGAATTCCAATTCATTTTTATATATCCAGTACTTGCATCTTTATTTTTTTCTGATATTTTTTTAGACAATACTTTTTCGTTTCCGATTTTAAATTTGGTATTATCTTTTATACTTGTCCAGTCGGTTCCTTGTAATAAAAGCGCATAAATGGCTTCTGTTGTGGCTTTTGTTGTAGGCCAATGTTTTAATTGTTTTTGTTTTAACAGCCAAACCTTCATTTCATCTACAAACTTTTTGTCTTTTTCAATTTCGGAAAAGGCTTCAATTAATAATGCTTGTGTTTCTATAGCCGATTGGTACCAATAATATCCATTTTTATTTTCAATCCAATACATACCAAAATCATCATCTCGAGCTACTGTTTCTTTTAAATTTGTGATGATTTTCTCTGCGAATTTTTTATCACCAAATCGATTCATCGTTAAAGCTAATAATCCTTTTTGGTATAAAGAATAATTTAACCAATTAGCTTTAAACTCCACTTTTTGAATGTTTACAATGGAATCTATTTTTTTTGAAATAGGATATTCTTCTAAATAAAAACTTCGGGCATATAAATAATGTAAGTTGGAATAAGCGTAATAATTTATTCGGTCATTTTTAAGCGTACTTTGAGTAATATATTTACTATCCAAATAAGGTATTGCTTTTGAAGTTATATTTTTAAATTCCGATTTTTTTTCTGGGAATAATTTGCTTAAATGCCCAAAGCCTGAAAAAATATGTTGGGTAATAAAAATATTTTCTTCTCCACCATCAAACCATGCAAACCCACCAGAGGCTAATTGTTTTTCTTCTATTTTTTTGATGGTAGATTTTTGAGATTCTTTCATGGTATTTAAATCCATTAACAGCGCCAAACGTTTGTTTTTTAGTTCTTCATTTTCGGCATCTAATAACCATGGTGTTTCATTTAAAACAATAGACTTTAATTCTTCGTTTTGTGTAAATTTTGAAACTGCTTTTGGGTTATTTTTCCAAGATTCAAACAAAGAAGCAATTTTTGGATTACTTGAAATAATTTCGGTAGCGATAAAGTTTCCATAATACCTTGAAAAAGTTTGCTCTGCACATTCGTGTTGATATTCCATCAAATAAGGTAATGATTGAAGAGCAAGCCATGTTGGGTTTGAAGTATATTCTAATGTAAATAAATGGTTTTTTAAAGTTTTAGATTCATTGTTAGTAAGGTTATCAAATACATATTCTTTTTTAGAATTTCCTTTTACCCAAATCGGAATGCTTTCGGTTAGTAAGACTTTATTACTCATAACGGGTAAAATATTTTCTTCACCATCAGAAAAATTTCCTGATTTGGCTACAATTTTATATTGTAATCCTTGAACTCCTTCAGGGATTGAAATTGTCCAACTTACAGGAACACTTTCTTTTGATTTGCAATTAAATGCTTTTAAATTAGAATTATTTTTTGCAATTGCATCAATCGGTTGCATAGTGGTTGCATCAAAAAGCAATAACATAGCATTTCCTGATTTGATTTCATTAGTTAGATTTACCACTTTTGCTGTTAAGGTAATTTCGTCTTTTTCACGAACAAAACGAGGCATATTCGTTTGAATCATAACATCTTTTTGTGAAATAATACTCGATTCAAAATAACCCGATTCTAAATTTTTATTGTGACCAAATAGACGTAATTTCCATTTAGTTAAGGATTCGGGTGTAGTAAATAGGAAAGAAAATTTACCATTATTATCCGTTTTAATATGAGGATAAAAGAAAGCCGTTTCATTAAAATTACTTCTTGTTTTAGCTTGAGTTAATTCCTTTAAAGCATTTTTAGTGGTAATTATGATTACTCCGTTTTTGCCTCTAATTCCGTACAAAGCAGATGCTATAGAATCTTTTAAAACCGAAATAGACTCAATATTATCTGGATTAAAAGAAATTGCATTAGAATTTGTGTTGTCATAGTTTGAACTATCATAAACAATTCCATCTATTACATATAAAGTTTGATTTTCTTCTGTGATTGTCGAAGTTCCTCTTAATACAATTCGAGTACTTGATCCAACGCCTCCAGAAGAATTAGTAACTTGAACACCAGTTATTTTACCTGAAAGAGCATTAACTAAGTCAGATTCTTCATGCTCTAAAAATATGTTTGAATTTGTACTTTGAGCTGCATATGTTACAACTTTTTCTTGCTTTTTGATGCCTAAAGCTGTAACAACAACTTCTTTACCATTAATCAAATCATCTGGTAAATTTATTTCCATTTCTAGGTTTTTGTTTTGGTCTACAGATATTGTTATTGTTTTTTTACCTGTATAAGAGATAACTAACACCTCTCCTTTAGCAGCTTCAATAGAAAATTCGCCATCAAAATCGGTTGTAGTACCCCTGTTGGTTCCTTTGATGTATACATTTGCTCCTGCAATTGGTCCCAATTCATCATGTACAACTCCAAAAATTAATTTAGAATTTTTAGGAATTTCAATAGTTTTGTTAATTCTTCTCTGATACTTTTTATAAGTATAGTTGTTTTTTGGGTCATTAAAATCAAAACCAAACCAATATAGTTCAGGTTCTCTTTTAAAAGAAGCAAAATAATTTCTTGGAGTTCTAAAATTGTTTACATAAAGATTAATGGTAGTATCATAATTTATAATATAAGGTATTCTTGGGTAGGAATAATTTTCTTGGAAATGAAAGCTGTTCCAACGATCTTTTGCAAATTGGTCTAAAGAACTATCATACATACTGGCTAAAATTTCGGCTTGTTGTTTTGGATCTGTAATTTTAAAGGACCAATTTTCTGTACTTCCAGGTTCAATTTTATTGCGTAAACTTTCAATTTCAATTAAGAACTTTTCATCTGATTCTTCTCTTTTTATTTGGTGTGTTTTTGTATAACCTTCATTTTCCCATATGGTTGAGAAATGAAATGTTAAATGGTTCAAATATTTTACTTCCTTGTTAAAATTAAATACAGCTTTTCCATTTTTTAATTGAATTGTCTTCACTTCCTGTATTAGATCTTCGTTTGCATAAAAACGAGAAGTTATATATAAATCAGGAATAATCGATTGAATTTCAATAGTATAAAACTTAGTGTTAGGTGTTGTTATGTCTTTGAATGTAAAAAGTTCATCTTCAGAATAAGGATATTCTTTAGATTTTACATTAATTTCTCTTTGTCTTGTTATTAGATTGTTTTTCAAATCATAAGCTTCTGCAACTATTTTGAATTTAGAATTTCTGTAATTTTTTAAAAATTCTAAAGCAATTTCTTTGCTAGTTTTTGTGTCAAAAGGAATAGTTTTTATGAGAATTTCTTCTGTTTTTTCATCGGTGTTATCGTAAGGCTCATGAGGAAATAATTTTTTAAATTCTTCTCGTTTAATTGTTTGTATTTCAGGAATTGAGAAAAGCCTTCTTTTTAAAAATGCGTTACTTTTTATTTCATAAATTTTTACAACACCCTTTGCTTCAATGGGATAATTGTTTAGCGTTTTTGTGGAAATATACAAGATGTTATTTTCTTCAGAAATTAATTCAGGTTTGATGCTTAAATTAATATTTAACATTTCTCTTCCTACTGAAATAGTTTGTGAGGCAGTTCTTGTTTCTCCTTGAATATCAGTAACTTTAAAATCAATTGTAAAATTTATTGTTTCAATTTCATTGTTTGGAACAGTAGGTTCATTAGCCATGAATTGTATTGAAAAATTTCCATTTTCATCAGTTGTAGTTTCTGAAATAATATAATCTTCATCAAACGGAATACTATTAGTTTTACTATGGACACTTTTTGAAATGGAATATTCAATTTTGGCATTGGTAAGATTATTTCCAGCTAATGCTTTTGCATTTCCTTTAATATTTATAGAATCGCCAATAGTGTAATTTTCTGTAATTTCATCAAAAACTATCTCAAATGTTGGGCGCTTGTATTCCTCAACTTTAAAATTAAATTCGGTGTGACTTTCAAAATCAACATTGTCCCAAAATTGATGTTCATCATCTTTTTTGTTATAGTATTTTGAATCTTGTTCGTAGTTGTTTGGTTCATCAATTTCTATAGTAAATTCGCCTGTTAGAACATTTTTAGGAATTTCAAATTCACCCGAAAAACTTCCAAATTCATTAGTTTGAACGTCAAATTCTTTCAAGGTTGTCTGATTAACATCGTAAATACTTACATGTGCAGTTAAAAATGGAACAACACTTTTGTTGTTGTCTTTCTTTTGAATAATCACGCCTTTGTAATATAACTTTTGCCCAGGTCTGTAAATTGCACGATCAAAAAATACTAAAGCTTTAGCTTCCCAGTTGATAAAATCGTCTTCATATTGATTATTCTGTTCGTTTTTATATGAAAAGCCACGATTGTATTTTGTTGTAAGCGAATCATCTTTAAAGGTTACTAAAATTTCATTTTTGTATGTTTTTTCTTTAATTCTATCTCTGTGTTTAAAATATGCATTCCCGTTTTTATTTGTTTTTATTGCTTCATCTTCATTTCTAATAATTACATTTTCTAAAGGTCTTCCAGTTTTTCTATCATACAAATAAAATACATCTTCCTTATCTTCTATTAAATAAAGGTTAGTAACTGAAATTTTATTGTAAGCGAAAGCTTTTGTATTCAGATTGTTATTGGTTTCTACATAAATTAAATACTTTCCAGTATCTAATTTTTCTAGTAAAACTTCTGTATTATACTCAAAATAATCTTTTTTGTTAGGTAAAACAATTGTTTGCTCTTTTAATGGCGTGTTTTTAGCTATTATTAATTTAACAATAGAGTCTGTGTTGATGTTTTTATTTCGGGTATAATCATAGTTATTATCTAAAAGAGCACTAATTTTTTCATTTAGCCTAAAGTAAGAAATGGAAATTGTGTCTACATTTTTGAAGTTTACAAAGGCTCTATTGTTTTGTAATGGGTAAATTATTTTTGGTAATTTAATGTTCAAACTTTTATTCGTAATTTCTATTTTTATTTTTTCAGCTTCAGCTAGTGCATTAACGTTGATTTTTGCATTCAGTATTGTGTCAATTAAAGATAAAGTATTTTTGTAGGAATTGATTTTTCCGTTTTTGTATGTTTTAGATTGATAATATTGAGCTCTGTCAACTCTTAAAAATTGTTTTAAAAATAAACCTTGAGTCGTTTTCTCTAATGAAGAAATTTTTTCCAAATATATTTCCTCATTCCAAAACGTTTCCTTGATGAATTTTAACCTTTCATAATAAGCAAAATCAACTTTGTCGAAATTTTTCTTATCTAAATAATATTTTTCATTTTTCTGAAAAATCGAAATTAACTTTCTTAGATTTTCATCTTCTAGTTTTTTAGAATCAAAATTTACAAAGGAATTAGGATTAGTATAAAATATTTTGATATCATTTTCAAAATCAGTTGATTTTTTTAGTCTCCATGAAACAATTCTTGATTTGTAATAGTTACAACTTTTCTGAGAAAGGAATTCATAGATTGAATAATTTTTATCGTCTACACTTGGTGAAATATCAAAAATATCTTTGAATTTATCAAGATTTACTGATCTTAAATCATTTTCGTTAAGTAACAGTTGGTTGTAATTTTTCTCTATTTGAGCTTTAAAATCATCTTCTGTCCAAGTTAAAAAATCAGTGTTTTTTTGATTTTCTAAGTTAGTTCTTTTTTTTATTGTATAACGATTTCTATTATAATATTCTTCTATAATATTAATGTATATGTAGTGCAGAAGTGCTTTTGAAACAGGGTTTGCTTCATTGATTTCTTTTTGAATATTATGAATAATCGTAGTTTGAGCTTTTTCATCAAAAACTTGTTCAAATTTTGATAAATAGAAAAAACATTTTATAATTTGAACCTCCTCTTTTTTACGTTTTGCTTTTTTGTAAATTTCTTCTACTTCTTCTTGTGCGGATTTGATTTTTCCGTCCAATTCATATTTGTAAACTTCTTTCCATTTGTCATCATATTGTGCAAATGAATTAAGAGTGCTAACGAATAGCAATAAGAATAAAATTTTTTGCATGATTGTCTGTTTCTTATTAATGAGTGGTAAAAGTTTAAAAAGGTTGGGACGAATTAAAAATTAAATTATTTGTAAGTAAAATTAACTAAAATCATTTCACTATTTTTGAAAAATGAAAATTATCCAAATCTTTTTTTTATTGCTTTCGTTTTCTGCCTTTTCACAATCAACGTTTGAAAAGGCCGAGAAATTGTATGCAAAAAAAAAATATAACGAAGCTGAAAAACTATTTTCCGAATATTTGAAATCGCAACCCTATCACGTCAAAACCATTGAATATCTTGGCGATATTGCTGGACATCAAAAAGATTGGGATGCGGCGATTACCAACTATAAGAAACTAAAAAATAGTTATCCTAAAAACGCTAATTATTGGTACAAATATGGTGGCGCATTGGGAATGAAAGCTAAAAATTCTAATAAATTCAAAGCTTTAGGAATGATTGATGAAGTAGAAGAATCATTTTTAACCGCTGCGAAATTAGACTCTAAACATATCGAAACGCGTTGGGCATTGGTAATGTTATACATCGAATTACCAGGAATTATTGGTGGAAGCGAAAAAAAAGCTCAAAAATATGCTGATGAATTAATGGCACTTTCAAAAGTCGATGGTTATTTGGCAAAAGGTTACATCGATGTGTATTTTAGTCGTTATTCAAAAGCAGAAATAAATTATAAAAAAGCACACGAAATTGGCAATTCAAAAACCACTTTCGAAAAATTATATGACTTATATTTGAATAAGCTAAAAGATAAAGCGAAAGCAAATAAGTTAAAAGAACAATTTGAAAAATAGGTTAAAAGGTTTGGGTTTAATAGTTTAAAAGACAATGTGTCCAAACTCATAAACTCATAAACTTTTCAACTCATAAACTATAAAAATGAGAACACATTTCATAGCCATCGGAGGAGCAGCGATGCACAATTTAGCATTAGCCTTACACAACAAAGGATATCATGTATCGGGTAGCGATGACGCTATTTTCGAACCTTCAAAATCTCGTTTGGAGAAAAAAGGATTATTGCCAGCAGAAGAAGGTTGGTTTCCTGATAAAATTACATCAGATATCGAAGCAATTATTTTAGGAATGCACGCTAAAGCCGATAATCCTGAATTATTGAAAGCACAAGAATTAGGGTTGAAAATATATTCGTATCCTGAATTTTTATACGAGCAATCGAAAAACAAAACCCGAGTAGTTATTGGTGGTTCGCACGGAAAAACGACGATTACTTCGATGATTTTACACGTGATGCATTATCACAATATTGAGGTGGATTATATGGTGGGAGCCCAGTTGGAAGGTTTCGATACGATGGTGCATTTAACCGAAGATAACGATTTTATAGTTTTAGAAGGTGATGAATATTTGACTTCTCCAATCGATTTACGACCAAAATTCCATTTGTACCAACCGAATATTGCGTTGTTATCTGGAATTGCTTGGGATCATATCAATGTGTTTCCAACGTTTGATAATTATGTAGAACAATTCAGAATTTTCGTGAACCAAATCACGCGTGGCGGAATTTTAGTCTATAACGAAGAAGACGAAGCAGTAAAAGAAGTAGCTGAAGGAACCGAAAATCCAATCCGAAAAATTGCCTACCAAACACCAAGTTACACAGTAGAAAACGGTACCACTTTATTAGATACACCAGAAGGTCCAATGCCAATTGAAGTTTTCGGTGCCCACAATTTAAGTAATTTAGCTGGAGCGAAATGGATTTGTCAATGCATGGGTGTAGACGAAGCCGAATTTTACGAAGCCATCGCTAGTTTTAAAGGCGCATCCAAACGATTAGAAAAAATTGCTGAAAGTTCGAATAAAGTCGCGTATAAAGATTTTGCGCATTCGCCAAGTAAAGTTTCAGCTACCACAAAAGCAGTAAAAGCTCAATATCCAGATAGAAAAGTAGTCGCTTGTTTAGAATTGCACACCTACAGTAGTTTAAATGCCGAGTTCTTAAAAGAATACCAAGGTGCTTTAGACGCTGCAGATGTTGCAGTAGTTTTCTACTCACCCGATGCAGTAAAAATCAAACGTTTGGAGGAAGTTACTTATGACCAAATTGCACAATCGTTCCAAAGAAAAGATTTAATTATTTACACCAATCCAACTGAGTTCAAAGACTTTTTATTCAGTCAAAATTTAGAAAATTCTGCTTTACTATTAATGAGCTCAGGAAATTACGGCGGATTGAATTTTGATGAGGTGAAAGGGTTGATAAATTAATTTGAGAATTTGAAGATTTGAAAATTTATTTATTTTTCAAATCTTCAAATGAAATATTTTTTTACCTTTAACTTTTTAAACGCCAAAATAAATTCTTATGTACACGCCAATCAATCAATGGGCCGAAGACGATCGCCCACGTGAAAAATTTCTTCTAAAAGGTAAATCCACCTTATCTGACTCCGAATTACTTGCTATTTTAATTGGTTCCGGTTCTCGAAATGAGAGCGCGGTGCAGTTGTGCCAACGCATTTTAGCTTCCTCAGAAAACAATTTGAATACGTTAGGAAAAATGTCGGTTTCCCAACTTATGCAATTTAAAGGAATTGGTGAAGCCAAAGCCATCTCCATAGCCGCTGCATTAGAATTAGGAAGAAGACGCAGAGCAGAAGATGCCATCGAACTCAAAAAAATCACTTCTAGTAAAGCAGTTTTCGATATCATGCAACCCATTATTGGCGAATTGCCTCACGAAGAATTTTGGGTTCTATATCTTAATAATTCCAATAAAGTCATTTACAAAGCTCAGCTTTCAAAAGGAGGAATCACTGGAACTGTTGTAGATATTCGAATAATCTTCAAAATGGCATTTGAACAAAATGCAACGGGATTAATTCTTTCTCATAATCATCCCTCAGGAAAATTAATCGCCAGTGAAGCCGATTTAAAAATCACAAAACGAATCAAAGAAGCTGGTCAAACCTTAGAAATTCAGGTTTTAGATCATCTCATTATCACCGAAAATGGTTATTTGAGTTTTCAGGATGAAGGAATTTTTTGATTTTTTTTAAACACATAGATTTTTGTTGTAAATCAACACAGAATCTATGTGTTTCAAAAATAAACTAAACATATATTCGCATAGTTTTTATTGATTTTTCCATTGCGAACTTTGCGAAAAACTTTTGCGTTCTTTGCGTATAAACCAAGAATTATAGAAATTTTAAGAATTCTTAATTTTTTATCTAATCAATAAGCCGTATTTTTATCAAAAAATAAAATATCATGAAGAACATAAAACTTTTAGTTGCAACACTTTTAGTAACTCTTACTGCTTCGGCGCAGTTTACACAAAAAGCATTACCTTACGCTTATAATGCTTTGGAGCCTTTTGTAGACGCACAAACTATGGAAATTCATTACAGCAAACATCACGCAGCTTATGTTAAAAATCTAAATACTGCTTTAGCTGGAACTGCAGATGAAAAATTAAGCTTAAATGAAATTTTTGCAAAGATTTCTACTATGCCAGCAGCAGTTCGTAATAATGGTGGCGGACATTACAATCACGAGTTGTTTTGGTCGGTTTTAACACCTGAGAAAAACACTAAAATGTCTGCTGAAT
Source organism: Flavobacterium sp. (assembly GCF_041911335.1). Lineage (GTDB taxonomy): Bacteria > Bacteroidota > Bacteroidia > Flavobacteriales > Flavobacteriaceae > Flavobacterium. The sequence continues at coordinate 20,989 of NZ_JAYRPD010000005.1, forward strand.
TAGAAAAAGCAGTAATAGAAACTTTCGGGAGTTTAGACGGATTGAAAGAAAAATTAAATGCTGCTGGAGCAAGTCGTTTTGGTTCAGGTTGGGCTTGGTTAGTTGTGACGAAAGAAGGAAAATTAGTAGTAACTTCAACTTCAAATCAAGACAATCCATTAATGGATATTGCTGAAGTAATAGGAACACCAATCTTTGGAATCGACGTTTGGGAACATGCGTATTACTTAAAATATCAAAACAAAAGAGGCGATTATTTATCTGCTTTATGGAATGTAGTTAACTGGACAGAAGTAAGCAAAAGATACAAAGCAGTGATGCCAAAACCAGATACATTTGCTTCTTGGCCAGAAATCAAAACCTTTCACAAAGTAATGTCGCAAACTTTCCATCCAAGTGAGGAAGGAAATTTACAACCTATCAAAGAAAGAAGTGCTGAAATGGCTGAAAAAGCAAATGCTTTAAAAATGGCAAAAATTCCAGCTCAATTCAATAAGAAAGAAATTGTGGCTGCCGTTAATAAATTAGCTAAAGACAGTAAAGCATTAGATAAATTAGTAAAATCAAAAGCTTCTGACGAGAAAATCACTAAAGCATTAAATGGTTTACACGACACTTTTCATACGATTGTAGGATTGTGTACGCATGATGAAGAATAATATTTAAGATTAAAATATAAATGCCTTGTGATGAAAGTAAATCACAAGGTTTTTTATTAGAAATTATTTAAGAAATTTTTCTATCCAATTTCTTATCTTGCAACACTAAAATTAATGTTCGTTGAACTATGATTAGCACCAAAAACATCACTTTTTCCTACTCAAAAGACCAACTCTTTCACATGCCCGATTTGTATTGTGAAGCAGGAAGCACTTTGTTGATTACAGGTGATTCTGGAAAAGGAAAAACTACCTATTTACATATTTTAGCAGGTTTACTAAAACCAAAATCAGGAACAATCGAAATCGATAAAACCGATATTGTTTCCCTATCTGAAAAAGCAACCGATAAATTTCGTGGAAAACACATTGGAGTGGTTTTTCAAAAATCGCATTTTATTGGTGCTTTGACCGTTTTGGAAAATTTGGAAATGGCAAGTTGGTTAGCAACGGGTAAAAAACATACCAAACGTGCAAAGAAATTATTAGAACAATTGGGAATCGAAAACCAAGCGTCTAAATTACCATCGCAATTAAGTATTGGTCAACAGCAACGTGTTTCAATTGCCCGAGCGTTGATAAATGAACCAAAAGTGTTGTTAGCTGACGAACCTACATCAAGTTTAGATGATAAAAATGCGGAGAAAGTAATCGAATTACTAACTTCTTTATCAAAAGAGTATAAAGCGGCTTTATTAATCGTTACGCACGACAACCGAATTAAAGAAAGATTTATCAATAAAATTACCTTGATATGATAGCAAAATTAGCATGGAAAAATATATGGTTCAAACCATTAAATACCATCTTGAGTGTTATTTTGCTAACCTCAAGTGTCGCGATTATTACGACTTTAGTTTTGGTCGAAAAACAGTTTGAAGAAAAATTTTCAAGCAATATTGATGGAGTTGATTTAGTAATGGGCGCACAAGGAAGTCCATTACAATTGATTTTATCTTCGGTGTACCAAGTAGATTCTCCAACGGGAAATATTAGCTACGATTCGGCAAAAGTTTGGATGCAACATCCGTTTGTTCAAAAAGCGATTCCATTAGCATTTGGAGATAATTACCGAGGTTATAAAATATTAGGAACAACTCCTGATTATTTAGAAAAATATGGAGCAACAATTTCCGAAGGAAAACTTTTTGAGAAGATTTTCGAAGTTGTAATCGGAAGTGATATCGCTCAAAAATTAAGTTTAAAAATTGGTGACGAGTTTTTCGGTTCGCATGGCGATGCAGCTGAAGGAGAAGTTCATGACCATTATGCCTACAAAGTTGTCGGAATTGCAAAACCAACAGGAAAAGTAGTTGATAATTTGATTTTATGTACGATTCCAAGTGTTTGGCAAATGCATGGAAGTCATGGTGAAGAAGTAAATCCCGCTCACGGCGAAGAAGGTCACGTTCATGTTGAAGGTGAAGAGCATCACGAAGAAGTTGATATGACTTTAGATGAACCCGGAATGGAAATCACAGCCGTTTTACTAAAATTCCGCAACAAAATGGGAATTGTAACTTGGCCAAGAATCATCGCACAAAATACCAAAATGCAAGTTGCTTCACCAGCTATAGAAGTAAATCGTTTGTTTTCTTTATTCGGAATTGGAATTTCAGCATTGCAATATTTGGCTTACGGAATTATGTTGATTTCAGGAATTTCGATTTTCATCGCGCTTTACAATACTTTAAAAGAACGCGAAAACGAATTTGCCTTAATGCGTGTCAACGGTGCCAAAAGATTACAACTTTTAAAAGTCGTAATGATTGAAAGTTTGCTTTTATGTGTTGTTGGATTTATTTTTGGTACGATTTTGGGAAGAGTAGGATTAAGTATGTTATCTAACTCAGCCGAAGAAGATTTCAAAATGAGTTTCAATCCATACGAATTTTTATGGGAAAAAGAAGGAACCTTATTTTTACTAACTATATTTGTGGGCTTTTTGGCGGCGGTTATTCCGGCGGTCAAAGCTTATAATTTAAACATTTCAAAAACATTAGCCAATGCGTAATTATATTAAATTAAGTTTAGCTTTCGTAGTGTTCATTTCCTTAATGAGCTTCAGCGATTCTAAAACTACAACTACAAAATCAGTTGTTGAAACTTCAGTTGCAAACGATACCTTGACATGGAAAATGTTAGGTGACATCAAATACACAAGAAAAAAACATGCTACTTACGGCGAAGTAGAATTCCCACAAGTAAACATGAAATTAAAAATGATGCAAAAGAAAACCGTTTTCATTAGCGGATTTATTGTGCCAATTGATAACAAAAATTACGCGCTAAGTAAAAACGTTTTTGCCGCTTGTTTCTTCTGCGGAAAATCAGGACCAGAAACTATTGCGGGTATCAAATTTAAAGGTGGCGCTTTTCCAAAGTTAAAAACCGATACGTATGTAACTTTAAAAGGAACTTTTAGATACAACGAAACCGATGTGGAAGATTGGATTTACCATATCGAAGACGCCGAAATTGTAGCGCAAAGTAAATAATTAGAAGCCCAGTCGTTTGGGCTTTTTTTAATGATTCATCATTCTGAGCTTTGTCGAAGGGCCGCTGTCCACTATGCAAGGTGTCGCACCCACAAGGGCTAAAACAATCTAAGGTTAAAAAATCAGTAGTAAATTAGAAAAATACCGAAATCATAATTGGTGACAATTCGTGAAATTCGTGTTTAAAAATAAAATGAAATCATTCCAACATAAAAAACATCTCTTTTTCGATTTAGATCATACGCTTTGGGATTTTGATAAAAATTCTGGATTTGCTTTTGACACTATTTTCAAACAGCAAGGTTTTAATATTGAATTATCCGATTTTTTGAATATTTACATTCCGAGAAACCAACATTACTGGAAATTGTATCAAGTAAATCAAATTACTCATGACGATTTACGTTATTATCGTTTAAAAGATGTTTTTGATGCTTTAAAATTTGAAGTTTCAGACGAAATGATTCATCATTTATCTGAACAATACATCAAATATTTACCCGAATACAATCATCTTTTTGAAGGCGCTATTGAATTATTGGATTATCTAAAACCAAAATATCAATTGCATATTATTACCAATGGTTTTGCGTCGGTTCAAACCAAAAAAATGAAAAATTCAAATATTGACCATTATTTTGAAACGATAACGAATTCTGAATTAGCAGGAGTTAAAAAACCGCATAAAAACATATTTGATTTTGCCTTATCTTTGGCAAACGCTTCAAAAGAAGAAAGCTTAATGATTGGCGATAGTTACGAAGCTGATATCATTGGTGCGCAAGAAGCGGGTATAGAAGCGGTGTTTTTCAATGAACAAAATATTGAAGTAGAAAGTCCTGTTTTTCAGGTAAAACATTTATTAGAATTAAAAAATATATTATAGTTATGAAGAAATTAGTCTTGTTGTTATTGTTGTTTGGTTTTACATTTTCATTTGCACAAGAGAATTATAAATACATCATTGTGCCAAAAAAGTTTAGTTTCTTTAAAGAAGAAAACAAATATAATTTGAACGATTTGACAAAATCTTTCTTTGAAAAAGAAGGATTTGAGGTGTATTTTGATACTGATGAATTTCCAGAAGATTTGGCCAAAAATAGATGTTTAGCTCTTTTTGTAGATGTTACTGAAAATAATGGAATATTTACAACTAAAGTTAATTTTGAATTCAAAGATTGTTATAATAAAGTTGTTCTCATAAGTGACCAAGGAACAAGTAGAGAAAAAGACTATCAGAAAGCTTATATTGAGGCCTTTCGTGGCGCTTTAAATTCAGTAAAAGGAAGTCTAAAAATTAAAAATGCTACTATTAAATCAACTGAAAAAACAAAAGAAGTAGTTGAGTCTGTTCCGTCAAAAAAATCTAATGGTATAATCAACACAAGTGAACTTAAAGCAGTTGCTACTGATACAGGGTATGATTTAGTTGATTATTCAGGACATACTGTTTTTTATTTATATTCTACTTCATTAGATACTGTTTTTCTTGCAGGTAAAGAAATTTACAAAGGAGTTCTTTTAAAGAAAAATAATGGATGGTTTTTTGAATATGATTTTGATGGAAAAGTCTATTCGGAAAAAGTAGAGGTTAGGTTTTAAAAAACTTCCAACTTCCATTTCCTAATTAATATCCATATTTATCTTTCCAACGATTCTTTAAAAACTGTCGCAATTCTTTTTCGCGAGCATTTTCTCCTGGTTCAAAAAATTTAGTCTCTGAAATTTCGGTAGGTAAAAATTCTTGTTCTGCAAAGTTATTTGGGAAGTCGTGTGAATATTTGTATTCTTCTCCGTAACCCAATTCTTTCATTAATTTGGTTGGTGCATTTCGTAAATGAATAGGAACGGGTAAATCGCCAGTTTGTTTTACCATTTGTTGTGCTTTTCCAATTGCCATATAACTGGCATTGCTTTTGGCTGAAGTTGCCAAATATATCGCACATTGACTCAAAATAATTCTGCTTTCGGGATAGCCAATAGTTGTCACCACTTGAAACGTATTATTCGCCATAATCAAAGCCGTTGGATTTGCATTTCCAATATCTTCACTAGCTAAAATCAACATTCTTCGGGCGATGAATTTTACATCTTCGCCACCTTCAATCATTCTAGCTAACCAATACACAGCACCATTTGGGTCACTTCCACGAATCGATTTGATAAAAGCAGAAACTATATCGTAATGTTGCTCGCCAGTTTTGTCATACAACACTGTGTTTTTTTGCACCAATTGCATAACTCTCTCATTTGTGATCTCAATGGGTGCTGAGCTTGTCGAAGTATCGGTAGCATTGATGACCAATTCAAAAATGTTCAACAATTTTCTACCATCGCCACCCGAAAGTCGCAATAAAGCTTCAGTTTCTTGTAATTGGATATTTTTGTTTTGTAACTGAACATCGGTTTTCATGGCACGATGTAATAAAGCTTCTAAATCGTCTTTGGTAAACGCATTTAAAACATACACCTGACATCTTGACAATAAAGCGGGAATGACTTCAAAACTCGGATTTTCAGTCGTTGCACCAATCAAAGTTACCCAACCTTTTTCCACCGCCGCCAACAATGAATCTTGTTGGGATTTAGAAAAACGATGAATCTCATCAATAAATAAAATCGGATTTTTTGCTGTAAATAAACCGCTGCTTTGTTTCGCTTTTTCGATTACCTCACGAATGTCTTTCACACCTGAATGTATCGCACTTAGCTGGTAAAACGGACGTTTGCTTTCTTGTGCCATGATTTGTGCCAAAGTGGTTTTTCCGGTTCCTGGTGGTCCCCATAAAATCAAACTTGGAATTAATCCTTTGGCAATTTGTTGCGTTAAAGAACCCTCAGGTCCAACTAAATGTAATTGGCTGATGTAATCCGATAATTGTTGCGGGCGAATGCGTTCGGCTAATGGTTGATTCATGTTGTAAAATTACAATTTTATGACAAATGTGCATAGAAATATTTTTGGCTTTATCTTTGAATTCATTCAAATATGGAAAAACAGCACGATAATCCTTTTCAGTTTACAAAAGCGGTCATTTTATTGCCGTTATTTTTTGTATTAACACTATGGTTGGTTTTTTGGTACGAATTACAATTTCAACATAATTTGTCGCATTTTGGAATTTATCCAAGAGAAGTGTATGGATTAAAAGGAATTCTATTTAGTCCATTTTTGCATGGAGATACAGAACATTTGGCAAACAATTCTTTTGCTTTATTAGTGTTGTTGCCAATATTGAGATATTTCTACAAAGAGCAATCGTTCGTGGTTTTGTTTTTAGGAATTCTTTTTTCGGGATTAGGAACTTGGTTGTTAGGAAGACCGAGTTATCATATTGGTGCTAGCGGATTAATTTATGCTTTGGTGAGTTTTATCTTCTTCAAAGGTATTTTTACCAAATATTACCGATTGGTAGCTTTATCTTTCACCATTGTAATTTTATACGGTGGAAGTGTTTGGTATATGTTTCCCAATGTAAAAGAAGGCATTTCGTGGGAAGGCCATTTAGCAGGATTTCTTGTGGGATTAGCCTTAGCTTTAGTTCTAAAAACACCTCAATTTTCAAAACCGATTTTCTACGAATGGGAAAAACCCGATTTCAACCCAGAACTCGATCCTTTTATGAAAAACTTCGACGAAAAAGGTAATTTCAATCCACCACCAAAACCTGAAGAAGTGGTAAAAGAGTATTTTACTTCTTCAATTAGAGTGGTATATGAGTTTTTGGGTGGGAAGAAATGAGTTATTCAGTAACTTCTGATATTTTATTTTTTATAAAATTAATATCAGAGATTGGAGCATCTTTCGAAATAGCAAGAATGAATTTTGATTTTCCAATTATGGTGTCATGATAGATAAACTTATCATTCTTTTTAACTTTTTTATGGTTCAGGAGAATATAGTATTCGTATGAAACGTCATCTGTCTGTGCATAAAAGAGAATGTTATTAAATTCTGGACTTGAATTTTGATTTAACAAATTAAACTCCTTTTTGCTTAAAGCAAATTTAAAATCTCCAAAAGTTAAAGATTGAAAGTTAAGTTCAGAATTATAAACTATGGTTCTGTCTTCTTTGTCTTTCCCGATTTTTGTATTCTTGGAAAAATTTGAAAAGGAAGAACATGATGTTATTAGAATTGAAAACAAAAGTAAAAGTGGTATCTTCATTTTGCTATTTGTTAATTAGATAAAATCATTTTTTAATAACTACATTCTCTGTCTCAAAGCCTCATACAAAAAAGCACCACAAGCCACAGAAACATTTAATGATTCGATAGTTCCAAACATGGGTAATTTTGCTTTTTCATCAACAATTTTCAATACCGAAGGATTTACACCTCTGTCTTCACTACCCATAATAATCGCAACGCCTTCGTTAAAGTTAATGTCGTAAATATGGTTTTCTGTTTTTTCAGTTGCGGCAACGGTTTTGATTCCGCTTCCTTGCAAATAGAAAATGGCATCTTTGATGTGGTCTACTTTACAAATTGGCACATTGAAAACTGCTCCAGCAGAAGTTTTAACCGTATCGCCATTCACGGGAGCCGAACCTTGTTTTTGGATAATGATTCCATCAACACCCGTACATTCAGCAGTTCTAATGATAGCGCCAAAGTTACGTGCGTCTGACAATTGATCTAAAATTAGGAATAAAGGTTTTTTACCACTTTCAATAACACTTTCCACCATAGTTTCTAATGCAACAAAAGAAATAGGAGCAATAGTTGCCACGGCACCTTGGTGATTATTTGGTGTTAATCGGTTTAGTTTTTCAACAGGAACGTAGGAAAAGTTGATGTTATTTCTTTTCATCGTTTTCATCAAATCTAGCATCAAGTCGCCTTGTGCATCTTTTTGAACGAATACTTTATCAATTTCTTTTTTAGCGTTAATTGCTTCAATTATTGCTCTAATCCCGAATATTTGGTTGTCTTTTTCCATGTGGCAAAGATAGGATTTTAGTTTGAATTTCGATTATTATGTTTTAACCACAGATTTGTAGATTTTAAATTATTGTTTTTAAGTTTTTTGACAATCTGCGAATCTGCGGTCGAATTACATCTTAAAAATTCGTTTTAAAACTAATATGCACAATCGAATTCGAAAGTTTTATCGCTTGTTCGCTCGTGCTTCCATTAGCATAAACTAAATTGAACAAACCATTTTTGGTAAATAATCCAAATCCAAAACCTAAGCCTAATAAACGGTCTTCTGTATTGGAAGTTTTGTCTTGAAAATAGCCGAAATCGGTAATAGAATGTAGGTATAAATTAGAAGCTAATAAATAACGATATTCTGCTATGATTCCAGTGAAAGCATTCGCTTGTAAGCTGTTCTCGTTAAAACCTCTAATCGAATTAATACCTCCAAATCGGAACAATTCGTTAATTACATAATCATCACTTTGTAAATAAAAAGTCTGATTTCGAACAAAAATACTGTTTTTGGAATTTAGATTGAAATTGTAATTCATGTCTAATTGTGTAAAAAACTGACTTGTTTTTTGAGATGCAATCGTTCGATTTCCTGTTCCTAATTTCACAAAAACTTTTGCTTTTTCAGGAAAAACAAAACTATCAGTATTCAATTCAAGATGTTCAAAACTCGAAGTCAAAAATGTATTCGTAAAATCATTCAAACTAAATGAATTGGTATTTTGAATATCAACCGAAGTAGTTTTTTGATAACCAATATAAGCTTTGGTGTTATACGAAAAATAGTAACCCAAATTCAAATCGGTCACAGTATTCTGAAAAGTGGAATCTTGTTTGAAAATTCTCAAATTCGCTTTAATTCCAATTGAACTTTTAAATATATACGGCAATTCGGTTCCGATGTTAAACGAAGTTTGTTTGTTGCCGTCGTTTTTCCAGTACAAATTAAATTTTTCACCCGTGTTTAAAATGTTTTGCAATTGCAAATCTAAATAGCCGTTAAAGGTCAACTTGCTTTGGTCGTCGTTTGAAAACCCAATGAAACCATCAAATTTATTTGGTTTCGATTTTTCAACGTAAACGAAAATCTTTGTTGAATCTGTGGTGAATAAAATTTCAGGATATTTGATTTGATTAACAAATTGTAACTTATCAAAAGTATCGTTAATCTGTTTTAAATTGTCTTGATTGAAAGTTGCTTTTTTGGCTTTTTTGGTAATTGCTTTTTTAATTCCAGATGGAAATTTGTCGTATCCAACGATTACTAAATCGGTAATATTTCTTTTCGAGTTTAATTTGAGTTGTAAATCGGAAAGTATATCATTTCCAATTCTTCGTTGATTGACCAATTGTAAATTTGCCAACGAATAGCCTTTCTTTTCTAATAGTGCAATTTTGCTTTTCATGAAATTTTCGACTTCATTCGTGGCAATTACTAAGGTGTCGTTTTCTAATTGTAAAATCGATTTTTCTTCGGCAGAAAGTTTACCTATAAATATACTGTTGTTTTTTATTGGTTTGCCTAAGCTGTATTTGAAGACAAAACTACTATCGTTAATCTTGTTTTGTTTCAATAATTTCCAATCGAAAAATCCTTGATTTGTTAACTTGGTTTCAAAACGCTTCTGTTCTTCTAAAATAGATGCTACTGAAGCGTGTTTGTTTTCGTATTGTAAGCTATCAATGGTTTTGTTTTCGATTTCAGATGCTCCTTCTATCTTTAAATAGTAGTTTTGTCCCAATGATAATTGGAAGTGCAAACACATTATAAAAAGAAAAACATATTTCATTGCTGTAAAGAAACGAAAAAAAGCAAAATAAATTTTATTTAGAGTACTCTGTTATTGTTCTATTTTCATAATGCAATGTAAATCAAATTACTGTTAAAATGAATTGCATTGAAAATTAATAAATTATGATTTGGAAAGTAAAAAATAATTCCTACATTTGCAACCCCGTAAAAAGCGGGAATTTTAAACAGTAAAAATTTTTAGTATTTAATTATGCCAACAATTCAACAATTAGTAAGAACAGGGAGAACCCAAATAACTAAGAAGAGTAAATCGGCTGCTTTAGATTCTTGTCCTCAAAGAAGAGGTGTGTGTACTCGTGTTTACACAACAACTCCTAAAAAACCAAACTCAGCAATGAGAAAGGTAGCTAGGGTTCGTTTAACAAACGGTAACGAGGTGAATGCATACATTCCTGGAGAAGGTCATAATCTACAAGAGCACTCGATAGTATTAGTTAGAGGTGGAAGAGTAAAAGATTTACCAGGTGTACGTTACCACATCGTACGTGGAGCATTAGACACTGCGGGTGTTGCAGGAAGAACACAACGTAGATCTAAGTATGGAGCAAAACGTCCAAAACCAGGACAAGCGCCTGCAGCAGCTGGAAAGAAAAAGTAATTTAAAATCTTTTAAAGAAAAGACATGAGAAAAAGAGCGGCCAAAAAAAGACCACTTTTACCGGATCCGAAATTTAACGATCAGTTAGTAACACGTTTTGTAAACAACTTAATGTGGGATGGTAAAAAATCAACAGCTTTTAAAGTTTTCTATGATGCATTAGAAATCGTAGAAACTAAAAAGCAAGATGCAGAAAAAACTGCTTTAGAGATTTGGAAAGATGCATTAACTAATGTTATGCCTCACGTAGAAGTTCGTTCACGTAGAGTGGGTGGAGCTACATTCCAAATTCCAATGCAAATTCGTCCAGATAGAAAGATTTCTTACGCTATCAAATGGATGATTCTTTATGCAAGAAGAAGAAATGAAAAATCAATGGCAGGTAAATTAGCTTCTGAAATCTTAGCTGCGGCTAAAGAAGAAGGTGCTGCTGTTAAGAAAAGAATGGATACTCACAAAATGGCAGATGCTAATAAAGCATTCTCTCATTTTAGATTTTAATTCGTATACAAATGGCTAGAGATTTAAAATATACAAGAAATATTGGAATTGCTGCTCACATTGATGCTGGTAAAACAACAACAACTGAGCGAATCTTATTTTATACGGGTAAAACACACAAAATTGGAGAGGTTCACGATGGTGCTTCTACAATGGACTGGATGGAGCAAGAGGCAGAAAGAGGTATTACAATTACTTCTGCTGCTACAACTTGTGAGTGGAACTTCCCAACGGTTCAAGGAAAAACTATTCCTGAATCTAAGGCATACCACTTCAATATTATCGATACTCCTGGTCACGTTGACTTTACAGTAGAGGTAAACCGTTCGTTACGTGTATTAGATGGTTTAGTGTTCTTATTTAGTGCGGTTGATGGTGTTGAGCCACAATCTGAAACTAACTGGAGATTAGCTGATCAATATAGAGTTCCTCGTATGGGATTCGTGAACAAAATGGACCGTCAAGGTTCAAATTTTTTGGCGGTTTGTCAGCAAGTTAAAGATATGTTGAAATCAAATGCAGTTGCAATTACTTTGCCAATTGGTGAAGAACAAGATTTCAAAGGAGTAGTTGATTTGGTTAAAAATCAGGCTATTGTATGGCATGACGAAACTCAAGGTGCTACTTTTGATATTATTGATATTCCAGCTGATATGGTTGCTGAAGTAAAAGAGTATCGTTCAATTTTAATTGAAGAGATTGCTACTTACGATGAGAACCTATTAGAAAAGTATATGGAAGATGAAAACTCAATTACTGAGGAAGAAATTAACAATGCTTTACGTGCTGCTACAATTGATATGGCTATCATTCCTATGTTGTGTGGATCTTCATTCAAAAACAAAGGGGTTCAGTTTATGTTAGATGCAGTTTGTAAGTATTTACCATCTCCATTAGATAAAGAAGGTATCGAAGGTATTCACCCTGATGATAAAGATTTATTAGAAGAAGATCAAAGAAAAGTTGTTCGTCGTCCTGATGTAAAAGAGCCGTTTGCTGCTTTAGCATTTAAAATTGCTACTGACCCTTATGTAGGTCGTTTAGCTTTCTTCCGTGCTTATTCAGGTCGTTTAGATGCAGGTTCATACATTTTGAATACGCGTTCTGGAAACAAAGAAAGAATTTCTCGTATCTACCAAATGCATGCTAACAAACAAAATCCAATCGAATTCATTGAGGCTGGAGATATTGGGGCTGCTGTAGGATTTAAAGATATCAAGACTGGAGATACAATGTGTGATGAAAAACACCCAATTATTCTTGAGTCTATGAAATTCCCTGATCCGGTAATTGGTATTGCTATTGAGCCAAAAACTAAAGCTGACGTTGATAAAATGGGTATGGCTTTAGCAAAATTAGCTGAAGAAGATCCAACATTTACAGTTAAGACTGATGAGGCTTCTGGTCAAACGATTATTTCGGGTATGGGTGAGCTTCACTTAGATATCTTGATCGATCGTATGAAACGTGAGTTCAAAGTTGAAGTTAACCAAGGTGAGCCTCAGGTAGAATACAAAGAAGCGTTTACAAAAGCTGCACAACATAGAGAGGTTTACAAAAAACAATCTGGAGGTCGTGGTAAATTTGGTGATATCGTTTTCCGTTTAGAACCTGCTGATTTAGTGGACGGTAAAGCTCCTATGGGATTACAGTTTGTTAATGAAGTTAAAGGTGGTAACGTACCAAAAGAATATATTCCTGCTGTAGAAAAAGGATTTAGAGAAGCTATGAAGCAGGGTCCTTTAGCTGGTTACGCTGTAGACAGTTTAAAAGTTACTTTATTGGATGGTTCATTCCACCCTGTGGATTCTGATGCTCTTTCTTTCGAATTAGCTGCGAAAATGGGATATAAAGAAGTAGCTAAAGCTGCAGGAGCTGTTATTCTTGAGCCAATCATGAAAATTGAAGTTATTACTCCTGAAGAAAACATGGGTGATATCGTAGGTGACTTGAACCGTCGTAGAGGTCAAGTAAATGATATGGGAGATAGAAATGGTGCTAAAACTATCAAAGCTAATGTTCCTTTATCAGAAATGTTTGGTTATGTTACTACATTAAGAACATTATCTTCTGGTAGAGCTACATCTACAATGGAGTTTTCTCACTATGAAGAAACACCTTCTAACATTTCAGAAGCTGTAATCAAAAAAGCAAAAGGTAACGCTTAATTTTTAAAGAGATGAGTCAAAAAATCAGAATAAAATTAAAATCTTACGATCATAATTTAGTAGACAAGTCTGCTGAGAAGATTGTAAAAACTGTAAAAAGTACAGGTGCAGTTGTAACTGGTCCAATTCCATTACCAACTCACAAAAAGATTTTTACTGTATTACGTTCTCCACACGTAAATAAAAAATCAAGAGAGCAATTCGAATTAAGTTCTTATAAGAGATTGTTAGATATCTACAGTTCTTCTTCTAAAACTATCGACGCTTTAATGAAATTAGAATTACCTAGTGGTGTTGAAGTAGAGATCAAAGTGTGATAAACACAATTGCAAAAAAGCAATGATTTAATATAAAAAACCGTCAATGTGATAAACATTACGGTTTTTTTCTTATAATTTTTAGTAGGTAAAATGGCCTTTTTTGAAGGAAATTTTACTTAACTATTTATTTTTGCGATAATTAAAAAATAATTTATATATTTGCACCCTCAAAATGAGTAGTGTGCAAATACTATTTGTATTATAAATAAGAGTTTAATTAATAATTAGTTTAATATGTCTGGGTTAATCGGAAGAAAAATTGGCATGACTAGCATCTTTGATGAGAACGGGAAAAATATTCCTTGTACTGTAATCGAGTGTGGTCCATGCGTTGTTACCCAAGTCAGAACCAATGATGTAGATGGCTATGAAGCTATCCAATTAGGTTTCGATGACAAAACTGAAAAACACTCTATTAAAGCTGAGGTAGGTCACTTTAAGAAAGCGGGAACAGTTGCGAAAAAGAAAGTAGTTGAATTCAAAGGTTTTGAAACGGAGTACAAGTTAGGCGATGTAATCGCTGTTGACTTATTCGCTGAAGGTGAATTTGTTGATGTTGTTGGAGTTTCTAAAGGAAAAGGATTCCAAGGGGTTGTAAAACGTCATGGTTTTGGCGGAGTTGGTCAGTCAACTCACGGTCAACATAACCGTTTAAGAGCACCGGGTTCTGTTGGAGCTTCATCTTACCCGTCAAGAGTATTCAAAGGAATGCGTATGGCAGGTAGAATGGGAGGAGATAATGTAACAGTACAAAACCTTAGAGTTTTAAAAGTAGTTGCTGAAAAGAACTTACTTGTTGTTAAAGGAGCTATTCCTGGGCACAAAAACTCTTATGTAATCGTTCAGAAGTAATGGAAGTAAAAGTTTTAGATATCAACGGAAAAGAAACTGGTAGAAAAGTTCAACTTTCTGATTCAGTTTTCGCAATTGAGCCAAACAAACATGCTGTTTACTTAGATGTAAAACAATATTTGGCTAATCAAAGACAAGGTACTCACAAAGCTAAAGAAAGAGCTGAGGTTGCAGGAAGTACTCGTAAAATCAAAAAACAAAAAGGTACAGGTACTGCTCGTGCAGGATCTGCTAAAAATCCTTTGTTTAAAGGAGGAGGTACAGTTTTTGGACCAAGACCAAGAAGCTACTCATTCAAATTGAACAAAAACTTAAAAAGATTAGCTCGTAAATCAGCTTTGTCTTTAAAAGTAAATGAGTCAAATTTAGTAGTAGTTGAAGATTTTACATTTGAAACACCAAACACTAAAAATTTCATTAACGTATTGAAAGCTTTAGGGTTAGAGAATAAAAAATCTTTATTTGTGTTGGGCGATACAAATAAAAATGTATATTTGTCGTCACGCAATTTAAAAGCGTCTAGCGTTGTAACTACTTCAGAATTAAGTACTTATGCAATTTTAAATGCAAAAAGTTTAGTTCTTTTAGAGGGTGCAGTAGACGGAATTGAAGCTAATTTAAGTAAATAATAAGATTATGAGCATCATAATTAAGCCTATTATAACTGAAAAAATAACTAAAGATGGTGAAGTTTTTAACCGTTTTGGTTTTGTAGTTGCTAAAAATGCAAATAAAATTCAAATCAAAAATGCTGTTGAGGCAGCTTTTGGAGTGAATGTAGTAGCAGTTAATACAATGAACTACAGAGCTGATAGAAGCGTTAAATATACCAAAAGTGGTTTAATCAGTGGTAAAACAAATGCTTACAAAAAAGCAGTTGTTCAAGTACAAGAGGGAGAAACAATAGATTTTTATACTAATATCTAATAGAAAATGTCAGTTAGAAAATTAAAACCTATTACCCCGGGTCAGCGATTTAGAGTTGTTAATAGCTTTGACACTATTACAACTGATAAGCCGGAGCGTTCTTTGATCGCACCGAAAAAAAACTCTGGAGGTAGAAATAGTCAAGGAAAAATGACCATGCGTTATACAGGCGGTGGTCACAAACAAAAGTATCGTATTATTGATTTTAAAAGAGCTAAAGTTGGGATTCCAGCAACAGTTAAAACAATCGAGTATGATCCAAATCGTTCAGCATTTATTTCATTATTGTATTATGCAGATGGAGCTAAAACTTACATCATTGCGCAAAATGGATTACAAGTTGGACAAACTGTAGTTTCAGGTGAAGAAGCGTCTCCAGAAATTGGAAATGCAATGCCTTTAAGTAAAATTCCTCTAGGAACTGTTATTTCGTGTATCGAATTAAGACCAGGTCAAGGAGCTGTAATCGCTCGTTCTGCAGGAACTTTCGCTCAGTTAATGGCAAGAGATGGAAAATATGCAACAATTAAAATGCCTTCTGGAGAAACAAGATTAATCTTGTTAACTTGTATGGCTACAATTGGAGCTGTTTCTAACTCAGACCACCAATTAATCGTATCAGGTAAAGCTGGTAGATCAAGATGGTTAGGTAGAAGACCAAGAACAAGACCAGTAGCAATGAACCCAGTTGATCACCCAATGGGAGGTGGTGAAGGACGTTCATCTGGAGGTCACCCACGTTCAAGAAAAGGTTTACCTGCTAAAGGTTATAGAACTCGTTCTAAAGTTAACCCGAGTAATAAGTATATTGTAGAACGTAGAAAGAAATAATTAGATAGACATGGCACGTTCATTAAAAAAAGGACCATTCGTTCACTTTAAATTAGAGAAGAAAGTTCAAGAAAATATTGCAGGTGGTAATAAAGGTGTTGTTAAGACTTGGTCTAGAGCATCAATGATTACTCCTGATTTCGTTGGGCAGACTATCGCAGTTCACAATGGTCGTCAATTTGTTCCAGTTTATGTAACTGAGAACATGGTAGGACACAAATTAGGAGAGTTTTCACCAACAAGATCTTTTAGAGGTCATGCTGGGGCTAAAAATAAAGGTAAAAAATAAGAAGCAATGGGAGTTCGTAAAAGAGAAGTTGCGGATGCAAGAAAAGAGGCTAACAAGTCTGTTGCATTTGCTAAATTAAATAACTGTCCAACTTCACCTAGAAAAATGCGTTTAGTTGCAGATTTAGTAAGAGGTCAGAAAGTTGAACTAGCTCTTAATATTTTAAGATTTAGTCAAAAAGAAGCTTCAAGAAAATTAGAGAAATTGTTATTATCTGCCATAAATAATTATGTACAGAAAAACGAAGATGCTAATTTAGAAGAAGCAGGCTTATTTGTAAAAACGATTACAGTAGATGGTGGTATGATGTTGAAAAGACTTCGTCCAGCTCCACAAGGTCGTGCACACAGAATTAGAAAACGTTCTAATCACGTAACAATCGTGTTAGGAACAAATAATAACACACAAAGCAATTAATAAACAGTATGGGACAAAAGACAAATCCAATAGGAAATAGACTTGGTATCATCAGAGGATGGGACTCAAACTGGTATGGAGGAAATGATTACGGTGATAAAATCGCTGAAGATGCTAAAATCCGTAAGTACATCCATGCACGTTTATCAAAAGCTAGTGTATCTAAAATAATTATCGAGAGAACTTTAAAACTTGTAACCGTTACTATCACTACTGCTAGACCTGGTATTATTATCGGAAAAGGTGGTCAAGAGGTAGACAAGTTAAAAGAAGAACTTAAGAAAATTACTGACAAAGAAGTTCAAATCAACATCTTTGAAATCAAAAGACCTGAGTTAGATGCTTACTTAGTGGCAACTTCTATCGCTCGTCAAATTGAAAGCAGAATCTCTTACAGAAGAGCTATTAAAATGGCTATCGCGGCTGCAATGAGAATGAACGCAGAAGGTATCAAAGTACAAATTTCTGGTCGTTTGAATGGAGCTGAAATGGCACGTTCTGAAAACTTCAAAGAAGGTAGAATTCCATTGTCAACTTTCAGAGCTGATATTGATTATTCATTAGGTGAAGCGCATACTACTTATGGTAGAATGGGAATCAAAGTATGGATAATGAAAGGTGAGGTTTATGGAAAAAGAGATCTTTCTCCGTTAGTAGGAATGGACAAACAAAAGTCTAAACCTTCAGGATCTTCTGCTCCTAAAAGAGATGGTAAACCAAACGCACGCAAAAGAAAGTAATTATTTAAACTAAAGAAAAATGTTACAGCCTAAAAGAACAAAATACCGTAAGGTACAGAAAGGTAGAATGAAAGGCGTTTCTCAAAGAGGACACGAGCTTTCAAATGGAATGTTTGGTATTAAATCTTTAGATTCTTCATTTATTACTTCTCGTCAAATTGAAGCAGCTCGTATCGCAGCAACACGTTTCATGAAGAGAGAGGGTCAATTATGGATCAAAATATTTCCAGATAAGCCTATTACAAAGAAACCATTAGAAGTACGTATGGGTAAAGGTAAAGGTGCAGTTGAATATTGGGCTGCAGTTGTTAAACCTGGTAAAATTATGTTTGAAGTTGGAGGAGTGCCTCTATCTGTTGCTAAAGAAGCTTTACGCTTAGCAGCTCAAAAACTTCCTGTTAAAACTAAGTTTATCGTTGCTAGAGATTTCGAAGCATAATCAAAATTTATTATGAAACAATCAGAAATTAAAAATCTATCTGCAGCTGAGTTACAAGAACAACTTAGTCAGTTAAAGAAAACGTATACCGACCTAAAAAATGCTCATGCAATATCTCCAATTCAAAATCCTCTTCAGTTAAGAACTTTAAGAAGATCAGTTGCGAGATTACACACAGAGTTAACTAAAAGAGAGTTACAATAATTGTACACTAGCTGAAAGATGGAAAAAAGAAATTTAAGAAAAGAGAGAATTGGTGTGGTGACTTCAAACAAAATGGAGAAATCTATTGTTGTGTCACAAACTACAAAAGTGAAACACCCATTATACGGTAAGTTCGTGTTGAAAACTAAGAAATATGTTGCACACGACGAAACAAACGATTGTAACATTGGAGATACTGTAAGAATTATGGAGACACGTCCATTAAGTAAATCTAAATGTTGGAGATTAGTTGAAATCATTGAAAGAGCGAAGTAATTATGGTACAACAAGAGTCAAGATTAAAAGTAGCAGATAACACAGGAGCGAAAGAAGTTCTTACGATCCGTGTTTTAGGAGGAACGAAACGTCGTTATGCCTCTGTTGGTGACAAAATTGTAGTTTCAATTAAAGATGCAACTCCAAACGGAAACGTTAAAAAAGGAGCGGTATCAACTGCAGTAGTTGTACGTACCAAAAAAGAAGTGAGAAGAGCTGATGGATCTTATATCCGTTTTGACGATAACGCATGTGTATTGTTAAACGCTGCAGGAGAAATGAGAGGAACTCGTGTTTTTGGTCCGGTTGCCAGAGAACTTCGTGAAAAACAATTCATGAAAATTGTATCATTAGCACCTGAAGTGCTTTAATTCTTATACAAATGATAAAGCTAAAAATTAAATCAGGAGATATCGTAAGAGTTATTGCTGGAGACCACAAAGGTTCTGAAGGTAAAGTTCTTAGAGTTCTTCGTGAGAAAAACAAAGCGGTTGTTGAAGGAGTTAACATGGTTTCGAAACATACAAAACCAAGTGCTAAAAACCCTCAAGGAGGAATCGTTAAGAAAGAAGCTCCTATTCATGTGTCTAACTTATCTTTGATTGATCCAAAGTCAAAAGAAGTGACTAAAGTTGGTTTCAAACAAGAAGGAGACAAGAAAGTGAGATTTTCAAAAAAATCTAATCAAGTACTATAGTTATGGCATATATTCCTAGACTAAAAGAAGAATATAAGAGTAGAGTTATTGCTGCTCTTACAGAAGAGTTCGGTTACAAAAATGTAATGCAAGTTCCTAAACTTGAGAAAATTGTTGTAAGCCGTGGAGTTGGTGCAGCTGTATCTGATAAAAAATTAGTAGATTACGCTGTTGAAGAATTAACAAAAATTACTGGGCAAAAAGCAGTTGCTACTATTTCTAAAAAAGACGTTGCGTCTTTCAAATTAAGAAAAGGTATGCCAATTGGTGCTAAAGTAACTTTACGTGGAGAAAGAATGTATGAATTCTTAGATAGATTGATTACTTCATCTTTACCACGTGTAAGAGACTTCAACGGAATCAAATCAACTGGATTTGATGGTAGAGGAAACTACAATTTAGGAGTGTTAGAACAAATCATTTTCCCAGAAATTGATATTGATAAAGTAAATAAAATTGCTGGTTTTGATATTACTTTTGTAACTTCTGCTGAAACAGACAAAGAAGCAAAAGCATTATTAGCGGAATTAGGATTACCTTTTAAAAAGAATTAAGACATGGCTAAAGAATCAATGAAAGCCCGTGAGGTGAAAAGAATTGCATTAGTAGAAAAGTATGCTGAGAAAAGAAAAGCTTTAAAAGAAGCTGGTGATTTCGAAGGTTTACAAAAATTACCAAAAAATTCTTGTCCAGTTAGAGTACACAATCGTTGTAAATTAACAGGTAGACCAAGAGGGTATATGCGTCAGTTTGGTATTTCTCGTGTAACATTCCGTGAAATGGCAAATCAAGGATTAATTCCAGGTGTTAAAAAAGCATCTTGGTAATTCCAAAAAAAGTTATTACTTTTGCAATCCAAAAAATAAGTTTAATTGGTTAAAGGTTCAATCCGCTGAGGGCGGATTGAAAACCATAACCGCAAATCTATACATATGTATACAGATCCAATTGCCGATTATCTAACGCGTGTTAGAAATGCAGTAAGAGCCAACCACAAAGTGGTTGAAATTCCTGCTTCTAATATGAAGAAAGAAATCACAAAGATTTTATTCGATCAAGGATATATCTTAAGTTACAAATTTGACGATTCTACTGTTCAAGGTACAATCAAAATTGCACTTAAATATGATAAAGACACGAAAGAGTCAGTTATCAAAGATATCCAAAGAATTAGTAAACCAGGTTTACGTAAATATGCTGGTTCATCAGACTTGCCAAGAATCTTAAATGGTTTAGGTATTGCTATTGTTTCTACATCAAAAGGATTGATGACAGGAAAACAAGCTAAGCAATTAAATGTTGGTGGAGAGGTAGTTTGTTACGTATATTAATAAAAAGACGAGACAATGTCAAGAATAGGTAAAAATCCAATTGCAATTCCAGCTGGAGTAACTGTAGAAGTTAAAGATGCTGTAGTTACAGTAAAAGGAAAATTAGGCGAGCTTACTCAAGAGTTTTCTGATGTAACCGTTAAAATCGAAGATAACCAAGTTATCGTTGAGCGTTCATCAGATCACAAAGATGAGAGAGCGAAACACGGACTTTATCGTTCATTAATCAACAATATGATTGTTGGTGTTTCTGAAGGTTTTACAAAAGAATTAGAATTAGTTGGGGTTGGATATAGAGCTTCTAATCAAGGTCAAAAACTTGATTTAGCTTTAGGATTCTCTCACAACATCGTTTTAGAAGTTGTAAAAGAAGTTACTGTTGAAACAGTATCAGAAAAAGGTAAAAATCCGATAGTGAAATTATCATCATTCGACAAACAATTATTAGGTCAAGTAGCTGCGAAGATCAGAGGTTTCCGCAAACCTGAGCCATATAAAGGAAAAGGAGTTAAGTTTGTAGGAGAAGAACTAAGAAGAAAAGCAGGTAAATCAGCTTAAAAATTAAGACTATGTCATTAACGAAATCTGAAAGAAGACAAAGAATTAAGTTCAGAATCAGAAAGATTGTAAGCGGAACTGCTGCTCAACCAAGACTTTCTGTATTCAGAAGTAATAAAGAAATCTATGCGCAAATCATAGATGATGTAAACGGTACAACTTTAGTTGCTGCTTCATCGAGAGATAAAGAAGTTGCTCAAGGAACTGCTGTTGAAACTGCAAAAGCAGTTGGTAAATTAGTTGCTGAAAAAGCACTTAAAGCAGGTATTTCAACAATCTCTTTTGATAGAGGTGGGTATTTATACCATGGACGTGTGAAATCATTAGCTGAAGGAGCTAGAGAAGCTGGACTTAAATTCTAAGAAATTATGTATCATAATTATAAAAACGTAGAGATTGTAAAACCAGGAGGTCTTGAATTAAAAGATCGTTTGGTGAGTGTAAATCGTGTTACTAAAGTTACTAAAGGAGGTAGAGCATTTGGTTTCTCTGCTATCGTAGTAGTTGGTGATGAAAACGGAGTAGTGGGTCATGGATTAGGAAAATCTAAAGATGTTTCTGAAGCAATCGCTAAAGCGGTGGAAGATGCTAAGAAAAATTTAGTTAGAATTCCTCTTCAAGGTCAATCTGTTCCTCATGAGCAAAAAGGTAAATTTGGTGGTGCTAGAGTATTCTTAATGCCTGCTTCTCACGGTACTGGAGTTATTGCTGGTGGTGCTGTTCGTGCGGTATTGGAGTCTGTAGGTGTTCACGATGTATTATCTAAATCGCAAGGTTCATCTAACCCTCACAATGTGGTAAAAGCAACTTTTGATGCTTTATTACAAATGAGAAGTGCTGCTACTGTGGCTAAACAAAGAGGAGTATCTTTAGAAAAAGTATTCAAAGGTTAATTAACAGGAAATCATGGCAAAATTAAAAGTAAAACAAGTAAGAAGTAAAATCAATTGTCCTCTTGATCAAAAGAGAACTTTGGAAGCTTTAGGTCTTCGTAAAATGGGACAAGTTGTTGAGCATGATGCAAATCCTGCTATCCTTGGAATGGTAAATAAAGTTAAACACTTAGTTTCTGTTGAAGAAACTAAATAACACTATACAGTTATGAATTTAAGTAACTTACAACCAGCTGAAGGTTCAGTTCACAACCAAAATAAAAGAGTAGGTAGAGGAGAAGGTTCTGGTAAAGGTGGTACTGCTGCACGTGGTCACAAAGGAGCTAAGTCTCGTTCTGGATACTCTAAGAAAATTGGTTTTGAAGGAGGTCAAATGCCACTTCAAAGACGTGTTCCTAAGTTTGGTTTCAAGAACATCAATAGAGTAGAATATCAAGGTATAAATCTTGATTCGTTACAATTATTAGTAGATAACGGTGTAGTAACTGATACAGTAGATTTTACTGTATTTGTAGATACTCGTCTAGCTACAAAAAATAGCTTAGTAAAGATTTTAGGAAGAGGTGAGCTAAAAACAAAACTTAAAGTAAGTGCTCACAAATTTACTGCATCTGCAAAAGCGGCTATTGAGGCTGCTGGTGGGGAAGCTGTAACTTTATAATCCTTTAGTAAAATGAAGAAATTTATAGATTCATTCATCAACGTTTGGAAAATCGAAGAGTTAAAAAATCGTATTTTATTAACTCTTGGATTATTATTAGTGTACCGTTTTGGTGCACAAGTAACCCTTCCGGGGATTGATGCTACTAAATTGACAAATCTTACAAACCAAACTGATGAAGGTATCGGATGGTTAATCAATGTGTTTACAGGAGGTGCGTTTTCGCAAGCTTCTGTATTTGCATTGGGTATTATGCCATATATATCAGCTTCTATCGTAGTTCAATTAATGGGAATTGCGGTGCCATATTTACAAAAATTACAAAAAGACGGTGAAAGTGGTAGAAAGAAAATTAACCAAATTACAAGATGGTTAACAATCTTAATTACTTTAGTTCAAGGTCCTGGTTATATCTACAACTTGTACAGAACTTTACCAGGTGAAGCATTTATGTTAACTGGTCCTACATTCATCTTCTCTTCAGTTCTTATCTTAGTAACTGGAACTATTTTTGCAATGTGGTTAGGAGAAAAAATTACTGATAAAGGTATTGGTAACGGTATCTCTTTATTGATAATGGTAGGTATTATTGCAAGAATGCCACAAGCATTTATTCAAGAGTTTTCATCTAGAACTTCTCAAGCAAATGGAGGTATTATGATGATTGTAATCGAATTAATACTTTGGTTCTTAGTGATAATTGCGTGTATTTTATTAGTAATGGCTGTAAGAAAAATTCCAGTACAGTATGCTAGACGTACCGTTTCTGGGGATTTTGAAGAAGACATGATGGGTGGTAACAGACAGTTTATCCCATTAAAACTAAATGCATCAGGTGTTATGCCGATCATTTTTGCACAAGCTATTATGTTTATTCCTGCTGCTGTTTCTGGTTTAGCTAAAGAATCAGATACTGCACTTTCTATTGCAGGAATGTTCAACGATCCATTCGGTTTAGTATATAATTTTGTTTTTGCTTTGTTAATCGTAATTTTTACGTACTTTTACACCGCAATTACAGTACCAACTAACAAGATGGCTGATGATTTAAAAAGAAGTGGAGGTTTCATTCCAGGTGTTAAACCAGGTGTTGAAACTGGAGATTACCTAGATAAAATTATGTCTTTAATTACTTTTCCAGGTTCGTTATTTCTTGCTTTAGTAGCTGTGTTCCCAGCTGTTGCGGTAAGTTTACTTGGAGTACAAGGTGCTTGGGGTTATTTTTATGGTGGTACTTCTTTACTAATCATGGTTGGAGTTGCAATAGATACTATTCAGCAAATAAATTCTTATTTATTGAATAAACACTATGATGGTTTGATGAAAAGTGGTAAAAATAGAAAAGCAGTAGCTTAATTTTTATGGCAAAGCAATCAGCAATAGAACAAGACGGAACAATTATTGAAGCGTTATCAAATGCTATGTTCCGTGTAGAATTAGAAAACGGACACGTTGTAATTGCTCATATCTCTGGTAAAATGCGTATGCATTACATTAAGTTGTTACCAGGTGACAAGGTTAAACTTGAAATGAGCCCTTACGATTTGTCTAAAGCAAGAATTACTTATAGATACTAAAGCTATTAAAATGAAAGTAAGAGCATCAGTTAAAAAGAGAAGTGCCGAGTGCATTATTGTACGTAGAAAAGGAAGATTATACGTTATTAACAAAAAGAATCCTAGATTTAAACAAAGACAAGGATAATTATGGCAAGAATTGCAGGGGTAGATATACCTAAACAAAAAAGAGGAATCATTGCTTTAACATACATTTTTGGTATTGGTAAAAGCAGAGCTAAAGATATTTTAGCTAAAGCTCAAGTGAGCGAAGACAAGAAAGTTCAAGATTGGAATGATGACGAGATCGGAGCAATTCGTGATGCGGTATCATACTACAAAATTGAAGGAGAATTGCGTTCAGAAGTTCAATTAAACATCAAACGTTTAATGGATATCGGATGTCAAAGAGGAATTCGTCATAGAGCTGGACTTCCATTAAGAGGTCAAAGAACTAAAAACAACTCTAGAACTAGAAAAGGTAAGAGAAAAACTGTTGCTAACAAGAAAAAAGCAACTAAATAATAAGTAATAATATGGCTAAAGCAACTGCAAAAAAACGTAAAGTTATCGTTGAATCTTCGGGAGAAGCACATATTAATGCTACTTTTAACAACATCATCATTTCTTTAACAAATAAGAAAGGTGAAGTAATTTCTTGGTCTTCAGCTGGTAAAATGGGCTTTAGAGGTTCTAAAAAGAATACTCCTTATGCAGCTCAGATGGCAGCAGAAGATTGTAGTAAAGTAGCTCTTGAAGCTGGACTTAAAAAAGTGAAAGTTTATGTGAAAGGTCCAGGAAATGGTAGAGAATCTGCTATTAGATCAATCCATAACTCAGGAGTTGAAGTTACAGAAATCATTGATGTAACTCCAATGCCTCACAACGGATGTCGTCCTCCGAAAAGAAGAAGAGTATAATTTAAGTATAACACGGGTAGGTTTAAAATTATCGAAGGATATAGACCTGAATTCATAATTCCTACCTTTTTTAATTTTTTAAAATGGCAAGATATACTGGTCCAAAAACAAAAATTGCTCGTAAATTTGGCGAAGCAATCTTCGGAGATGATAAAGCCTTCGAAAAAAGAAATTACCCTCCAGGGCAACATGGTTTAGCTAAAAAGAGAGGTAAAAAATCTGAGTATGCTGTTCAGTTAATGGAAAAGCAAAAAGCTAAATATACTTACGGTATTTTAGAAAAACAATTCAGAAACTTATTCCAAAAAGCATCTGCTGCTTCTGGAGTAACAGGTGAAATCTTATTACAATTATGTGAAGCTCGTTTAGATAACGTAGTTTACAGAATGGGTGTAGCTCCTTCTCGTAGAGCAGCTCGTCAAATTGTATCTCACAGACACATCACTGTTAATGGTGAAGTAGTTAATGTACCTTCTTACCACCTAAAACCAGGTGATAAAGTTGCTGTACGTGAAAAATCAAAATCTCTTGAAGCTATTGACCGTTCTTTAGCTGCATCTTCTCAAGTTTATGAGTGGATTACTTGGAATAATGATACTAAAGAAGGTACTTTCGTTTCTGTACCTCAAAGACTTCAAATTCCAGAAAACATTAAAGAACAACTAATCGTTGAGTTGTATAACAAATAATAATTGACATTAGTCGAACATATGGCAATATTTAATTTTCAAAAGCCCGATAAAGTTATCATGATCGATTCTACGGATTTCGAAGGTAAATTTGAATTTAGACCTTTGGAACCTGGTTACGGATTGACTGTTGGTAATGCACTTAGAAGAGTTTTGCTTTCTTCACTTGAAGGATACGCAATTACATCAGTAAGAATTGAAGGTGTAGAACATGAGTTCTCTACAATCGCTGGTGTTGTTGAAGACGTTACAGAAATTATCTTAAATCTTAAACAAGTACGTTTCAAACGTCAAATTGAAGATATTGATAATGAGTCTGTTTCTATCTCTCTTTCAGGTAAAGATAAGATTACTGCAGGTGATTTTCAAAAATTCATCTCTGGTTTTCAAGTTTTAAATCCAGATTTAGTAATCTGTAATTTAGACAGTAAAACATCTATCAACATGGAACTTTCTATCGAAAAAGGTAGAGGATATGTTCCTGCTGAAGAGAACAAAAAATCAAATGCTCCAATAGGAACAATTTTTACAGATTCTATTTACACACCAGTAAAGAATGTAAAATATGCTATTGAGAATTTCCGTGTGGAACAAAAAACGGATTACGAAAAATTAGTTTTTGAAATCATTACAGATGGTTCAATCCATCCTAAAGATGCATTAACTGAAGCTGCTAAGACGTTAATTCACCACTTTATGTTGTTCTCTGATGAAAGAATTACTCTTGAGGCAGATGAAATTGCTCAAACTGAGTCTTATGACGAAGAATCTCTTCACATGAGACAGTTATTGAAAACTAAATTAGTTGATATGGACTTATCTGTTAGAGCATTAAATTGTTTAAAAGCGGCTGAAGTTGATACATTAGGTGATTTAGTATCTTTCAACAAGAACGACTTAATGAAGTTCCGTAATTTTGGTAAAAAATCATTAACTGAATTAGATGAGTTAGTGGCAAATAAAAACCTAACTTTCGGAATGGATTTAACTAAATACAAGTTAGATAAAGAATAATTGCTTCATATTTTGCGCTCCGAAAGGATTGATGCAAGATGAAGATAAATAATAGACGTCATGAGACACGGAAAAAAATTCAATCATTTAAGTAGACAAAAAGGACATAGAGCTGCTATGTTAGCTAACATGGCTTGTTCTTTAATCGAACATAAGCGTATCAACACTACTGTTGCTAAAGCTAAAGCTTTAAAACAATTTGTTGAACCATTAGTTACAAAATCAAAAGAAGATACTACTCACAACCGTCGTATTTGCTTTTCTTACTTAAGAAACAAATATGCTGTTACTGAATTGTTCAGAGAAGTTGCTGCTAAAGTTGGTGACCGTCCAGGAGGATACACTCGTATCATCAAGTTAGGTAACCGTTTAGGAGATAATGCTGATATGGCAATGATCGAGTTAGTAGATTTCAACACATTGTATAATGGTGGTAAAAAAGAAGTTAAGAAAACTACTCGTCGTGGTAGAGTTAAAAAAGCTGAAGGAACTGCTCCTGAAGCTCCAGCTGCTGAAACTTCTGAAAATACTGAAGCTACAGAATAATCATGAAACCATTCATGTAAAAATAAGAAAGGATAAACTTTTTAAAGTTTATCCTTTTTTATAATATTTGATTTGTAATTTTTTTAACTACTAAATATGAAAAGTATATTTTTATCATTTTTATTGTTTTCATTCATTAATTTGTTTTCGCAGAACAATAAGTCTTCTTCTAATCCTGATTATAACACTAGTTTTACAGGGAATACTTCTAAAAATGGAATGTGGATTCCTGGACGGGTAGAGGATAAATCAATAGTTGGTTCTCAATATTTATTTAATTCGTGGAATGGTATGTATTCTATTGTGAATAAAATAGGAGAAAAGTTTAACTTGTTAAATCTAAATTATAACATTCATACAAAAACTTTAGAGTCAAAAGTTTCTAATGATTCTGTTTTTCAATTTGATTTGGATAAAATTGATTATATTATTGCATCTAAAAAAAAATATAAGATTCTAAACAATGAAATGTTTTTAGAGTTATTATGTAACGATAAGATTGATTTTTATAAATCTTTTAAAGTTATTGTTCAGGAGGCTACAAATAATCCACTAACTCAAACAGAATTAACTCCGAGGAGATATGTAGTTAAAAATGAATATAAAGTTTTTTATAATAAAGTTTTAGTCGATATTGGATTAAATAAAAAATCAATTTTTAATTTATTTGCTGACAAGAAAAATTTAATCTCTAAATATGTAAAAGAGAACAAGCTTTCATATTCAAATGAAGAAGATGTTGTTAAAATATTAAATTACATTTCAAATAATTGATTTAGAAAAAGGATAAACTTTAAAAAGTTTATCCTTTTTCTTGTTTTATAGAATTAAAGATTTTCTAAAAACAACTTTTATAACTAAATTTGCACCCACAACAACAACGCAATGAAATACAACAATCGTTCTAAGGCCGTTTTACTTCTTAAAGACGGTACAATTTTTCACGGAAAATCAATCGGAATTGAAGGTGTGACTTTTGGAGAAGTCGCTTTTAATACGGGAACTACAGGTTACCAAGAAATTTTTACTGATCCGTCTTACTTCGGACAAATCATGGTTACAACTAATGCTCATATTGGAAATTATGGTGTAAATGAGAAAGAAGTGGAATCTGATTCAGTAAAAATTTCAGGATTGGTTTGTAAAAACTTCAGCTTTAATTACTCACGCGAAGCTGCTACCGAAAGTTTGTTCGATTATTTAAGCAAACAAAATCTTATTGTAATTTCAGATGTTGATACAAGAGCATTAGTAAGTTATATCAGAGATAACGGTGCCATGAATGCTGTTATTTGTACTGATGGAACTCCAATTGAAGAATTAAAAGAAAGATTAGCTCAAGTTCCTGATATGAATGGTTTGGAATTGGCTTCTAAAGTTTCTACTAAAGAGCCTTATTTCTTTGGTGAAGAAACTGCAAAATATAAAATTTCGGCTTTAGATTTAGGAATTAAAACCAATATTCTTAGAAATCTAGCGAAGAGAGATTGCTACATCAAAGTTTTTCCATATAATGCTTCTTTTGAAGATTTGAAAGCATTTAATCCTGATGGTTATTTCTTATCAAACGGACCTGGTGATCCAGAACCTTTAGAAACTGCTCAAGAAGTAGCACGTCAAATTCTTAATGAGAATAAACCTTTATTTGGTATCTGTTTAGGACATCAAATCATTGGTTTAGCTAATGGAATTTCAACTTATAAAATGTTCAACGGTCACCGTGGAATCAATCATCCAGTAAAAAATGTGATTACTGGAAAAGGGGAAATCACTTCTCAAAATCACGGTTTTGCTATTGTGAGAGAAGAATTAGATAAACACCCTGATTTCGAATTAACACACGAACATTTGAATGACGGAACTGTGGCGGGAATGCGAATGAAATCGAAAAACTGTTTTTCAGTGCAATATCACCCAGAAGCAAGCCCTGGACCACACGATTCCAGTTATTTATTCGATCAATTTATCGAAAATATAAAAACTGCAGCTAACTAAAACGTTATCGTTTATAAGTTTTTTGAGTTTTTCAGTATCATTATAGTTTAAATTATAAATTTGTTATTATTCAATAAATAACAACTTAAAAAAATATAAAATGAGTATAATTATCAAAGTTCACGCTAGACAAATTTTAGATTCGCGTGGAAATCCAACAATCGAAGTTGATGTAGTTACAGATAATGGAATTTTAGGACGTGCAGCTGTTCCAAGTGGTGCTTCTACAGGAGAACATGAAGCAGTTGAATTACGTGATGGTGGAAAATCATACATGGGTAAAGGAGTTTTAAAAGCTGTTGAAAATGTGAATACCAAAATTGCTGAAGCTGTTGTAGGATTGTCTGTTTTTGAGCAAAATTTGATCGACAAAACAATGATTGAATTAGACGGAATAGCAAATAAATCGAACTTAGGAGCAAATGCTATTTTAGGTGTTTCTTTAGCAGTTGCAAAAGCTGCAGCAAATGAATTAGGTATGCCATTATATCGTTACGTTGGTGGCGTTTCTGCTAATACGTTACCAGTTCCAATGATGAACATCATTAATGGTGGTTCTCATTCTGATGCTCCAATCGCATTTCAAGAATTCATGATTATGCCTGTCAAAGCAAAAGATTTTACTCATGCGATGCAAATGGGAACTGAAATTTTCCACAACTTGAAAAAAGTATTACACGATAGAAATTTATCTACTGCAGTAGGTGATGAAGGTGGATTTGCTCCAAATTTAGCTGGAGGTACTGAAGACGCTTTAGATTCTATCAAATTAGCAGTTACCAATGCAGGTTATACTTTTGGTGATGATGTAATGATTGCTTTAGACTGTGCAGCTTCAGAGTTTTATGTAAACGGAAAATACGATTACACTAAATTTGAAGGAGAAACAGGAAAAATCAGAACTTCTGAAGAACAAGCATCTTATTTGGCAGAATTGACAGAAAAATATCCAATCATTTCTATCGAAGACGGAATGTACGAAGACGATTGGGAAGGTTGGAAACTGTTAACTGAGAAAATCGGAGATAAAGTGCAATTAGTTGGAGACGATTTATTCGTAACAAACGTAGAGAGATTATCTCGCGGAATTAGTCAATCAATCGCTAATTCAATTTTGATTAAAGTAAACCAAATTGGAACGTTAACAGAAACGATTGCGGCTGTAAACATGGCTCATAACGCTGGATACACTTCAGTAATGTCGCACCGTTCTGGAGAAACAGAAGATAACACGATTGCAGATTTAGCAGTTGCTTTGAACTGTGGACAAATCAAAACAGGTTCGGCTTCACGTTCAGATCGTATGGCAAAATACAATCAATTATTACGCATTGAAGAAGAATTAGCAGATGTGGCTTATTTTCCAGGTGTTAATGCTTTCAAAGTAAAAAAATAATTACTTTTAAATATCGTTTAAAATCCTGTTGTAGTATTTTACAACAGGATTTTTTATGTATATTATTTAACCATAAATTATAATTATTTTCTTTATTGTTAGCGGATTATTTGTTAAATTCGCAAAATACATAAATATTTATCAAAAAAACACATTATAACAATATGTCAAAAACTGCAATATTAGAGCTTGATGGCAAAAAGTATGAGTTCCCTGTAATCGTAGGGACTGAGAATGAGGTTGCTATCGACATAGACAAGTTGCGTAGTGCATCTGGTGCTATTACAATTGATCCGGGTTATAAAAACTCAGGTTCATGTACAAGTGAGATTACTTTCTTAGATGGTGAAGAGGGAATTTTACGTTACAGAGGATATTCTATTGAAGAGTTAGCCGATAAAGCTGATTTCTTGGAAGTTTCTTATTTGTTAATTTTTGGTGAGTTACCAACAGCTGCTCAATTAACAAAATTTGAAAATGATATCCGTAAATATACATTGGTTAATGAGGAAATGAAAAACATCATTGATGGTTTCCCTAAAACAGCTCATCCAATGGGTGTTTTAGCTTCATTAACAAGTGCATTAACAGCATTTAATCCAAAATCTGTAAATCCTCATAACGAAAAAGAAATGTATGAGGCGGTTTGTAAAACTATGGGTAAATTCTTAGTAATTGCTACATGGACTTACAGAAAAACTATGGGTTATCCATTAAATTATTACGATAATACTAAAGGTTACGTTGAAAATTTCATGCGTTTAATGTTTGAATTACCAACTGGACCTTACAAAGCAGATCCAAAAGTTGTAGCTGCTTTAGATAAATTATTCATCTTACACGCAGATCACGAACAAAACTGTTCTACTTCTACAGTAAGAATCGTTGGTTCTTCTCATGCTGGTTTGTTTGCTTCAATTTCTGCTGGAGTTTCTGCGCTTTGGGGACCACTTCACGGAGGAGCTAACCAAGCGGTATTAGAAATGTTACAAGAAATCCATGACAATGGAGGGGATGTTGCTAAATTCGTTTTAAAAGCAAAAGATAAAGACGATCCATTCCGTTTAATGGGATTCGGTCACCGTGTTTACAAAAACTTTGATCCAAGAGCAACGATCATTAAAAAA
The DNA here is from genome assembly GCF_041911335.1 of Flavobacterium sp. Classification (GTDB taxonomy): domain Bacteria; phylum Bacteroidota; class Bacteroidia; order Flavobacteriales; family Flavobacteriaceae; genus Flavobacterium. The sequence goes on from NZ_JAYRPD010000005.1 coordinate 52,840, forward strand.
GCAGCTGATGATGTATTAAACTCATTAGGAGTTGATGATCCATTATTAGATATCGCAAAACAATTAGAAAAAGTAGCTTTAGAAGACGAATATTTCAAATCAAGAAACTTATATCCAAACGTAGATTTCTATTCAGGAATTATCTACAGAGCTATGGGTATTCCAGTTGAAATGTTTACTGTTTTATTTGCTATTGGTCGTTTACCAGGTTGGATTGCTCAGTGGAAAGAAATGAGAGTTAATAAAGAACCAATTGGTCGTCCAAGACAAGTTTACACAGGTTATACATTACGTCCTTTCAAAGAAGTGAAAGACAGATAATATTCAAAATAAAAATCCACTCATTTGAGTGGATTTTTTTATTCAGTTGGTTTTACTTCTTCGTTTATTTCGATAGGAGGTGTTTCGCTTTTAATAGAGGCTTCAACTTCTGTAGTTGTAGTTTCAACTGCTTCTTTTTTGAGTTCCAAAGATTCTTTTAAGTTGTGTGCTTTTTCTTCAACCCAACCCGCAGCTTCGGCTGTTTTTTCTTTAGCGACATCAACAAATTCGTTTACTTTTTCAGGCACACCCATTTCTTCCAATTTGTCTGAAACTTTTTCGGCTACATTTTCAACTGTTTCTTTTACATCTTCGGCTACATCTGCAGCTTTTTCAGCTACATTTTCTGCAACTTCACTTAAATTTTCTTTAGCTATTTCTGCTTTCTCTTTAGCTTTTCCAAAAAGAGAACTGAAAAAATTTGATAATCCCATGATCACTACTATCCGAAAGTTTTTCAAAAATAGAAAAAAAACTTCTGTATCCCTTTGTTTATATGCTTAATTTTGTTTGATTGATAAAATTATCTGTTGAAAAAATGTTTTTTTCTGGTGGTTTTTCAGCTTTTTTTACAAT
>NZ_JAYRPD010000006.1:0-3954 GCF_041911335.1 Flavobacterium sp.
GAACATTATTCAAAAAAATAACGTAGTTTTATTCTCGAATTTTGAAACCAAATCTTTCAAAATTTGGTGCAAAAATGCGGGAAATAAAACGGTAAAGTTTAAAACCAAAAAATTGCGCTAGAAACTTGAAACCGCCTACGAACGACCCGACAAAAAAAATAGAGAAAATGAAAAAAATAATCTTATTGATTTGTATAGTGTTTAGCGTAAATACTATAATTGCACAAACGCTGTCTTCGGGAAACTATTCCTCTTCAGACTTGGGATATACTTATACTGTGATTGTAAAACAGGAGGGAAATGTCATAACGATTACCGAACCCAACCGAACAAACCAATATAAAAGCAATGGTGGAAACACGTACTATCATACTGAACAGAAGTATTCTCATTTCTATATAAAAGTGATTGCAGACAATAAATATTATGCAGGTAAACAAGGAGGAAGCCAACAACTTTTTACTTTTTCGGGTGGAAATACGAACGAAGAAGAAGTTCTGCCTTCGGGAATAGATGACTGCCCTTTGTATGATAAATACCTTGACCTGACCACAAACGACCACGATGATGCACAAGCTTGGGCTTTTTGCGGAGCAGCGGCATTGGCGAAATGTACATACACAGACGTAACGCCTTACCTAAAACCACTTATTCAAGCATTAAAATCCATAGTAGAAGATACTTCAAAATGTCCGTGTACAGATGTAATAACCCAAAACGAATGGAACTCCGTATCAATTGACTAAAAATAAAAATTATGAAATCAAAAGTATTATTGCTTGCCATAAACATTTTACTTTTCTGTTCAACCGCAACAGTTAAAGCACAAGACAACACTATTAAATTTGAAAATGTAGTAAACGAGCAGTTTGGCACTTTACTGGAATCATTGCTTACTGACGGCAAAATAGATGAAGCCAACGCTAAAACCTACCTTGAAACTGTTTTCGGTTATGATGAAGCGGTAAGCAGTTATCTGCAAACTGTAAATTTATCGAAACAGTTGAGCAACATCAATCAAGGGAATTTGTCATTTGACAATTATATGGAAACGCTTGGTTCGAGTTTATTTAATTTAATCCCTGAAAGTTATAAACAAGAATTAAAAAATAATCCGAGTTATTTAGGTTGGCAACTCGGTCAAGAGTTAGGAAATAAACAATTAAGTACTGAAACGCTTACCAATTTCTTAAACTTTATTTCTGAAAGTATAAGGAAAGCAAATGAAGAAAAAATCAGAAATCAAAAAACGATTGAAAAATTAGAAAAAATAACTCCTACTATTAGGAATATGCAACATAAAAGTGACCACAAAAAGCTACTGTTAGAGCATAATATGAATACGGACGACTGGTTAAACTTTCCCTATGCACAAAGCGAAATAAATCAAGGTAGTTATGTTGTATCAAACAATGGTAAAATTGTAAATAACGAGTACGAAATTTCAAATCAACTCAAAGATGTAACCGGACACGTAGAATGGCAATTGATAAAAGCGTATAAAAACAAAAATAAATTTGACTTTTCACAGGATTTCATATTAGAAATACAGGGGAAATTTATTAATATTCCATCAACTCTAACATTATGTATTGGTAAAGGTTACTATTTAAACATAATGAAACGACCATCTGACAATGCTATTACCACACCATTAGATTACGAGTTAACTCCAATATATGGAAACCTAAAACCCATTATTTCATCTAGCAAAAAGAAAATACATACCAAAGAAAACAAGTTTTTGCTTTATGAACAAAATGGTACTAAAGCACTAATGTTACCAAAAGAAGAGATACGATTAGGTGAAACATTTAAACTTACTATTGAAAAAAAAGGAACTCTGTTTATAGCTAAAATAAATAATGTTCAAATTAATCTCCAGAATTCAATAAATTATTTTCCTGATAAATATTTTATAGGTTTTTATCTTGCCGATTATTCTGAAAAATCTAAAGCCAAATTCATTATAGAAGATTTAGTAATAAAACATCTTTAAAAAGCAATGAGTTCATAAGAATGGATTAAAAACTCAAAAATTATGAAAACAAAACTACTTTTATCTGTACTTATTTTGTCCCATACTGCAACAGTTAAAGCACAAGACAATGGGTAAAAAAATAAAATAACCTATCATTGTTTTTTCAATCTCTGAACCTATAGTGCAGAGATTTTTTTATTTTATAGAATGGCAATTCACAAACAAGAAAATTGTAAATTTGAACACTGATACAGATACTTAAAAAAATAATGCCCGAACAGCAAAACATAGAATACAAACAAAGCTGGCACGAAGACTACCTCAAATGGGTTTGCGGCTTTGCAAATGCACAGGGCGGTGTTATTTTTATTGGTAAAGATGATGACGGAAATGTTGTAGGAGTTGAGGATTACAAAAAGTTAATGGACGAAATTCCCAACAAAGTCCGCAATGCAATGGGCATTACCGTTGAAGTAAATTTACAAGAAGAAAACGGAAAGCACACTTTATAGAAATCGTTACAACGCCTTACACTGTTCCAATTTCATTACGAGGCAGATATTATTACCGAAGCGGAAGTACCAAACAGGAATTAACAGGCAGTTCGCTCAACGAATTTTTGTTGAAGAAATCAGGCAAAACGTGGGACGATGTGATTGAACCACGAGCAACTTTTGACGATATTGATGAAACAGCCGTTGCCCAATTTTTGGTAATGGCAAAAGAAAAAGGTCGTTTAACTGAAGTGAACGGATTGACAACTGAACAACTTTTTGATAAACTTCGTTTGACCGAAAACGGACAACTCAAACGAGCCGCTTTGGTACTGTTTGGCAAAGACCCGGGACGATTTTATCCGAGTATTTATGTCAGGATTGGTCGTTTCAGAGATGACTTGGATTTGGTTTTTCAAGAGAGCGAAGAGGGCAACATCATCAACTTACATCAGGCAGTTTTAGACCAAATCAACCATAAGTTTATTATCAAAAACATTACGTTTGAGGGAATGTACCGCATTGAAACACCCGAATATCCAAGAGAAGCAATGCGTGAAGCCATTTTAAACGCACTGGTTCACCGTAATTATATGGGTGCTCATACGCAAATCCGTGTTTACGATGAAAAAATCACTTTTTGGAACGAGGGCAAATTACCGAGCGACTTAACACTGGAATTGTTAAAACAATCTCATTCATCACGCCCAAGAAACATTGTTATTGCTGATGTTTGTTTCAAAGGCGGTTTGATAGATGCTTGGGGACGAGGAACTACAAAAATCATAGAAGCGTGTAAACAGGCAGGACTTCCCGAACCCGAAATCATTGAAGAAAATGGCGGTATGTTGGTAACGCTTTTCAAGAATAATTTAACGACCGAAAAGCTAACCAAACTCGGACTTAACGACCGACAACTAAAAGCCGTTGAGTATGTAAAAGAAAAAGGAAAAATTACGAATAAAGAATATCAGGAAATAAATCAAATTTCCCGGCAAACTGCAACAAATGAATTGCACGAGTTGGTAAATTTATATAAGATAATGATTAACAAAGGTTTCGGGGCAGGGAGTTATTTTGAATTGGTCAATTAATGGTCAATCATTAGTCAATATGGTCAATTATTGGTCAATTACGACAATTGGCTTTTTATCCGAAACCAACCGACAAAAAATGAAACGACTGAACAACCACTGGCTATAACAAGGGTTTTGTGAAATGGGGGCTGAACGGCTAAATTCAAAGTCTGTACTTCTATCAAACATTAGTTGCAAAATTGAAAGTTCCTACTTCTAATTCCCCCACTTCACAAAGCCCCGGCACGTTACCTGCAAGCTGATCGCAGACTCAAGAATCTAACGCAATTTTAAGACAAAAAAATGACTTAAAATTGTAGTATGAAAACAGCTTATAAAAGACTTAATCAATATGATCGATTTGAGATTGAAAAACTAATTGCTTTAGGCAAAAACAATCTTC
>NZ_JAYRPD010000007.1:0-1638 GCF_041911335.1 Flavobacterium sp.
ATTTTAGAGGCTTTCTCTTTTGAAGAAACAGGTATGTCTTTTGGCTGGAATTTGTTTATTATTATTTTTCTGTTATCAACTTTTTGTTGTGCAGCCGCCTCTTCTAATTTTCTACTTTCTTCTGCTGCTCTTTTCTGTTCTTCTTCTTTTCTGTCAAGTTCACGGTTGGCTCTGAATAAGTCAACAATTTCTCCTACCCCTTTTGCTATATCGTTTACCATTTCTGCATCATTGGCATAGCTTTTTATACCAAGTCGTTGCTCGAATTGCCTGTTGTTTTCGTCTAATATTTTCTGAACATCAGCCATTGTAACTCCATTATTGGAATTAGTAGTTTGCGTTTGTTGAGGAGAAGCCGTATTGTTGTCGTAATTGTTGTAGTTTTGAGTAGCTGTATTCTTTAGATTAGTTTGATTTGAATTTTGGTTTTCATCGTTACTTGATTTGGACAAATGACTGGTACATTGATCAATAGTCATTTGACTTTGCTCTATCATAAAATTTAAACCACCGTACTTGGAAGCAAACCAAGCTGGAACTGTTTGTTTTAATCGTTGAATCTCTGCGATAATTTGTTTTCGTTGGGTAATTATTGAAGAACAGTTATCATAATTTAAGGTGGGGTATTGATTATATTTTAAATAATAAACACTGTAGATATACTCGTAGTTCGTTATTGGATATCCATCAATTTTTACAGAATTACAATCCAAGTTACTTGATGACGGATAGCTTCCAGAAAACCATTGAGAAATGGAGTTGCTTCCAATAGATACAGCAGTTCCCATGTATATAAATGAAACTTGTCTATTACTCAAATTTTTAAACCTAAACTGAGTGTTATCTGGATTATTTTCAGCTGTTAATGCCACATCAAGATTGTTATCAAAGAACTTGGAACAAAAATCTTGAGCACTTACTGAACTACTAACTAACATCCCTACAAACAGGAATAAAATTTTAATTGTTTTCATTTATTTATTATTAAGTTAATTGTTTACTTAATTTCGATAGCTTCTGCTATTTTAAATCCATTTTGATTGCAATACGCATCAAATCCACTATAGGGTTTGTCATTTCGCATGTTATCTACACACCCTCTCAGAAACTCAAGCTGCTGTCTTATTTCTCCATTGGATATCACTTTCTGCATAGGATAATTTTTGTCATGATCCCAATACGAAATTACTCCATTAGATTCCAATTTGTTTACAGTATAAAATGCTGTTGGAATGGTATATTCACCTGTAAATTCTTTGGGTATTTTAAAATGGCTTTAATTTCTTCTTTACTCAAAACATTGGGTAATACTTTTTCTCTTTTTGGTCGATGTATTTTGTCAATTTCTCCTTTTGTTCCACCTAATCTTATATTTGCTGTAAAATTTACTTTGTAAGTTTTGGTAGGGTGGTTATTTTTTACCCAAACTTCCAAAGCACTCCCATTTTTTATAATCTCGGCAGATAAAGAAGCGTGTCCTGTACTGATAACAGCGGTTTCATATTTTGTTTTTGTCTGAGCAAATACATTTCCGTATGACAGTAACAGAAAAACTAAAATTATATTCTTCGTTTGTGTTAATATTCTTCTCATAATTTGATGATTTAGAGTAGCGTTCAAAGGTAATTAAAAAGACCA
>NZ_JAYRPD010000008.1:0-13042 GCF_041911335.1 Flavobacterium sp.
AATAGCGAATTAAAAAATGTACACGGTTATGATAAAGCAATTTCATACGGTATTACCAATATGCAAATGCAAGGTGCAATAGCAATATTCACAGTAAACTTAAAAAGAATTCTCAAATTAATGTAGAAAACGCAATCTGCTTAGGTTTTTGAAAAAACAACCTGTAAAAGCCAAAAACAAACTTATACAAACTACAATAAAAAACAGTTGCAAAAAGAAAAACGCTTATAACGGATATTTAAAATCCTGTTACAAGCGTTTTTTTATTGACTAAAAAAGGCACTAATCAAAATAGTAGATGTTTTTCAGTGCCCTCGTAAAAAACGATTCTTTTTTTTATAAAATATAAAAAATCCTTAAAACTTAATCAATAACTCAGCAGCATGCTGCAAATGGTTATTACCTAACAAGTCCTCATTAACAGCAAACTTACCTAAAGTATGCAAACGAAGACCAACTGATGAAGTCAACCAAAAATCTAAAGCTAAACCAGCATTCAATGACTGATTGCCTTTTTTATCAACCATAAAAACACCTGCTCCACCAACAATACTAGCATCAAACCAACGAACATCAACTAAATGCTGATCAAAGGTATATTTCGCATTAAGATCAAAAGCTACATAAGTATAATCATTGGAAATAGACATCCCATTTTGCCTATTCTTACTACTCAATTCATTCAAAGATAAAACACCTCCAAAACTAAACGCCTCTGACATTTATAATCCAAACTAAAAGTAGAAACAAATGGAATAGCATTTAAATCTGCTGTATCAAAATAACGATCATCAGCAGTTGCCGTATTATTAATCAAATTAAAACCAACTCCAAATCGACATTTCTTAACAGCAGTAGTATCCTCTTGCGAAAAAACGAAAGAGGTTATAAAACCGTTACTAAAACAAATATTTTTTTCATATTAATAATTTTTAGCTAATGTATTTATTTTTTTTATAAAAAAAAGAAAGAAACGCAATCTTTACACAAAAAAGAAAAAACAATACACAATTAGCCTAGGAATAAGAACAAAAACTAATGCTCAAGTCTCAATCACTTATCCAAAAAATCTAACGAGACCCAATCCCCTGATAAACAAAACCAATTTTTTCCAAAGTAGCTTTATCCAAAATATTCCTCCCATCAAAAACAAAAGCTGGCTTTAACATATTGTCATAAATTTTTTGCCAATCGTATGTTTTAAACTCGTCCCATTCTGTTAATACGGCAATTGCGTGTGCATTATTACAGGCATCGTAAGCGTTAATTGCTACTTGAACACCTTTTGCGTTTTCTATTTCTGAACGAGATTCTAAATAATTCAAATCAAATTGAATTTGTTCTTCTCCTACTTTAGGGTCATATACAACTACTGTTGCTTGCTCACTTAATAAATCGTCAGCTACATAAATAGCGGCTGATTCTCTTGTATCGTTAGTGTCTTTTTTGAAAGCCCAACCTAAGAACGCAATTTTCTTACCCGAAACGGTGTTGTATAATGTTTTGATAATGTTTTTCGCAAAACGGCGTTTTTGGTGGTCGTTCATAATAATTACTTGCTCCCAATAATCTGCTACTTCGTTTAAGCCATATGATTTGGCAATATAAACTAAGTTTAAAATATCTTTTTGAAAACAAGAACCTCCAAAACCAACAGAAGATTTCAAGAATTTTGAACCAATACGACTATCCATACCGATAGCTCTTGCTACTTCATTAACATCAGCACCTGTTTTTTCACATATTTCACTTAAGGCATTAATAGAAGAAACACGTTGCGCTAAAAAGGCATTAGCCGTTAATTTTGACAATTCAGAAGACCAAACGTTTGTTGTTAAAATTCGATCCTTTGGAACCCAATTAGCGTAAACATCTACTAAAGCCTGAATCGCTTTTTGACCTTCTGGTGTTGTGTCTCCACCAATTAAAACTCGGTCTGGGGCGAACAAATCTTCAATAGCTGTACCTTCAGCTAAAAACTCAGGATTGGATAAAATTTGAAAATTTACACCATTTCCAGTATGCTCTAAAATTTCTTTAATTGCACTAGCTGTTCTAACTGGTAATGTTGATTTTTCAACAACAATTTTATCATTCTTAGCTACACGTGCAATTTGACGCGCGCACAATTCGATATACTTCAAATCAGCAGCCATACCTTTTCCAACACCATAGGTTTTGGTTGGAGTATTTACCGATATAAAAATCATATCTGCCTCATCAATTGCTTTATCAACTTCAGTTGAAAAAAACAAATTTCTTCCACGAGCTTCAGCCACGACATCACTTAAACCTGGTTCATAAATAGGAATATTATTCACATCTTTATCATTCCAAGCGGCAATTCTTTTTTCATTTAAATCAACAACTGTAACTTTTATATGCGGACATTTTTGAGCAATAACAGCCATTGTTGGCCCTCCAACATATCCTGCACCGATACAACAGATATTTTTAATCATTGTATTATCTTTTTACTTTTTACTTTTCTCTTGCAAATTATTCCAATACCATTTTACCGCCTCTTTCAAACCTTCTTTCATAGAAAATTTAGGTTGGTAATTTAGCAGTTCTTTTGCTTTTTCAATACTTGCTAATGAGTGTGGAATATCGCCTATCCTATTTTGTCCATAAATAATGGAAACATTAGCAATTTCATTATCATAGACTGACAAGAATTCTTTTAATGCATTAACTAATTCATTTAAAGTAGTTCTTTCGCCAAAAGCAGTGTTATAAACAGTGTTTAATGCTCTTGGATTTTCGGTCAACATAGCCAATTCGTTCATTTGAATCACGTTATCGACATAAGTGAAGTCGCGAGAAAAATTCCCGTCGCCATTAATCACTGGACTTTCATGATTGAGAAATTGGGCTACAAATTTAGGGATTACTGCAGCATATGCACCATTTGGATCTTGATTTCTTCCAAACACATTAAAATAGCGCAACCCGATAGTTTCGATTCCGTAGGTTTTACTAAATACATCGGCATATAATTCGTTTACATACTTAGTAACAGCATAAGGCGACAATGGTTTCCCAATTACCTCTTCCATTTTTGGCAATGCTTCTGAATCACCATAAGTAGAAGAACTTGCTGCATACACAAAACGTTTTACTTGTGCATTTCTTGAAGCGGTCAACATATTCAAAAAACCTGAAACATTTACTTCATTAGAAGTAATCGGATCATTAATAGAGCGCGGCACACTTCCTAATGCTGCATGATGTAACACATAATCAACACCAGAAACGGCTTGCACACAGGTTTCAAAATTTCTGATATCACCTTCAATTAAAGTAAACTTTGGATTCAACAGAAAACGCTCAATATTATGACGATACCCTGTCGAAAAATTATCCAAACAAACAACTTCATTATTTTCTAAAAAATACCCACAAAGATTGGAACCGATAAAACCTGCACCACCCGTGATTAATATTTTTTTATTTGTAATCTTTGTCATATATTCTTCTTAAGAAATGTTTTAACTGTTTTTCTGGAATTTACCCAATACTTTTCTCCATCCCGATTTAGGTTTTACCTCATCGTGGTAAGCTTCACCATAAGCTCCGTAACCATAACCATAGCCATATCCGTAACCATAGCCATATTTAGCTTTATTTTGGAAACCATTAAACACAATACTGATATTATGTAGTTCGCCTCTTTTATGCTTATCATTCACTACGCTTAGCATCCCTTTTTTAGTAAATCCTTGTCGAGTAACATATAACGTTGCATCGCAAAAATGAGCTAATTCTAAAGCATCTGAAACTAATCCAACGGGGGGAGTGTCTAAAACAATATAGTCGTATTTTGTTTTCAGCTCTGCTATCATTTCACCCATAGCTTCACTCATTAACAATTCGGAAGGATTTGGCGGAATAGGTCCGGAAGGAATTACATCTAAATTAGTAATATGTGTTTTTTGAATTACTTCATCAATTGTTTTTTGACCTATTAGATAATTTACAACTCCGGTGATATTATCAATGTTAAAATCTCCGAAAATTCTTGGCTTTCTTAAATCTAAACCTACGATAACCGTTTTTTTATCACTCAATGCAAAAACTGTTGCTAAATTGATTGAACAAAATGTTTTTCCTTCTCCACTGACTGAAGATGTTACCATTAAAATCTTAGAACCTTCTTTTTGTTGTTTTTTATACATAAACTGTAATGAAGAACGAATTGCTCTAAAAGATTCAGCAAGCGGAGACTTCGGTTTTTCAAAAACGGATAAATTATTTTCTGTATTTTTCTTACCAATAACTCCAATTAATGGAATATTTGTTAATTTTTGAATATCGTCAGTTGTATTAATGCTATTATCTAACAATGTAATTACAAATACAATAAGTAACGGAATTAAAAAGCCCAACATCGCAGCTAAGATATAATTGATGCTTGTTTTAGGACCTCTCAAACCACCACCAACATCTTTTGCTGGATCTAAGAAATTAATATCTGAAATATTAGCTGCTTTTACAATTTCAGCTTCACTTCTTTTCTCTAAAAAAGTGCTGTAAATTTTATCTTTTAAATTATATTTTCTTGTGATTTTGATATGCTCTTGTTTATTTTCTGGCAACAAACTAGCTTCCCCTTCTGCTTTAGCAATGTTTTTATTCAACAATGATAAATCTAAAGATAGAGCACTTTTAGCACTGGCAATGTTTTCTAATAATACTTTTTTTATGGATTCCATTTCTACATCAAAGTCTGAAAACAATTTCTTGTTTTTAACAGAATATGACATGCTAGCACGTTCAGCAGAAAGTTGGATTAATTTAGCTACATTTGAAATAACATTTGGATCTTCTATACCAGCCACTGTTGGTGCTGGTAGTTTAGCATAATCTGTAGTTTTCTCTAAATAATTTTTAAGTAAATTGTAATAGGCAATTTTTCTGTTAATTGCATCTTTTTGTATATCAAATTCAGACAATCTTGCACTTAAGAGACCTCCACCACCTTCTTCTTCTAATTCAAAAATATTTTTACCTTTTCTAAATTCTTTTAATTCATTTTCTGCTTCTTTGATTTGACCTTCCATTTCTCTTAATGTACTGTCAATAAAACCTATAGTGTTATTTGCAAATTGATTTTTACTATCCAATTGGATTTTTCTTAACACATCAACTGTTGTATTTAAATATTCTACTAATCTATGTTTATTAGTCCCTTCCAACTGCAAACGTACTACCGATAAGGCTTTAGCATCCGCACTAACATCGATTCCTCTGTAGGAAGCTACAGTTCCGTTAAAATCATCAAAACTTACAAAATATTCTTGATTCGTGTATTCGTATGCTTCAGGCTTAATCATTAATTTAAGATGTAAAAATGGCAAATCTACAGCTTCATTAATTTTAAAAACCTTTTTGTATTCTCCACCCGAAACATTTACTGGCTTAACAGCTAAATCAGCATATTGAATTACTGAAGCTGATGTTGCTTGGCCAAAATCTACACTCAATTCATATTGAGAAGGAGAGAGGAATTTAATTTTAATGAGTTGACCAAACAATTGCCCTTTTGTTTTATCAATTTCCACATAAAAAGGCACCTCGCCATAGGCATCTTGAAAATAATACTCCCCTTTTTTTAAATACTTGATATAATATTGCAATTTATCCACTACAATTTCATTGTGAGAACGCGATTTTAAAGTCGTAATTATAGTTTGCACTTTATCTGATGTTCCTCCCCAATTAAAAACTAAACTCGTATTTGAGGTAAAAAAAGGGTTATTCTGATCTTCCACCACAATCAACGATTCCATTCCATAAACACTTTCTTTTCTTATGTTCACGTTATAGGCAATCGTAAAAGTAATAATTAAAGACAGCACAAACCATTTCCAATATCCTATAATTTTCAAAAGAAATCCCTTGAAATCAAATGAATTTTGTGATTCAAAAAAATTAAAATCTTTAGTATCTAACATTTTAATTATAAAGTTTTAGACAACACTAGTAGTGTTGTAATTAAAGAGATGGCTGTCATAATAGTAGCAACGGATTGCATCCCTGTAACCCCTGTTCCCCAAGATTTTTGTTTCAACGGTTTAATGATGATATAATCATTGGGTTGTATGTAAAAATAAGGCGAATTCATTGCTGTTTCACTCGTTAAATCGATGCTATAAGTTTCAAATCCGTGAGCAAATTTTCTAATAATCTGCACTTCTTTTCGATTTCCTGTTATAGGAATATCTCCAGAGTTAGCAATAGCTTCCATAATTGTAGCTCTATCTTGAAACAATACATTTGTTCCAGGACTTCCAATTTCTCCATTAATAGTATAACGCAATCCTGCTAATTTGACAGTAACAAAAATATTAGCCTCCTTCTTAAAGTACTCTTCTAATAATTGTTTTTCTATCTTTATTCTAACTTCATCAGTGGTGTATCCTAAAACATTTAGCTCTCCAAGAATTGGCACTCTAATATTTCCATGATCATCTACAGTATATCCGTCAAAGTATAAAGTTTGCGGAGACTTTTGAGTTTGACCAGATCCACCTGAAGATGTAGAAAACATATCTACTAACTTTTGATCTAGAGCTTTTATATTAATACTTATTACATCGTTTGTTTGAATTCTGTAAGGTTTAGAAACCTCTTGAGAAACTTTAATCGAATCGGATTTTGATATGGGATTTGGCTGCAAATACGTCAAATCCTTTGTAGAAATACAAGAAGTTAGTAGAACCGAAAATAAGGCTAAAAAAAGTATTTTTTTCATGAGTTAACTATACTGATACTGCTTGACTTTTGTAAATAAAACACAACAAAAGAAAAACCACACTAAATTAGGTAACAAATATAGTTTTTACAATTAAAAAAACGAAGCTATTCGCAATTTTTGATTAAAATTTTGTCAAAATGGCTTTATTGACGTTTCGAATGGAATTCGATTTAATAAACTTCTTCCCAAAGTTACCTCATCGGCATATTCGAGTTCATCTCCAACAGCAATTCCTCTTGCGATAGTTGATGTTTTAATTTCGAATTCTTTAATCTGTTTGTAAATGTAAAAATTAGTCGTATCACCTTCCATGGTGGAACTTAATGCAAATATGATTTCAGCTACGTTTCCTGCTTTTACTTTTTCAACAAGCGAAGTGATTTTTAATTGACTTGGCCCAACACCTTCGATGGGTGAAATTTTCCCGCCTAAAACATGATAAACTCCTTTGAACATTCCTGTGTTTTCCAATGCCATCACATCTCGAACATCTTCTACCACACAAATTATCGATTTATCTCGAGAAGAATTAGAACAAATACCACAAATATCCGCATCCGAAATCGTATTACACTCTTTACAGTATTGAATATCATTTCGCATAGCTGTTAAAGCTGAAGATAAAACCTCAGTTTGTTCTGAAGGCTGTTTTAATAAATGCAACACCAAACGCAATGCCGTTCTTTTACCAATTCCTGGTAATTGAGCCATTTCGTTAACCGCGTTTTCTAGTAATTTTGATGGTAATTCCATTTAGCAAAAGTAAAAAAAAGTTGGGAGATGGAAGTTGGAAGTTGGGAGTTTTCCGAAAATAATTACAAATGAATTTTCTTCTCGCTTCTCGCTTCAAACTTCTATCTTTTTCCTATTTTAGCACAAATTAAAACCAACCTATGACTTCAGGAACTATTTTAGCTATCATTATTATTTATTTCGGAATCCTCATTCTTATATCCAATTTTGTAAGTAAAAAAGACAGCAGTAACGATGCTTTTTTTAAGGCGAATAAAAACGCAAAATGGTACTTAGTTGCTTTTGGAATGATTGGAACTGCACTTTCTGGTGTTACCTTTATATCTGTTCCGGGTGAAGTCGGAAATCCTGATTTGCAGTTTAAATATTTCCAATTTGTATTAGGAAATGCGATTGGTTTTATCATTATCGCCACCGTTTTACTTCCACTGTATTATCGCATGAACTTGACTTCGATTTACAGTTATATCGAACAGCGATTAGGTGTTGTGAGTTATAAAACCGCCGCAACCATTTTCTTGATTAGTAGAACTATTGGTTCGGCTTTTCGTTTGTATTTAGTGGTGATTGTGTTGCAACGTTTTGTTTTTGATGATTTTGAAGTTCCGTTTGCAGTTACAGTTTTAATTTCATTGGCCTTAATTTTTGCTTACACTTATCGCGGCGGTTTGAAAACGATTATTATTACCGATACTTTACAAACGTTTTTCTTAGTTTCATCCGTATTCTTGACGATTATTTTTATTTGTAATAGTTTAGATTTAGGATTTATTGATGCTTTTGAAACCGTTAAAAACAGTAATTATTCTAAAGTATTTTTCTATGAAGATTATCTAAAAGGTAATTATGTTGTGAAACAAATTTTAGGCGGAATCTTCGTAACCATTGCAATGGTTGGATTAGACCAAGATTTGATGCAAAAGAATTTAAGTTGCGCAAACATTGGCGAAGCCCAAAAAAACATGTTCACTTTCACCGGAATTTTTGTGGTGATTAACATATTCTTCTTGAGTGTTGGAGCTTTGCTTTACTTGTATGCAGAGAAAAATGGCATTTCAGTTCCTATGGTTGATGGTGTAAAACGTACCGATTTACTTTTTCCTGAAATTGCTTTTAATCACTTAAATATTATTCCGGCAGTGGTTTTCTTACTAGGATTAACAGCTGCTACTTTTGCTACAACGGATTCTGCTTTAACCGCTTTAACCACATCTTTTTGTGTAGATTTCTTAGGAATGGATAAAGCGGAAAACCAAAATAAATCAAACGCTGTAAGAACGCGTCATTTTGTGCATGTTGGATTTTCTTTATTAATGTTTTTGGTAATTATCATTTTCAATTCATTAAATGATAAATCAGTGGTAACTATGATTTTCAAAGTAGCAAGTTACACTTATGGACCACTTTTAGGATTGTATGCTTTTGGATTGTTTATGAAATCAAAAACCGTTCACGATAAATTAGTTCCCATTATCTGTGTTATTTCTCCATTGATTTGCTTTTTGTTGGTCAAAAATTCGGCAGCACTTTTCGGAGATTACGTAATTGACAACGAATTAATTATCGTAAACGGCATTATTACTTTTGTTGGCTTGTTGTTAATTAGCAAACCTGCTACAAGTCAAACCAAATTTTAATATTGATTGGTTGCCAATAATACCAAAGTACAAGCTACTTCATATTGAATATTGTTTGCTTCCAATATTTTATAAAATTCAGGATTCTCTGTTCCTGGATTAAAAATAACGCGTCTTGGTTTTAACGACAGAATATAATCATAATACTCCACTTGTGCTTTTGGATTGAGATACAAAGTCACAGTATCAACCGCATGAAAATCTAATTTCTCGGTTTCGATTGGGATATCAAAAGCCATTCCTTTTTTGGCTCCGATGGCTACTACTTGATGACTTTTATCTACTAAATTATGAATTGCCTTGTATGAATATCGCTCTTTATTTGTGGAAGCTCCTATAACTAATGTTTTCATTTTATTTTTATTTAGAAATTTAAAGTTACGATAAATAAACAAATAATAAAAATTTGCTAAAGTCTGATTTCGAAACGATTTTTGAAGTAATTTTAAATAAAAATGCTTTATAACATCTCATACAAAGACCCAAAAATTGAAAGGGAAATCAATGAATTAGTTGGCAAGCCTTTTTCAATATTTGACAACATCAAAAAAGGAGGCATCGGTTCTCCAAAATTATTTATTACCAGATGTAGTTCGGCTATTTACGATTTATTACACGTTAACAACTCGGTTAAATTCTGCAATATTGAATTACGTCCAAATGGCATCATCATTGGTTTTCAATCTCGCTTAGATGTTTACGCATTAGTAATTCCTTATTATAAATTGGTTCTGTTTAAACCGGGAAATTCAATTACTTTTCATATCGACCATCATTACATTTCGGTTGATTGTTCCAAAAACAGTAAAGGCGTTCAAAAATTCATTGATAAACTTGAATTGGAAAAAGAAAAAAACACCTTTTACTCTCCATTAGATGCTTATTAGCCTTACTTACATTAAGGAAACCTAAAAGTAAAGAAGATTTTTTTTTGATTCGTAAATAAAATAATTACCTTGTACTAAATTTGTAAAAAAACAATGGAATTATTTATTTATTTATTCGCCGCCTTATTTTCGGTATTAAACCCAATTGGAACGGTTCCTATTTTCGTTGCCCTAACCGAAGGTTACACAAGTGCTGAACGAGCAAAAGTTTCTTTAATCACCAGTATTAACGTTTTAATCATCTTGTTGATTTCGTTTTTTATTGGGCAATATGTGTTGAGTTTCTTCGGAATCACAATTACAGCTTTACGAATTGCAGGCGGAATTATTATTACGAGTTCAGGTTTCGGATTATTGAATGGAAATTTCAGTAAAAACAAAGGAATCAATAAAAAAGTTCAGAAAGAAGTTCAAAACAGAACACACATTGCGCTTACTCCTTTAGCAATGCCAATGTTAGCCGGACCTGGTTCTATTTCATTACTTATTGCTTATTATCAAGAACACAATTCAACCTCTGAAATCATAATTTCAACGATTTCAATTACGGTTGTTGCAGCTACTATTTATTTAGTCCTTCGTAGTGCCCACTTTTTAGCAAAAATGTTAGGTTCTTCTGGAATCGTAGCTATTTCACGAATTATTGGATTCTTAACGATTGCTATTGGTATTCAATATATTATTAGTGCAGTTTTGAGTATTGTCAGAGGAATATAAAAAAGTCGGAAGACGGAAGAAAAAAAATCCCAAATTCAGAATTAATTCTAAATTTGGGATTTTACTTTTAAAATCACTCTAAATGACGTTATAGTTATTCTTTTGGCAAGAAAATTTCAGCCATCATACAGCGTGCACTTCCACCACCACAAGCTTCAATTGTATCTAAACTTGAACTTACGATAGTTACATGTTCTTCTAATTGTGCAATTTGCTTTTTAGTCAAACTTTGGTGAGCTGAGGCGCTCATAATTAAATATCTTCTGTCATCTGTTCCTTTTACCTCTAACATATTTCCAGCAAAATTGTTTACTTGGTCTTCGGTGATAAGAATTACTTCTTTTTCATCACCTTTTAAGCTATCTAAGACCATTTTACGTTCTTTCTTGTCATCGATACAATCTGCACAAATAACCGCAAATGTTTCGCCCACGCACATAATTACGTTCGTATGATAAATGTGTTTTCTTTCTCCATTTACTGTTTGAAACGCTTCAAAAATTACGGGTGTAAATTCAAAATCTTCACAAAATTCGATGAATAATTCTTCGTCAGCTCTTGGCGATAAAGCACAATACGCTTTTCCGTTAGCTCTATCTAAAACAATACTTCCTGTTCCTTCTAAGAAAACATTGTCTTCTTCAGCTGAAGTGTAATCCATAATTTCATTGATTACAAAACCTTCATTTTCTAAATGATCTAAAACATCTTCTCTTCTTTCTAAACGGCGATTTTCGGCAAACATTGGATATAAAACTACGTCTCCATTCTCATGAAATGAAATCCAGTTGTTTGGAAAAATACTGTCAGGTGTATCGGGACTTAATGTATCTTCAACCACCACAACATTTAATCCAATCATTCTTAACTTTTGAACGAAAGTATCAAATTCTTCTTGTGCTTTTGCGTTAACCGAAGTTGGTGTTAAATTATCCAATACTTTTTGGTAATAATTATTCACCGCTGTTTGTTCGTTCATACGGAATGCTACCGGACGAATCATCAATATGGAGTTAGTTGTTTGGTTCATGTTATTTTTTTTGTTTCAGGTTTCAAGTTTCAAATTTCAGGTTTTCAACTTGAAACAAAGTTTTTAATCTCTAATTAATGGTAAAGTTGAACATCTCAACAAACCTTCTTGTTTTGCAATTTCTGCGTATGGAATTTCTTCAACTGTAAATCCGTTTTCGCGTAACCAATTATTTAATCTGGTGAAGTTTTTTTCAGAAACTACAACATCAGGAGCAATGGAAAACACGTTGGAATTCATATGATACATTTCTTCTCTTTCGATGTGAAATAGATTTTCTTTTCCGAATAAATTCACTAAAAACATATAATCGGCTTCTTCACGGAAACCACTTTTGTAAATGATTCCTTTATTAGTTCCTACAGGTTGAAAACAACAATCTAAATGCAAAGCATTATCACGAGGCTCAATTTTCGATTTTACTAAATCGAATGCTTTCACAATTTTATTTGGAAATAATTCTTTAATATAATTTACACCTTGCATATTGGTTCTTGCTGTGATATAATCTTTGTAATCCGAACCTTTGTATGTTCCAATGAAGATATATTCATTCCAAGGCATTACATCACCACCTTCAATATGCACTTCTTCTGGCGGGCGCACCACTTTTTTAGGATCAATTTGATCGATTACGTATTGAATCGCGTCTAATTCACGCTCTCTATCCGGTAAAATATTGGCTTTGATAAAAATGTCATCGATAACAAATCCGATGTCTCTGGCGAAAATTTGGTTGTAATTTTCAATAATTTGAGGTCTGAAGACTTTTACGTCGTATTTTTGGAACACTTTGCTAAAAGCTTCCATTTCGTTTACCATATCTGCTTCCACAGGATAGGTTCCGGCTTTAATATGCTCTAATGATTTAGGATCATAGGCTTCTTCAATGGTAGGTGTTGGACCGTTACTTGTAGCAGTTCCTAACACCACAGCCCTTAATCGGGAAGTTTCGTTTTTTACATTTAATTGTAACATAGCTTTCGGCTTTTGGCAAATATAGAAAAAGGAAACGAGAATATAAATTAGTAAACTATTATAAATTCGCTTCAAAAAGATTCTTTTTAGATATAAATGATTAAATTTGAGAAAACTATAAAAAACAAATTATCATGGGACACTACCGTCCGAAAGTTTAATTTTTAAAAGTGCCTGAGAATGATTTATTTTGAAAAAACTTTCAAAAATTTTCAAACATGTCACTCTTCAGGCGTTCCAAAAATACAAATAAACCTATACTTGGGCAAATATTATCATT
>NZ_JAYRPD010000009.1:0-47514 GCF_041911335.1 Flavobacterium sp.
AAATGAAATAAAACAATATATAAACTATTACAATAACGAAAGAATTAAATCAAATCTAAACAAAATGAGCCCGATTAAATATCGAGCTCACTATTATCAAAATTAATTATAAATTTGTCTAAACTTTTGGGTGCAGTCTAATTGAGGATTTTTTTATTTTATTTATTTCTGATTTTATTCTCCCATTTCCAAGCACTTTTTAAAGCTTCCTCTAAAGTAGATTGTGCTTTCCAACCTAGAATAGTATTTGCTTTGTCTGTATTAGCGTAAGCTTCAATTACATCGCCTTCTCTTCTACCCACAATTTGGTAATTTAATTTTTGATTGGACACTTTTTCAAAAGCATTGATTACTTCTAAAACAGAACTTCCCGTTCCAGTTCCTAAATTAAACGTTTCTACTTTTTCTGAGTTTTGTTTGTTTAACAAGCGTTGTAAGGCAATTACATGTGCTTTTGCTAAATCAACTACATGAATGTAGTCGCGAATTGCTGTACCATCTGGTGTAGGATAATCATTTCCAAAAACAGATAACTTTTCTCTAAGTCCAATTGCTGTTTGCGTAATAAATGGCACTAAATTTTGTGGAACTCCTAAAGGTAATTCCCCTATTTCAGCCGAAGGATGCGCTCCAATTGGATTAAAATATCGTAATAAAATGGAATTAATGTTGGTTACTTTAGCAACATCTGTAATAATTTCTTCACCTATTTGCTTGGTGTTTCCGTAAGGAGACATTGCCGTTTGAATAGGAGCACTTTCAGTAATTGGCATTTTTTCGGCTTGACCGTAAACCGTACAAGACGAACTGAAAATAAAATGAGCTTCTTGCTTTTTTTGCAATTCTTGAAGCAAATACACTAACGAATTGATATTGTTTTCATAATACAACAACGGATTTTCAACACTTTCACCCACAGCTTTTGAAGCTGCAAAATGAATCACTCCCGAAATATCTTGATGTTTAGAAAAGAAATTTTGAACAGCCGATTTATCTCTCAAATCGATGTTTTCAAACAGAGGTTTTTTTCCTGTAATTCGCTCAATTCCATCTAAAACATCAATAGATGAATTCGAAAGATTGTCGATTGCAATTACTTCAAAACCTTCATTTTGTAATTCCACAACTGTGTGAGAACCTATAAATCCTAAACCTCCTGTAACCAGTATTTTCATTCTTTGTTATTAAATTGAGAGACGCAATAAATCACGTCTCGCAAATATGAATTAAACAAATTCTAAAACTGAATCTGTAATAAATTTAATTTGTTCGTCATCTAATTCTGTATGCATTGGTAACGCAATTACTTCTTTTACCAATTGATTCGTTACTGGAAAATCAGCTTCATTATAACGAGCATCAGCATACGCTTTTTGACTGTGTAATGGAATTGGATAATAAATCGCACAAGGAATTCCTTTTGCTTGTAAATGTTCCAATAAACCATCGCGTTTTCCATTCATAATACGGATTACATATTGATGAAATACATGACAATCGCACGATTCACAAATAGTTGGCGCCCAAATATTTGGATTTACACTTAGAGCCAAACTGTATTTTCTGGCTGCTTCTTGACGTGCTTTGTTATAAGTATCTAAATGTGGTAATTTCGCTTTTAAAACTCCAGCTTGAATGCTATCTAAACGAGAATTTACACCTACTACATCATGATGATATCTTTCGTACATTCCGTGGTTTACGATTCCTCTGATTTTGTGAGCTAATACATCATCATTAGTAAAAATGGCTCCACCATCACCATAACAACCTAAGTTTTTAGATGGAAAAAAGGATGTTGCTGCTACATGACCAATAGTTCCTACTTTCTTTTTAGAACCATCTTTTGAAGTGTAATCTGCTCCAATAGCTTGCGCATTATCTTCGATAACATATAAATTATGTTCGCGAGCAATTTCCATAATTGCATCCATATTTGCAGCACGACCAAATAAATGTACTGGAACAATTGCTTTTGTTTTTGGAGTTATTGCTTTACGAATTCCGTCTAACGAAATATTCATATTGTTCATATCCACATCTACTAAAACTGGAGTCAATTGCAACAAAGCAATAACTTCAACTGTAGCTGCGAATGTAAAATCGGCCGTAATCACTTCATCGCCTGGTTTTAAATCTAATCCCATCATGGCGATTTGCAATGCATCGGTTCCGTTGGCACATGGAATTACGTGTTTTACTCCCAAATATTTTTCTAAATCCGCTTGAAATTGATGAACCAAAGGTCCGTTGATGTATGTATTTGTATCTAAAACCTCTTGAATAGAAGCATTTACTTCTTCTTTTATCTTTTCATATTGACTTTTTAAGTCAACCATTTGTAATTTTCTCATTGGAATAAAATTAAGTCTAGCAAAAATATGAAATTCTATAGTACAAATTTTATCTAACTTAAAAAGAAACGTATTTTAGCACCATAAAATTCAATTATGCTATTTTTATACAACATAATTACGCTTTTGGCTGCCCAACTTTTAAAAATTGTAGCGCTTTTTAGTCCAAAAATGAGACTTTTTGTAGACGGCCGAAAGTCGGTTTTTCAAACTTTGGCTGATAAAATTCAATCTTCGGATAAAACCATTTGGTTTCATGCAGCATCTTTAGGCGAATATGAACAAGGTTTACCCGTAATTGAAGCTATAAAACAACAATTCCCAAGTCATAAAATTGTGGTTACTTTTTTTTCGCCTTCGGGTTATGAAGTTCGAAAAAACAATACCGTAGCTGATGTTACAATTTATCTACCTTTGGATACGATTTCGAATGCGAAACAATTTATAAGTTTAGTTCATCCCGAAATGGCATTTTTCATCAAATATGAATATTGGCCAAATTATCTGAACGAATTAAAAAAACAGCAAATTAAAACTTATCTAATTTCTGGAATTTTAAGAGAAAACCAAGCTTTTTTTAAATGGTATGGCGGATTTTATAGAAACGCTTTAAAAACATTTGATTACTTTTTTGTTCAGAATGAAAGTTCAAAAAACCTTCTACAAAGTATTGGATTTAACAACGTAAAAGTTTCTGGCGACACGCGTTTTGATCGTGTGGTTTCGATATTAGAACGTGATAATTCATTGGATTTTATTGAACAATTCAAAGACAACAAAACCACCATCGTCATCGGAAGTTCTTGGCCAAAAGATGAAAGTTTATTGGTGAATTACATCAATCAGAGTTCGGATGATGTGAAATTTATTATTGCACCGCATAATATCAAATCGGAACAAATTCAAGAATTGAAAAATGCTGTTTCCAAAAAAACGATTTTGTATTCCGAAAAAAATAATGTTGATTTATCAAATTCAAACGTTTTCATTATCGACACCATCGGAATTTTAACCAAAATTTATTCTTATGCCGATATTGCTTACGTTGGTGGCGGCTTTGGAAACCCTGGCGTTCATAATATTTTAGAACCGGCGACTTTTGGCGTACCAGTTGTGATTGGTCCAAATTACTCCCATTTTGCTGAAGCTACGGCATTGGTGAATATGGAAGGTTGTATTTCGATTCAAAATCAAATTCAATTAAATGAAGCCTTTGATTTATTGCTTCACAACGAAGACGAACGATTAGAAAAAGGGCATATTTGCAGCACGTTTGTACAAATGAATAAAGGCGCAACTCAAACAATTATGAATCATATTTTAAGTTAATGACAACCTTCAAACCTTTAGAAATTGCAGACATTGAAGTCATCACTCAAATGATGCAAAATTTCTATGCGATTGATAATTATCCTATGGATATTGAAGTGGCTAAAACTTTGTTTCAAGAATTTATTACCAATGAACATCTTGGAAAATCTTGGCTGATTTATTCTGAAAACGAAATTGTAGGTTACATCATTCTTACATATATTTTCAGTTTTGAATATGGCGGAAAAATTGCTTTTTTAGATGAATTATTCATCAAAGAAACCGCTCGTGGAAAAGGCTTTGGAAAGGAAGCGATTCAATTTATTCAGGGTGAAGTTCCTAAATTATCGTTAAAATTACTCTATCTAGAAGTGGAACCTCATAACGAAAACGCACAAAAATTGTATCTTGCACACGATTTTGAAATTCACAACAGAAAATTAATGAAGTACAAAGTCACTAAATAAAATTAAACCTATGAAATTTTTAAAATTACTACTTGTTTTAGTTGTTTTCCAAGTTCAAGCGCAACAAGGAGGCATGTGGATTCCTTCGTTATTGAAAGGAACCAACGAAAAAGAAATGAAAGCTTTGGGAATGAAAATTAGTGCCGATGCTATTTATTCGGTAAATAATTCCAGCTTAAAAGATGCTGTTCCTCATTTTGATGGCGGTTGTACGGCAGAAATGATTTCTCCAAAAGGACTTTTATTAACCAATCACCACTGTGGTTATGACAACATTCAAAGTCATTCTACTGTTGAACATGATTATTTAACTGATGGTTTTTGGGCTTACAAAATGGAAGACGAATTACCAAACAAAGATTTAACCGTTACTTTCATCATCAAGATTGAAGATGTAACTACTAAAATTTTTGAAGGCGTTTTAAATCTTCCAACCGAAAGCGACAAACAAAAAAGAATTCAACAAAATATTGCAACGGTTAGCAAAAGTTTCCAGAAAGAGGCTTGGCAAGATGTGATGATTCGTGCTTTTTATGATGGGAATCAATACTTATTATTCGTAACCGAAAATTTCAAAGATGTTCGTTTAGTAGGTGCGCCACCAAGTTCAATTGGGAAATTTGGTTCGGATACAGACAATTGGGTTTGGCCTCGTCACACCGGAGATTTTTCTTTATTTAGAGTGTATGCCGACAAAAACAATCGTCCAGCTGAATATTCAAAAGACAATGTTCCATACAAACCAAAACACTTTTTCCCAGTTTCTGCAAAAGGAATTCAGGAAAACGATTTTACTATGGTAATGGGTTACCCAGGAAGAACTCAAGAATATTTGCCTTCATTTGCCGTGGAACAAATTGTAAATGATTTGAATCCTGCTAAAATTGAAATTCGTGATGCTGCTTTAAAAGTGCAAGATGGCTTCATGAGAAAAGACAATGCGATTAAAATTCAATACGCGTCTAAATATGCTGGAGTTGCGAATTATTGGAAAAAATGGATTGGAGAAACTAAAGGTTTGAAAAAATCGAATGCAGTTGCCTTTAAACAAGATTTCGAAAAGAAATTCCAAGAAAGAGTTAACAAAGCAGGAAAACAAGCCGAATACGGAACTATTTTAGCAGATTTCGAAAAGAACTACAAAGACATTAGAGAATATGCCATTGCAAGAGATTACTTTACAGAAGTTGTTTTACGTAATTCAGAAATTTTATCTTTTGGATACCGTTTGTACCAATTAGAGCAAGTGTATAACACTAAAGGCGAACAAGCTTTTAACGATAGAAAGAATAATTTAATTTCAGGATTCGAAGGTTTATATAAAGATTACAGTGCTCAAGTAGATGAAAAAGTTTTCGAACAATTGATCAATTTATATGCTACAAAATCACCAAAACAGTTTTTACCAGAAAGTTTAAACAATGTTAATGCTTCAGCTTTAACAACAAGTGTTTTTGGTTCTTCAAAATTAACGAGCTTTAATGGTTTGAAAGAATTATTGAATGGTGATGCTAAGTCGGTTTTAGAGAAATTAAATCAGGATAAAGGTTACCAATTAGTAAAATCAATTGCAGATAGTTACCAAAAAAATGTAGCACCTAAGTTTGATGAGATCAATTTAAAAAACATTGCATTACAAAGAACTTATATGAAAGGAATTATGGAATTCTTCCCTAACGATAGAATTTTCCCTGATGCTAACAGTACATTACGTGTAACCTATGGAAAAGTAAAAGGATATAAACCAAGTGATGCAGTTATCTACGAACCTGTGAGTTATTTAGATGGAGTGATTGAAAAATACATTCCAGGTGATTACGAATTTGACGTTCCAAAAAAATTAATCGATTTGTATAACGCAAAAGATTACGGAAGATATGCGGATAAAAACGGAAAAATGCCATTAGCGTTTATTGCAACCAATCATACTACAGGAGGAAACTCTGGAAGTCCAGCTTTAGATGCAAAAGGAAACCTAATCGGATTGAACTTTGATAGAGTTTGGGAAGGTACAATGAGCGACATTTATTATAGTCCAGAAATCTGTAGAAACATCATGGTTGATGCACGCTACATTTTATTTGTGATTGATAAATTTGCAGGAGCTAAAAACCTTATCGAAGAGATGACAATTGTTTATCCTAAGTCACAAAAAGCCAAATAATTACAAATATTTTTAAAAATAAAAAGTTTGGCACACCATTTGAAATAAAGCATTTCGGAATCCAGAGAAAAAAAATGAAAAAAAATGTTCAAAAATATTTTGACATGTTAAAAAATTTATATCTTTGCTCCGAATTAATAATTAACCTTTATAATTTAGTAAGATGAAAAAAGTTGTTTTAAGTTTAGCAATTGTTGCTGCTATGTTCGTTTCTTGTAAAGAAAATGCTGCTGAAACTACAGAAACTGTAGATTCTACAGTTGTTGAAACTCCAGTTGAAGAGGCTGCTCCTGTAGCTGATACTACTGCTGTAGTTGCTGATTCTGCTGCTGCTGCTGCACCTGCTGCTGAAGCTGCACCTGCTAAGTAATTTATTGCTGACAGAAAAAATCAAGCTCCACAATGTGGGGCTTTTTTTAAACATATAAAGAAGAGAATAGTGCAATCCTATTCAAAATAAAATTTTAACCTTTTATAATTAAAACAAAATGAAAAAAGTTGTATTAAGTTTAGCAGTTGTTGCTGCTATGTTCGTTTCTTGTAAAGAAGCTGCTGCTGAGGCAGAAACTGTAGTTGATTCTACTGCTACTGAAGTAACTGAAACTGTTGAAGCTGTTGCTGATTCTACTGCTGTAGTTGCTGATTCTGCTGCTGCTAAAGTTGAAGGTGCTGTTGACGCTGCTGTTGAAGCTGTGAAAGAAGAAGTAAAAAAATAATTTAAAATTATTTTATAATTAAAAGCCTCGCATTGCGAGGCTTTTTTTATTCTGATGGTCCAAATATATCTTCGGCTGATGAAAAATCTAAAAACTCTGCCTTATCAGCATATTTTACTATTTCATCAATCCCTTTTTGAAGCAACAATTGAGTCGTATATCTTCTACTAACAGCTATTTCGTGCTCATCCAATATCAATCGAAAGAAAAACTTTCCACTAGACGATTTAAAACGCATAAAAACACATCGTTCTAAAGAGCTTTTGAGTTTCCCTATCTCTTCTTCACATTCAAAACGCAATTCGAAATCGTTGCTCGTAAAAATAGTTTTTCCTTTTCTGGAAACAAACTCATATTTATAAACTCCACTTAATCGTTGTGCGATTACAAATGTACCCATATAGTTGTGATTGCTAATTTTATAAAGAATTCTTTAAAGATAACAGAAATTTCTAAACTAAGAATTTTATAAACAAAAAAAGCTCCGAACAATGTTCGGAGCTTTTGTACTCAAGGCGGGAGTAAAACCACCGCAAAAATACATTTTATAGCTTCCTATTATTCAAGGGCAAAAATACACTATTCACTTGAGTAATGCAATTTTATTGACTTTTTTATTAAATTAATTTTATGTTTTAAATTGTATTTGATTTTATTTAATTGCAATTTGCCGTACAAATACCGTACAAATTATTTACATTTGTATTACTAAAGGCAAATGTATGGCAACTATTAATTTTTTATACCGTTCAAATAAAGACAAATCAAATCTAAATTTGAGATTACTATACAGAAAAAACGGTATTGATTACGTTATTGGTGGGGTTTCAAAAATCGAAGTTTCAAAAGAATATTGGAGCAAATACCACAACTCAAAACGTATTTCGGATATTGATACCAAAAACCTACAAACTGAAGTTAATAACAAAATTTCGGAACTTGAAAACTACATTTTAAATCAGTTTGAAAACACTATTGAAGACACAAACAAAGACTGGTTAAAAAGAACTATAAACGAATACTACAATCCTACACCAGTTGAAACAAT
Organism: Flavobacterium sp.; assembly: GCF_041911335.1. Lineage (GTDB taxonomy): Bacteria > Bacteroidota > Bacteroidia > Flavobacteriales > Flavobacteriaceae > Flavobacterium. Next base: position 8,061 of record NZ_JAYRPD010000009.1, read on the forward strand.
TCCAAACGAATTGGTTAATTATTTTGAGTACTTCAAAGACCGTAAAAAAAGCGAAATAACAGAAAGTACAGAAAAAAAATATAACACAATTAAAGCACTTTTAAAGAAGTTTGAAACCTCAACAAACAAAAAGTTTTTAATCAAAGACGTAAACGAAAATTTCAAAAAAGCCTTTGAAGACTTTTGTAATAAAAATCAATATTCACACAATACAATTGCAAGGGCGTTAAGAAGCATTAAAACCATTTGTAAACACGCACAGCATAACGGAATAGAAGTAAGCCACCAATTAGACGGTTTGAAAGCAAAGTACAAAGAAACTGATAATGTTTATTTGACTTTTGAAGACCTCAACAAAATTGAAACAATAGAACCAAGTAAATTAACTGAAAGCCTTAACAATGCGAAAGACTGGTTAATTATTAGTTGCTATACTGGTCAAAGAGTTTCAGATTTTATGAATTTTACAAAAGACCAAATTAGAATTGAAGACGGTAAACACTTACTGGAGTTTACTCAAAAGAAAACTACTAAAAACATGACTATTCCAATACACAAAAAAGTACTGGAAATATTAGAAAAAAGAAACGGACATTTTCCAAAACCAATTTCAGACCAAAAGTATAATGATTACATAAAAAAAGTTTGTGAAATTGCTGAACTTAACGAAATAGTCAAGGGAGGTAAAAAAACAGAAACTGCACCCGAAAGCAAAGTTTACCGTAAAGAAGTCAAAGAGTTTCAAAAGTGGGAATTGGTAACCTCACATATTGGTAGACGCTCTTTTGCTTCAAACTTTTACGGAACTATTCCAACTACTTTTTTAATTTACATTACAGGACATACAACAGAAAAAATGTTCCTTAAATACGTCGGAAAAAGCAATAAGGACATAGCACTCGAATTGACTAAATACTTTTAATTTATTGACAACCAACACAAAACAATCATAAACAGGCAAAATATGAGAAATAATAACTCCGAAAATCCAAACGAAAAAATAGAATTTATTTTATCGAGTTTAATTGATTTTTCAAATAATAATGAATTTGATTATTCTTTATACAAATCATTTGCAGAAGATAGTAGTAAATCTTTTATTCGATATTTTTCTCAAATTGAAGACCAAACCATTAAGGAAAAAATAATTTCCGATTTACACACCGATTTTTATTTTATAGTTAACGATGCTGTTACAAATATGTTATCTTCAAACCAAAATAACGGATCAGTAAGCGAAGACGAAATTTATATTTCACAACCTATTCCAGATAATAGAATAAGAAGTTATGAAAGCAATTACATGAAGTTAAAAGAAACGTTCTTAAACTTAGTATTAACAGAAATCAAACCTCAAGAACCTAAAACAATTGAAGCGGAAAAGGTCGAAATCAAACCTCAAGAACCTAAAACAATTGAAACAGAAAAAAACAAACACCCAAAGCATGATCCAAACTATTGGAACAAAGAATGTTTTGAATTGTTCAAATACTTGTATGATGAGAGCTACAAAGGGAAAATAAGACAAATTACAAATATCTGGTTTTACCTTAACGAGTTTGAACGCAATAGTATTAATAAAAAATACATTTTAAACTGCACTAAAGACCGATACAAAGATTTTATTGAAAAAAACTACGACATTACAATTAAAAACTTTGATAAATCAACAACAAACTATGAAGAAAAAGTATATCCTAAATTAAACGAACATCGACAAATGTTTGAAGATAGTTTGAAACAAATTGCAGAAAACGTAAAAAACACTTAAAACACGTTTTTCAACTCTTTTTTAACCATACAACCAAGTCAAATATTTGCACTGTATAACAAATAATACTTTGCAAAATGACAAAAGCAACCTTACTACAAAATTTGAGTCCAGAAGATTTAACGGACTTAATCGGAAACGTATTTGATGCAAAACTCAAAGACTTTCAAACACACCAAAACACCCAAACTGCAAAAGACGAATTATTAAGTCGGGAGCAAGTTTTGGAACTACTACAAATAAACTCTTCTACACTTTGGCACTGGCAAAATAAAGGTAAAATTACCGTTTACAAATTTGCTAATAAATGTTACTACAAGCGTAGCGAATTAATGGAATCTATAACACCATTAAAAAAGTAGTATCATGAGTTTACAGGCAAAAACAAAAAGATACGTTAAATCTGAAGCTATCAAAGAGCTTGAGAATTTAGAATTTGAATTACAAAAAGCTAAATATCCAAACTTTAGATACCCAGTTAAACCAAAGCACACCGACGCTACTACAAACGGTTTAACTAAATGCGTAATATCATACATCAAATTAAACGGCTTTCATGCTGAACGTATCAACTCGACAGGAGCTATAAAAGACAATCGTAAAACCTCAACAGATGTTTTAGGGAACATTAGAACTATTGGGAGCGTACAATGGATTAAAAGCAATACACAAACTGGCACTTCAGATATTAGTGCAACTATTCGAGGGCGTAGTGTAAAAATCGAAATCAAATGTTTTTATAGTGGTGATCGTTACCAAAGTGAATCACAGAAAGAGTACCAAAGGCAAATTGAAAAGTCGGGCGGAATCTACATAATTGTAAGGACTTTTGAAGACTTCTACAATTGGTTTAATGCTTTTATAAAACAATAACACTATGAATAACGAAAAGTACTTAAATTTTCCTATTCAGTTGCTAACTGGTTTTATTACCGATACCCGTAAAACGTTGGATAATATAGTGAATTATTCCGTTTATGAAAATGCTTTAAAACTGGAACACGGCACGGAATTACAAAAAATAAAAGATAGTGCAGAATTTTATCAAATGAAATTAGGAAGCGTTAAACACTCATTAGATAACGGCAAATTACTATATAATAGCGTACCTAATAATTCCCCAAAAGTAGGACTGAATTTATCTATCTGGTGGGACTTTTACAAAAATGAGAAAACTGAATTTGATAAAGTGTGTTTATTAGGCTTTTTAGCAATCAAAAGCATATTAGGGAACAAATCGTATTGTAAGGTTACAAACTTGTATTTGTGGGCAAGAATGGACGGTAAAACAAACACAATAGAAGAGGTTAGCGAATTATCAAATGAAATCAGAAAATACGCCAACAGATACCAAACCGAAAACATTAAAAACGAATTGATATTGAACTGGCATCTTATTTATTACAGTCGCTATACGAGAGGTTTTTATGTTTCATTAAAAATGAGTTTAGAAGATCTAATTTTTGAAGCTGAAAAAAAGAGAAAAAGCATCAAAGACAAACAACAGAAACAACTTCAAAACGAAGCATTAAAGAAAGTATTAGAGAGATTAAAACCAGAACCACCATAACAACACCATAACAATAACTATATAAAAGGATTTACAAAACTACTTTTTTTAATCAACAATTAATTTACAAAACTACAACACCTATATAAAGATTATTTAATAAGATACTCTAAAAAGGTATTTTAAAAAGATAATGTAAAAGAGTGAAAATTTTATTTTTTTTTTGAAATTAAAAATTGATAAAAAAAGTTTGTTAATTCTTAGTAATCTAAAGAGAGAAAAAAGAAAAAAGTTCCGCTAAAAAAGAAAAGAACAAAAATTATAAATCATGAAACAACAAGAAGAGAAAACACCAGAAGAAGTTGAAAAAATAGCTCATGAAGTTATTTCAAATCAAACAGAATCCGAAAAGTTCAAAAAGAACTCAAAGGACAAACCGAGCGAAAAATCCGAAGAAGTAAAAACAGTTGAAGAAATTATTGCAAACTTATAAACAATCACACACCATGGAAAAAAGAATTTTAATTGAAGAGGATTTTAACAAATTCAAAGAAATTGCAGGCGATTTAAAGCAATTTATGCCAGTTCTAAATGAAATCAAAGCAAGTTTTGAAGGTTTAGAAATAGGAGCTTTTACAAATGAAGTTTTAAAAGAAAGTTTTTTATTAGGTCCTAAAAAATACATAGAAATTTATGTAAAAAACCTTAATAATCAGTTAGATAAATGGGGAGCTATCTCTATTATTCGTCAAAATGCAATTGCAGGAAGTGAAAAATTAACTGAAAGATTTAAAAACGCAGTAGCAGACGCAAAACGTTTTCAACCACAAATCTATTCATCAAACCGCCCGAAATTACCGTTGAAATTTATCTCATTTGAAGACGGTCACTTTGTAATTAGCAGTGAGGATAAAGAAATGATTTTAGAAAATTATTGCAGGCTTTATTTAGAAACACCTGAAGAAATAATGCTTTACGAAGCTTCTAAAAAACTATCTGAAGCATTCAATGAATATTTAGATATTTTCAACTCTACAGGTATTCCCTCTATTAACAAACATTATGCTGGAAGCCATGTTCTTAAATATGATGAGGATGCAAAAAAAATGGTCTTATATCCTGGAGGAATAAAAGCAGTTTCTAGCTATAAAAGAAGACGTGAAGAGTATGATTCTTTGCGAGTAAAATAAAGGCATTTTTCTAAAGTAGATAAAAATAGAAAATTAGTTATGGAAAAACGCGCAAAAACTGGAGGTAGGGCAAAAGGAACGCCAAATAAAACCACCGCAGAAACAAAACAGCTGCTTCAAAATGTAGTTACCAAACAAATTGAAAAGCTTGAAACTACATTGAGCAAGTTGGAGCCAGTAGACAGAGTAAACGCATTATCAAAGTTGCTTCCGTACATCTTACCGAAGCAACAAGATATTGCAATCACAAACACAAACGAAATGCTTACTGAATCACAGAGAGATCAAAGAATTCAGGAGTTAAAAAACAAATTATTAGAACCGTGAAAAAACATATAGAATTTACAGATGCTGAGGTTTACGAACTTGAAAATCTATTTATACAGAAGTTTGAACAACTGGAATTTAAATCTATTGACTTTGATAAAAAAGCAAATATTGTAATAATTAAAAATCCAGAGATTGAACAACTTGTAAATACTTTTTACAAAGGGCGTTATTCCAAAGATGAAAACGGAAATATAAAAATGAGTTTATTTATATTTAGATTATTACAGTACCGATTTTTCAGAAACAATAAAAGCTCATATAATACAAAAGAGGGAACTTATTAAAGTTCCCTCTTTGTTTTTAATAGTATCTTACAGGCAATGCAGAAACTAAAAACAAAGTTAATCTTTATATTTTTTAGTTTCATTTTAAACTCAAAATAATCTTAATATTTTGTTTAATAATCGGTTACCGTACAAAAATCGTACATTTTAAAGCATAAAAAAACCGCAAATAATTAATAATCAATTATTTACGGTTAATTAAAGTACTCAAGGCGGGACTTGAACCCGCACGGGCATTACTACCCACTGGATTTTAAGTCCAGCGTGTCTACCAATTCCACCACTCGAGCAAATATTTTTAGGTAGTTTAGAGCGAAAAACGGGGTTCGAACCCGCGACCTCGACCTTGGCAAGGTCGCGCTCTACCAACTGAGCTATTTTCGCGTTTCGTTTCGTTATCTTTTAAAGAACGTCGCCATACTTGTTCCGTATTGCGAGTGCAAATATAGCACATATTTTTATTCTTGCAAGTACTTTTTAAATAAAAATTGAAACTTTTTTCAAACTTTTCTTTAACCTTTTGATAACGAATAATTTATTTTGAAATTATTTTTTTACCAACATCCGTTTAATTTCGTTTAGCTTCATTAAAGCCTCTACAGGAGTCAACGTATTGATGTCGATATTCACAATTTCCTCTTTAATTTCTTCCAAAAGCGGATCATCTAAATTGAAAAAACTCAATTGCAATTCATCATTAGCCGATTTAATTCCAGACAACTCTTCGCTAGAATGTCTTTTTTCTAATTGCTTTAATAGTTTCTGTGCTTTTTGAATCACAATTTGAGGCATTCCTGCCATTTTTGCTACGTGAATACCAAAACTATGTGCGCTTCCACCTTTCACTAATTTACGAATGAACAAAACCGTATCTTTTAATTCCTTTACCGAAACATTGAAATTCTGAATTCTATCAAACGTAACTTCCATTTCGTTTAATTCGTGATAATGCGTAGCGAAAAGGGTTTTTGGTTTATTCGGATGTTCGTGCAAATATTCTGAAATCGCCCAAGCAATCGAAATTCCGTCATAGGTTGAAGTTCCTCTTCCAATTTCATCCAACAACACCAAACTTCTTTCCGAAATATTATTCAAAATAGAAGCGGTTTCGTTCATTTCCACCATAAAAGTAGATTCACCCATCGAAATGTTATCGCTTGCTCCTACTCTGGTGAAAATTTTATCCACTACGCCCATTCTTACGCTTTCTGCCGGAACAAAACTTCCCATTTGCGCCATTAATACAATCAAAGCCGTTTGACGCAAAATAGCCGATTTACCCGACATATTCGGACCGGTAATCATGATGATTTGCTGGGTTTCTCTATCTAAATAAACATCATTCGAAATATACGGCACACCAACAGGCAATTGCTTTTCAATTACAGGATGACGACCTTCTTTGATTTCCAAATCAAAACTTTCATCTAAATCTGGACAAACGTATTTGTTGTCAATCGCTAATTGCGTGAAAGAAGTCAAACAATCCAATTGTGCAATTAAATTCGCATTCAACTGAACGTGTTTGATATAGGTAGCAATCCAATTTACTAATTGTTCAAACAACTGCGTTTCTAATTGATGGATTTTTTCCTCAGCACCTAAAATTTTAGATTCGTATTCTTTTAATTCTTCCGTAATGTAGCGTTCTGCATTTACTAAGGTTTGCTTGCGAATCCATTCTGCTGGAACTTTATCTTTATGTGTATTTCGAACTTCGATGTAATATCCAAAAACGTTATTGAATGAAACTTTCAAAGAAGGAATACCAGAAGCAGCACTTTCACGTTGTTCTAATTCTTCCAAATATCCTTTCCCAGTTGAAGAAATCGCTCTCAATTCATCTAATTCGGGATGAACTCCAACAGCAATTGCATTTCCTTTATTCACACTTACAGGAGCATCCTCCTGAATAGTTGTTTTGATTTTTTCTCGTAACAACTCGCAAGCATGCAAACTATCACCAATAACACGCAACGCTTCATTATCACTACCTAATGCCAAAGTTTTGATTGGAATAATAGCATCTAACGAATCTTTCAAGAAATTAACTTCTCTTGGCGAAATTTTTCCTGTAGCTACTTTTGAAATCAAACGTTCTAAATCGGAAATTTGTTTGATTTGATATTGAATTTGTTGTAAAACTTCTGGATTGGTTTTCAAATACGAAACCACTTCATGGCGACTTCTGATTTTTGAAATATCTTTCAACGGAAGCGCCAACCAACGTTTCAACAACCTTGCTCCCATTGGTGTAAGCGTTTTATCAATGACGTCTAAAAGCGTCACTGCATTGGGATTATAACTGTGATATAATTCTAAATTTCGAATCGTAAATTTATCCATCCAAACGTAAGCATCTTCTGCAATACGTTGGATATTGGTGATGTGTTGAATTTTATTATGCTGCGTTTCCGACAAATAATACAAAATCGCACCTGAAGCAATCAAACCTTCGGTTAATTCTTCCACACCAAAACCTTTTAATGAATTAGTTTGAAAATGTTTCGTCAAACTTTCTAAGGCATAATCTTCTTTGTAAACCCAATCTTCCAAAAAGAAGGTATGAAAATCGTCTCCAAAAATCGAGTGAAACTGATTTTTAAATTGTTTCGGAATTAAAATTTCACTCGGACGAAAATTTTGTAATAGTTTATCAATGTATTCTTCATTGCCTTGCGAAACCAAAAATTCCCCTGTTGACACATCTAAAAATGAAACCCCAACCGTTTTCTTTCCAAAATGAACCGATGCTAAAAAGTTATTCGACTTCGATTGCAACACCTCATCATTCATTGAAACTCCAGGAGTAACCAATTCTGTTACACCTCGTTTCACAATGGTTTTCGTCATTTTTGGATCTTCCAATTGGTCGCAAATCGCTACTCGAAGTCCGGCTTTAACCAATTTTGGCAAATAGGTATTCAAAGAATGATGTGGGAATCCTGCCAAGGCGGTTTCACTATCACTTCCTGCTCCACGTTTGGTTAAAGTAATTCCTAAAATTCCTGCGGCACGAACAGCATCTTCTCCAAAAGTTTCATAAAAATCGCCCACACGAAACAACAAACAAGCATCGGGATATTTATTTTTTATCTCGTTGTATTGCTTCATTAAAGGTGTTTCCTTGGGTGCTTTATCAGGAGTTGCTGCAGATTTCTTCGCCACAATTTCAAATTTTAAGTATGATTGCGAAGGTAAGAAAATCAGATTCAATTTCAAGGGCAAGGGCAAGAACAATTTTTCAAGATCAAGAACAAGTTCAATTTCAAGTCTAAAATTTTAACGTAAAGAGGCAAAGTTTTTCGCAAAGTTCGCAAAGCTTATATGTTTAAAAAATTGACATATTGACACATTGTCTAATTGCCACTTTATATCTATTTTTGCCACATGAGAAAATTAGCCAACGCAGAATTAGAACGCAAAAACATTGAAGAGTTTAAAGAAGCTCCAAAAACACCCATTATTGTAATCTTAGACGATATTAGAAGTTTGCATAATATTGGTTCGGTTTTTAGAACTTCAGATGCTTTTTTGATTGAAAAGATTTATTTGTGTGGTATTACGGCTACTCCACCTAACAAAGAAATTCACAAAACAGCTCTTGGTGCTACGGAAACTGTTACTTGGGAATATGCAAAAGACGTTTTAGAAGTAGTAAATCAATTGAAATCAGAAAATGTAAAAGTGTATTCAGTGGAGCAAACCGAAAATGCGATTATGTTGGATGATTTTCAGCCTGAAGCGAATACAAAATATGCTTTAATTTTTGGTAACGAAGTAAAAGGTGTTTCTCAAGAGGCTATTAATTTGAGCGATGGTGTGATTGAAATTCCGCAATTAGGAAGTAAACATTCGTTGAATATTTCAGTGAGTGCTGGAATTGTGATTTGGGATTTGTTTCAGAAGATGAAATAAAATTTTTAATTAAACGCAAAGACGCAAAGTTTTTTCGCAAAGGACGCTATGAATTTGTGATAATTAGCGAAATTCGAATTTAATTAAGTCAAAAAAGACGCTTTTAGCGTGACAAGTTTGGGTAAAAAAACATTTAAATCAGCATTGCGTAACATCAGTTTCATCCGCGTGCTAATGCTATTTTCTTATTAATCTCATTCAACAAAAAAACATAATCTTCTTGTTTTTTAACGAAATCTAAATCGGAAACATCAATAATTAGAACATTCAAATCGGTTTGGGTTTTGATGTAATCTAAATAACCTTGATTGATTTTCTCTAAATAATCGGCTGGAATTTCTTGTTCGTAACTTCTGCCACGTTTTTTGATGTTTCCTAACAATCTTTCGGTATTTTGGTACAAATACACGTACAAATCAGGTTTTGGCATTTCTTTGTGGATGATATCGAACATGGTTTTGTACAAACGAAATTCGTCTTCTTGAAGTGTAACTTTGGCAAAAATCAATGATTTAAAAATGTGATAATCCGCTACTACAAAGTCTTTGAACAAATCAAATTGCGCTAAATCATCGGATAATTGTTGGTATCTATCGGCTAAAAACGACATTTCTAATGGAAACGCGTAGCGGCTTTGATCTTTGTAAAACTTTGGCAAAAACGGATTATCAGCAAAACGTTCTAACACTAATTTTGCATTGCAATCTTCAGATAATTTGGTTGATAAAGTCGTTTTTCCTGCTCCAATATTTCCTTCAATGGCGATGTAATTGAATTGTTGTAATTGGAGTTTTTCAATTGGAGAAATTATGGATTGAACTGCTATTATTTCGCTTGTATCTTCCGTTTGAACTAACAACTGAGAAACTGATTTTTTCAATATTGGATGTTCCCAATTCAATCCTAAATCTAACATCGGTTGCAACACAAATTTTCTATTTTGCATTAACGGATGTGGCACTTGTAGGGTTTCGGTTGAAATAATTTCTTCATCAAAAGCAATAATATCAACATCTATAATTCGCGCTTGATAACCTGAATCTTTGGAACGAACACGACCCAACTTCTTCTCTACTTTCAAAACCTGATTCAATATTTTTTGGGCCGATTTTGACGTATGAATTAGAATCGCAGCGTTATAAAAAGGTTCGCTTTCAAAACCCCAAGCTGGCGTTTCATAAATTCTGGAAACCTTTACAACCGTCGCTACTTCACTATGAATCAAATCAATACAAGATTTAATCGTTTCTAATCGATTACCTTGATTGCTTCCTAATGATAAAATGACTTGGTGTTGACTCATATTGGCAAAATAACAAACAATTTTAGACTTATAATTTACCTTTCTTGTTTTTTTATGAACATGTAACAATTTTATGCTTTTAACTACTAATTAGGTAATTAATAAATAAATTGAAATGAGATTTTTAGGAAATGTATTATCAACCATTGTTGGGCTTTTTGTTTTTTGCATGATAGCTTTTTTTGGTATCATTATAATTGGATTAATTGCTGGTGGAGGAGAAGAAACCGTTACGGTGAAAAATAATTCTGTAATTGAATTAGATTTATCAAAGGTAACCCTAGACTACGCAGGAAAAACGAATTATAAAGACTTCAATTATTTTGAAGCGCACTATAATGGAGTTACCGATATTTTAAATGCCATTGAAGCAGCTAAAAAGGATGACAAAATTGAAGGAATTTCGATTTTAAACAATCAATCACAACTTGGTTTAGCTCAAAGTAAAGCGGTTCGTGATAAATTAGAAGAGTTTAAAAAATCGGGAAAATTCGTTTATGCTTATGCAAATAGCTATTCTCAAAAAGAATACTACATTAATTCTGTTGCTGATCAAATTTATTTGAATCCAATGGGCGAAGTAGATTTAAAAGGATTGTCTGCTGAAATTATCTACATGAAAGACTTGCAAGAGAAAACTGGAGTAAAAATGGAAGTGATTCGTCATGGAAAATACAAAAGTGCCGTGGAACCTTTCTTAGCACAAGAAATGAGTCCCGAAAATCGTGAACAAATGACAGTTTTATTAAACTCGGTTTGGAATTCAATTGTAGTAGATATCGCTAAAAGTAGAAAATTATCAATTGCTCAGTTAAATGCCATTGCAAATACGTTAGGCGCAAGAACTCCAGAGTTAGCTTTAGCTAATAATTTAGTCGATAAAGTTGCCTATGAAGACGAATATCATGATATGATTAGAGCTAAATTAAAAGTAGCTAAAAAAGAAAAATACGATATCGTTAGCATAACCGATTATGCTAAAAAAGCAGCTTCTACAGTTGAAGATTATTCTAAAAATGATATCATTGCTGTAATTTATGCTCAAGGCGAAATTGCAGGTGGTGAAGGTGATGTAAATGTAATTGGTGAAGGTTCTATCAAACGCTCTTTACAAGAAGCTCGAGAAGACGATGATGTAAAAGCAATCGTTTTACGCGTAAACAGTCCTGGTGGAAGTGCTTTAACTTCAGAATTAATTTGGAGAGAAATCGAAATTACTAAAAAAACAAAACCAGTTGTAGTTTCTATGGGTAATTATGCTGCTTCAGGCGGTTATTATATTGCAGCGAATGCTGATAGAATTTTCGCAGAATCAAATACAATTACAGGTTCAATTGGCGTTTTCGGAATGTTACCCAATATGAACCAATTAGGCAAAAACATCGGAATTAATGCCGAACAAGTAAAAACGCATGAAAATGCAAGTGGTTACAGTGTTTTTGAACCAATGGACGAAAATTTTAAAGGTTTTGTTTTAGAAAGCATCGAAAAAACATACGCTACTTTCTTAAAACGTGTAGCTGATGGTAGAAAAATGACAACAGAACAAGTAGACGCTATTGCACAAGGAAGAGTTTGGACAGGTGTTGACGCTCAAAAACTAGGCTTAGTAGACGAAATTGGTGGTTTAGATGCAGCAATCAAATACGCAGCTAAACTTGGAAAAACGTCTTCTTACAGAACAGAAAACTTCCCAGAATACGAAAAAAGTTTTGAAGATTTATTAGCTAACTTCACTGGAATGGCGATGTTCAAAACTAAAGAGCAATTATTAAAAGAACAACTTGGTGAAGAAGGCTTCCAAATGTTAGAGCAAATCAAACGTGTAAAAAGCAGAAAAGGGATTCAAGCGATGATGCCTTACGAACTTGAGATTCATTAATTGTTACGATAAACAACAAAATCCCAAAAGCAATACGTTTTTGGGATTTTTTTCTATATTTTACTCAAATTTAATACGTAAATTTACAATTGGTATTACTTTTGTGTAGCTAAAATCATTCACTTCAAAAAAACACAATCATGTTAAAGAAAGTTTTAAAAGGACTTGGGATATTTCTTTTGGTAACCATCATCGCATTAGCGGCAGCACCTTTTTTGTTTAAAGACAAAATCAAGGAAATGATTGCTAAAACATTAAACGAAAACGTAAATGCTAACATTGCATTTGAAGATGTGGATTTGAGTTTGTTCAAGAGTTTTCCACAGGCGCATGTTACTATCGACAAACTTAGCATTATCAACAAAGCACCATTCGCTGGAGATACACTTTTATATGCCGGAGAAACTAATGTTACTATGAGCGTTAAAGAACTTTTCAAAGGTGAAGGTGAAACGATGAGTTTAGAAAGTTTTAGCGCCGTTGACGGAATTGTGAATATTATTTTTAACAAAGAAGGTCTTGGTAATTTTGACATCGCACTAAAAGAAGCTGAAGAAAAAAAACCTTCGGATAGTAAACCTTTTGCTTTAGATATTCAGAATTACGAAGTAGAAAATTTAAAATTCACTTACATTGACGAAGGTTCAAACATGAAAATGGTTTTAGACAGTATTTATCATGAAGGAAAAGGAAATTTTGCGGCTCAAAAATTAGATTTAGAAACTAAAACCACAGCAAAACTTTCGTTTGAAATGGAGAAAATGAACTACATGAACAATGTAGGAATTACTTTAGATGCTATTTTAGGCATCGATTTAGAGAAAAACAGATACGAATTCAAAGACAACAAAGCCTTAATCAATCAATTGCCATTAGAATTTAATGGATTTATTCAAATGGTGGAAGCGGGTCAAACCTATGACTTAACATTCAAAACGCCAACATCTGATTTTAAAAACTTCTTAGGATTAGTTCCAGCCGCTTATTCAGGCGATATTAATAAAGTAAAAACAACAGGGCAATTTTCGGTAGATGGAAAAGTAAAAGGGAATTTAACCGAAACTACGATTCCCGCTTTTGATGTGAAAATTGCTTCAAACAATGCGTCTTTCCAATATCCAGATTTACCAAAATCGGTAAAAAATATTGTGATTGACACCCATATTATTAACGAAACTGGTTTAATGAATGATACTTTTGTGAATTTACACCAATTGTCATTTGCTATTGATCAAGACGTTTTTAATGCGAAGGCAATTGTGAAAAACATCGCCACAAATGCTTTAGTGGATGCCGAATTAAAAGGAACTATCAACTTAGCAAATGTTACCAAAGCATATCCTGTAAAATTAGACAAACCCTTAACTGGAATTCTAAAAGCGGATGTAAAAACGAAATTCGATATGCAATCGGTTGAGAAAAGTCAGTATCAAAACATACAAAATTCGGGAACAGTTAGTTTGACTGGATTTAATTACGAAGGTCCAGAAATGGCGAAACCTTTCAAAATCAATCAAGCTGCCGTTGCATTTAATCCGAGTCAAATCCGTTTGAATCAATTTGATGCCAAAACAGGAACATCCGATTTACAAGTAACAGGAACGTTAGATAACTTTTATGGATTTGTATTCAAAAACCAAATCTTGAAAGGAAATTTCAATATGAATTCGACCAAATTAGTAGTTTCTGATTTCATGGCACCGACTACAACTGTTTCAGAAGAAGGTAAAAAAACTACTGAAGCGGTTAAAATCCCTTCTTTCTTAGATTGTAGTATTACAGCTAAAGCAAAAACTGTAGTTTATGATAATTTAAATTTGAAAGATGTTTCTGGAAATATGATTATTCGTGACGAAGCCGTTACATTGAATAATTTAAAAATGGGAATTTTTGGAGGAAATATTGGGTTAACCGGAACCGTTTCAACCAAAGGAAATACGCCAAAATTTGATATGAATTTAGGTTTAAACGCGGTAAATATAGCCGAGTCGTTTACGCAATTAGACATGCTGAAATCGATTGCTCCAATTGCTGGTGTTATTAATGGAAAATTAAATTCAACCATCAAACTTTCAGGAAATTTACAAAACGATATGACGCCTAACTTAAAAACCATTTCTGGGGATTTATTTGGGCAATTATTATCTACAACTATCAATGAAAAGAACTCGGCTATGTTAACTACTTTGAGTTCAAACATGAAATTCATCGACATGAGCAAGCTAAACTTAAACGATGTAAAAGCGGCTTTATCGTTTAAAGATGGAAAAGTAAATCTAAAACCAATGGATATCAAATATCAAGATATCACAGTGAATGTTGGCGGAAGTCATGGTTTTGACCAAACGATGAATTACAATTTAAAGTTTGATGTTCCTGTGAAATATTTAGGTAAAGACGTAACTAATTTGCTTGCAAAATTAACGCCTGCCGACCAAAAACAAATTACTAGTATTCCAGTAAATGGATTAATGACAGGGAATTTTTCGCAACCCAAATTTAATTCTGATTTAAAACAATCGACTACAAATTTGACTACACAATTAGTTAAAATGCAGAAAGAAAAATTAGTAAATCAAGGAACAAATGCTTTAGGCAATCTAATTGGCGGAACAAAATCAAATACCGCAACCGATACCACAAAATCAACTACAACTACTCCAAAAGAAGACATAAAAACCAAAGCCACTGGTGCTTTAAAAGATTTGTTTGGAGGGAAAAAGAAAAAAGAAGAATAAAAAATGAACTGCAACAAAAACCCTTTCAAAATTTTGAAAGGGTTTTGCTTTTATAAACTCATCTTCACCACATAACCTTCATAGGTTCTTACATTAAAAACGGTTCCATCTTCAAAAAGTAAATATTGGCCTTTGATTCCGGTTAAGGTTCCTGAGAAGTTTGGCGTTTTATCTAAATTTAAACTCGTTACTTTCTTTGGATATTGCAAAACAGGAAAATCGAGTTGAATGATTTTTTCTTCTTTTGGGAAATAGTCTTGTACTTCTGTTGGTAACCAATCGAAAACTTTATTTCGTTCTGTAATCAAATCCATGTTGGGCACTTCGTTTTTTAGCATTTTCTGCCAATTGGTTTTATCGGCAAAATGGTTTTTCAAGGCAACTTCGGTAATTCCTGCTAAATATCTATTGGGAACTTCTACAATTGGAATCGCTTGCACGGCACCTTGGTCAATCCAACGAGTAGGAACTTGGGTTTTTCTGGTTACTCCTACTTTTACTTCGCTTGATAAAGCTAAATAGACTACATGAGGTTGTAATTGTACGCGTTTTTCGTATTCTAAATCACGATCTTCAATATCTAAATGCGCAGTGCTTAATTCGGGTTTCATAATCCAATCCCCTACTGCTGGGCTGCTCATAAAACAATCGTAACAAAATCCTTGACGAAAAATTTTCTTGGCTTTTCCGCAATTCAAACATTGGTAACCTTGAAATTCAATTTCCATTGGTTTCCCTAAAAGTTGGTTTAGGTTTAAAAAACTATTTTCAAAAACCAAATAGTATTGAATTGGGTTTCCAAATTCGGTTTGCATTTTACTTAGCGTGCCTTGATAATTCATTTGTGTTAAGATTTACTTTTTCGTTCAATTATTTAAAAAAAATGCTATTTTTGGTAAAGTTATTATTCCGTTTTAATAATTCAAAATTAGAAATAGGTAAATGCCATTACAAATTATAAATTCTGTTGCCACTTGGATTTTGAAGAAACGAATTCATCAAATGGAATTGTTCTTAAAATATCCTCATGAAGTACAAGAAGAATTGCTTTTCAACCTTATAAAATCTGCCGAAAACACGCAAACTGGAAGAAAATATGACTTTTCTTCTATGAAGAATTACACCTCTTTTAGTGAGCGAATTCCTGTTTCTACTTACGAAGATTTAGAACCTTTAATTGAAAGAACCAGACAAGGCGAGCAAAATGTTTTTTGGAATTCTAACATCAAATGGTTTGCTAAATCGAGCGGAACTACTAATGCGAAAAGTAAATTTATTCCGGTAAGTTCTGAAGCATTAGAAAATTGTCATTACAAAGCGAGTAAAGATTTATTGTGTTTGTATTTGAACAACAATGAAGATTCGCAAATGTTTACAGGAAAAAGTCTTCGTTTGGGCGGAAGCAAGCAATTATACGAAGACAACAATACGTTTTTTGGGGATTTATCAGCCATTTTAATTGACAATATGCCTATTTGGGCCGAATTCAGCTCAACACCAAGCAGCAAAATATCGTTAATGGGAGATTGGGAAACAAAACTCCCAGCGATTATTAATGAAACTATCAATGAAAATGTAACGAGTTTGGCTGGCGTACCGAGTTGGATGATGGTTTTATTGCAAAAAACGTTAGAAACTACTGGAAAATCAAACTTATTAGAGCTTTGGCCGAATGCGGAAGTCTATTTTCATGGCGGCGTAAATTTTGATCCTTATAGAGAACAATACAAGAAATTATTTCCGAAAGATAATTTCAAATACTACGAAATTTACAATGCTTCGGAAGGCTTTTTTGCAATTCAAGATCAAAATGATTCGAACGAATTATTGTTAATGTTAGATTACGGAATTTTCTACGAATTTATTCCAATGGAAACATTTGGAACATTAAACCAACGAGTTATACGATTGAATCAGGTAGAATTGAATAAGAATTATGCTTTGGTAATTACTACTAACTCGGGTTTGTGGAGATACTTGATTGGTGACACCATTCGATTTACCTCTTTAAGCCCTTACCGAATTAAAGTAACGGGAAGAACCAAGCATCACATCAACGTTTTTGGAGAAGAATTGATGGTTGAAAATACCGATACGGCTTTAACCAAAACTTGCACGGAATTCAATTGTGAAATTACCGATTACACAGTTGCTCCAATTTTTATGAGCGATAAACAAAAAGGAGCGCATGAATGGATTATCGAATTTAAAAACAAACCTGATAATATTGAAAATTTCAGAAAAGCATTAGATGAAAATCTTCAAAGTGTAAATTCTGACTATGAAGCCAAACGCTATAACAATATGACATTAAACCCGTTAGTATTACATGTAGCCAGAGAAAATCTATTTTACGATTGGTTAAAACAACAAGATAAATTAGGCGGACAAAATAAAGTTCCTCGACTTTCAAACGAGAGAAACTATTTGGAAAGTTTATTATCATTACAATAAAAGTTATGAAAAAAAGAAGCCTTATTTATATGCTTATGATTGTAGTCTTGACTACTGTTTCTTGTGGTCCGAGACGTTATAAATGCGGGCCATACAGAAAATGCGAAAACTCAATAGAAAAAACCCAAAAAAGTTATTTTAATAAGGAATTTTATAAAAACAACTATTGTTAATCTAATTTTATTGCGAAATCATTAAGAAAATCGATTTACTCAAATTGCAGTAAATCGGTTTTTTTTGCATTATATCGGTTTTTTTACTTATAATCAACAAATAAACGCTTAGGAAATTTTTTTTCCAAAAAATACCTCTAATTTTACGCCCGATTTAACCCCTATAGATTAACTAACTATTATTTAAGTATTTAAATTTATGAAACTAAACAAAATCCTTACGTTAATTTTACTTTTTGGAAGCTTAATATCATTTGGACAAGAACCTAAACGTTCAGAAGGAGCAGAAGCAATAGTAAACGCAATCAATAAGAATACCAAAGGAATTAGTTTTATTTTAAGTGACACTGGAATTAATACGGAGTTAAATGAAATTGGAACCACTTTTTTTAAAAATAAATATATCATTTTATCTAATAAAAAAAGAAGACATGCTGATGTTACTATTAATCCAATTACGAATACTCCAAACAATAACTTATATTGTGTAGATGTAAAAGAAGACGGAAATTTATCTTTTCCATTACTTTTCTCTCAAGCCTTAGATTCTGAAAATGACGAAGGTTCTATCGGATTTTCTTCTGACCAAAGAACTATTTTCTTTACTCAAGAAAACCCTAATAATAAACAATTATTTACCCTACACAAAGCAACTCTTAATGAGAAAGATGCTAAAAAATGGACAAACATCACCAATTTAAATGTAGTTCCTGAGCAATATTCCGCTGAAACTCCTAGCGTTTCTCCTGACGGAAAGAAAATCTATATTGCTTCAAACATCCCTGGTGGATTTGGTGGATTTGATATTTATGAAGCTACCATTGCAGAAGATGGAACTATTGGGAAATTAGTTAACTTAGGACCAAACGTAAATACTGCAGACGATGAGAAATATCCTTATATGTCTTCTGACAACAAATATTTATATTTTTCTTCGAAAGGACATTTAAATTTAGGTGGTTATGATGTATTTAGATCGGCTTATGTTGACAATTCATTCTTAACAGCAATGAATTTAGGTACTGATTTAAATTCAAGAAGAGACGATATTGCTTTTGTAATGACTTCTCCTTCTAAAGGATATATTTCAACAGATAAAAAACAAACGGGTAATTTTGATATTTTAAAATTCGAAATTAAAAAGCAAGAAAATTTACACTTTAGCTATACTGTTGTTGAAGAAGTTACTAAAACCGCTTTACCAAACGCAACTGTTGTTGTAACTGACGAATTTGGTATTAAATTAGCAGAAACTCAATCTGATAATGATGGTAAAATCAAACTAGTTCTAGAACCATTAACAACTTATAATGTTGTAGTTAATAAAGATGGTTACGAAACTAAAAAATTAAATATTGCAACAGGTGATACCGATAAAAACATTGCTTTAACTCAGAAAAAAGCAGTAGTTACTGAAGATGCAATTGTAATTGAAAATATTTATTTTGATTTCAATAAATCAACAATTAAAAAAGAATCTGAATTATCGTTGAACAAAATTGTTGAAGTTCTTAAGAACAATACAAACATGAGTATTACAATTAATGCACACACCGATAGCAAAGGGTCTGAAACTTACAACCAAACACTTTCAGAAAGTAGAGCAAAATCTGCATATCAATATTTGCTTAAAAAAGGTATTCCAGCAACGCAATTAACTTACAAAGGTTTTGGTGAAAGCGAATTGTTAGAAAAATGCGAAAAATGTTCAGCTAAACAAGACCAAACAAATAGAAGGGTTGAATTCAAAATCGTAAAATAAAAGCACACTCTCAATTAATCACAACTATAAAAAAATGAAAAAAATCTCTCTAGTATTAGCCTTATCAACAATTGTATTATTAACATCATGCTCTAGCGGCTGGAGTTGTAGATCAAGTTATGTAAATGCTAAGCAAACCAAAACAATCGAGCAAAAGAAAAATGCTTAATCATAAAAAAAGGTCGCCAATTGGCGACCTTTTTATTTATATTTATTTCGTTAAGAAACGGCTTTCAAACGTTGTAATAAGTTTTTACTTAAACTGTTTTCAGCATATTCTTTTGTGACTTGTAAGTGCTTATCATCGGAACTTGGTAATTCGTACATTGCATCGGTTAAAATAGCTTCACATAACGAACGTAAACCTCTGGCTCCAAGTTTATACTCTAAAGCTTTTGACACAATATAATCCAAAGCTTCTTCTTCAATATCTAAAGTCACCTCATCCATTTCAAACAATTTTTTGTATTGTTTTACCAAAGCATTTTTAGGTTCTGTTAGAATTGCTCTTAACGTTTCTGCATCCAAAGGATCCATATGCGTTAAAACCGGTAAACGACCAATAATTTCTGGAATTAATCCAAAGTCTTTTACATCTTTTGGAATTAAATATTGCAGTAAATTATCTTTATCAATTTGGTCAGTTCCAATAGACGAACTATAACCAACTGCTTGCCTATTTAAACGTTTTGAAATGATTCTTTCAATCCCATCAAAAGCACCACCTGCGATGAATAAGATATTTTGAGTATTTACTTCCACAAATTTTTGGTCAGGATGTTTTCTTCCTCCTTTTGGTGGAACATTTACAACCGTTCCTTCTAATAATTTCAACAAAGCTTGTTGCACACCTTCACCCGAAACATCACGCGTTATTGATGGATTGTCACTTTTACGAGCAATTTTATCAATTTCGTCAATAAATACAATTCCTCTTTCGGCTTTAGCCACATCGTAATCGGCTGCTTGTAATAAGCGAGTTAAGATACTTTCAACATCTTCTCCTACATAACCCGCTTCGGTTAAAACAGTAGCATCAACGATAGCCAAAGGAACATTCAACATTTTAGCAATTGTTTTTGCAACTAATGTTTTACCAGTTCCGGTTTGTCCAACCATTAAGATGTTACTTTTTTCAATCTCAACTTCGTCTTCTAATTGCACTTGCATCAAACGTTTGTAGTGATTGTAAACCGCTACACTCATTACTTTTTTTGTTTGGTCTTGTCCAATTACGTAATCATCTAAAAACGCACGAATTTCTTTTGGTTTTAAAAGAATCAAATCGGCAATCAAATTTGAATTACCTGATTGTTTTAATTCTTCTAATACAATTCCGTGAGCTTGTTCGATGCACTTGTCGCAAATATGCGCATTAATCCCTGCAATTAATAAATTGGTTTCAGGCTTTTTCCTTCCGCAGAATGAACACTCTAATACTTCTTTAGCCATCTTTTTTAGTTAGCAGTCACAGTATACAGTCACAGTTATATCGCTGAAAACTGTGACTGAAAACTGAAAACTATATTTATTTATCTTGTTAAAACCTCATCAATCATTCCGTATTCTTTTGCTTCAGCAGCAATCATCCAGTAATCTCTTTCGCTGTCTTTATAGACTTTATCGTAAGGTTGTTTTGAATGTTGTGAAATGATTTGGTATAATTCTTCTTTTAATTTCAACATTTCTTTCAAGTTGATCTCCATATCAGTTGCAACTCCTTGTGCGCCACCAGATGGTTGGTGAATCATTACTCTTGAATGTGGTAATGCTGAACGTTTTCCTTCTGCTCCGGCACATAATAAAACTGCTCCCATAGAAGCCGCCATTCCGGTACAGATAGTAGCTACGTCGGGTTTTACGAATTGCATCGTATCATAAATTCCTAATCCGGCATATACACTTCCTCCTGGCGAATTGATATAAATACTGATGTCTTTAGAAGCATCAACACTTTCCAAAAACAACAATTGTGCTTGAATAATATTGGCCACATAATCATCAACTCCTGTTCCTAAGAAAATGATTCTATCCATCATTAAACGTGAGAAAACGTCCATTGAAGCTACGTTTAATTGGCGTTCTTCAATAATATATGGAGTCATACTTCCAACAATTTTATCGTAATATAAACTGTTAACTCCGTGATGCTTAGTAGCATATTTTTTAAATTCTTTTCCGTAGTTCATAATTTTTTGTTTAAATGTTTAAGCGTTTAAAAGTTTAAATGGATTGAACTAAAAAACATTATATTTTAAATGATTATCTTTTATTTTATGAAAGAAATGTCTTCAATAAAAAAGCGCCAAAACTAGTCTGACGCTCAAAGATAATTATTTTTTGTGAGATATTATTCTCCGTACATTTCTTTGATAAATTGCTCGTAATTCACTTCTTTAGTTTTAGCTTTTACTTTTTCTTTGTAAAGACCTAACATTTTTTCGCTCATTACTTGCTCTGATAAACGTTTTACCTCATCTTGGTTTGACATTACGCGAGCTACAATTCCGTTAATTTCATCTTCTGAAGGATTTAATTGACCAAATTGCGCCATTTGCTTCTTGATTAAATCAGCAGTATGCGCTTTTAAATCTTCGAAAGTGATTTGTAAATTGTTATCAGCCATAACTTTTCCTTCGATTAATTGGAAACGTAATCCTTTTTCAGATCTTGCAAATTCTTCTTCAGCTTGTTCAGCAGTTAAAGGCGTTTCACCAACTGTTTGAATCCATTTTTTTAAGAATTCAGCTGGTAAATCGAATTTTGTAGTTTCAATTAAGAATTCTGTAACATCGTTTAAGAATTTTTGATCAGCTTGTTGTGCAAATTGTGCTTCCGCATCTTCTTTAATTCTAGCCTTTAAATCTTCAACTGAAGAGATAACTCCAGGTCCGAATAATTTATCGAATAATTCTTGGTTTAATTCTGCTTTTTCAACTGAATTGATTTCTTCAATTGTAAAATCAACATTGATATCTAAACCATGAACATCATCATGACCTACTTTTAAGTAATCCATTAATTTGTGGTCGTCATCAAATAAACCTTTTGTTCCGATAGTAACCACATCACCTACTTTTTTTCCGATGAAAGCTTTTGCTACTTTTTTATCAGCAAAAATATCTAAACCAAAATTAGCTGGAGCGTTGATTCCTTTTTCTTCGTTGGTAAAAGTTCCTCTTACTTCGTAATCTGCTTTAACTTCTGGTTGCGAAATTAATTTTCCGTATTGTTTTTGGATTCTTTCTACTTGCTCATTCAACATTTTATCATCAGCAATAACGTTGAATTTAGTAACCTTATTTTTTGCTGTTAAATCAACTGAAAACTGAGGCGCTAATCCTAATTCGAAATCAAATGATAAGGTTTCGTTATCCCAATTGAAATCTTCTGTAACTTTTGGAAGTGGATTGCCTAAAATATCTAATTTCTCAGCAACTAAGTAATCATTTAAAGACGATTGTAAAATTTTGTTTACTTCATCTAACAACACAGCTTTACCATATTGTTTTTGAATTAAACTCATTGGAACTCCACCTTTTCTAAAACCTGGAACTGATGCGTTTTTTCTATAGTCAGCTAATACTTTTTCTACTTTATCTGAATAATCTTCTTTGGTAATTGCTACTGTTACAATAGCATTTAAATCATCAACTTGCGTTTTTGTAATGTTCATTATTTCTTTTGTTTAAGTACCATAAAATTTGGGTTGCAAAATTATAGAATTTTTACAACCCAAACAAGTTTTTAATTTATTGAAATTCAATTCGCTAAAAATTAATCTTCACTCACAAAGATTTTATTTAAAATTGATTGTATAATTGACAATAAAATACTAAATAATAAGGCATTTAAAAACCCTACGACCTCGAATTCATCAATAAAATAATCGCAGATTAAAATTATTATAGCATTGATAACCAATAAAAACAATCCAAGTGTAAAAAAAGTTACTGGAATAGTAAGCAATACTAAAATAGGCTTTAAAAATGTATTCAAAAGACCTAAAACTACTGCAACTAACAAAGCTCCAGTTAAATCAGTAACATGAACACCTGGTAAAAAATAAGACAGCACAAAAACTACTATTGTACTAATAAGAAGTTTAATTAATAAATTCATTTTATCTTTTTTAGAAATTTAAAATTACAAAAAAAGGCATCAATAATGATGCCTTTTTTAATTTTTATACAAAATCTTAATTTGAACCTACAATATTAATTCCTGGGAAAGAACCCGCATTATGTAATGGTAAGTTTGAATT
Source organism: Flavobacterium sp. (assembly GCF_041911335.1). Taxonomy (GTDB): domain Bacteria; phylum Bacteroidota; class Bacteroidia; order Flavobacteriales; family Flavobacteriaceae; genus Flavobacterium. The sequence goes on from NZ_JAYRPD010000009.1 coordinate 31,640, forward strand.
ATAATGACGATTAATTACTTTAATTATTTCATTTGCAATTACAGCGTATCCACGAGCATTAGGATGAACTCCATCTAATGAAAATAATACTTTCCATTCATTTGCAACTCCACTAAAATAATTAGCCGTGTAAACTTGACCAGTTTCAATTCTTAAACCACTTACAAGTTGGTTCATAATTGCATTCATATCTGCAACAGCCAATCCTTTAGATGCAGCAATTGAACGGATTGAATTATTGTAAGCCGCTGTAGCACTAGCTACTTTTGCCTTTTCATTAGCAGTTAAAACCCATTTATTGGCCATTGGAAAAGTAACTCCATTGATATTAATTAATGGTGAAGGAGAAGACGTATTAGTAGAACCAATAACAGAAGAAGCAGGCAAAACAATTAAATCGTTAGCTGTAGTTTGACGAGCTTTTCCAAAAACTTGTCCAAATGCTGTAGCCGTAGCTGCACCAAGAGTTGGTGTCAAAACAGCTGTAATTTGAGCTGATCTATCTGCTGCATCTACATCATAAATAAGGATTGGATTAGCTGCAGTAGCTGATAATGGATTTACACGATTTGGCTCACCAAAAGCAGTGAAAATTGCATCTAAATTATTATACAATTGAGCATTAAGAGTAGCAATGTTAGTAGCACCTCCTAAAGCAGTGGGCGATAATGGTGCAAATGGAACCGTTGTAAAATATGGGATAGAAGTAACACTTGGAATTGTAGCAACAACACCTTTAGCACCATTTGATGTTAATGTATTAATAATAGTATTATAAGAAGAACTAAACACATTTAGACTTGTTATATCATTTTTATTATATCCAAAAACATTATCATTTGAAGCCCCATAGTTATCAGAAGCTGCTGTGTTTAATAGACTTTCATCTATTGTTGGAGTTAATGGATCGTCTGCTAAAGCACCACCGCCAGTTGCGTATGATAAAACATCGTTACCTCCAATCCAATTTGTAAAAAAGGTAGGATTTTTAGCCATAGCATCACTTAAAACTGTAGCACTTGGATTACTTGCCATTCTAACAAAATAAGGATTAGAAGCTCCAATTGCAACACCAGCGATATTACCATAATTTGGAACGCCTAGATGAAACGATTTTGCACCAGGCACACCCATGTTATTATATGGTCCTTCATTAATATTAGAAACTTCTATTGTTGAAGTTCCTACAATGTTTTCAGGACGCCCTTGAGAAGCATCAATTACCAATCTAGTTCTGAATTCATTATAACCAGTCAAAAACTCGATTGGCATACCCCCTAACATTAAACCTCCTAAATTATTAACATCTTCCGCATAAGAAGGTTGCGTAAATTCTCCACCTCCAACAAGTGCAAATTTTTGAGCTAATAAATTTGGAAATGAATACGTTTGTCCTACTCGAGAAACTGTACCATCCATATAACCTGCAGTTAATGAATTACCAACAGCTACATATGAGGTGAAATCTGCATCTCCTGAAGTATAGTTTGCACTCACTTCATTTTCAAATTCTGGTTCACACGAAGCAAAACCAGCAGCTAAAACAGCTAAATATATAAATTTATTTTTCATCTTTCTTTAAGTTTAAATTAGAAACCGTAAGTTATACCAATACCTGGTGAGAAAACAACTGATTTATATGTCCCTCCAAAGTCAGGATTTGGCTGTCCAGATATTGGATCAGTTGAATGATTATATGAATTATCAATTTCATCAAAATGTAAATACAAGAATGAGAAATCAACACCTAACTTACTATTTACTTGATATGTTAAACCACCTGTATATCCCATTGAGTCGTTTCTTGGTGTTTCTGGTGCAAAGTAACCATCTTGAACTGGACTCTCATCAAAATACCATCCTGCTCTGAAAGTAAATTTATCATTTGCTTTATATTGTGTACCAACTCTATAAGTACTTACATTTTGATAATTTCTTGGATTTAATGATTCTGTACCATTTCCAAATGTTACATCTAAAGCTTCATAAGCGCTCCACATTGTTCTATTATAGTCAAAAGCTAATAACCATTTATCTGTAACTTGATAAGACAATCCCACTGTTAATTCAGCTGGCAAAGGTAAATCTGCATTAAATGTTGTGTTTGCTAATGGGTTAAAAGTTGGTGTGTCATTATAAATTGCATCTCCATCGCGAGCCTCCATGATAATTTCAGAACGGTAATTCATACCAATTCTTAATTTATCTGTTGGATTGAACATAAAACCAGCTGTATAACCCCATGCCGTAATTCCTTTTGCATCAAGAGTAACATCTGTAGGATTTCCTTCTGCATCTGAAAGAAGTGGATTGACAGATAAATTTCTATTAAAATTTACGGAACCAGTAGCAAAAATTGGTCCACCACCCACACTAAAATGTTCTCCAACTCTAACAGAAATAGATGGTTGAACAAAAATTGCTTGTAAATCAATATTATTAACTAAATGAGCCCCTTCCCAATCTTGATCCCAATCTACAGCACTCCCGTACGGAGTATAAACCGCTAAACCAGCAGTTAACCAATCGTTCAATTTATAAGTAGCATAAACACTAAATGGAGTTCCTACATTTTTACTTTCTGCAGTCCAATTATAAGTCGAATTTTGAAATTTAACATTTGCAAATAATGCATTTCCTCCAACAGATAAGTTGAATTTTTTATCTAAATATACCATACCCGCAGGGTTGAAAAAAGCAACCTCAGCGCTATTCACCACAGCAACACCCGTGTGCCCCATAGCTAATTGTTTTTGACCCTGAATACTTACTCTATATCCACCTGCAAAAGCAGTAGAGCCAGCCAAAGCCAATAATGTTAAAGAAAGTAATTTTCTCATAATGTAAAAATGTGTTAGTTTTTTTTCTTTGTTTGTTAAAATCAATACTTCAAAATTATAACAAAATATGAATTTTACAATTTTTTTAACTAAAAAATTATGCATGCATAATTTTTTAGTGGTTTTATTTAATAAAATCTAGAACGTAGGAATAAAAATCTTTTGGATTTTCAGCATGTAACCAATGTCCTGCATTCTTTACGGTTTCAATTTTTGCTTTTGGAAAATGGTGATAGATGGTTTCAAAATCGCTATCTAAAATATAATCCGACTTATCCCCTCTTAAAAACAAAGTTGCTTTAGAAAAAATATTCTCAAATGGCAACGCAGTTCCTATAGTCTCAATTTTTTCGTTAAAAACTTTTAAATTAAAACGAAAAGACAATTGTTCAGGCGCTTCCCAATACAAATTCTTTAGTAAAAACTGTCTTGTTCCAAAATCTTTTATGTATCCCGAAACGATTTCTTCCACTTCTCCTCTACTCGGTTTTTTGGCAAAATCAACAGCATTCAAAGCTGCTAAAATGGTTTGGTGATGTGGCGCATAATATTTCGGACCAATATCCGCCACTATTAATTTAGAAACTAATTCAGGATATGTTGTTGCTAAAAGCATTGCAACTTTTCCACCCATAGAATGTCCAATAATATTGATATCTGTTAGTTGATGATAATCGCAATATTGCTTTACATCCTCTACCATAATATCATATGAAAAATTTTCAGAATGAAAACTTTTACCGTGATTTCTTAAATCTAAAGCATGAACTTGGAAGCCTTCATTAGCAAATTGAGTTCCTAATGTTTTCCAGTTATCAGACATCCCTAAAAAACCATGGACAATCACTAACGGTTTTCCTGCTCCTTCTATTCTTGAATGCAACAACATCTTATTTCAATTTTTGAAGATACATATTCACTACATTTTCCAATCCTAAATATAAAGATTCTGAAATTAAAGCATGACCAATCGAAACTTCAAGTAATCCTGGAATATTATCTTTGAAAAACTTGAAATTATCCAAACTCAAATCATGACCTGCATTAATTCCTAATCCTAATTCATTTGCTTTTATAGCAGCTTTCACATAAGGCTCAATTCCGTTTTTGTTTCCCAAACCATATTCGTGAGCAAAAGATTCGGTATATAATTCGATTCTTTCTGTTCCGGTTGCTTTTGCCCCTTCAATCATTTTTTCATCGGCATCTACGAAAATAGAAGTTCGGATACCGTTTCTTTGAAATTCTTGAATTACCTCCACTAAATAGGATTGATGTTTTATTGTATCCCAACCTGCATTTGAAGTTAATGCTCCAATAGCATCAGGAACCAAAGTCACTTGAGTAGGTTTGCACTCTAAAACCAAATCAATAAAATTATGTTGTGGATTTCCTTCAATATTATATTCGGTATATACAACCGATTTTAAATCGCGAGCATCTTGATAACGAATGTGTCTTTCATCTGGTCTTGGATGAATGGTGATTCCATCGGCGCCAAATTGCTGAATGTCTTTTGCAACCTTCAATAAATCAGGCACATTGCCTCCTCTTGAATTACGAAGTGTGGCTATTTTATTAATATTTACTGATAACTTTGTCATAATAATTTTTAATTTATACAAAAATACAAAGTATAAGTTAGCTAGCATGTGGTATTTTTTGATTATTTTGCGATATATTTTCATCACATCCACAATGAATAATTTAATAAGCTACATAAACAACGAAATAAAACCGCTAAAGCATACCGATTCTATAGCTGAAGCACAGGATTTATTTTTGGATTTTCCTTACACACATTTTCCAGTTACCGAAGATGGTATATATATAGGATGCGTTAGCAAAGAAAACGTAGAACTTATAAATAGCGAGGCCATAATTAATGATAGCCGATTTCATTTTGAACGTTTTTTTGTTCGAACTACAACAATTTGGCTTGATGTTTTAGAAATTTTCGCTAAAAATGAGAGCAACTTAATTCCGGTTTTAGATGACAAAAATGCTTATTTAGGATATTACGAATTGGAAGATGTAATTCGCTTTTTTCATGAAACACCTTTCTTAAAAGAAGAAGGTGGCATTATTGTCGTAGAAAAAGAATCGGATAAATTTTCCATGAGTCAAGTAGCCCAAATTATTGAAAGTAATAATGCTAAAATTTTAGGATTATTTATTTCAAATGTTGTAGGAAATAAAGTAGAAATTACTGTAAAAATTAGTCAAAGCGGCTTGAACGATATCATTCAAACTTTTAGACGTTATGAATATGAAATTATTTCGGAACATCAGGAAGATTCTTATTTAAATAGCTTAAAAGAACGTTCAGATTACTTAGACAAATACTTAAATATTTAAAATAGATCGTAATGAAAATAGCATTATTTGGTCAATATTATCAAAATAGTACGGCAGAAACGGTTCAAAAAGTAGTGGCTTTTTTAGAATCAAAAGAGATTGAAATTGCATTTGAAGCACATTTTTTAGACATTTTAAAAGAAAAAAATATCGTTTCAAAAAACTACGAAACCTATTCCTGCCACAAAACATTAAATAATGATTTTAAAGCTTTAATAAGTATTGGTGGCGACGGAACCATTTTAAAAGCAGCCACTTTTGTTAGAGATAAAAACATCCCAATAATTGGAATTAACGCTGGAAGATTAGGTTTCTTAGCAACAATACAATTTGATAATATTGAACCTCTTTTGCAAAAATTACTTAATGACGATTATGCAATTTCAAAAAGAACACTATTAAGCATTGAAACCACACCAGAATATGACAATTTTAGCGAATTAGATTTTGCTTTAAACGAAGTTACTGTCGCTAGAAAAGATACCACTTCGATGATAACGATAGTTACCTATTTAAATGGAGAATATCTTACATCCTATTGGGCAGATGGTTTGATTGTTTCAACTCCAACCGGTTCAACTGGATATTCACTAAGTTGCGGAGGACCTGTTCTTACCCCGAATGTAGAAAGCTTAGTTATAACTCCAATGGCACCTCACAATTTAAATGCCAGACCATTAGTAATAACTGATGATATGGAAATTGAGCTTCGAATTTCGGGTCGAGAAGAACAATTCTTAATTTCATTAGATTCAAGAATTTCAGCGGTTTCAAAAGACACGATTGTTCGAATAAAAAAATCGCCTTTTACCATTTCAATTATTGAATTTAAAGAAGAATCATTCCTAAATACGATTCGAAAAAAATTACTTTGGGGAGAAGACAAAAGAAATTAACACTCAATTTATATCATTTTTCATTTTTTAACGTTTTTAGCGTATTAATTAGCAACAAAAAAATCCCATAAAATAGGGATAAGAAGTCAATATTGTTATATTTGCAAACTATTTTAAAAAATGAAGTACTTTTTAATCTATATATCGCTGATTTTCTGCTGGTTTAGCACACATGCTCAAATAAACGAATTAGGTGTATTTGTTGGTGGTGTTAATTATATTGGTGATGTTGGTCCAACGACTTATATCGCGCCAAATGAACCTGCAATTGGAATTCTATATAAATGGAATAGAAGTCCTCGTCATGCTTATCGTTTTTCATATACCCAAGGGAGTTTGAAATCGAAAGATATAGACAGCGATGTTCCAAGTAGAAACCTAAGAGGATATTCATTTGAAAATAGTGTAAAAGAATTTTCAGCTGGATTAGAATTTAATTTTATGGATTTTGATTTACATGATTCTAAAACAAAGGTTTCCCCTTATGTTTACAGTGGTGTAAGTTATTTTATTTATGATGAAATTTACATTTTAGGAAATACTAGTCATGTAGATTATCAAAGTAGTGCTTTCGCTATACCAATGATAGTAGGATTAAAAGGTCGATTTTTTCAAAATTTTATAATTGGAGCAGAAGTTGGATTTCGATATACATTTACCGACAATTTAGACGGAAGCAATCCTAAAAACGACAATTTTGAAACGTTGCGTTTTGGGAATTTAAATAGTAATGATTGGTATGTATTTACCGGTTTAACATTAACTTATACATTTGGCAAAAACCCTTGTTTTTGCACAGAATAAAGATGGAGCTAGTTCAACAAATAAATACAGCAACTCTACCACAGCATTTAGCCATAATTATGGATGGAAATGGAAGATGGGCTAAACAAAAGGGATTAATTCGAGCATTGGGTCATGAAAGTGGAACCAAATCGGTTAAAACCACTGTTGAAACTTGTGCCAAACTTGGCATAAAAAACCTTACTCTTTATGCGTTTTCAACTGAAAATTGGAATCGCCCAAAATTAGAAGTAGAGACCTTAATGAAACTATTAATCTCTTCTTTAAAAAAGGAAATTAAAACATTACAAGCCAATAATATCAAATTAAATGCTATAGGAAATTTAACAAATTTACCCATAAGCGTTCAAAAAGAATTACAAGAAGTAATAGACAAAACTTCTGAAAACACTAGGATGACACTAACTTTAGCACTTAGCTATGGCGCTAGAGAAGAACTCATGCAAGCTGTTAAAAAAATTTCAAACAAAGTTAAAAATAATATAATTTCTGAAGAGGCTATTGACGAATCAATTATTAATCAGCATCTTTACACACACAATTTACCAGATGTCGATTTAGTAATCAGAACAAGTGGCGAACATCGTATAAGTAATTTCCTGTTATGGCAAATAGCCTATGCAGAATTTTATTTCACGGAAGTCCTTTGGCCTGATTTTTCAGAAAATCATTTATATGAAGCAATTATTAGTTATCAAAAAAGAGAACGCCGCTTTGGAAAAACTAGCGAACAAATTATACCCGAAAAAAATGTTTAAAAAAGGATTACAACTACTTTCAATTTTCATATTACTAAACAGCTCATCTATTTTTTCTCAAGACACTAAACTTGAAAACGGAAAAGAATACATATTAGCTAAGGTATCTGTTACAGGAAAAATTTCCTATAACGAACAAACTGTCACAACCTTTACTGGTTTAGAAAAAGGACAATCAATAATTGTTCCTGGAGAAGACATAAGTATAGCTATTAAAAAACTTTGGAAATTAGGATTATTTTCTGATGTGAATTTTTATGTCAACGAAATTAAAGGCGATAGTATTTACCTTGAATTAAACATCAATGAATTACCAAAAATATCTGATGTTAAAATCAAAGGAGTAAAAAAAGGAAAGTCTGAAGAGATAATCAAAGAAACGGATTTAAAGAAAGGGAAAATAGTAAACGAAAATTTACTAACTACTACCAAAAACTATATTGAAAACAAATATAAAAAAGACGGTTTTTATAATGCAAAAGTTGCCATAAATACGATACCAGACAGTACAAATAGTAATGTTAACATGGTAATTAATATAGATAAAGGAACAAAAGTTAAGGTAAAAAGCATCGATTTTGAAGGAAATTCAGAATTAACAGATGCCAAATTAAAAAAAGCATTTAAAAATACGAAACAAAAAAATGTCTTACGAATATTTAAATCATCAAAATTCATTAAAGAAAAATACAAAGAAGATTTAGATAACGTTGTTACAAAATACAAAGAAAAAGGACACAGAGATGCTCGTATTATTTATGACTCGGTATCATATAACAAAAAAAACAACACTATTGCTATCAAAGTAAAAGTAGAAGAAGGAAGAAAATACTATTTTGGTGACATTAGATACCTTGGAAATACGGTATATACTGACCGACAATTAAACAACATTTTAGGAATAAAAAAAGGGGATGTTTATAATGGGACAATTCTTCAAAAAAGAATTGCAGACGCATCAAAACCAGACGGTGAGGATATAACGAATTTATATCAAAATAACGGTTATTTATTTTCAAGTGTTAATCCAGTTGAAGTGAGAACTGTTAACGATACTATTGATTTTGAAATTAGAATTACCGAAGGACCAATAGCGTATTTTAATAAAATTACAGTTGTAGGAAACGATAGAACAAATGACCACGTAATCTACAGAGAATTAAGAACAAAACCTGGACAAAAATACAGTAAGGATGATTTAATTCGTTCTATTAGAGAAATTGGACAATTAGGCTTCTTTGACCCAGAAGCAATTAAACCCGATTTTAAAAATGTAGATCCTCAAGCAGGAACAGTTGATATCGAATACAAAGTAGTAGAAAAAGGATCTAGTCAAGTAGAACTTCAAGGAGGTTATGGCGGTGGTGGTTTCATAGGAACTCTTGGATTATCATTTAATAACTTTTCAGCCAGAAATATCTTTAAAAAAGAAGCTTACAAACCTTTACCAATGGGGGATGGACAAAAAATGGCTTTAAGATTACAGGGAAGTTCTTATTTCCAAACGTATAGTTTATCATTTTCAGAACCATGGCTTGGTGGGAAAAAACCTATAAACTTCTCAACATCTATATCTCATAGTAAACAATTCTTGTATAACTACAGTACTAGAGATGTAACAAGAAGTCAAAGTTTCAACATAACATCGTTATCAGTTGGTATAGCAAAAAGATTAACAGTTCCTGACGATTACTTTGTATTGTCTCAGGCAGTTTCTTTCCAATACTATGATTTAAATAATTACAATACTGGATTATTTACTTTTGGAAATGGTTCATCAAGAAATTTAGCTTATACAATTGCCTTATCAAGAAACAGTAAAGGAATTAATCCAATATTCCCTACAACGGGTTCAGAGTTCACTATATCAGGAAAATTTACTTTACCGTATTCACTATTTAATGGTATTGACTACAATGAATTAAAAAATTCAAAAGCATACAAGTTACAATATGACCCTAATGCAGGAATAGCAGTTCAAGGAAATGATCAAGAGCAATATCCTGTAGCTGGTGATTATATTCAAGAAACATTTGAAGGTTCTGGAATTTATCAAACTGTTGGAGAAAACTGGGAACAAGCTTCACTAGATAAAGCAAAATATGACCAAAAACGTTTCAATTGGTTAGAATACTATAAAATTAAGTTTAAAGCAGATTGGTACACAAGAATATATGAAAAACTTGTACTTAGAACGCTAGGAGAATTTGGATTTATGGGAGCTTATAACTCTGACAGAGGTTTAGTACCTTTTGAGCGTTATTATTTAGGAGGTGATGGACTGGCAAATTATTCACTTGATGGTAGAGAAACCATTCAATTAAGAGGGTATCCAAATAACTCTTTATCTTCTCAAGATGGAGGAACAGTTTATAACAAATTCTCATTAGAGTTACGTTACCCAATTACTTTGAATCAATCAGCATCAATTTATGCCCTTTCATTTTTAGAAGCCGGTTCTGCATTTAATGATTTCAAGCTTTACAATCCATTTAATTTACAACGCTCTGCGGGAGTAGGTTTACGTATATTTATGCCGGCATTTGGTTTATTAGGTATCGACTTTGCACATGGATTTGATCCAATCCCTGGGGAAACAGTTAAAAGTGGTTGGCAAACACACTTTATTATTGGGCAACAATTTTAGGGTTTGTTAGTACTTTTTGTTAAATTCGTAAAAATATTTCACATTTTATTGCGTTTAACATTCATTAAGTAAGACAGCTACGAAACAAAATTAAGTTAAAATGAAAAAATTATTATTTATACTTGTTGCACTAATCACTTTTTCTTCTAAAGCTCAAACCGCTAGAGGAGTTAAAATTGGCTACATAGATATGGAATATATCTTGGAAAAAGTGCCTGATTATGCGGATGCCATTAATCAATTAGAGCAAAAAGCACAAAAATGGAAACAAGAAATTGAAGTTAAAAAAACCGAAATCAATAAGTTAAAAGAAAATTTAAAAACAGAAAGAGTACTTTTAACTAAAGAATTAATTGAGGAAAGAGAAGAAGAAATTGCTTATCTAGAAAAAGAACTTTTAGAATATCAAGAAAAACGTTTTGGGCCAAAAGGTGATTTGATTATTCAGAAATCTGTTTTAGTTAAACCAATTCAAGATCAAATTTTTACCATAGTTCAAGATGTTGCTGAACAACGAAAATATGATTTTGTTTTTGACAAATCGTCTGATTTAACAATGTTATTTGCCGCTCAGAAATACGACATTAGTGATTATGTTGTAAAGAAATTAACTGCTTCTCAGAAAAGAGAAGAAATGTCAAAAAAACAACTAAAAGCCTTAGAAGCAAAAGAAGCATTAGACGAAGCTGTTGAAGAAAATCCTGCATTTACAGAAAGAAAAAGGATTTTAGATGAAAAAAAGGCTGCTAGAGAAAAATTAATAGAAGAGCGCAAATTAGCTAACGAACAAAAGAAAGCTGAGGCAGCCGAAAAAAGAAAAAAATTACTAGAAGAACGTGATGCCAAAAAAAATGGCACAGTAATTGAAAATAAAACTTCAGAGGGTGATAAAGAAGAAAAAGTTGATAATAAAATAGACAAAAACCCAAACGAAGATAAAGACATTGTAAAAGAAGAAACAAAAAAGCTCGATCCTAAAGAGGCTAGACAAAAACTTATAGACGAAAGAAATAAAAAACTTGAAGAGAGAAAAAAAGCTTTAGAAGAAAAAAAGAAAAAAATAGCAGAGGATAAAGAAGCTGCTAAAAAAGCAAAAGAACCAAAAACAGAAACAGAGAAAAAAATTAAATAACTTAAATTTTAAAATTAGAAATGAAACAATTAAAAACTTTAGCAATTGCAATCGTACTTTTTATTGGAACGCAAGTTTCAGCTCAATCTAAAGTAGCTCATGTTGATCTACAGGCCTTAATTACATCAATGCCTGAAATGAAAACGGCTCAAGATCAAATGAAAAAAATTCAGGACACTTATGACAAAGATTACAAAAACATGGTAGCTGAATACCAAACAAAATTACAAAAATATGAGCAAGAATCTGCTACTGCTGGTGACGCGTTAAACGAAACTCGTTCTAAAGAAATGCAAGATATGGGGAATCGTATTCAACAATTCCAACAAACAGCTCAAAAAGAATTAGGTCAAAAAGAATTGGATTTGTACAAGCCAATATATGAAAAAGCTCAAAAAGCTATTCAAAAAGTAGCAAAAGCTAAAGGAGTTAGCTATGTTCTTGATGCTACAAGTCCTGGCGTAGTTTTATTTCTTGAAGGAGGAACAGATTTATTAGCTGATGTTAAAAAAGAACTTGGTTTCTAATTAATCATAAAAAGCTTTTAAAAACTGCTTAATCTTAGCTAAGATTAAGCAGTTTTTTTTATTTTTGTTATTATGATAAACAAAAATCCAATAGGCTTGTTTGATTCAGGTATTGGCGGTACTTCAATATGGAAGGAAGTTCATGCCTTAATGCCTTATGAAAACACAATTTACCTTGCAGACAGTAAGAATGCACCCTATGGATTAAAATCTAAAGACGAAATTATTGCACTTAGCTGCAAGAATACCGAGTTTCTATTAGAAAACAACTGTAAAATAATTGTGGTAGCCTGTAACACAGCAACTACAAACGCTATTAAAGAACTTAGAGCTAAGTATGATGTCCCGTTCATCGGGATCGAGCCCGCTATAAAACCAGCAGCACTTCAATCTAAAACGCAAAAAATTGGCATATTAGCCACAAAAGGAACGCTTAATAGCGAATTATTTCATAAAAGTGTTGCAAATCATCCCGACGTTACAATAATCGAACAAATAGGCCATGGTTTGGTTCAATTGATAGAAAATGGAGATATGAATTCCGCAGAAATGGAGGAATTATTAAAGAGTTATCTAAATCCAATGGTGGAAAAAAATATTGACTATTTGGTACTAGGTTGCAGTCACTATCCTTATTTGATTCCACAGATTAAAAAAATCATTCCTCCGCAAATTAAAATAATTGATTCTGGTGAAGCAGTAGCCAAACAGACACAAAAAATATTAGAACAAAGTCATTTATTAAATCTTACAAATAAAAAAAGCTCGCAAATATTCTATACGAATAGCGAGCCTGAAGTTTTAAAAAATATACTAGGAAATTGTGAAAATGTAATTTATAAGAATTTTTAGTTTATTCTTTAAACCAACCTGAATACATTACATAATTATTTGAAATACGTTCAATTTCACCTGCAAAATCACTTTGATCTATATCTTTAACTTTCTTTGCAGGAACACCCGCATAAATACAACCCGATTCAACGACTGTATTTTGCGTAATAACAGAACCTGCAGCAACAATTGAATTACTTTCAATCACACAGTTATCCATTACAATAGCGCCCATCCCAATTAGAACATTGTCTTTTATTGTACAACCATGCACGATAGCATTATGTCCAATAGAAACATTATTTCCAATAACCGTTGGATGTTTTTGATATGTGCAATGAACTACGGCTCCATCTTGAATATTAACCTTATTCCCTATAGTTATTGAATTAACATCACCTCTTATTACCGCATTAAACCAAACGCTACAATTGGAACCAAAAGAAACATCTCCTACAATAGTTGCATTTTCAGCAACATAACAATCATCTGGTATTTGAGGGAACTTCCCATTTACTTCTTTAATCAACATAATTAACTCTTTTAAAAAAAATGTCCCGATAAATCGGGACAAATATACTTGAAATTTTTATTCTTAATTAACTGCAGGACAATTACAATCCCATTGTTTGTCTTTACAGAAAACATTCATACCTAAAGTAATTTGATGAAAACCTCCATTATCAAACTTAATATCACCCATAACATGACTGTATGTATATGAAAACATAAAGTTTTTATAGTTAACACCTAAAATTGGTGAAACCCATTGTAAATTTTGTTTACCACCTTCATACTGAGCGCTATCAAAACTTCTTCTGTAAGAAACTGCAGCCCATAATTTACCAAAATCAACAGCTTTATAAACTTTAAGATTTAAATCAATTGAAGACTCTTTAGTTTCAGAAATACGTTGATACATAAAAGAAGGTTCGAAAAGTAATCTATCTTCATTACCAAAAACAGCACCTACACTCCACAATAATTTACTTAAGTTGTCTGATTCAAATCCTTCAGAATACAACTCTCTTCTTTGGCTTGCTAAAAAGTTTTTCATTGTAACATGAGTAAAAAAGTCCATGTAGTGATATGAAACACCTAAATCAATATTAAAATAAGCATCTTTTTGGATAACACCATTTACAATAACAGGGTCATCACCCGTAAATGTAGAACCATCTAAAGTACTTTGAACGAAAGCAGTACTTAAACCAAAAGACAACTGATTTAAATCTACTGTACCTCTAGAAAATCTTAAATGGTGAGCATACGTTAATTTAGCACCTTTTTGTGAATGATAGCCATTTTTATCATTAAATAAAATTACCCCTACACCAGAAATACCATCCTGATCAATTGCTGTATTAAAACTAACAGTTTGTAATGATGGAGCTTCGTCTTGTCCAAACCATTGTTGACGACCAGTTAATCTAATTTTACCACAATTAGCAGCACCTGCCATTGAAGGGTGAATTAAATAATAATTATCCGACAAATAATCAGAATAAACAGCTATTCCTTCTTGTGCAAAGGAAAATTGTGCCAATAAAAATGCTAAAATAAAATAACTCTTTTTAAAATTCATTGTAGTTATTGTTTAATGAAAACATACCTATTACAATCCTAATCAAACCATATGGTTTAAAATTAGAATATTATTAATAAAAAACAATAAGTAAATATGGTTTTTTACTACGAACTTGCCAAAGGTATAAATTTTTGTGTTTCTTTTACAATACACTTAAATATTATTAGATTTAATATGTGATTTTTATATGTTATATAAGACTTTTACATTGTATTTATCAAAATCTAATAAAAAGTTAAATAAAAAAAGTGCCCTGCTAAAACAAACTAAATATCTTATGAACTTTGTATCTTTGCAAAAAAATAAGTATTATGCAAGTAATCGCAACTAAAATAACTCAAAATCCAGCCATTGTAAAATTTGAATTGGATGAAATTATTGTAAGAACTGAGAATTTTGAATTCAAAAATATTGACGAAACGCAAAATTCTCCTTTAGCAAAACAATTATTCTTTCTTCCTTTTGTTAAAACAGTTTATGTTTCAGGGAATTTTATCGCCATTGAAAAATTTTCAATTGTAGAATGGGATGATGTTCAAGAAGATGTAGCCAATCAAATTAATGAGTTCATTTCTAATGGTGGAGAAATCATCAAAATAGATGAAACCAAAACAAAAAAACAACCAATAACCGTTTATGCTGAAACCACTCCTAACCCATCAGTTTTAAAATTTGTTTGCAATAAACTACTAACTAAAACTGCTCTGGAATGTAAAAACATTGATGAAACATCTGCTTCTCCTTTAGCAAAAGAATTATTTAAATTTCCTTTCGTAAAAGAAGTATTCATCGACGAAAATTATATTTCGGTTACCAAATTTGCTATAACAGAATGGGATGAAATTACTTTGGAGTTAAGAACTTTTATTAAAGAGTACATTGAAAACGGAAACATTGTAATTGATGAAACAGCAATTGTGAAAACAGAAATTCATCAAAAACAACAAGAAGCTTATTTTGACACACTTGATGTTACTTCTCAGCAAATCATCAACATTATCGAAGAATACGTTAAACCTGCAGTTCAAAGCGATGGCGGAAATATTATGTTTGAATCTTTTGATCCAACAGAAAAAAGAGTAAAAGTAGTTTTACAAGGCGCTTGTAGCGGTTGTCCATCTTCAACTTTTACTTTGAAAAATGGAATTGAAAACATGTTAAAAGATATGTTGAAAGATGAAGGAATCAAAGTTGAAGCTATCAATGGATAGTTTTTAAAAATATAAAACAAAAAAAAAGAGCCGAATAGACTGCCCCCAAAAAGTTAGACACTATTTGGGGGTATTTTTATGGAAAGAAAAGTCAAGTATGATTATGCATTTAAGTTAGAATGCGTAGAATTAGTTTTAGAGAAGCATTATTCTTGTGAATTGGTTTCTAAACAGAAAGGGCCTAACAAGTCTAACATTAATAAATGGGTTAAGTTTTATAAACAATATGGCAGAACAGGTCTTTTGCCTAAAAAAAATCAAAATTACTCAACAGATTTTA
>NZ_JAYRPD010000010.1:0-13972 GCF_041911335.1 Flavobacterium sp.
CAATTTAACCTCTTAAGGTGGTTATTGCGTCGGGGCTCACCTCTTCCCATTCCGAACAGAGAAGTTAAGCCCGACTGCGCAGATGGTACTGCAGTTATGTGGGAGAGTATGTCGCCGCCTTTCTTTTGAAAACCCTTCATCTATCGATGAGGGGTTTTTTGTTACCTATATGCAGTCCCAAAGGGACTTTAAATATAAAAAACCACATCATGAGGGTGGTTTTTTTGTTTTACACTTTATATGATAGAACTTTTAGCGTATGTTCATGAGCGTTCGGCTAAAGCCAGCTTTAGAATTTTCTTAATGTGTGTTTTGTTAGCAATATAACATCACTACGGGACTGGGAAAAGTATGAATCTCAACTGAAAACTAATTCCGCGTTAGAGATTACTCCGTCAGTCGCAAGCTCGTGTGCAGCATTTGTTTGAGCTCTTACTTAAAATTATTCAAAATTTTAAGTAAAGCGAGTGCGGATAGCCCGACCCTTGTGGGAACGCCCTAAAACTCTAAAATAGTATCGTAATGTTTGTGGTGATTTTTGAATTCTTGTACACCTTCTTTAAAAGTTAGGTATTTTGCACCATTTTTATGGTTGTTTTTACTGATTAAATACATGTAATGGAAATGACGTGTAAGTTCTTTCCAACCGAACCATAAACTGTGTTTTGGGTCGTACATGTGTGTGGGCTCGCTGATGGCACCGTTGATTTCTACGATTTGGAAGTTTTTTCCTTGTGCTAAATCTTCATAAGAATGGTACATAATGTCCATTCTTCCGAAATGAAAACCATTGATTTGACTACAAATAATGTTGAAACTTTCAATCATCTCAGGAGTAATTTCGTGACTAGCATCAACGAATTTGGTTCCGCGACAATGATTTCCATAAGGTACTAAATTAATGGTTTCTCCTTCGCTCAAAATAGTGTTTAATTTGTCTTTGTATTCTTCTTCAAGTACTTCTAATTGTAATAGATAGCGTTTGTCTTCATGTAATAATTCGCGAATCGTGTTTTTCCCGTTTCCTGTTAAAATCATGAATTCTTTTGCTACTATACCGGTGATTTTACCTGGTTGGTTAGGCAATTTTACATAGAAAAGTCCGATTTCATTCTCATAAGGAATCAAACTTTGAATTAATACATTGAAATTCGCTTTAGAAAAATAGGCTGCTAATTCTTGTTTATTGTGAATTTTTTTAACGGCTGTTCCTCTTAAACCGATATCGGGTTTTGCAATTAATGGGAATTCGATAGCCGCTTCTTTTATTTTCTCTTGAATAGCTTCTAATGTTTCAGTAGGCTCAATCAAAAGGGTTTTGGGATAATATTCAGATGGAATTAAATCGTAAATTTCTTTTTTTGATTCCATGAAAAAGCCTCCATTTTTAATTGTTGGATTGGACGCATTGAAATAAAAAAACGAACGTGTTCTTGCTGCATAAAATAAATATTGAAAGTACACTGGAAAATAAACCACTTGATACGGCCAATATTCCCAATGAATTAGTTTATGTAGAAAGAGATTTAGTTTTGTCATTTTATTCAAATAAATCCAAATAGCGCATTTCAATATTATCTTGTGTTACTTGGCATTGCGTGATGCTAATGGTTTTTAAAGTGTCATTGCGATTGATTTGGAGTCCATATTCTTTGTTCTTAGATTCTGTGAATTGATGAAAATGCAAGATTTCATTTGATGATGGATTCTTCTTTTCTTTTATAAAATTGGCAAACCAGATTTTTCTTTGTTCCCGAATTTCTTTGGAATATAGGGTAGAGGAAGACCAAATATGAAATTGGTTTTCATCTTTTTCTTCTTCACTTTTTTCAACTTCGTTCCATTGCAATTGCATTAATTTATTGTTTTCAAATATTACAATGGTAAAGGGTTCGATATCAGTTAAATCTAATGATTGCCAGTATTGTAGCGAATTTTCTACGCTTATTAATTCCAAAACAACTAAACCTCTACTTTTTCGATAATTGGATTTAGGAATGTGTTTTTCTTGCGCTCCGTTGAGTAGAACGACAATTTTAGTTTCGCTATGTGCTATCCAAGTTCCGCCTGCTTTTGGGTCTTTAGGTAATATTATCTTTTTCCCATCAATTTGATATTCTTTTGGTGAAATAGCTCTCTCACGCGTGATTTTTTCATCACGATTGGAAGTAATGATGCAGCCTTCTTTAGTGGGAATATACGTTACTGTGCACATTGTTTTCGGTATTCAAGAGTTGATGGTGCAATTCCAAAAGAATCTGAAATTTTAATGTGCGGCAAGCGATACAACCCTACTTTTATTAACGCTTGGTGATGAATGCTATGTTCTAAATTGTAAAGTAATTCTCTGAAATAGTTGGTTTCAAGCGTTTCTGTATCGCTGAAACAATTATTTACTAAATATAATGTCTTATTAGGTTTATCAATCTCAAAACGATATTTTTCTAAGATTTTAATCGCTTCTTTGGTATCGGATTGAAGGATGATGTCGCGTTTTCTTTTATCGTAATTGATATAACCACTATCATAATTATCTAATAGCGAACCTAAAAGTTCAATGATATGACGCATGTGTTCGCCAATTGTAGCGTTGCCCAATTCAGGAAACGGCAAAATCATTTCTTCATTTGTTAATTGCTGAAGAATATTGATATTTTCAGTTAAGTTTAGCTTTACAATTTTGACTAGCATATTCTTACTTAGTTTCAGGAACAAATTTGATAGAAACAGAATTCATACAATAACGTTGACCAGTGGTTTCTTTTGGTCCATCATCAAAAATATGACCTAAATGGCCATCACATTTTGCACATAAGACTTCCGTTCTAACCATTCCATAGCTCAAATCTTGTTTGAAGACTACAGAACCTTTTATGGCTTTATCAAATGAAGGCCATCCACAGTGTGAATCAAATTTTGTATCAGAAGTAAATAAGTCATTACCACATGCAGCACAAACGTATTTTCCTTTTTCAAAATGATCCCAATATTCTCCCGTAAAGGCTCTTTCGGTTCCTTTGTTTCTTAAAACTTCATATTGCTCTGGAGTAAGCTCAGCTTTCCATTGCGCTTCGGTTTTTTTGGAATTTGAATTCATAGTTTTAGGTTCTTTGTTTTGTGATTGGCAGGACTGAAATGAAACAATTAATAATAAAAAAAGTAGTTTTTTCATTGTATGTAAATTTTATTTTTTAAAATTTTAGAAAAATCTGTTTTATGTAAATATATTAAAACAATATTTAAGATAAAAATAATTATTGCTAAAGAAAATAAGCCTCCATGGTCTTCTTTAATTGTTATTCCTATAACTAGAAGGTGTGACGCTATTGCTCCAGTGATAATACCTAAAGATACGATAATACTTAATAGTTTGGTTTTATTTATTAATAATAAAATGGATATTATAAGTTCAATTACCCCAACACCAATTCTTCCGTATGGTTCTAAACCTAATTCAGAAAAGATATATACTGAGTCCGGATGTCCTGTAAACTTGAAATATAATGTTTGTAGATATATTGTACTAATAACAATCCTTATTATAAAGGATAACGACATTATTTTGTTCATAATAATAGGAATTATTTGGTTATTATTTTCCAATTTTTATCGGCCTGAGCTTTTAATTTTTTTTCGTTTTTATTCCAACTTTTGAGGGTGTTGTTCAATAAAGAATTATAAAATAAGTACAATTTTCCATCTAAAATTTTAAAAGTTTTAGGATTCACTTCGACTTTTTCACCATAATCTCCCATTGCAAAAGCACACCAACCACCATATTGAGGTAAGTAAGAGGTGGGAGATTTTAAAAAGGTGTCTTTGTTTTTTTGTGATGAAAAATGATAGATGACTCCTTGATGTTTTACACTTAATTTTTTATCACCAAGTTTAGGTTCATTTGATACAAAGTATGAAACAGGATCATAGCCAGAAAGAGCAATTCCTTCTTCAATATTTAGATGCTTAACCTCTAAAGTTGAATTTTGAGAGAAAATTAAATTACAAAAAAGTAAAGTAAGTAAGATTTGTATTGGTTTCATTTTAATCGTTATTTAAATTTTACCTTACAAAGGTAACATCGACTAAAATGACAAAATGTAAACTATTTTACATTTTCTACTAATTTTTTAAGTTTCTCAACGTCGTTGATAATCATGTTGTTATCTATATTAGAAACCAATTGTTCTTTTTGCAATTCATGTAGAAGTGAAATTACGGTTTGTCTAGTGGTGCAAATCAATTGCGCCATATCTTTTTGGGTTAGATATTTAGGAATAATGAACTGGCCATTGTTTATTTTTTCACTTTCAATTAAAGTAATGAAAAGTAAAATCAGTCTTGTTTTGGCATCTTTGAATAAGATATT
Source organism: Flavobacterium sp. (assembly GCF_041911335.1). Classification (GTDB taxonomy): domain Bacteria; phylum Bacteroidota; class Bacteroidia; order Flavobacteriales; family Flavobacteriaceae; genus Flavobacterium. The sequence goes on from NZ_JAYRPD010000010.1 coordinate 4,367, forward strand.
TTTATAACTGTTTTTGATTTTTGTGAATTGAAATCCTATGAATTTGATGTAAGTTATAGCAAAATCAGGTTTTTGAAGCATAATTTCTTCTAATCGATCTCTATAAAACATACAAAGTATTGCTTCTTCTGAAACCACTTTCATAAATTCAGATGCACTACTGTTATTTTCAAAGCCAATTTCTCCAAACAAATCCCCTTTTTGAATGATATCTTGAAGAACTTCTTCTCCATCTTCAGTAATTCGAATTAATTTTAAAACTCCTTTTTTCAAGAAGAAAATTCTATCTTTTACACTGTAAGGCAATTCTATGATTTCAGATTTTTTTGATTTCTGAAATTTTTTCATGATGCAAAGTGCATTTACCTCAGAAAAACTAAGGCTTCTAAAAAGCTTATGGTCGTGAAGAAACCAATATTTTAAATGAGAACTCATAAAATTAAGTATTGATTTCTAAATCTTTAATATAGTCTTCATTCTCATAGAAAAAGCGCTCAAAAGCATCCATTTTTTCGGCAAAGAAGTCAAAAATTTCAGGCCAAGTGTTTTTGTTATTGATACTTATTCCTGTTTTTTCTACCCAAATTCGGCTGATTACTTTTCCTGTTTCTAAATAAAAATTACGTTCAAAAATAACATCGTCTAAATAGTCTTCTAAAAGGATAGTTTTAAGTGATTCTACTTTCTCATAATATATTTTACGTTTTTCTTCGTCTTTTGGTTCTATATCGAGTAAAACTTGTGCTTTTTTATTGTCAACATAAAATTTGAAGGTTACATCTTTAATTTTGGTATTGTATAACAGCCACTTACGTGGGTATTCTTCTGCAAAGGCTATCCAAAAATCTTTTTTTATTTGTAGTGCTTCTTCTTTACTGAACATATTATTGAATTAGAAATTTATTTTGTTTGAAAAAAATAGCTACCTTTAAGGTTGCTAAATTGAAAATAGTATGCTTTTTAATGATTTTATAAAATACATTCCAAAGATAGAAAAAGAAACCCTTCTTTCTACAGATGCCCATGCAAAAATGGCACCGTTAGAGCGTATTTCTTATTTAAATGAGGAAAATTACAGGGATAAAAATCCTAGAAAGGCAGCGGTTTTAATGTTGTTTTATCCTAAAAATGAAGTAACGTATTTGGCTTTAATTGTTCGGAATTCGTATCCAGGAGTTCATTCTTCTCAAATAGGTTTTCCAGGAGGAAAAGTAGAAGAATACGATGCCGATTTAGAGGAAACAGCGCTCAGAGAAACTCATGAAGAAGTTGGGATTCATCCAGAAAAAATTCAAATCATCAAACCTTTCAGCGAAATTTATATTCCACCAAGTAATTTTTTGGTAGCTCCATTTATGGGAATTTCGCACGAAGAATTAACGTTTATTCCTGATTTAGATGAAGTAAAACGAGTTTTAGAATTTTCAATTAATGATTTTTTAGACGATAATACAATTACTAAAGTTAGAATGACAACTTCGTATGCTACTGATATTGAGGTGCCTGCATTTATGGTGGATAAATATGTAGTTTGGGGAGCTACTGCTATGATGATGAGCGAGTTGAAAGAAACGATAAAAACAGTATTGAACAGTTGTACTTTATAGTGGCTTAAAAACGAATTTATAAATTATTGATTTTAAGTTTTTTTTCTTTCAAAAGTCACCTATTTTACTACTTTTGCGTTCTTGTTTTGTAAAAAAAATGAAAATTATGGGATTATTTAAGAGAAATCCTTTCGGACATATATTGTTTTTAAAGAAATGGTTAATTAGAATCGCGGGTGGGCTTACTCATAAGCGTTATCGTGGGTTTAATCGCTTGAATATTGATGGATCTGAAATCATAAGAAGTTTACCAGATACTAATGTTTTATTCATTTCAAATCATCAAACTTATTTTGCTGACGTTGTTGCTATGTTTCATGTTTTCAATGCGTCACTAAAAGGTAGAGAAGATAACATTAAGAATGTTGGTTATTTATGGAATCCGAAACTAAACTTGTATTACGTTGCAGCAAAAGAAACCATGCAAGAAGGTTTATTGCCTAGAATTTTAGCTTATGCGGGAGCTATCACTGTAGAAAGAACTTGGCGAGCAAAAGGAAAGGATGTAACAGAGAAAAAAGAAGTTAATCCAAACGATACAGAAAACATTAAAATTGCTTTAGAAGACGGTTGGGTTATTACTTTTCCTCAAGGAACAACACGTTCTTTTAAACCTGTAAGAAAAGGAACAGCACATATTATTTTACAACATAGACCTATTGTAGTTCCAATTGTTATTGATGGTTTTAGACGTTCTTTTGATAGAAAAGGATTGTTTATTAAAAAGAAAGGAATTCTTCAAAGCATGGAAATTAAACCACCATTAGAAATTGATTATGATACGGAAACGGTGGAAAGTTTGGTGGAAAAAATCGAATTTGCTATAGAACAGCATCCTTCTTTATTAAAGGTAATTCCAGCAGAAGTGCTTGAGGAACAAGCCAAATTAGATATAGAAAGAAAATGGAGATATTAATTTTATTTTGTCATTCTGAACTTGTTTCAGAATCTAACTAATAATTTGATATTGGCATAGAAGCTGAAACAAGTTCAGCTTGACAAGGTTATTTTTATTTAACTGCTTCTACTTTGAAACCTTTTTTTCTAAGAAGTTTTATAACGCCTTCTTCGCCTGCTAAATGACCAGCGCCAACTCCAAAGAATGTTGGTTTTTGCATCATAACTTCAGTCATTTTAGAAATCCAATTTTTGTTACGATTATTTAGTAAAACATCTTGGTTTTCAGAAGTAATTTTATTGTCTGAATTGTCCATCATTTTAAGCATGCCTTCGATGTCTTTGTTTTGATAGATTGCCATCATCTTTTGCATTTCTTCTTTATCTTTTGTTAAGTCGCCTTTTGCTGTTTTAAGCAATTCTTCAGCTTGAGTTTGATACGGAATATTATCAAAAACTTTCATTTGGTCTTCTACAGTTTCTAAACCAAATACTTCTTCGTTTTGTTCTTTGGTTACTTTCATTAATTCACTTTCAACCGATTGAAATGGGCAATCTAGCATTTTTGGATATAACATGGTGGTAATCATAAAAGGCTTGAAACTATCAAACATTTTAGCCGACATGTTGATGTTTTTCTTTAAAAATTCATCTACTAATTGAAAATCTTCTGCCTTTAATAAAGTAGATAATTTTGCTCCATCTTTCATCATCATGTATTTCATCATTTGCATTTGCATCGATTTGTCATCCATATCAAGTTCTAAAAACAATTGTTCTGTTGCTTTTAGTGCTTTTAATGTGTTTTCATCTAATGTTGCATCACAAGTAATGTGAATAGTGCCATATAAATAGGAATCTTGTTTTAATCCATTACCTGAAATTTTCCACAATAAACTTTTTTCTAATTCTTGAGAAAATGATAAACCTGTTATTAATGTTAAAATGTATAAAAAGTATTTTTTCATTAGTAATCTATTTTTTTAAGTTCGTCATAGTTTTTTTGAAGGCGTCTCATTAATATACCATAAAGTAATTTATAAAATAACCAGAAAAGAAATAATATAACTACAACAAATATAAATCCTCCTAAAATAAAAAATAATTGATGTTTGTCATATAGTTTATTGATAGCTTTATCATACATAAATTGAGAGTAAATTACAACCGCACTAGTAATTCCAACTAAAATAAGGTTGTACCAAACATATATTTTGACAATTTTACGAGTATTAATAATGTCATGCATTAATTTTTTTACCGAAGATGAAGTATTTATTGTTCTTAAGTTCTTATAGAAATAATAAATAAATACAAGTAGAATTACTAGATTGAATATTACAATAATTTTCTCAAAATCATAAATATGATGCTCTTTCATTTTCTTTGAATATTCATCATCTAGAAAGATAGAAACATCTAAAACTCTTAAAAATAAGAATTCTAAAATACTGATAATAAGAATCCACTTCACAATGGAAGAAGAACGCTTATGTAGCATTCCGTAAATCTCTTTTTCACCTATTTGTTGGAACGAACTTTCTTGTTTTTTCCAATCTTTTTTTAATAATTCTAATTCATCCATATTTACGGATTTAATATTTTTTTTAATTTCCCTTTTACACGATTCATTTTTACTCGTGCATTCACTTCACTAATCCCCAACGTTTCTGAAATTTCGGTGTAATCTTTATCTTCTAAATACAGGAAAACTAAGGCTTTTTCAATGTCATTCAATTCGCTAATAGCGCTGTACAAAAGCTTTAATTTTTCTTCTTCTTCAAAATTGTAATCGTCTTGTGTTACTTTGTGAAAAGTGCTATCAAATTCAATTGTGTCGATAGTTCTTTTCTTTTTTCGGTATAAAGTAATGGCGGTATTTAATCCTACGCGATACGCCCAAGTAGTGAATTTGGAATCACCTCTAAAGTTGGGAAACGCTTTCCAAAGCTGAATCGTAATTTCCTGAAACAAATCGTTATGCGAGTCCTCATCAGTAGTATATAACCGACAAATTTTGTGGATTATATTCTGATTTTCTTTGAGTTGCTTTACGAAAAGTGCTTCCGATTCTGATTTCATATTTGATAAGTAATCTTTTGAATCATTATGTTACAAGTTTAGTAAAAATCAAGTTTAAGTACAAGAACAAACTCAAAAATCAAATGCAGGAGCAAATTCAAAAATCAAACTCATTTAAAAAATTAAAATTTAGTTAAATGTGTATTCACTTTTGGTCTTAGGCTCATACTTGAACTTGAAATTTATTACCTTTGACAAATTAGATTTTAAACGATGAACATACCTCGTAGTAGCTTTCCTAGAATCGTCATCATTGGTGGTGGTTTTGCAGGAATTTCTTTAGCGAAAAGACTTCGCAATAAAAACGTTCAAGTTGTTTTATTAGACAAACACAATTACCATAATTTCCAACCTTTAATGTATCAAGTGGCAACGGGCGGTTTAGAACCCGATTCGATTGCTTATCCGATAAGGAAAATCGTTCAAGAATATAAAGATTTTTATTTCCGATTGGCCGAAGTTCGCGATATTGATGCAGAAAACAATACAATTTACTCCGATATTGGCGAATTAAAGTTCGATTATTTAGTTATAGCAACGGGTTCGAAAACCAATTATTTCGGGAACAAAGAAATCGAACGCAATAGCATGGCGATGAAAACCATTCCGCAATCGTTGAATATTCGTAGTTTAATTTTAGAGAATTTCGAACAAGCTTTGCTTACGAATGATATTGATGAACGTCATAGTTTGATGAACTTCGTTTTAGTAGGTGGTGGACCAACAGGAGTAGAGCTTGCAGGCGCTTTAGCCGAAATGAAAAAAGCAATTCTTCCAAAAGATTATCCCGATTTAGATGTTCGAAAAATGGAAATCAATCTAATTCAAGGAAGTAATCGCGTTTTAGATTCCATGAGTGAGAATGCTTCGGAGAAAGCAGAAAAATTTCTATTAGATTTAGGAGTAAGCGTTTGGAAAAACGTTCGTGTAACGGGTTACGATGGAAAAACCGTTACCACTAGTTCTGATTTATCTTTTGATTCCGCAACGGTAATTTGGACTGCTGGAGTTCAAGGAGCTTTGCCTCATGGTTTAAAAGCCGATAGTTTTATCAAAAATGTGAACCGTATCAAGGTTAATCAATTCAATCAAGTGGAAGGTTATGAGCATTTATTTGCAATTGGCGATATTGCTGTAATGTCTTCAGAGAAATTCCCGCAAGGACATCCTATGATGGCACAACCTGCAATGCAACAAGGAAGATTATTAGCCGATAATTTGATTAGAATCATTAATAAAAAAACACCTAAACCTTTCGAATATAAAGACAAAGGCTCGATGGCAACCATAGGTAGAAACAAAGCCGTTGTCGATTTACCAAAATTCAAATTTAGCGGTGTTTTTGCTTGGTTTGTTTGGATGTTTGTGCATTTGTTTTCATTAATCGGATTCAAAAATAAAGCAGTTGTTTTCTTAAATTGGGTGTACAATTATGTCCGTTTTGATAGAGAAGCACGATTGATTATGCGTCCATATAAAAAGAGAAATCAAGTTAGTTTTACGAGTGATGAAGTTTGATTTTAGTGATAAGTGAAAAGTAATTAGTAATTAGTAAAAAGCTTATCACTATTTACTTTTTACTTATCACTTCTTCATACCCAATCGCTAATCCTACAAACTTACTATAGCCTTCCATACCATCTTTTTGTTGGTTGGCTTTAAGGAAATTATCGTAGAAGTATTCAAAAAAAGTATTGATTGGCGTTTGGTATTCCTTCCAAAAGATTTCGTTTTCCTCAAAGTTTTTCAAAACACCTTTGTTGATTTTTTTTATGTAAGCTTCCGAACTACCTTCTTGCATAATCTCTAAATTATGCAATGCATAGCGCAACGCAAAACTATAAGCCGAATATTGGAAATATAAATCCTCGTTTTTAGCAGCCGTTACAAATCCGATGAAATTACATTCGCTTTCGCTGCCAATTCCGGTTTGATGCGCCATTTCGTGGCATGTGGTTAATGGTGAAGTGTATTTCGGTTTCAAATAATTGACTTGCGCTTCATTGGTAAACGGATTCAAATACCCACCAAACCCCATATAACTCAAAGGATAACTGAACAACGACGATTTAATACTTTTTACTTCGTAACTAAATTCTTTTAAATCGGTTGGGATATTTTCATAGCCTTTCAATGCCAAATTATAAATTTCGTCATGCGAATACGGAATCACAACGGCAATCGAATCATTTTTAGTGATTTGCAATTGCAATTCATTCGTTTTTACCAACATTTTTTCAATGAAAGCTTCTAATTGTTGTTTCGAATATTCTTTTTCAATTTGTAGTTTTTCATGCAACGGAATGCGATAATAGTTCATTCCCCAAAGGATGTGAAAGAAAAAATAAAACACCGAAACCCAACTCAATATAGCCAATCCGTTATTTTTCCATTCTTTGAAAAAGCCGATACGGTGTTTCCAAATCCATCGGAATAAAAGTAAAATTAGAATGAAATAAGTAACATCGCCAACCGAAAACGGCAACCAACCTAATGCTTTTCTTGACACAAAAGCCAATTTCGGATAAAAACCTTTGCTGTACCAATTTTCAACAAAATCAGGAAACAAACCAATCGTTTTCACTACGATGATTTGAATAAGTAAGAATAAAGGAAGGATGAATTTTCTTTTCACGCATTTATATTTGCTATAAAATTAACTAATAATATAGAATCGCACATTTCTTTTTTTGTAAATTTGTTACCCAAATGAGGAATAATGACAAAAATAACTTTAAATATTCCAGATAACGAATTGACTTTCTTTATGAAATTGATTGAAAAATTTAATTACGAAACTGTAATTAATGACGTCAATGTTTCTGAAGAAATGAAAGTAGTTTTAGATGAAAGAAGAGCGACCTCAAAAAAGGAAAATTTTGTTCCTTGGGAAGAGGCGAAAAAGCAAATTCGTTTGAAAACTAAGAAATGAGTTATAAAATTGTAATTGAACCTCGAGCAATTGCTGATATTCAAGAAGCGGTTAAATTTTATGAATCTAGAAGAGAAGATTTAGGAGCTTATTTCTTTCAAATTGTAGATGAATATATTGAGTCAATTTCAAAAAATCCTTTTTTTCAAATTCGCTACAAAGATTATCACGGATTACCCGTTAAAATTTTTCCTTACATTATTCTTTATTTCATTGATGAAAAAGAGAAAACAATTTATGTTTTATCCGTTTTCAATACTTCACAGAATACAACTAAATATCCTAAATAATTTTAAAACTCTGACTATATTTGTGCTGTGTAATATTTAACACAAACTTGAAACTTTAAACCTGAAACAAAACAATGAGCCAAGAAATAAGAAATTTAGAGCCAAAAGCACTTTGGAACAAATTTGCCGATTTGAATGCCGTGCCACGTCCGTCTAAGAAAGAAGAGCGTGTAATTGCGTTTATGATGGAATTCGGACAAAAATTAGGATTGCCAACTGTGAAAGATCATGTAGGGAATGTAATTATCAAAAAACCAGCGACTCCTGGAATGGAAAATCGCAAAACCATCGTAATGCAATCGCATTTGGATATGGTACACCAAAAAAATAACGATACGAATTTCGATTTCGATACACAAGGAATTGAAATGTATGTGGATGGCGATTGGGTTCGTGCGAAAGGAACTACGCTTGGTGCTGATAATGGTTTAGGTGTGGCAACTATCATGGCGATTTTAGAAAGTACTGATATTCCGCATCCAGCAATCGAAGCGTTGTTCACCATTGACGAAGAGACTGGAATGACAGGAGCTATGGGTTTACAAGGCGGCATGCTGGATGGAGAAATTTTATTGAATTTAGATACCGAAGAAGACGATGAAATCGATATCGGATGTGCGGGTGGAGTAGATGTAACCGCTACTAGAACCTACAACGAAGAAGAAACGCCAGAGAGTTCTGTGGGTTATACCATTACCGTGAAAGGCTTACAAGGCGGTCACTCGGGAATGGATATTCATAAAGGATTAGGAAATGCCAACAAAATCATGAACCGTTTGTTATTTGACGGATTTGAGAATTTTGGTTTACAAATTTCTGAAATTTCTGGAGGAAGTTTGCGTAATGCGATTCCAAGAGAAAGTGTTGCTAAAGTAATTATCGCAGCGATTTATGACGAAGCTTTTGTTTTTGATATGCAAGAAATCATCAACGAAATCAAAGCAGAGTTCAAAACTATGGAACCGAATTTAACGATTGAGATTGTTAAAAGCGATTCCACTCCAGCGAAAGTAATGGATTTAGGCGTGCAAGAAGGTTTGTTACGAGCGATTTATGCAGCACACAACGGCGTTTACAGAATGTCGGCTGATATGGCTGATTTAGTAGAGACATCAAATAATATTGCCAGAGTAATCGTAAAAGATGGCGAAATTTCGATTCAGAATTTAACGCGTTCGTCTGTGGAGAGTTCTAAATTTGATTTAGCTAATGCGTTGCGTTCGGCTTACGAATTGTTTGGTTGCGAAGTAGAATTTACAGGAAGTTACCCAGGTTGGACACCAAATGTAAAATCTGAAATATTAGATGTATTGACTTCTATTTACGAAAAACAAAACGGTTCTAAACCAAATGTTGTGGCTTGTCACGCTGGATTAGAATGTGGTATTTTAGGAACGAATTATCCAAACATGGATATGATTTCTTTTGGACCAACCATTCACGGAGCACACAGCCCAGATGAAAGAGCATCGATTAAATCGTCTCAGAAATTCTGGAAGTTTGTTTTAGAAATTTTAGAGAATATTCCAGTTAAGAAATAAGAATATAGCATAAAGATGAAATCCCGAGTTAGCTCGGGATTTTTTTGTGTTGGCGCGAGCATCTTGCTCGTGACTATTTTTATAGTTTGCTTTGTGTGCACGAGCGTGACGCTCGCACAATGTCATTAAGTTAAGGGTTTAATTACTTGAAAATCAACAGATTAAATTTGTTTTTTTGTGAATAAATTCGTATATTTATATGGTAATCAGATAATTAGTATCATGCAAAAAAACAGCTTTTCAGATTTTATCTTCTC
>NZ_JAYRPD010000011.1:0-3016 GCF_041911335.1 Flavobacterium sp.
AACGTAAATCTCCAAGAAATTCGATTAGGAAAGTTATCTTAGCCTAGTCTTAAAGTAAATTATGGATAGCTCAAAAGGTGCAAAGAGCTTTTGATTGATGATTTACGAACCGCCGAGTACGTGGCCCGTACGCTTGGTGGTGTGAGAGGCTCTCCCTGCTAGTTTCTAGCAGGGCAGTCTACTCGATTGTATGAAGCCATTTTTTTGGAAGTCGTTAATATTCTATTTGCAGTAAGAGTATTTCTTTTAGAAGTAGTAATATTTCTTTTTGCAGTAAAGATAAATCTAAATGTAGTTAAGATATTTCTATTTTAAGTTTAGATATATTTAGTTTTAGTTGTCAAATATCATTTTACTGTTTAAATATTCTAATTTACAGTAGCGATATTTCTAAATGCAGTAGTTAAATATTAAAAAGGAGTAGGGCAAGTGCTATAAGCACTTGCCCTACTCCTTTTTATTTTGTTATACATTCAAGTATTTTACTCAACAATAATTGTTTCATGTTGAATTTTACCATCTTGAAGTGTAATATTAAGAAGGTATGTTCCTTTTGAAATTTTTTCCAATTTCAAATCAAAATTATCTTCCACAAAATCGCCTGAAAAGATAGCTCTACCAAATAAATCGAAAACTTGAATCTTTTTAGTCTCCTTTTTATCCATTATTTTTGCGTATAAATCATCACAAGGGTCTGTTGGTGGCGGAACAATTTTACCAACAAGATTTTCAGATTCTTTAATTGGATTTTTGACATTTATTTTAAAAGTATCACATGGGTCTGTAATACTTCTAACCTGAATAGGCATGTATTGAATAGAATTACTGCAACTATTAAATGCTTTGCAAACAACATATGTTAAGCCTGGATTACCTACTTTAGTTGCAATTGCTGTAGTTCCTTGACCTTGTAATATTTGCCAACCATTAACAGATGTTCCTGTTGTACCAGCATAATCAAAATACCATTGCAAGTTTGTATAGCCAGTTGGTGCTTGAACAGAATACCAAATAGTTTCTCCTGTTAACGGATTATTATCTCCACTCATATTTGTAGTTGAAAAAGTAGGAGCACCAATATTAATTAATAGCGATTTTGTTGTAGTTTGATTACAAGAATTAGTAATTGTTGCAATTAAATCAATTGTACCATTACCAATTTTGTTCACAGTAACGGAAGTAGCAGTTAGGTTGCTAATTGATGCTATTGAATTATTAGAAACTGACCACTGAACAGTTTCGCTAGATTGTAACCCAGTTATTGAATAATCGGAAGACGTGCAAACGCTACCAGCTCCTGTAATTGCTGCATTAGTTGTATAAGGTGCGCGAGAAACTATACAGGTTTTTGTTGGTTGAGTTATTCCATTATAAATTGGAGTTACGGAAACATTTGAAGGTAAAACATTACCGTTTAGTGGTGTTAATGTAATTGAAGACATATTGGAATTTACAATACCTGTCCAACCCGTTCCTATATTCCAATTATATGATTTAGTACCCATATTTGTACCAGAGTTAGAAACAGTAAAGGTTCTTGAAGTTGTATTACCACATTCAATTTGAATTGAATTATAATTTAAACTGAATAGCGGTCCTCTTTTTATGGGAACATGATTTGTTTCCCATACAAGACCATTTCCTGAAGTTTGAGTTACAATTGCAACTAAATAATTTCCATTTTCATCATAAGTATAATCACTAGCATATAATGTTTTTTCCCAAATTCCTGAAAAACCAGAATTAGTTACTGCAGCTAAAAAAAGATCTTCTGGTTGTATCAGTTGTTTAAACTGACCATACGAGTTGTATGTACCAATTACGTGTTTTATACTGCCAATGTACATTTCAGAAGGCTTTGTAAATTCGACTTTAAAGTTTACCACAACTGAACTTGCACCATTAAACTCTATAGGACTGTTGTCAGGTATAGAAATACCATTTACTTTTACGTTTTTTATTTTAAACTCTACTTGAGCATTTATGCATGTTACAAAGAGTAGTAAAATTATTGAAGTTATTTTTTTCATGTTATTCTTTTATTAAATGTATTTGAAGGCCAAAGCCTAGATAAATGTTATTACGATTATTTTGTTCTGAATAATTTTTTGAATATTTAATGATACTTTCAAAAGCAACTGAACTGTTTAGGAAATATACAAAGCCTGTTTTAACACCAAAACCATTGCTATTTCCTAATGATTTATTCATAAATCTACTATAAGAAGGTTCTATAAATACGTTATATGTTTTTTCAGTATTTAAAACATAATATCTTAAAAAAGGGTTAATTCCTAAATTCATACCATTTGAACTAAATGAGTTTCCTTCAGTAAAACTGTTTATATAATTAATACTTGTTCCTATAGCAATTTTGTCTTTAAAAAAATAAGCAATGTTTGGCTCAATATTTAAGATATAACTTCCTAGTTCAGAATAATTAACAGTTGTTCCTTGAGAATTTGTATTATTATTTTTATTCTCGTATTTATCATATTGAAAACTAATATTACCCCCTACCATCCAATTTCCTTTAGTAATTTGGGCATTTGAAGTAATAAATGATAATAGAGCAAAAGCAGTAAATAGTTTAAATGTTTTCATGTGTATAAATTTATTATGTTAAAAATGTGATTATAATCTTTCTTTTTTGGAGGACTATTGCCTTGAACTAATTTTTTTTTTTTTCTAATTAATTTCATAACGTTGTTTTTAGTTTTTTTGAGCGTCTGTTGCTCAATGGTTTTATACAACGTTCTGCGGCTTGCTCTCAGTGGCGTTGAACCAACACCAAGCCATTACAAATATAATAAAACATTCCATTCAGCAGCGGATTTTCCGTAGGAAAATCCGGAAGTAGCCATTGAAGCAAACCGCTGTGTGTGCCCTGCATATGCAGGACACACCCCGAAAGCTCTTCAAATAGTTCAAAAATACAAATTTAGTTTTACGAACCAAGTTTTCGGGGTGTTATTTTTCCAGAGGGTGTAAGTCCCTTACGAGCGGACTGAAAACC
>NZ_JAYRPD010000012.1:0-22010 GCF_041911335.1 Flavobacterium sp.
ACAAAATAGAAAAAAATAGCCCCAAACAAGTTGAGGCTACACAAGGTAAACATCCAGTGAATAATCGCAAGAAGCTTCCTCTCGGTGTAACAAAGTTAAAAAAAATAACAACATAAATTTGCAATTAAAGATAGTACCTAGTTAGCTTTCCATTTTCTTTTTTGGATTATTGCTAAAAAGAACTATTTTTGTTCTTCAATTATACGCCAAATAAATTTTATACACGCCATGACACAGTCAGAATTATACCACACGCTTGCGCTCATGCAAGTGGAAGGAGTAGGAGATGTAATCGCCAAAAAACTCATCCAACATTGCGGAAACGCAGCAGAAGTCTTCGCTTCAAAAAAATCCCAACTTCAAAAAATTGACGGCATTGGTTCGGTTGTAATTAAAAATTTACAAGACAAATCGGTATTTGCAAAAGCGGAAGCGGAACTCCAATTTATTGCACAAGAAAATATTTCCACTACTTATTTTCAAGAAGAAAACTATCCCGAAAGATTAAAAAATTGTTACGATAGTCCCGTACTTTTATTCCAAGCCGGAAATATCGATTTACAAAACCAAAGAATCATCAGTATTGTCGGCACACGTCAAATCACGACGTATGGCATGGAATTTACTAAGAAATTGATTGAAGAAATTTCACCTTTAAATCCCATAATTGTTAGTGGTTTTGCTTACGGTGTTGATATTTATGCCCATCAAATGGCAATGGATTGTGGTTTACAAACCATAGGTGTTTTAGCACACGGATTAAATCAAATTTATCCGAAAACCCACAAAAAGTACATGGCAAAAATGGAACAAAATGGCGGCTTTTTAACCGAATTTTGGAGCACCAGCAATCCCGATAAGGAAAACTTTATCAAACGGAATCGCATTGTGGCTGGTATTAGCGAAGCTACTATAGTAATTGAAAGTGCCGAAAGAGGCGGATCATTGGTCACCGCTAATTTAGCTAATGATTATAATAGAGATGTTTTCGCTGTTCCAGGAAGAACAACGGATAAATACAGTCAAGGTTGCAACAATTTGATTAAAACACAACGCGCCAATTTGCTCACATCAGCAGCGGATTTGGTTTACATTTTGAATTGGGAATTGCAACGCGAATCTCAAAAAGTAATTCAAAAACAATTGTTCGTTACCTTAACAGATGAAGAACAAATCATTTACGATTACCTTCAAAAAACAGGAAAAGAAATGATGGACATTATAGCTTTAGAATGCGATTTTCCCATTTATCGCATTTCGTCTATTTTGTTAAATATGGAATTAAAAGGAGTGATTCGTCCTTTGCCAGGTAAAATGTTTGAGGTGGTTTAATTTTAAACTCGTAAATTAGTGTCAAAATTAAGAACAATGTACACGCTTCCAAAAATTGAACGATTCCAACAAAATGTTGCCTCAAAATATACGATTTATAACAGTGTTTTTATCACGTTGCCTTTTGATGAGATCAATAATACCGGTGTTTTGTTGCCTTTGTTTTCAGAAGTTTGTGAAAACGGTTATAAAAATGAACAAAGTCCAGCGGAGATTTTTGAAACCTTCGTAACGAAATATTTGGATAATCCTTCTGAAGCAGAAAAAATCAGTTTGTTGTTTCGATTTATTCAATATGTGGAGCGCCAAGTGGTGCTTTTTGATGCGATTGAAGATGCCGCTTTTCCAATTGTAAACAATATGGAAGGCAAGAGTTCGCTTCGTGCTATTAAAGAAACAGCAGAATCAGAAGGAAAAACCAAAGAACTGAAAGAGTTTTTAGAAAACTTTAAAGTTAGAACGGTTTTAACCGCGCATCCAACACAGTTTTATCCGGGTTCAGTTTTAGGAATTATTACCGATTTAACGGAAGCTTTGAAATCTAATAATCATATTGTAATTAAAGATTTGTTGGCGCAATTGGGTAAAACGCCGTTCTTCAAAAAAGAAAAACCAACTCCTTTTGATGAAGCTGTGAGTTTGATTTGGTACTTGGAAAACGTCTTTTATCCTACGGCAAGCGAAATGGTGCATTACCTTCAAAAGAATATTTTCAAAGGAAACGAACTCAAAAATGATGTACTCAATTTAGGTTTTTGGCCCGGTGGCGATCGAGATGGGAATCCGTTTGTAACTACTGAAATCACTTTGAAAGTTGCCGAACGTTTACGAACTTCTATTTTAAAATGTTATTACACCGATATTCGAAAATTAAAACGAAAATTAACTTTCACAGGTGTTGACGTGATTATTGCCGAATTAGAAAACAAGTTATACCGTTCGGTTTTTTATTCGCAAGGAGAGATTTTTATTTCTTTGGAGGAATTCAAATCGCAATTACATAATATCAAAAATATCATTGTTGAAAAACACCAATCGCTTTATGTGGATGAGGTGGATTTGTTATTGAACAAAGTCAATTTGTTTGGCTTTCATTTTGCGACTTTAGACATTCGCCAGAATAGCAAAATTCACAAAGCGGTTTTTCAAGACATTGTTCAAAAAGAGAAAAGTTTGTTTCCAGCAGATTATTTTAATTTATCGGAAACAGCAAAAATTGATATTTTGTCTAAAGCTTCTGCCCAATTAAAAGCTTCAGATTTTGAGGATGAAATTACGAAAGAAACCATCAGTTCTATTGAAGCTATTCGCACGATTCAAAAGAATAATGGCGAATTAGGCTGTAACCGTTATATTATTAGTAACAACGAAAGTGCTTTGAACGTCATGGAAACCTTGGCGATGTTTCAGTTGTGTGATTGGAATAATCCAACGGTTGATGTGGTCCCGCTTTTTGAATCGGTGGAAGATTTGCACAAAGCCGATTTGGTGATGGAACAATTGTACACGAATTCGGTTTATGCGAATCATTTGAAAAATCGTGGCAATCAGCAAACCATCATGTTAGGTTTCTCAGACGGAACAAAAGATGGTGGTTATCTAATGGCAAATTGGGCAATTTTTAAAGCAAAAGAAGCGTTGACTGAAATTTCCAGAAAGTACAACATCAAAGTGATTTTCTTTGATGGTCGTGGCGGACCTCCAGCGCGTGGTGGTGGAAAAACGCATCAGTTTTATGCTTCGTTAGGGCCAAAAATAGAAAGTCAGCAATTGCAATTAACGGTGCAAGGACAAACCATTAGTTCTAATTTTGGAACGTTAGATTCGTGTCGTTATAATTTAGAGAATTTGGTGAGTGCGGGTGCGAAAAATCAAGTTTTCAATACCAATCAAAATGAATTGACGCATTCTGAAAATGCCATTTTAGAACAATTAGCTGAAATTAGTTTTAAGAAATATATTGATTTTAAAAATCATCCGTTGTTTGTGCCTTATTTGGAAAAAATGAGCACGTTGAATTATTACGCTAAAACGAATATTGGAAGTAGACCATCCAAAAGAAAATCAGAAGCGAAATTAAATTTAGATGATTTAAGAGCAATTCCGTTTGTGGGTTCTTGGAGTCAATTGAAGCAAAATGTACCCGGATTTTTCGGACTTGGAACGGCTTTAAAACATTTTGAAGAACAAAACCGTTGGGACGAAGTAAGTCACTTGTACCAAAATTCGTTGTTTTTCAGAACGTTGTTGGAAAACAGTATGATGGCGTTATGTAAATCGTTTTTCCCGTTGACAGCTTATATGAAAAATGATCCTGAATTTGGCGCTTTTTGGACCATAATTCACGATGAATATTTAGAAACCAAACGCTTATTGCTAAAAATTTCAGGTTTCAAAGAATTAATGGAAAACTATCCCGACGGAAAAGCTTCCATAGAAATGCGAGAAAAAATGGTGGTGCCTCTATTAACGATTCAGCAATATGCCTTGTTAAAAATTAAAGCTTTGAGAGAAAACCCAACACCAGACGAAAAGTTAATTGCGGTTTATGAAAAAATAGTAACGCGCTCGTTGTTTGGAAATATTAACGCGAGTAGAAATTCGGCTTAGTTTTTGTTGTTGATTTTGTAAATTCAGGTTTATGCAAAAACTAATCTTACTTACATTTTTTTCTTTCTTTATATTTTCTTGCAATGAGAAAGAAAAAACCTATGAAGAATTAGAAGCAGAAGTTTTGTGTGATGTGTTGCCGGAAATTGCAAAACATGAGATTAACAGTTTTCTTAGATTAGGAATTATTATTCCACCACCAGAAATTGACTCAATAAATTATACTAATAAACAGATTGATAGTATTAAAAAAGTAGAATATAATGATTGGAAAAAGTATAAAAAAATAAGAAAAGAAAAATCAGATAGTATATTTAATTTGGTTGAAAAATTTAAGCGAATTGAATTTGGAATTTTAGATACTCTTGCAGATGTTGAAAAATTAAAATTTGATAAGAATATTTATAAATTTAATAATTTAGATTTTAGAGGTGTTGAATTAAAAGAATTTGAAAAATGTAATCTAAAAATTAATTTAATAAATTTTAAAAACACATTTGAGGGTGAAGATAGAAATTCAAACAATCCTTTGGTTTTCTTAACTCGAGTACTTATTGATGAGAAAGATGAAAAAGCATTTTTTTCTGTATTAAAAATGTATGGAACTTATCATGTATTTTGTAATTTCTCTAAAAAGGAAAACAAATGGAAAATAGAAAAAATCATTAGAGAATAAAAAACCTCAAAATTTATACATCTAAACTTTGAGGTTTTTCTTTTTTTAAATTTGATTTTTCTTAGTAACCCAACTTCTCTCTAACTCTTTTCAAAACACCATTAGCTACTTTACTTGCTTTTGCGGCACCTTCGAGTAATAATTTATCTACTTCTTCTAAGTTGTTGATGTAGTAATTGTATTTTTCTCTTTCGGTTTTGAATTTCTCAACGATTAATTCGAATAATTCTTGTTTTGCGTGACCGTAGCCGTAATTTCCACCTAAATAGTTGGCTTTCATTACTTCCGTTTGTTCTGGTGTTGCTAACAATTTGTACAAAGCAAAACAATTACAAGTATCTGGGTTTTTCGGATCTTCTAATGGTGTACTATCGGTTTGAATTCCCATAATTTGTTTGCGAAGCGCTTTATCGTCCACAAAAATATTAATGAAATTGTTTCTCGATTTACTCATTTTTTGTCCGTCTGTTCCCGGAACATACATGGTTTCTTCACTTGTTTTTCCTTCTGGTAAAACAAAGGTTTCTCCCATTTGGTGATTAAAACGCGAAGCCACATCTCTTGTAATTTCAATGTGTTGCAATTGATCTTTTCCTACCGGAACAATATTAGCATCATACAATAAAATGTCAGCAGCCATTAGCATTGGATAGGTAAATAATCCCGCATTTACATCTTCTAATCTATCCGCTTTATCTTTGAACGAGTGCGCTAAAGTTAAACGTTGGAACGGGAAAAAACAGCTCAAATACCAAGACAATTCCGCTGTTTGAGGCACATCTGATTGACGGTAAAAAATTACTTTATCGGTATTTAATCCACAAGCTAGCCAAGTTGCCGCCGTACTGTAGGTGTTTTGTCTTAATTCTGCACCATTTTTGATTTGCGTAATCGAATGCAAATCGGCAATAAAAAGAAACGATTGGTTATCAGGATTTTCAGCCATTTTAATTGCTGGTAAAATTGCTCCTAATAAATTACCTAAGTGAGGCGTTCCTGTACTTTGAACTCCGGTTAAGATTTTTGCCATTTTCTACTGTTTTTTGCAAAGGTAAAGGATAATGTAAAAAGGCAAAACTAAAAAGTGGAAGTTTTACGAAAATCATTACTTTTGGGAATATTATTTGCTGAAGAAAATGAAATTTTTAAAATATCCGCTTACCCTTTTATATCGAATTTGGTTCTATATTTTGGTTTTAGTTCCCATTATTGTACTTTTTCCTTTCATTTTGGCTACGATTTTAAGTGAAAAAACCTATCCGTTATTTTTTAGAATTGCGCGTATTTGGGCAAAATTCATTTTAATTGGAATGGGATTCCATTACAAAATAGAAGGCGATGAGGTTTTTGAAGATGGAAAAAGTTATATGTTAGTTGCCAATCACACTTCAATGACCGATATTATGTTGATGTTGATTGCAGTTAAAAATCATCCGTTTGTTTTTGTAGGAAAAAAAGAATTGGCTAAGATTCCGATTTTTGGATTTATCTATAAACGTGTTTGTATTTTGGTTGATAGAAGTAGTAGCAAAAGTCGCTATGCGGTTTTTGAACGTGCTCAGAAAAGAATTCATCAAGGATTGAGCATTTGTATCTTTCCAGAAGGTGGCGTTCCCGAAGAACATATTGTGCTGGATGATTTTAAAGATGGCGCTTTCAGAATTGCTATTGAGCATCAATTACCTATTGTACCAATGGTATTTTTTGATAATAAAAAACGTTTTTCGTATACTTTTTTCAGTGGAAGCCCAGGAAAAATGAGAGCTAAAATTTATCCGATTATTGAAACCAAAGGAAAAACCTTAGAAGATAAAAATGCTTTGAAAGAACAAGTAAGAGGAATTATTTTGCAACCTTTATTGGACGATTTAAATTAAAAAAGTCCAGACGCATCCAGACTTTTTCAGTTTCATTTTAACTAGAAATGAAACAACTTAACTATAAATTTAAGCTTAACCAACAAAGCTTAAAAACTAAAACTAATTCCGGTATACAAGCCTATAAAATAAGGCCTAAAGTTACCGGAATTCTCACTAAACGTATTGATCTGGTATTTAAACATAGGCTGGAAATTGGCATTAAAAGAATTCCAGAAATTATATCTAAAACCCAAACCGACATTACTACTAAAATGTATATTGTTTAAATTATTTGCTCTTCCTACTTCCATTTCGAGACCATTTGCGACTAACGAAATGTTATTTTGATTTAAAAATAAAGTACTCATTCCACCAATCACCTCAATACCAAATTTTTTATCCAACAGTTTGTAGCTTAATTCTAAAGGTACTTCGATGTAGCTAATATTTTGTTGTAAGGCTCCTACATTGTTTTCAATAACTACATTTTCTATATCGCCTGATAATGTTTCTACATTATTAAGTTTTGATGAAAATACCATGTTTGCAGCATTTTCATTTCTGGCAATAGATGGAATATTGCTTTCTGCACCTCTTATTTTAGCACCAAAAATGATATCATTAGTGTTATAACTTAGACTGATATTATTCACTCCTGTTCTTACACTTAATTTTTGATTTACTTCATAACTTCCAGTAATACCGAAGCTCAAAGTGGTAGCATAATTTTTACTATTTGAATCAAATTGTTGGTCAATTGAAGATCCTAGTGCTAAGGAGTTAAAATAAACAGGCGACGCGTTTGTGCTAATCGCCCATTTACTTCTTTTTTCTTCTTTTTCATCTTCATTTTTCCCAGCCTCTTTTTCTTTAAGCAATTCCTCTAGCAGATTTGTTTCTTTAGAAACTTCAGCCACTAGCGTACTATCTTGAGTAATGATTTCATTGGAAACAACAACATCTGAATTGTTTGTTTGTTTTATAATAGAATCATTATTAGTTATTGTTGTTGTGTTTGATGTTTTATTTTCAAAAAAAGCATCAATAGTTTCTTTATTGATAGCGTTTTTATCTTCTCTATTATTATCAACTACGTTATTATCATCAAATAGGTTTTCAAAATCAGAATTATTTTTAATTGACTTCGATTTTGATTTTCTTTTTGCTTTGTTTTTTTCTGTATTAGCAACTAAAGCTTTTTCAGAATTTGTTACAGATGATGATTGTTTTTTGAAATTGTTCTTTCCTTTTTTAAATCCTTTTTGATTTGAACTTGCATCAATATCGTTTTGTAATTTGCCATTTGAAACTAATCCGTTTCTTCTACTAAAATTGTTTTTAAGTTTCGATTTAACTAATTTTTCATCAATCGATTTTTCATTATATTGATTGATTGAGTTGTTAGATTTTTTATCTAAATTTTCTTCATTTGATTGCGAATCATAAACAATAGCTTCGTTATTAGGTGAAGTAATGTTTGAATTATTTGAGTTTCCTTTAGAATCTTCAGTATTTACAATTGTGTTGTTAGAATTTGGCACCTCAGTTGTATTGCTTTCACCTGAGAAATTCCAAATTAATGAACCGATTATAAATAATGAAGCGGCAATTCCAGAAAATTGGAACCAAATAGGCACAATTCTTTTTTTCTTTTTCTTTTCATTTAAACGACTAGCAATAATATCCCAAGAATCTTGAGGCGGTAAGGCTTCAAAATCTTTGAATTTCTCTTGAAATAATCGTTCTATATTTTTATTGTCTTTCATTTACTTTTTTTTACCTCAAAACTATTATTGGATTCAATCTTATTTTTCAAAATAGCTTTTGCTCTAGCTAAATTTGATTTAGATGTTCCGATGTTGATTTCTAACATCTCTGCAATCTCTTTATGAGAGTATCCATCTAATACATATAAGTTAAAAACCAATCGATATCTATCTGGTAATTCTTGAATAATCTTAGTTAAAAACTCTAAACTGATGTTATCATCATCAATTTCAATTTCCTCATCATCAGCTATTTTCTCAGAAACAATTTCAAAAATATTTTGTTTTCTATATTGCTGTAGTACATAATTAATAACGATTCGTTTTGCCCAACCTTCAAATGAACCCGTTTTTTTGTATTGATTTATTTTTTCAAAAATGATTAAAAAACTTTCTTGTAAATTGTCTTGAGCTTCTTCGTAATTACGTGAATACTTCAAACACACAGAAAACAATTTTGGCGCTAGTAAACGATAAACTTGCTCTTGTGCTTTAGTATTGTTGTTACTACATTCATCTATAAGTTGCTCTATAATCAATTTACGATAAGTTAATTAACAGGAATGTCGTATTCTAAGAAAGTATTATTACCTTCAGAGTCCTCTCCAGTCCAAAATTTAAAAATATAATTTCCTGTACTTGTTACTTGAAAATTAAAAGTTTCTTCTACTAAAATATTTTCTACTGGCGCACAATTTCCTCTGTCTTCAAGCAAATTTTTGATTGCACAAATTCTCATGTTTAAATCTTTTTCATAATAAATTCCATACGGAGAGTGGCAATTTGATGGCCTATAATATCGCATCGTTATAGGATAAGTTTCTCCAAGTTCAAACTCAGTTGGTATGTCGACAGATTCAACAGGTAAAATATGAACCGAATAATCATTCCCTTCAGGTTCACAAGAATTAAATAAAAAAAGGATACTTACTAATAAAATTAATTTTTTCATTTTCATTGATTATTATACTTTGTAGATTAATTTTTTTAAAAAAGGTTGCGTCTATTTGTAAAAAAAATCACGCTCAAGGCGTGATTTAATTTTTAAGCGTTATTTTCTTTGATAAGCTCTTTAATTTTTTGTTCCAGTTCATCCATTAATTCTGGATTGTCTTTGATTAATGCTTTTACAGCATCTCGACCTTGACCTAATTTCGTTTCTCCGTAACTAAACCATGAACCACTTTTTTTGATGATTTCAAATTCTACAGCTAAGTCTAAAACTTCACCTACTTTTGAAATTCCTTCACCATACATAATATCAAATTCTGCCGTTCTAAATGGTGGTGCTACTTTATTTTTTACAATTTTAACTTTAGTTCTATTACCAATAACGTTTTCACCATCTTTAATTTGAGTTGATTTACGAATATCAATACGAACCGAAGCATAGAATTTCAAGGCATTTCCTCCAGTTGTAGTCTCTGGACTTCCAAACATTACTCCAATTTTATCACGTAATTGGTTAATGAAGAAAACTGTACAATTCGTTTTGTGAATCGTTCCTGTTAATTTTCTCAAAGCTTGCGACATCAAACGTGCGTGTAATCCCATTTTAGAATCACCCATGTCGCCTTCAATTTCACTTTTTGGTGTTAAAGCAGCAACGGAGTCAATTACTACAACATCAACCGCCCCGGAACGAATTAAACTCTCAGCAATTTCTAATGCTTGTTCCCCATTGTCAGGTTGTGAAATAATTAAATTGTCGATATCAACTCCTAATTTTTCAGCATAAAAACGGTCAAATGCATGTTCTGCATCAATAAATGCTGCAATTCCTCCTGCTTTTTGAGCTTCAGCTATGGCGTGTAATGTTAACGTAGTTTTACCTGACGATTCTGGTCCGTAGATTTCTATGATTCTTCCTCTTGGATATCCATTTACTCCAAGCGCTAAATCAACACCTAACGAACCTGTAGGAATAGCTTCTACTTCTTCAACAGCGCTATCACCTAGTTTCATTACGGTTCCTTTTCCGTATGTTTTGTCAAGTTTGTCTAATGTTAGTTGTAAGGCTTTTAATTTTGCTTCTTTGTCTGAACTCATAATATTTGGCTTTAAATTGATTACAATTCTTTTTTGGTAAAAATACAGCTTTTTTCAATTGTGCCAAAAATTGTTAATATGTTTTCAAGAGCATTTAAAGATTTGATTTTTAATCAATTTTATTACCTTTGTGCCCGAATTCTTCCATTTAGAATTCATAATCTATTTCTCACTTAAACGTTTATAGCATGCAACTGTATAACACTTTAAGCGCAGAAGAAAGAGCTCAATTAATTGATGAAGCCGGAAAACAACGTCTTACATTATCTTTCTATGCGTATGCCAAAATTGAAGATCCCAAAAAATTTCGCGACGATTTATTTATCGAATGGAACAAACTCGATGCTCTTGGTCGAACGTATGTAGCCAAAGAAGGTATCAATGCTCAAATGAGTGTTCCTGCCGAAAACTTCGAAGCTTTTAGAGAAACTTTAGAAGCCTATGATTTTATGCGTGGCATTCGTTTGAATGTCGCTGTAGAACACGACGACCATTCGTTTTTAAAATTAACGGTAAAAGTTCGTGATAAAATTGTAGCCGATGGTTTGAACGACGAAACGTTTGATGTAACCAATATTGGAGTGCATTTAAAAGCGAAAGAATTCAACCAAATATTAGAAGACCCAAACACGATTGTAGTCGATTTTAGAAATCACTATGAAAGTGAAATCGGTCATTTTAAAGGTGCAATTACTCCAGATGTAGAAACTTTTCGTGAATCGTTACCAATTATTAACGAACAATTAAAAGATTTCAAAGAAGATAAAAACTTGGTGATGTATTGCACTGGAGGAATTCGTTGCGAGAAAGCGTCGGCGTATTTCAAACATCAAGGTTTTAAAAATGTTTTCCAATTAGAAGGCGGAATCATCAATTACGCGAAACAAATCAAAGAAGAAGGTTTGGAAAGTAAATTCATCGGAAAGAACTTCGTTTTCGACCACAGATTAGGAGAAAGAATTACTGATGATATCGTTTCACAATGTCACCAATGTGGAAAACCTTGCGATAATCACACGAATTGTTTGAACGATGGTTGTCATTTACTATTCATTCAATGTGACGAATGTAAAACAGCCATGGAAAATTGTTGTTCTACCGAATGTTTAGAAATCACACATTTACCATTGGCCGAACAAGTTAAACTTCGTAGAGGAAAACAAGTAGGAAATAAAGTGTTCCGAAAAGGAAAATCAGAGAATTTGAAATTCAAACATTCAGGAGAACTTTCGCATAAACCTTTGGCTGTAGCCGAAAAAACAAAAGACATTCGTCAGAAAATAAAAGTAAAAAAAGTATTGCTTGGTAAAGCCGAACATTATTATGTGAAAGCACAAGTAGGCCTTTTCGTTATAGAAAATCAAGAACTAAATGTTGGTGACAGCATTCTAATTTCGGGACCAACAACTGGAAATCAAGAATTGGTTTTAGAAAAAATGTTCGTAAACGGAACAGAAAGTTCATCAGCAAAAGTTGGCGATAAAGTAACTTTTGAAGTGCCTTTTAGAGTAAGATTATCCGATAAATTATTTAAAATTATCAGCTAATGACAACTTCTGGAAGAATAGAATTAATGGCGCCTGCAGGAAATTTCGAATCGATGCAAGCAGCTTTAGATAATGGTTGCGACTCAATTTATTTTGGTGTAGAACAATTAAACATGCGAGCTCGTGCAACGGTGAATTTCGTTTTAGACGATTTGCCAGAAATTGCGCGTCGTTGTAACGAAAAAAACGTTAGAACCTATCTAACTTTAAATACGATTATTTACGATCATGATTTATCGATTGTAAAAACGCTTTTAACCAAGGCCAAAGAAGCTGGAATTACAGCCGTAATTGCATCCGACCAAGCAGTGATTATGACAGCTCGTACGATGGGAATGGAAGTCCATATTTCTACCCAATTGAATGTAACGAACATCGAAACTGTAAAATTCTACTCCATGTTTGCTGATACGATTGTTTTGTCTCGCGAGTTGAGTTTGCGTCAAGTGAAAAAAATTACCGATGACATCGAAAAAGAGCAAATAAAAGGACCAAGCGGTAATTTGGTAGAAATCGAAATCTTTGGTCACGGTGCTTTGTGTATGGCAGTTTCAGGAAAATGTTATTTGAGTTTACATTCACATAACTCATCGGCAAATCGTGGTGCGTGCAAACAAAATTGTCGTAAAAAATACACGGTTATCGACCAAGAATCTGGTTTTGAAATCGAATTGGATAACGAATACATGATGTCGCCAAAAGACTTATGTACCTTAGATT
Organism: Flavobacterium sp.; assembly: GCF_041911335.1. GTDB lineage: Bacteria > Bacteroidota > Bacteroidia > Flavobacteriales > Flavobacteriaceae > Flavobacterium. The sequence continues at coordinate 12,560 of NZ_JAYRPD010000012.1, forward strand.
TTCTAGACCAAGTTATTGATTCTGGAATCAAAGTTTTAAAAATTGAAGGTCGTGGTCGCGCTGCTGATTATGTAGCAACTGTTATCAAAACGTATCGTGAAGCTATCGATTCTTATTACGAAGGAACGTTTACTAAAGAAAAAATTCAAACTTGGATGGAAGCCTTGGCAACCGTTTACAATCGTGGTTTTTGGAGCGGTTATTATTTGGGACAAAAATTAGGCGAATGGTCAGACAATCCAGGTTCTAATGCCACTCAGAAAAAAGTATATGTTGGAAAAGGAATGCATTATTTCCCAAAATCAAGTATAGCCGAATTCAAAATTGAAGCTTACGACATTAAAAAAGGCGATAAAATTTTAATCACAGGTCCGTCAACAGGAGCGCAAGAATTAATTTTAGAAGATTTCTTTGTGAATGATGTCACTTCTGAAAAAGCAACTAAGGGAGATAGTTGTACTTTGAAAGTGCCGTTCCGCATTCGTTTATCGGACAAAATGTATAAAATTGTAGAAAACTAATGGTTGTTGTTACGCTTCAAAGAGACAAGTGCATTGGTTGCAATTATTGTGTAGAAATGGCACCCGCACAATTTCAAATGTCTAAAAAAGACGGAAAATCAGTATTAATAAAATCAGTTGATGCCAAAGGTTTTCACACTTTAAAATCGGCTGATCATACAATTGTTGAAAATTGTGAATTAGCAGCAAAAGCTTGCCCGGTGCATATTATTACCGTAAAAGAAACTTAAATTTTTGTTTTACAATACTATATGAAAACCTATTTCGTTTTATAATGAGATAGGTTTTTTCTTTTTGTACAACTTCCAAAGATTGAATTTGAAAGTTTCCATAAAAAATCAATATCTTTACGCTCAAAAACATTTTAGAAACGTAGTCCAACAAACGGACAATCAACATATATTCAAAATTATGGCATGTACAAACTGTTCCACGGGTGCTAAAGACGGCACACCAAAAGGATGTAATAATAACGGGACTTGCGGCACCGATAGCTGCAACAAACTTTCGGTTTTCGATTGGTTATCAAACATGACGTTGCCAGGTGGTCAAGAACCATTTGATGCAGCTGAAATTCGTTTTAAAAACGGAAGAAAAGAATTTTTTAGAAATACAGAAAAGCTAACATTAGCTATTGGAGATATCGTTGCTACTGAAGCTTCTCCAGGACACGATATTGGAATTGTGACTTTAACAGGCGAATTGGTAAAAATTCAAATGAAAAAGAAAGGCGAAAATCCAGACAAAGAACTAGCCAAAATTTACAGAAAAGCTTCTCAAAGAGATATTGATATTTGGACAGAAGCTCGAAATAAGGAAGAAGCCGTTCGTATGCGCGCCAGAGAAATCGCTATCCATTTGAAATTAGAAATGAAAATTTCGGATGTTGAATTTCAAGGAGATGGTTCTAAAGCAACGTTTTATTATACTGCAAATGACCGTGTAGATTTCCGTCAATTAATTAAAGAATTTGCACAAGAATTCAAGATTAGAATCGAAATGAAACAAGTTGGTTTCCGTCAAGAAGCAGCTCGTTTAGGAGGAATTGGTTCTTGTGGAAGAGAATTGTGTTGTTCAACTTGGTTAACCGATTTTAGAAGTGTGAATACTTCAGCAGCTCGTTATCAGCAATTGTCGTTAAATCCACAAAAATTGGCAGGTCAGTGTGGTAAATTAAAATGTTGTTTGAATTATGAATTAGATACCTATTTGGATGCATTGAAAGATGTGCCCGATATGGATACGAAATTATATACCGAAAAAGGCGATGCATATTGCCAGAAAATCGATATTTTCAAAGAAATCATGTGGTTTTCTTATGCTAATGCTCCAGCACAATGGTTGGTTTTACCAGTTGCAAAAGTAAAAGAAATTGTAGCTATTAATAAGAAAAAAGAACGTGTAGCAGCATTGGAAGATTATGTAGTGGAAACGGTTCAAGAAGTAGAGAAAAAATTCGAAAATGTGGTAGGACAAGACAGTTTAACTCGTTTTGATCAACCTAAGAAAAAGAACAACAATAGAAACAAAAAACGTAAACCATCAAATTTTAAAAATGCTCCTAAAAAAGACTAAATTTATTGGGTTAGTGCTATTCACTGTGCTTTTTTTCTCTTGCGATGAAAAGCAATTTTTCAGTGAATACAAAGAGTTAGACGGTTCTTGGAAAAAATCAGACACCTTGCGTTTTGCATTTGAACAAAAAGACACGGTAAATCCGTATCATTTGTTTCTAAATGTAAGAAACAATAATGATTATCCTTTCAATAACATGTATTTGATTGTTACGATGAAGGAGCCAGGAAAAAAACCAACCATTAAAATAGATACATTAGAATATTTAATGGCAAACCCAGATGGAACTTTATTAGGTGAAGGTTTTTCAGATGTGAAGGAAAGCAAGTTGTGGTATTTGAAGAACTTCAAATTTAGTAGAGCAGGAAAATATAATGTTGAGGTAGTTCAGGCAGTGAGAGAGACAGGAAAAGTAGATGGAGTGTCAGAACTTAAAGGAATTACAGAATTAGGATTAAGAATTGAAAAAATAAAATAGTATGGCTACCAAAAAAGCAAATACAAACGATTTTTCAGAGTATAAAAGAAAATTTTGGCAATTATTTGCCTACGGATTTTTAGGAGTAATTTTATTATTCCTTTTTGCGTCTTGGGGATTTTTTGGAAAGATGCCTTCATTTGATGATTTGGAAAATCCAGATTCAAATGTAGCAACTGAAATTATTTCTTCAGATGGAGTGGTTATTGGAAAATTCTTTAAAGAAAACAGAACGCCTGTAAAATATGAAGAATTACCACAACATTTAGTAAAAGCCTTAGTAGCTACAGAAGATGAACGTTTCTACGAACACTCAGGAATTGACGCTAAAGGAACGTTGCGTGCGGTTGTTCGATTAGGGAGAGATGGAGGAGCAAGTACCTTAACCCAACAGTTGGCTAAAAATTTATTCCATGGTGAAGGTTCGAAATTCATTTTGTTCAGGGTAATTCAAAAAGTAAAAGAATGGATTATTGCGATTCGTTTGGAACGTCAATATACTAAACAAGAAATCATCGCGCTTTACTTGAATCAAGTAGATTTCGTAAATGGTGCGGTTGGAATTCGTTCGGCAGCTAAAATCTATATGAATAAGGAGCCAAAAGATTTAACTATTGAAGAATCTGCTTTGTTTGTAGGGATGTTAAAAAATCCTTCGTTATATAATCCAAATCGTAAAAAAAGAGCCAAATTAGTTTTAGACCGAAGAAATACGGTTTTAGGACAAATGGTGAAAAACGGCGTAATTTCTGAAGCTAAAAAAGAAGAACTAAGAAAACTTCCAATTAAATTAGATTTTAGACCGGAAAGTCATTCCGAAGGAAGTGCGACTTACTTTAGAGAATATCTAAGAGATTACATGAAAAAATGGGTAAAAGACCATTTAAAACCAGACGGAACCGAATATGATTTGTATCGCGATGGTTTAAAAATTTACACGACTATCGATTCCAAAATGCAACAATATGCAGAGGAAGCGGTAACCGAGCACTTGAAAAACTTGCAAAAAGAATTCTTCATTAATGCAAAAGGAAAAGAAAATGCACCATTCGTAGATATTACTCCAGAGCAAACGCAACAAATTATGATGCAAGCTAAGAAAAATTCTGAGCGTTGGAGAAAAATGGATTTGAATGGAAAATCAGAAGAAGAAATTCTAAAATCTTTTGATGTGCCTGCAAAAATGAAAATCTTTACCTATGAAGGTGAAAAAGATACTATCATGAAACCAACAGATTCCATTATTTACTACAAGCATATGTTGCAAACCGGTATGATGGCTATGGAACCAAGAAGTGGTCACATCAAAGCTTGGGTAGGAGGAGTTAATTACAAATATTTCCAATACGATCACGTGGGGCAAGGAGCAAGACAAGTAGGTTCTACTTTCAAACCATTCTTGTATGCAACAGCTATTGAACAATTGGGAATGTCACCATGTGATTCTATAATCGATAGTTATTTCACTATGCCAAAAGGCAAATGGGGAATTGATGCCGATTGGTCTCCAAAAAATTCCGACGGCAATTACAGAGGAACCATTACATTACAAAAAGCATTAGCAAACTCGGTAAACACAGTTTCTGCCAAGTTAATTGATAGAGTGGGACCAAAAGCGGTTGTAGCGATGGCGAAAGAATTAGGAGTTACTTCTGATATTCCAGAGCAACCTTCAATTGCATTAGGCGCTGTTGATATTACGGTGGAACAAATGGTTGGCGCTATGAGTACGTTTGCCAATCAAGGAGTATATGTAAAGCCAACATTTATCATCAAAATTGAAGATAAAAACGGAGTGGTTATCGATCAACCAGTGCCAGTTACAAAAGATGTCGTGAATAAAGATGTCGCTTATGCCGTTGTAAAATTAATGGAAGGAGTTACCAGTTCAGGAACGGGAGCCCGTTTAAAATATGGTGGCGGCGGTTTCATCCAATACGATTATAGTTTTGGAAATCCAATTGCGGGAAAAACAGGTACTTCTCAAAACAATTCCGATGGATGGTTTATCGGAATGGTGCCAAATTTAGCAACTGGAATTTGGGTTGGAAACGAAGACCGAGCGGCCCATTTTAGAGCAACAAGATTAGGTCAAGGAGCTACAATGGCATTACCTATTTGGGGAATCTTCATGAAAAAATGTTATGCAGACAGCGATTTAGATGTATCCAAAGAACCGTTTGAACGTCCAGACGATTTAAAAATTAAAGTAGATTGTTGGACACCTAAAAAAGTAGTGGATTCAACAGCTGTGCCAACAGATGAACCTAGTATGGATGAATTCGGATTATAAACAACAACAAACCAAAATATGATTTCTAGAAAAGTTAATAACGTACAAGAAGCATTAGAAGGAATTCAAGACGGACAAACTATCATGTTAGGTGGTTTTGGTCTTTGTGGAATTCCTGAAAACAGTATTGCCGAATTAGTAAATAAAGGAGTTACCAATTTAACTTGTATTTCCAATAATGCAGGTGTTGATGATTTCGGATTGGGATTATTATTACAAAAACGTCAAATCAAAAAAATGATTTCTTCTTATGTAGGAGAAAACGCTGAATTTGAAAGACAAATGCTTTCAGGTGAATTAGAAGTAGAACTAACACCACAAGGAACTTTAGCTGAAAAATGTCGTGCTGCTCAAGCCGGAATTCCAGCATTTTTTACCCCAGCAGGTTACGGAACAGAAGTAGCAGAAGGAAAAGAAGTTCGTGAATTTAACGGAAAAATGCATGTTTTAGAACACGCTTTCAAAGCCGATTTTTCTATCGTAAAAGCATGGAAAGGTGACGAAGCAGGAAATTTGATTTTCAAAGGAACAGCTCGAAACTTTAATGCACCAATGGCTGGCGCAGCAAAAATTACTATTGCTGAGGTTGAAGAATTAGTACCAGCTGGAACTTTAGATCCAAATGAAATTCACATTCCAGGAATTATGATTAATCGTATTTTCCAGGGGGAAAAATTTGAGAAAAGAATTGAGCAAAGAACCGTTAGACAAAAATAATTAGCCAATGTGCAAATGAGCCAATGTGACGATGAGCCAATTAGTCAATAAAATAATTGACATATTGATACATTCTCAAATTGACACATTAAAATAGGCACATTGACACATTATCAAATTGACACATTACATTATGGCATTAGATAAAAATCAAATCGCAAAAAGAATAGCACAAGAAGTAAAAGACGGTTACTATGTAAACTTAGGAATCGGGATACCAACTTTAGTTGCCAATTATGTTCGTACCGATATTTCAGTTGAATTTCAATCAGAAAATGGGGTTTTAGGAATGGGACCCTTCCCTTTTGAAGGTGAAGAAGATGCGGATATCATCAACGCAGGAAAACAAACAATTACGACTTTACCAGGAGCAAGTTTCTTTGATTCGGCTTTTAGTTTCGGAATGATTCGTGCACAAAAAGTAGATTTAACGATTTTAGGAGCAATGGAAGTTTCTGAAAACGGCGATATTGCCAACTGGAAAATTCCAGGAAAAATGGTAAAAGGTATGGGTGGTGCTATGGATTTAGTAGCTTCTGCAGAAAATATTATCGTAGCCATGATGCACGTAAATAAAGCAGGAGAATCGAAAATCTTGAAAAAATGTACACTTCCTTTAACAGGTGTTGGTTGTGTGAAAAAAGTCGTTACGGAATTAGCGGTTTTAGAAATCACACCAAAAGGATTCAAATTGTTAGAACGTGCGCCAGGTGTTTCAGTAGAAGACATCATTAAAGCAACAGAAGCCGATTTAGTCATTGAGGGAGAAATTCCAGAAATGAAAATCGATTAGCCAATGAGGCAATTAGTCAATGTGTCAATTTGCTTAACTATAGTTCAATTGACACATTGGCACATTATAAAATCGACACATTAAACAAATATATAAGCCATGATAACATTTCAAGAAAAGTACCAAAACAATTTAATTCTTTTAAAATCATTTGAATTTGCTAAAAAAGTAGTTCAATACACAGAAAAATTAGAAGAAGATAGAAAGTATGTTATCGCCAATCAACTATTAAAATCAGGAACTTCGATAGGAGCAAACATCAAAGAAGCTCAAAATTCTGAAAGTAAAGCTGACTTCATTCATAAAATGAAAATTGCAATGAAAGAAGCCGATGAAACCGAGTTTTGGTTATTCCTTTGTAATGAGTTGGAAAATTATCCAAATTCAGAAGAATTACTAAATGAGGTTTTTGACATATTAAAAATTACAAATAAAATCATTTCAACCACTAAAAAAATGAGCCAATGAGGCAATAAGCCAATGTGACAATGAGAGAATGTGTCAATTAGTTGATGAATCAATAATAAGAATTGGCACATTGACACATTTTCAAATTGACTAATTAAATTGGCACATTGACACATTTTCAAATTGACACATTAATATGTTCCCAAAAGTAATTTTAAAATCAGGTAAAGAAAAATCAATTCAACGTCGTCATCCATGGATTTTTAGTGGTGCGGTTTACGGTGTTAGTCGTGAAATAAACGATGGCGAAATGGTAGATGTAGTCGATTCGAAAAACAATCATTTAGGAACTGGATATTTCAGCGATAAAGGAAGTATCGTAGTTCGTATTTTGACTTTCGGAGATGAAACTTTTTCTGAAAACTTTTGGGTAACCAAACTACAATCGGCTTGGTATTTACGTACGCAACTATTAGATTTTGAAGTTACAAATGCTTTTCGTGTGATTCACGGAGAAGGTGATGGAATTTCGGGATTGATTATTGATTATTACGATAAAAATTGGGTAATTCAAGCGCATTCCACAGGAGTTTTTCTTCAAATGGAGCAAATCGCTGAAGCCATAAAATCGAATTTTCCAGACTATTGCGAAACCATTTATTGCAAAAGTTCAGGAACTTTACCAAATACAGGAACTGATTATTTCTTATTCGGAAATAAAGTAGAAGCGGTTGCGAAAGAGAACAACATTTTGTTTTCGGTAAATTGGGTAGAAGGACAAAAAACAGGTTTTTTCTTAGACCAACGCGAAAACCGTAAATTATTGGGTGAATTCTCAAAAGGTAAAAAAGTATTAAACACGTTTTGTTATACAGGCGGATTTTCAATTTACGCCATGAGTGCCGGAGCAGAATTAGTAACTTCGGTAGATATTTCTCAAAAAGCTGTAGATTTAGCGGCGAGTAATATGGAATTAAATTTTCCAAATGCCAATCATAAAGCTGTAGCTGATGATGTATTCAACTTCATGAAAGAGAATCATCAAATTTACGATGTAATTGTATTAGATCCGCCCGCTTTCGCGAAAAGCATCAAAAGCAAACATACGGCAACGCAAGCCTACAAACGTTTAAATATTGCAGGTTTAAAAGCCTTAGCTCCAAACGGAATTCTATTCACGTTCTCTTGCTCACAAGTTATTGATGATGTTTTGTTTTATAACACCGTTGCCGCCGCGGCAATAGAAACCGGAAGAAACATCCGAGTATTACATAAATTAGAACAAGGCCCAGATCATCCAACCAACATTTACCATCCAGAAGGTCATTATTTAAAAGGATTGGTTTTGTTTGTGGAGTAGGTTTTTAGTTGGGAGTTTAGAGTTTTCAGTGTTCGGTTTTTAAATGTTTATGTTGATTAATTTAATAGATTATAATTAGTATCGTAATATATTATTTTGTATTTTCCTTCGGGTAAATAAATTTGATTATTTTTAATTTGTTCAATTTTCCCTTTAAAAACTGTTATGTTTGTTAATTTTGAAATTACCTCAACATAATACCCTTTGTTTTTATTAATTTTAATTTTTTGAGGTAAAATTCCTGTCTTTGCTTTATACCAATATCCAATTTCTTTATCAGATTGGATAATCGTATAATCAAAATAGGTGTTTTCTTCTTTAATTAAGTGCGGGGTGTCTAGTTTATATTTATTATTTAATAACTTAAAAATTGATTCTTGTTCTCCAAATGAATCAATATAGTAAAGCTGGTTTAAAGAAACAATTTTCATATTTGGTAAAATTTCTTTTAGATATTGTCCCATTGGCTTTATATCTTCATAATTATAAAAAGTATGCCCATGACCGCCAAAAACGATAAATTTTGATTCTGGATTTTTATCAATTATTCTTTTTATATTAATGGCTTGCATAGAATCTCTACATCTTTGATTATTCAGTGTTTTATCTTCGCAATCATATTTATGATCGTAGCCAAATAATTTTATATTGTTTTTAAATGAATAATCGGTAAGCAAACCATAAGTTGGTTGTTTTAAGTAATAACCTTTAATTTCCTTACTAGTAAGTGGTTCAATTTCTTCTTTTGGAGTAAAGTCTTCTGTTAATAAATGAGTAAATCCATACTTTTTTAAATGATGTAAAAAAAATAACGTTGAGTATCTTGATGTTTCAAAAAAATGGTAATCGTTAATTAAAATTATTTGATACTCGTTAAGTTTTTCTATTTCATCATTAATATTAATAGGTTTAAAATCATTAATGCTTTTGCCATTTTTAAGTTTTTTTGCTTTGAATGGATATAGTTGATTAATGATTTTAGAAGATTCAATGTAGTTGCCTCCTTCATTCAGCCTATCAATTAAATATGTAATTTCATTAACATTTTTAAATGGACTTAAGTTTTTTAAATTAATTTTATTTAAAAAGGTATCAAAATATAGTAGTTTATTATTATCAAAAAAAGTACTAATTAAGTTAGAGTCAGGTTTATAATCTTTATAATTTAACCCGTTGGGTGTAATTATTTGAGAGAAAAAAGAGAGAATTTAGTGAAAAAAAATGGTTTAGATATTGTTCAAGATACTGAAATTCAGTATCTTGATGTCGTCAAACAAAACAATATCTATGTCAAATATAGTAAAAA
>NZ_JAYRPD010000013.1:0-6383 GCF_041911335.1 Flavobacterium sp.
GAGATGAAGGCAAACATACGCTCTTGGTATTAAATAATATAAAATGCAAAATTGTAAGCAGAGCTTTTGCTGTTATTAGCAGAGAATCTCCTTTTGTCAATACTTACAAATTTGCATCTTAAAATTTTTATATTTTTATTTGGTTTTTGCCATAGAATGCGCCATCGGGTCCGAAGTTACAAACTACGGAGTGCTGGACATTACTTCTGTCCGAATAGTTTTTTGTACCATTTTAAATTACTTAGTCGTTCAATTTCTCGTTCGTTGCTATTTATTGTTGTTTCCAATTTTGAAATTGTTGCTTTATTTTTTTGAATTGTTTTTTGAAGTCGCTGTATTGTTGTTTCTGAGATTGATTTTTCAGTTGTCAAGGTCGAAATATCAGATTTTAATTTTTCATTTTGCTTTTCAAGGTCTTTGGTCATGTCAAGCAAGAGTTTTATCGCCTTGTTTTGTTCGCTTATTTTCGTTTGATGACTTAGTTTTACACTTTCTAATTCTGAAATAGAGACCTGCAATTCTTCATTTTCATGGTTTTTTGTTGCAAGTTGGTTCAATGTGTCAGTATGTTTTTGTCTGAAAGAACCAAGTCTGCTTGCTGTTGCGATAAAATATTTTTTGAATATTTCGGTTTCAATGTCATTTCTAAATTTGATTGCTTTTATAAAGTTCTCATAAGCTTCCGAAAAGTTTAAAGCTGTGATTTCTTCACGAACTTTTTTATAATAAAAATCAGCTTTGCCCGAATTGAGTTCTTGAACGATTAAAGTGCTTGGTGTTTCTGTTTTTGCAAATTCAATCACTTTTGAACTTGTCTTAATTTTTGATCGAGGAATTTGTGATTTTAAAACAAGACCATTGTAAGAAGTACAACGGCTAAGAGCAACATAAACTTGACCGTCCTCAAAAGCAGAACCTAAATCAGCATAAACATTCTCAAAAGTAAGTCCTTGACTTTTGTGAACAGTAATAGCCCAAGCTAACCTTAAAGGATATTGCGTGAATGTTCCGATTATTTCTTCTTCAATTTTCTTTTTTTCTTTATTCCATGTGTATTTGACATTATTCCAAGATGCTTTCTCTATTTGAGCTTTTTGTTGATTAGCAAATTCTACAATAATTCTGTTGTTGTCTAAAGATAAGATCTTTCCAATTTTTCCGTTAAAATATCCTGTACTATTTTTTAACGTCATTACTTGTGCACCAACTTTTAAATGCAAATTTAGTTCAGTAGGTAATACATAATTTCCTCTACTGTCTTTTGGAAATGTTCCAGTTATTTCTCCTGAAAAAACTTTTAGTTCGGTTGTTAGTTCGTCTAACTTTGTTGTGTTTGTTTGGTTTACTTGAGCATTTGTTGTAGATAGAATTATATGATTGTTTGAGCCGTTAGTGGAAAATGTCGGATTGAATTTTTGATTTAGCTTACTTAGTTCTACGTCTGTAATTTGGTTTACTCTTATTTTGTTTAGTAAATCAATAAACTCTTGCTCTTTCTGTCTGTATATTTTCTTTAATTCAATGTATATTGGTGGGTTCTCAATTACAATTTTTGAACTGAAGAAAAACGGGCTTTGATAATATTCTTTTAAAATTTCCCACTGCTCAAAATTAGCTATTGGAGGTAGCTGGAATGTATCGCCAATTAAAATCACTTGAACTCCACCAAATGGAAGATGTGGCTTTTTTCTAAAAACTTTTAAAACTCTATCTATAACGTCTAAGGTATCACAACGGACCATCGAAATCTCATCAATTACTAAAAGTTCGAGTTTTTCAAGTATAATTCTTTTGTCTTCACGATATCTGAACGTACTGTAGATAGTTGTTTCGTCAGTGTCGCCAAAATCTTTGCTTGTCCGGAGTCTTTTATCATTTAATACAAAAGGACCGAAAGGAATCTGAAAAAACGAATGAATTGTTTGACCACCTGCGTTAATTGCTGCTACACCTGTTGGTGCAAGAATTACGACATTTTTGTTTGTTGTTTCTTTGAGATATTTTAGAAAAGTAGTTTTACCCGTTCCCGCTTTTCCTGTCAGATAAACAAGTCGGTTAGTATGCATAACAAAGTCAGACGCATAGTTGAACTCTTCGTTTGTTTCGTCTAATGGGATGTTGTCAATTACTGTCGCCATTGTAAGAGTCTAAATTACTAATAAGTTTAAAACAATATTTTTCAATTGTTCATCTAAAGTATCAATAGCTATTTTAGCATCACTGATATTCATGTTTTTTACAAAACCAAGCATAACCCATAACTCACACACATCATTTTCTTTTAAGCAATTTCTGCAACTCTCTACCTCATCAATTTCAAAACTAATATCTTCTAAATCTTTTCCCTCTGCTAATACTATTAAAAGTTCGTTGTAATGAGGACATTCTATATAATCCATATTTTTTGGTGTAGTATTATTCATGCCTGTAAAGTACGCACTGATTTGTGAAGTAACACGAAGGAAGTTTGGTTCCGTTCGTGGGATTAAAAATCCGCACCATTGGGGTTTATTTTTTATTTCTTAGGTTTCTGTGTTGATTTAGAAGGTTTCAAAGAAGGAGTATTTCCCGGGGTTCCTTTGTTGTCACGCTGACGTTTGTCTGGTTTTCCGGTTGATTCCGCAATTCTTTTTGGTCCAGGTTTAAGTGCCATAATTTTATTATTTATTAGTTGATTATATATTTAGGTATAGTTTAAATTTATAGTTTGTAAATAAAATTTCATAAATACTTTTATAAATATCTTCATTATTATTTATCTTTTATAATATATTAATTAATATAAGAGTAAAAAAATCATACAAAGTCAGTTATATAATAGGTAGTTATGAGTAGTTAGTTTTCTTTAATATGTGCTCAAAGTTAAAAACTTTGCGCAGCTGGTTTCTTATCATTGTTTAAGTGCTTTAGAAATACGGTAATATCTTTTGTTGAGAGCATCTCTACCTCCTTCCATAACTTCACAAACTGCATTGCGAATGTGTTTATCTTGCAAAGCGTTATTACTCGCAACAACTATTTGTCCAGTAACAAAATCCATGTGAACTACATTATCAGAATTTGCATTGACTGCAATATTTGGATTGTGAGTAACAATAAGCAACTGTCTTTTTTGTTTTAGCTTTTTGAAACCGTCAACTACAAAATTTGAAATTAGTTTTGTGTCCAAATCATCTTCGGGTTGGTCAATGATTAAAGGAATGTCGTTAAGTGCTAAAAGCAAACCTAACATTCCGGCTGTACGTTCTCCGGCTGAACCTGTTTGAATATCTTCTACGACACCTTGCTTCCTGAACTTCAAAACAAGTTTGTCTTCAGGCACCCAAACTATTAAGCGGTCAATATCTTCGGGAGTATTTTGTTTTAGATAGTCAAGGTGTCTTGCCAACCTTATATCAAGTGTTTTTTTATCAGCTTCCGTTGATGAAAGAAATGTTTCAATTTCATTAAGTCGTTTTGCCCAACGGGTAGCTTCGGCTTCATTTATAATTCTTGCGATTAGTCCTGAACTGCTTCCATCATCTTCGTTGTAATTATAAATGTCGCTTGCAAATTCACCTCCTGACTTTCTAATAAGCTCTCTGAAAGTAGTATTGGCATTTTCTGAATCTGCCATTGGATGCAATTCAATAATCAGAAACGGATTATTAGTGTTATCAATTGATCTCCATCTTCCAATAATTTCGTTTCTTTTTGTTCTTAATTCCTTTTCCTTGTCAATGATTGAAGTGTAAAGGATTCCAAGATTTGTATTTAAGGTTGCAAGTTCTGCTTTTTGATTTTCAATTAAAGCAAGTTTGTCATTCAATAATGCCCTTTTTTGGATTAGTGTTTCATACGATTCAGTTCCTAATTCCTGTATTCTTCCTGCAATAGCATCATACGCTTGTTTGGCTGCTTCAAATTGTGCATACCAAGGAAGTGTATTGAATTGTCTAGTGAGATGTTCTTTGTATGTTGTAACAAGTGCAATTGCTTCTGTTAGTTTTGCTTTTGCTGCTGTTAATGCAGCATTCATTGTTTGAATAAACTGCAACGAATCATTAATTACAACATCATTTATTCCTTCGGGAATTTCAATGTTTGGAACTGCTTGTTCTAATTCCTCCAATTGAGAAATGAACTCTGAAACATTTTCACTGTTATCAGTGAAAAATTTATTTGTCGCTGTGAGTTTATTGAAGTTGTTTAACGTGACTCTATAATCCGAACTTTCAAACAATGCTATTTTATTGTTCGCTGAACCAAGCTGTGCTCTTATGTTGGCTTCTTCTGATATGGCAAATTGAAGTTGCCTTCTTGTTGCTCTGTCTGCAAGCCATTTATTTACCAACCTATCTTTTGATTCTGTCCAAGCTGGCTTGTCAAACTGTGAATCAATCAACTCAATAAGTTTTGAAGGATTACCAGTTAATGCGTAAAGTTCTTTCTGACTGAAAACTTGAATTGGAAAAAGGTCTTTGATATTTGAAACGGTTGTTGCTGCATTCCAAGCTCCTGTTGTTACATTCCAATCCTGTAATGTATGAATAGAATTATTCCATGTTATCAAATGAAGTTTCCCGTCCTTGAAAATTTCAACTTCGATAGATGTTACGTTTCGCAACATACCTGTTCCGTCTTTCCTTCCTATTGCATTGAATTTATTGAACTCTGTTTGAACTTCATTAGGCATTTCATCAATTCTTGCTAACGCTATACGCAAATAATTTACGATGGTTGATTTGCCCGAACCTCTACCACCGATAACAGAAGTAAGCCAAGGGCTGAATTCTGTTTTTAATGGTGTTCCGTTTCCGGCTTTGAAACCATTTCTAACTGTTAGTGATTTTATGAAGTAACGATTTGAAACATTGTTCGGGTCAACAGTGATTTCATCTTTTCTAATTATTCCATCTTCTCTATCATGCAATGCAAGTTTCAAAGCATCCAAAGATGGTTCACCCATTTTAATCCAAGTGTAATTTGTTCCCACTTGTGCTGCAATGTGGCTGTCAGTGCCAATTACTTCTGCTAATTTAAGTTTGGATTGATTGTATAGGTCTGGTTTTGCTGCCGCTTTGTCAACTACTTCAATTGCAAGAAGTCCTTCCGTCTTGATTGCTTGTGTGAGAGTAAAACCAGTGAGGGAAAAAAGTCCACTTGACTTATCCACATGTGCAGGAATTGCAACTGCACCTGCTGCATGAATTGCATTAATTACATCTTCAACGCTGTCGGGTGAAACAGCATCGGTTGTTCCGATCTGTGCCGCTGGAAATCTAACAGTACCTAGAAGTGTTTGAACTTCTGCTGTTCCTGCACTTGGGGCAAACAATGCCAAAATATGAATGTTGCCCGATGCAGAAATTTCCACTCCTGGAAATAGGTATATTTTTCTGTAGCCAATCGGCTTGGGGTCTGAATTATCCATTGCAGTCAATGCTGCTTTTAATGTGTCAATCCATTCTCCTGAATTGTGGTCTGTTATTGCAACACAGTCAATGCCAGCGGTCATATACATAAGCAACCAATTCTCTGGTGTAATTGCCATGTGAGCGGCATCACCCTTACCAAAGTCATTAGATTTCGGTGTGTGGTTGTGAAAGTCAAACTTCCACCATTTTGCTCCATGTATTATATTTTCCATATCTTTGAATTATGTGATGTCGTCAGGTTAGGCTTGCAGGTTACTCTAAAATATACGCAACTACTAATAATAAATTTAAACGATTAACTTATTGATTATTAATTATAAATCTGCTTGTAAACGTTTGAATGAATTGCGTAATATGAGTTTCTGATTATTAATTTCTAACAAATTTATACAAAATAAATTAACTTAAAAAACTGAAAGTGTTTATTTTGTGTTAAATGTGGATAATTCATAAAAAAATCTATCTCGAGGGAGATAGATTTCTGTTTTATTTTTTGAGGAGTTTTGTTTGGTAGGTTTTATCTCCGATTTTTAGATTGATGAAGTATAGACCTTTTGGATAATTAGTAAGGTCGATTTGAGTTTCTTTAAGTTGGGTAAAGTTTTTCTCTAGGATTTTGTTACCTGCAACGTTAAAGATGGTATATGAACCGCTTTGGTTGGCTGTACGGCTGTCTGATTTGATGTAAGCGATATCAGCAGTTGGGTTTGGATATGCAATGAACTGATGATTAGCTTGTGCGAATTCTGTTGCATTGAGAACGCCTCCTGCAAAATTGTAGAGGTAAGCGAATGCTTGGAAATATTGGTCAGTTACAATTTTGTCGTGAATGATGAGTGTGTTTTCGTCATTTCTTGTTTCTGCGGAAGTTGACCAGTTGTGAGAACTTGCGCGAGCTCCTCCTAAAGGAGGGGTAAAAGATGGGAATAAAAACTCCAAAGCTTTGGGCTTTGGAGAGCTATTTTA
>NZ_JAYRPD010000014.1:0-29586 GCF_041911335.1 Flavobacterium sp.
AAATCTTTTGAAGGTTTTAAAACTAGAATTTTAGCAAAAATAACCTCTCTAACATTAGTGCAATATATCAATAAATTTATCTTTGACAGACCAATTAATAATATCAAAATTCAAATCATTTAATTTCACCCAACGGGTTTATTAAATTTACGCTGTTTGATCATCAACAGAAGCATCTGGAGCATTTTTAGCTACTGAAGCAATTCCGTTGTCTCTTGAAGCAGTGCTTTCATACATTTCACTTGTACCAATAATTTGACCATTAGTAGCTTTTAAATTAAAATAGAATTTACCGTTCTTAGATTCTAACTTATCAAAACGCGCTTCTACTTGCGAATTTTTCTTCACAGATTCAACGCCATTTAAACAAGCTGCTTTAGTTGTATAACCTTCACTAGCTAAGATTTCTTGACCATTACCAGCTTTTAAGCTAAATTGAAATTCTCCGTTTTTTCTTGTTGAAATTACAAATTTTCCCATAATTTAAAGTGTTTTTATTGTTTTAACGAATTATAAAGGTAAGAAAAATTAACAAATAATTGTAAAAAAATTGTAACTAAAAAAATAATTTTAGTGCCAATTATAAAACCAAAAACAATGAAACTAAAACTCCTTTCTTTGTTTGTTTTTGTGGGAACATTCTCCACAATAGCACAAGAAAATGTAACGTATCAAAAGCCATCAGCAGAAATTTTAGCTTTGGCTGATTATGAAAGAGCGCCATCGGTAAGTATGGACACCAAGAAAGAATACATGCTTTTAAGTTATCGAAATACGTACAAAACATTAGATGACTTAAATCAGACCGAAATGAAATTAGGTGGATTACGTATTAATCCTGTTACTAATATTTCGAGTACGGTAACGTATATCAACAATCTAAAGATTAGAAAAATTAAGGATAAAAACGAAATTCAAGTTAGCGGATTACCTGCAAATGCTAGAATTACGAATGTTTCCTGGTCGCCAAACGAAAAGAAAATTGCATTTACCAATACTACTAATCAAGGTGTTGAACTTTGGGTAATTGATGTAGCAACGGCAACCGCTAAAAAATTAACTTCGGATAATTTGAATGCGAATCTTGGAAGTCCGTTCAACTGGATGAAGGACAACGAAACTTTATTGGTTAAAATGTTACCTAAAAACCGTCCAGCGTTAATCGATAGCAACAAAGATGTTCCAAAAGGACCAACAGTTTCAACTAGCGATGGTTCAAAATCACAAAACAGAACGTATCAAGATTTATTGAAAAATAAAACAGATGAAGCTAATTTTGATGTTTTAGTCACTTCAGAATTATATAAAGTTAGTCTTTCTGGAAATGCAACTTTATTTAAAACTGCTGACATTTATGCAGGAGAAAGTTTTTCTCCAGACGGAAATTATCTGATGCTAACTACCATTCAAAAACCATATTCTTACATAGTACCATTAAGCCGTTTCCCTCAAAAAACATCGGTTTACGATACGAATGGAAAAGAAATAAAAGTGGTAAACGAAGTACCTTTAACCGAAATCATGCCAAAAGGTTTTTCATCAGTAAGAAAAGGCAAAAGAAGCATGGGATGGAGAGCCGACAAACCAGCAACTTTATATTTTGTTGAAGCTTTAGACGGTGGTGACCAAGCGGTAAAAGTAGATTTCAGAGATGAAGTTTTCTTATGGGAAGCGCCATTTACGTCGAATCCAACAAGCTTAATCAAAACCCAACAACGTTATGCGGGCATTATGTGGGCAAATGATAACATTGCAATTGTAGCAGATTCTTGGTACGACACAAGAAACACAAAAGCGTATTTATTCAACCCTTCGAATTTGACTGTAGCTCCAAGAATTATCGAAGATAGAAATTCACAAGATATCTACTCAGATCCAGGAAATTTCGAAATGAAAAAGAATGAATTTGGAAGATATGTTATTGCTGTAGAAAACAACAAAGGGTATTTAATAGGTGCTGGACACACAAAAGAAGGACAGTTTCCTTTTATTGACGAGTATGATTTCAATACGTTGAAAAAAACACGTTTGTACACTTCCAACATGAAAGACAAAAAAGAAGATTTGATGTCAATTGAAGATTTCAAAAAAGGAGACGTATTGGTAATGATTCAATCTAAAAATGAATATCCAAATTACTACTTCAGAAACATCAAATCGAAAAATAAATTAACGCCGATTACCGCTTTCAAAAATCCATTCGAAAGTATTAAAAACGTACACAAAGAAGTAATCAAATACAAGAGAAAAGATGGAGTTGAACTTTCAGGAACTCTTTATTTGCCAGCAGGTTATGACAAAACGAAAAAAGAGAAATTACCTTTGTTAATTTGGGCCTACCCAGCAGAATACAAAGACAAAAATTCGGCAGGACAAAACGATAAAAACCCTAACGAATTTACTTTCCCAAGCTATGGTTCATTCATTTATTGGGTAACCAAAGGATATGCTGTTTTAGACGATGCCGCTTTCCCAATCATTGGAGAAGGAACTACGGAGCCAAACGACACATTTGTTCCTCAATTAATTGCGAATGCAGAAGCAGCAATTGACGCAGTGGATAAATTGGGTTACATCAATCGTAAAAAAGTAGCCATTGGAGGTCACTCTTATGGTGCCTTCATGACAGCTAACTTGTTAACACATTCTAATTTATTTGCATGTGGAATTGCAAGAAGTGGTGCTTACAACAGAACGTTAACGCCTTTCGGATTCCAAAGCGAGCAACGTAATTATTGGGATGTTCCGCAAGTGTACAACACTATGTCGCCTTTTATGAATGCAGAGAAAATGAAAACACCTTTATTACTAGTACACGGTGAAGCGGATAACAATCCTGGAACTTTCACGCTACAATCGGAGCGTTATTTCCAAGCATTAAAAGGATTAGGCGGTCCAGCAAGATTAGTGATTTTACCTAAAGAAAGTCACGGTTATGTTGCCAAAGAAAACATTTTACATTTGTTATGGGAACAAGACCAATTCTTAGAAAAATATTTAAAAAATTAGAGAATTGAACATAGAAAATAGACCTTTGAGCAATTGTTTGAAGGTCTTTTTTTTACATCCTTTTCAAACAAACCACTTCCCCTTTCTCCAAAATCGTATCATTTTCAAAAAATAAAATTCGATTACCATATTTCGCTTCCATTAAATAATGACTTCCTCTGAAATAAAAATTGACAATCTCAACTTTCAAATCAGAATTCAATACCACTTTTAATTGATGCGGATAAACAAATTTTAGTTCTCCATTAATTTCAATTTCATTAACATCTCCAAATAATGAAACTACATATTTGTCTCTTGGATTATCGTAAATGAATTTTGGAATACCGCTTTCAATAATTTTTCCATCTTTAATAACAGCTACCTCATCGGCAAACGACAATACATCAGTACTATCATGAGTAGCAACAACACAAGTAATTTGTTGCTCTTCCAGATAACCAAATAGCTTTCTTCTTAAACTATTCTTTCTGAAATTATCAATATGACTAAAAGGTTCGTCTAACAATAAAACTTCAGGTTCTAAAGCTAAAACTCTAGCCAGTGCTACACGTTGCATTTGACCACCACTAAGAAATTTAGCTTTAACATTAGCATAATCAGTCATTTCAACAATTTCAAGTAACTCTGCAATTCTAGCTTTTTTTGCCTCAGGATAGAAATTTGAAAGGTGTTTCCCTACATTTTCTGCAACAGTAATAAATGGCATTAGATCGAAATCTTGAGCCAAATACTTCATGAAAGGCATTCCTGGAATTAAATGATATTTCGGACCTAACACTTCCGTATCATTCCAAAAAATCTGCCCTTCATCTAGGTCATATAAGCCGTAGATTAATTTTAACAAAGTGCTTTTTCCACACCCACTTTCACCAATTAAAGCCAAGTTTTTTCCTTTAGTTAAACTTAACGAAATCGAATTTAAATTGAGAGTATCATTATAGGAAAAGGAAATATCTCTAACGGTCAGCATTTCTTTTTTTTTCAAAATTACAAATAAAAAAGCCACTCCTAAGAGCAGCTCTATTAATTTTTAAATGAATTAACACTATTTTCCGGCTTCTTTTTTAGCATCTTCAATCATCTTATCATTAGCTACAATAGCAAACTCAACTCGACGATTTAAACCTCTACCTGCATCTGTATCGTTTGTTGCTATTGGCTCTGCTTCTCCCATGCCTACTACAGTAAATCTACTAGAAACTAAACCTTTAGTCGCTAAATAATTTTTAACAGCTGTTGCTCTCTGACTGGATAAATTCAAATTGTAATCATCAGATCCTTTACTATCGGTAAAACCATAAATTTTAATATTAGTATCGGCATATTCTTTAAATACAGGGACCAACTTATCTAAATTTTGTTTTGCTTTAGTTGTTAAAGTAGCTTTATTAAAATCAAAGTTTACAGAGTTTTCACCTAAAACAAGACGAATACCTTCTCCCACTCTTTCTACTTGTGCTCCTGGTAAAGCAGTTTCAATTTCACGAGCCTGTTTGTCCATTTTATTTCCAATAATACCACCAACGGTACCGCCAATAACAGTTCCTAATACAGCACCTAAAGCACCGTTTCCTCCTTTACCAACATTATTACCAATAACCGCACCTAAAACACCTCCACCTACAGCACCTATAACAGCTCCTTTCTGAGTGTTATTAGCATTCTTGACCGAACTACATCCTGATAAAATGACATTACCTACTAATGTTCCTGCTACTAAATAAATGGCTATCTTTTTCATATGTTCTTATTTTTTTTCAAAATTATATACGATATCAACAAATTGCCCACCAACATTTACTTTATCAATTAACTGAAATGAGGAAGCACTCACATTGGCAACTCTTAAAATATAACCAGAATCAGTATGCTTTGCCTTTACCCCTTCCGTTAAAAATTTGATTACCATAAATCCGTCTTTGTTAATGTACCAAGTAATATTACTGCTGTAAGACGGACAATTAACTTTATCTAAAAGCATATTTCCTTTGTTATTATTAGAAACAAAACTCCACTGACTTCCTTCAAAACACTTTGCATCCGCAATGTTAAAGGAAGTAACCTTCAAATATTCTGAACCTGGAAAGTTAACCGACGCTATTCTCCAGTTTCCTTTGATAGCTGCTTCGGTCTTATTATCCAATTTTGTACTCGTAATCGTTTCTTTTGGTTTACAGCCAATAAAGACGATAGCTAATAGTAAGAATAGTGCACTTTTTTTCATTTTTCTATTATTTACTTTCTTACAAATTTACTTCATTTATTTTGGAATTAAAACAATCTATCACACAAAAATATATTTAAATTACTACGTCAATTTGTCATATTTCATGTTTTGGTACTGAATTTGAATACCCAAAAACAAAAATTTGTTTAACTTAAAATTTTAAATATGGCATCAGGAAAAATCAATGTTTCAGTAGAAAACATCTTTCCCCTTATCAAAAAATTCTTGTACAGTGACCACGAAATTTTTCTTCGTGAATTAGTATCGAATGCAACCGACGCTACTTTAAAATTAAAACATTTAACCAGCATTGGCGAGGCAAAAGTGGAGTATGGAAATCCTAAAATCGAAGTAAAAATCGATAAAGAAGGTAAAAAACTACACATAATCGACCAAGGTTTAGGAATGACAGCCGATGAAGTAGAAAAATACATCAACCAAATCGCGTTCTCAGGTGCAGAAGAATTCTTAGAAAAATATAAAGATTCTGCCAAAGATTCAGGCGTTATTGGTCACTTTGGTTTAGGATTTTATTCGGCGTTTATGGTGGCTTCTAAAGTAGAAATCATCACCAAATCATACAAAGACGAACCAGCAGCACATTGGACATGCGATGGTAGTCCAGAATTTACTTTAGTACCTCACGATAAAACAGAAAGAGGAACTGAAATTATCTTACATATTGCAGATGATTCAGTAGAGTTTTTAGAAGAGTTTAAAATCCGTGAATTGTTGACCAAATACAACAAATTCATGCCGATTCCGATTAAGTTTGGAACAAAAAAAGAAGCACTTCCAAAACCAGAAAATGCTCCAGATGATTACAAAACAGAATATGTGGATGTAGATAACATCATCAATAATCCAAATCCGGCTTGGACAAAACAACCAAGTGATTTATCGGAAGACGATTATAAAAATTTCTATCGCGAATTGTATCCAATGCAATTTGACGAACCGTTATTCAACATTCATTTGAATGTAGATTATCCGTTCAACTTAACTGGAATTTTATATTTTCCAAAATTATCATCGGATTTACAAATTCAGAAAGACAAAATCCAATTGTACCAAAATCAGGTATTCGTAACTGATAATGTAGAAGGAATTGTTCCTGAATTTTTAATGATGTTAAAAGGTGTGGTAGATTCGCCAGACATTCCATTGAACGTATCGCGTTCGTACTTACAAGCCGATGGTAATGTGAAGAAGATTTCAAATTACATCACGAGAAAAGTTGCTGATAAATTGAAATCATTATTCAACGAAAACCGTGAAGACTTCCAACAAAAATGGAACGACATCAAAGTGGTATTGGAATACGGAATGCTTTCGGAACCAAAATTCTATGAAAAAGCAGGCGATTTCGTTTTATATCCAACAACGGATGACAAATATTACACGTTAGCCGAATTAAAAGAAGCATTAAAAGACAACCAAACCGACAAAAACGGAAAATTAGTAGTTTTATATGCTTCGAACAAAGACGCACAACACAGCTACATCGACATTGCAAAAGAAAAAGGCTATCAAGTGTTGTTATTAGATTCACCAATTGTGTCGCATTTGATTCAAAAATTAGAAGCGGATAACGAGAATTTAACTTTTGCTAGAGTTGATGCAGATCATATCGATAAATTAATTCAGAAAGAAGAAGAAACAATTTCGAAATTATCGGATGACGAAAAAGAAAAACTAAAATCGGCTGTTGAAACAGTAGTTCCAAAAGAAAACTACACCGTTCAATTGGAAAATTTAGATAGCAATACATCACCATTCATCATCACACAACCTGAATTCATGCGTAGAATGAAAGAAATGAGTGCAACTGGCGGTGGTGGCATGTTTGGTATGGGTAATTTTCCTGATATGTATAATTTAGTGGTGAATACGAATTCAGAATTAGCCACTACTATTTTAAACAGTTCAGAAGACGCACAAAAAGACTTAGTAAAACAAGCTTTAGATTTAGCTAAACTTTCTCAAGGATTGTTAAAAGGAGAAGAGTTGACTGCTTTTGTGAAGAGAAGTTTTGAGACGCTGAAGTAAATTTCTAATTTTCAGAAAAAAGATTTCAGAAAGCACACTAAAGTTAATTTTATGCCGTTAAAAAGGTATTAAACACACCAATTATGAAGAAAAAAATTTTAAATATCTTAAATATTGCATTTTTAACTACCACTATTGGTTTTATTGCAGATGGCGATGTTAAAGAACCAACCGCTTCAATACGCTTTTTTGAATTTTTTATGATGACAGGAATTGTTTTTACTTTAATTTGTATAATTTATTTTAGTTATGCTTTTGCAAAAAAGAATTTATTGAAAGCCTAAAGATAAATTTAAAATTAATTATTAATCCTGACAGGTTTCTATAACCTCTCAGGATTTTTTTGTAATTTTATTTTTTTATAAAATAGTATGACACTCTCAATCGAAACACCAGCTTTATTATTCTCCGCAACTTCGTTAATCCTATTAGCTTACACGAATCGATTTTTAACAATTGCGCAAATCATTCGTAACTTAAAGAAAAATTACGACGATAATCACAATAAAAGCATTTTACTAGAAATTAAAAACTTAAACTTACGATTAACATTAATTCGTTACATGCAGCTTTTCGGAGTGATGTGTTTGTTCTTGTCTGTTTTTGCAATGTTACTACTTTATGTAAATCATGGAGATTTTGGCATTTACCTTTTTGGAGGTAGCTTATTTTGTTTATTGATTTCATTAGGAATTTCGTTTTGGGAAATTAGTATTTCTGTTAATGCTTTACGAGTTCACTTAAAAGATTTAACTGAAGATATAGAGTAATCAATTACCTATTGCTGGTTGGTCATCTTTTTTATCATTATTTAAAATATTCCCTTCTTCTTTTGCTAATTTATTTTTAGTTGGAATTTTATAATTCAAAGTAATTCCAACTCGTCTTGAATCATTTTTACTTCCATAAACTAAATTTGTACCCAATGCGTTAAATCCTTGCTTATTTGTATTAAAAATATCGTTGCAATAAAGTGAAACAGACAAATTATTATCTAAGAATTTCTTAGCAAATGTAACATCTAATTGCTGACTAAAAGGGGATCTATTTTTATAATAGTAATAATTTCCTCCCGTCGATGAAGTATTGTAATTTGCAGTAAACTTAATTTTACTAGGCAAAACAATTTGCGACATGACATTAAAGAACCACAAACCTTTTTCATTTACATCTGGTAAAACATGCTTTTGATGACCAACATATAAGTATAAGAAATTAATTTCATCTGGGTTAAAATTAAATTTCAATGTTTCTTTTAATCCTTTAGTAAACAACATGTATGGAACTGGCAAACCCAAATTAAAATTATGAATCGTTACTTGCGGAATATTTTCTGAAATACTAGCGGCTCCAGCCCCATCAACAATTATTCTATTCATTACTTGATTATTGGCATCGCTGCGAGAATATCCAATAAAAAAGTATTCAAAAGCACTTATTTTAAATTCATAATTATCAAAAATTGTAGGTTCTAGATTTGGATTACCATAAAAAGAAACGTTTGGATTTTGATAATTGGTATTATTTGGATTTAAAGCAGATGTATTAGGCAAACTAATCTTTTTATTATAATTTGCATTTACAAAAACCTGCGGAATTATATTGTATTGAATACTAGCATTAGGAAAAAATCGTGTTTGATTGAACGGAACCAAATCCCCTGTATCCGTATCTCCTTCAATAGAATAAGATTCCAATCTTCCACCCAGAATAAAATCAAACTTTTTATAAGTAGATTGAAATTCAGAATAAGCTGCTAAAGTTGTTCTTTGATAATCTAAATTGGTTGCACCTAAATTTTGAGCTTCAAATTCTAATTTATCCGCTAAAACTCCAGTAGAAAATTTTGTTTTCTCTAAAAAATCAAACTCTTGTGAATAATCGGTTTTAAATTGATAAAATAATTGATTGTAACCATTATCTAAAACTGAATTCCCAGAAACTCTATTAGTCAAATCAAAATTATTCGTAACTGAATTAACATTAAATCTAAAATCTAATTTCTTAGTTACATCATCAAATCGCTTTTGATAATTCAAAGCTACATCATTCCTATTAAGCTTGTTTTTACTTTTATCACTAGTTTCAAATCCAAAACCCTCAGCATCAATTAATGCTCTATTATTTGATGTCGTATAATCATAATTAATTAAAAATCTATCCTTTTTCAAATCGAACTTTAAACCAGTTTTAAAAAAATAAAAACGATTTTCTCTATCCGTTATATTTTTAGAAAGCACTGTTGCTCCATCTGCAAAATTTGTACGCTGATATGCATTGTTATAATTTTGACCTAATTGTACTTGCCAGCCAAACCATTTATTTTTTGCGTTAACTAATAAGCTATTATTAAATCGATGACGTGATTTATCGTAATTGGTATAACTATATCCGTTTGAATACGTTGCAGAAAGATATTTTTTAGCGTTTTTAGAAGTTACAATATTTATAATAGCACCTCCTGAAGTAGCAGGAAACTCGGCACCAGGTTGCGTAATTATTTCTACTTTTTCAATTGAATTTGCTGGAAGACTTTCTAAATATGATGTTAATTCATTAGAATATATATTCAGGGGCCTTGCATCCATAAACACCTCTAGCTGTTTTCCTTGATACATCATCCCTGCAACATCAGAAACTATTAATCCAGGCAACTTTTTTAATCCTTCCATTAAAGAACCTGAATTTAAATGACTTTGTTCAGAAAAATCAAATATGGTTCTATCTGCTCTTTGTTCGATACTTTTCTTTTTAGATTGTACTACGACTTCTTTTAATTCTGTTGTTTTTGTGCTGTCTTTAGCTGTTTCTTCTTGAGCTATTGAAAATTGAAAGATTAAAATAAAAAGGTAAATTAAAAAATTTCTCATTGTAATGGTTTATTTTATCATTAGTAGGTTTTTTTCTATTTTGTTACAAACAAAATTATTCTATAACCCATAACAAAACAGGTTTTTCAGAATTTTGCAAACGTTCATCTAATTTTCCCATAAACTCATTGGAAACTGCAGGACAACCCCAACTCAAAGGAGAATATTTGGGATACACTTCTTTATTCTTTACTTGCGACCAAGAATGCAAAACCACTACTCTTTTTACAGCATTTTTATTAGTTGCTTCTAATCCGTGCAACCAATATTTTACGTTGATTCCCCACGAACTATAATCGCGATTGCCGATTTTATATTTGCCTTTCATCGAGCAATGACTATCTACTCTATTGTCAAATTTCACCTTTTTCCACTTGTCTGGATTTTCTTCAAATTGATCACAACTTCCATGAGTTGCTAAATTTTTATCTACGATTTTTTTTGTTTCAAAATCATAAATAAAAAAACGATGTTTCCCAGAATGCACACTCAAATCAACTAAAAAATAATACGATTCATTATAATCATTCTCTTTGCAAAAAGTTTCTGCCTCTTTATGAAATGAATTATAATCTTTTATTGCTAAAGTTTCAACTTCTGAATTATTGCAACATAAAAAACAAACTGCTATCAATAGTAAAAAGTGTTTCATAGAAATGAGATTAAAATGACATAACTCAACTTTTTGATTTTTATTTAAAACGATGATGTTAAATTCTTACTAAAGTTCCGAATTCTGAATTCTGAATTCTAAATTCAAATTCCCTATCTTTGCGCCCCTTAAAATTTAGGATATGTCAAACAACAATATAATCAAAGGAGTTTTACTTGTTGCATTAGGAGCAACGAGTTATGGAATGTTAGCTACATTCGTAAAATTAGCTTATAAAGAAGATTTTACAACAGCCGAAGTAACATCGTCTCAATTCATTTTAGGAATTATTGGGATTTTAATTATCAATCTATTCCAAAGAACCAAAAACAAAAACAAAGCAGCAAAAGCTTCTCCAAAAAACATTTTTCACTTAATGTTAGCAGGAACTTCGTTAGGGATGACAAGTGTTTTCTATTATTTAGCGGTAAAATACATTCCCGTTTCTATCGGAATTGTACTATTGATGCAAACCGTTTGGATGGGCGTTTTATTAGAATGGTTTTTAGACAAAAAAGCCCCTTCATTTCAAAAAATAATTTCAGTAATCATTGTATTAATTGGAACCGCATTAGCTATCAATATTTTTAAAATTGATTTCAATGACCCAACAATCGATTGGGCAAACGGATTATTTTGGGGCTTATTAGCTGCTGCTTCTTTTACGACAACAATGTTTACAGCTAACAAAGTAGCATTGGGAATTTCGTCAGCGCAAAGAAGTTTGTATATGCTATTAGGAGGAGCAGTTATCGTATTTGGATTCAGTATATACACTCAAGTTACGCCTTTCAACTTTGAAATTTTTGCAAAATGGGGAATTGTATTGGCATTATTCGGCACGATAATTCCACCTATGTTATTAAACGCAGGATTTCCTCATACAGGAATTGGGTTAGGAAGTATCGTTTCTTCTTTAGAATTACCTGTTTCGGTGATGATGGCATTTTTCCTTTTAAACGAACAAGTTTTATTAATTCAATGGATTGGAATTCTGTTAATTATTGCCGCAATAGTAATTATGAACATACAATTCAAGAAAAAATAAAGTAAATTAGCGATGTAATTCATCGCTTTTTTTATGCTTGATTTATTTCCATCAGAAAAAATAATTTTACCATTACCCGATGCGGTTTTTGAATTTTATCCGAATTTCTTCTTCAAAGAAGAAGCCGATCTTTTATGGGATAAATTGATGAATGAAACACCTTGGCAACAAGACGATATTACCATTTTTGGAAAGAAAATAGCTCAACCTAGATTAACATGCTTATTCGGAAACGAAGGAAAACCCTATTCGTATTCAGGATTAACGATGCAACCTCACGCTTGGAATCCTACATTGATGTTCATCAAAGATAAAGTGGAACATATAGCCGAACACAATTTCACCACAGTTTTAGCCAATTTATACAGAAACGAAAAAGACAGCAACGGTTGGCATGCTGATAATGAAAAAGAATTAGGCCGAAATCCCATAATTGCATCAGTAAGTTTTGGGGAAGAACGCAAGTTTCAGTTAAAACACATCACCAATTCAGAAGTAAAAATGAACTTAAATCTAAACCACGGAAGTTTATTATTGATGAAAGAAGGAAGCCAAATTCACTACAAACACCAAATTCCAAAAGCCACACAACCTAAAAATCCGAGAATAAATTTAACGTTTAGAACAATTCTGTAAATATTCCTCAAAAACTACAACCATCTTTAGAAAATTTTTAAAAATTTCAGAAAAAGTATTTGGCCTAATTTTTGAATTTATTTTTTTACTAATATTGAATTATTAACCAATAAACTAGACAGAAATAGTATTTACTTCATGAAAAAGAAGAAAATCTCAGAATTCGACAACGAAACATTAGATAGAGTTGTTGCCATGGCTCAAGAGGAAAAAAAACCTTTTGAAGTTTTAAAAGAGGAATTCGGAGTAACAGAAAACGAAGTTACCGAATTAATGCGTAAAAGATTGTCCAAAGATAATTTTGAACTTTGGAAAAAGAAAGTGACTGCGAGTAAGCCAAAACCGAAACCAATAAAATATAACGAATTGGAAGACGAAGACTTAGACAGCAAATATTATTTCAAAAATAAATTCGATTAAAAAAAAATTAACTCTTGTTCAACAAGAGTTTTTTCATTTTATACAGAAATTTGTTTCATGGAAAAGAAACAATTCACCGAATCACAAATCGATCGCATCATAGAAATGGCTTGGGAAGACAGAACGCCTTTTGAAGCCATTACATTTCAATTTGGAATCTCCGAACAAGAGACCATTGAAATCATGCGTCGCGAAATGAAACCATCCAGCTTTAGAATGTGGCGCGAACGCGTGCAAGGCAGATCAACTAAGCATGCAAAACTTCGCACTAGTGGCATTGACCGATTCAAATGCAAACTGCAAAGACAAATTACAGGCAATAAAATTTCCAAACGTTAATTGTAACATTACCGCCATTTTATCTACTTATTGGTAATTCAATATTGATAAGATGAAAAAAATAATGCTTTCCCTAGCTTTAGTGGGATTTTTATGGAGCTGTAGTCCAACGCAAACGACTACCAAACAAAATGATGTAGCAGTTACCATCGATTTAATCAATGTTAAAGACGATAAAGTAATGGTGAGCGTGACCCCACCAACATTTACTACTGAATCCGTAACCTATCACTTTCCTAAAACAGTTCCTGGAACCTATTCAGAAGACGATTACGGTCGCTTTATCGAAAATGTAAAAGCATTTGACAGTAAAGGAAAGGCTTTAAATGTGGCCAAAATCGACGAAAACTCATATCGCATTTCAGATGCTACCAAATTGAGCAAAATTACTTACTTAGTAAACGATACTTTTGATACTGAAAGTGGAGCTGGTTTTGGCGAAAGCGAAGATGTTTTTTCTCCAGCGGGAACCAACATCAAAGCGGGTGAAAATTTCATGTTAAATACACACGGTTTTATCGGATACTTCAAAGGAAAAGAAGAAACACCATACAAATTAACCATTCAACATCCCGAGACATTAACTGGAGTTTCTGCCATGACAGACGCTGACCCAAGTACTACTTTAGATGTATTCTACATGCCAAAATACGCCAATTTAGTGGAAATGCCTATCATGTATTCTAAACCTGATTTTACTACATTCAGAATTGACGATATGGACATCATCATCAGCGTGTATTCTCCGACAGGTAAATATACAGCCGAACAAATTACACCTCACATGGAAAACATGATGAAAGCGCAAAAACGTTTTCTAGGTCCTATCAATGCTACAAAAAAATACGCAATCTTACTTTACTTAGCAGATGTGGAAGCAAAAGATGCAAAAGGTTTTGGAGCCTTAGAACACCCAACATCTACAACAGTGGTAATGCCTGAAGTTATGAATTTAGAAATGCTTCAAGAGCAATTAAAAGACGTCGTTTCGCACGAATTCTTCCATATTGTAACACCATTGACGATTCATTCTACTGAAATTCAAAATTTCGACTTCAACAACCCCCAAATGTCAGAACACTTATGGATGTATGAAGGGGTAACCGAATATTTTGCAAACCTATTCCAAATCAACCAAGGACTAATTGAAGAAGGGGAATTCTTTGAAAGAATGGCTGGAAAAATTGCACAATCGCGCCAAATGAATGACAATATGAGTTTTACCAAAATGAGTAAAAACGTATTGAATCCTCCATACAAAGACCAATACTTAAACGTGTACCAAAAAGGAGCATTAATTGCAATGTGTATGGATATTTTAATTAGAGAAAATAGCAACGGGCAAAAAGGCATTTTAAATCTAATGCAAGAATTAGCCAAAGAATACGGAACAACAAAAGCGTTCAAAGACGATGAGTTATTCGCTAAAATCACTTCGTTAACATACCCAGCGGTTGGTGAGTTCTTAAAAAACCACGTAGCAGGAGAAACTCCAATTCCATACGAACAATATTTTGCTAAAATGGGAGTTACAGAAGCATCTATCGAAGTAGCAGGAAATCCATTCTTAAAAGGACAAAGAGAACCTTACATCACAGTAAATCCTAGTACAAAAGAAATCATGATTTTGCCTGATGGCGAATTAAATGTATTCATGACTACTTTAGGATTAAAAAACAACGATACGCTTTTAGCTTTTAACGATAAGACTTACAACTTAGACAATATCTACGATTTAATCATGGCAAGCATGAACTGGAAAGATGGAGACGCTATTACCGTTAAAATTAAAAGAGACGGCAAAGAGCAAATCGTAAAAGGAAAAGTAGTAATGCCAAAAGAAAAACAAGACGGCTACCAATCAACAGATGCTACTAAAAAAGCAGTTCGCGAAGCTTGGTTGAGAGGCTAAATTTAAGTTTGAAGAGTCACATATCTTGATTCTTGAACTTGAACTTGAACTTGAATTTCGCAATTGATATTGCATTTGAAAATCCTCAAAGTACTTAGTATTTTGAGGATTTTTTTATTTACTTTGCAAACACAAATTAAAAATTCACAATGAAATCGAAGATTCACGAAATCCAAAATACAACAAATAATATCATGAGTAAAAAGATAGTTTTAGCTTTAGTAGCCGTTGTTTCCCTTATCGCATGTAAAGAAGACGTTAATCCTGATGCTAATGTTCACATCACGGGTGACGTAAAAGGATTGAGCCAAGGAAAATTATATTTGCAAAGATTACAAGATTCTGTATTAATTACGTTAGACAGTATTAAAATTAATGGAGATTCGAAGTTTGAAAGTCACATCACATTAGAAAGTCCAGAAATGTTGTATTTGTTTTTAGACAGAGGACAGACGAATTCAATAGACAACAGTTTACCTTTCTTTGCAGAACCAGGAGAAATTAAAATAGAAACTACCTTAAAACACTTTTTTGCTGATGCCAAAGTTACAGGTTCTAAGAATCATGATTTATGGAAAAAATTTGACAGCTTAAATAGTAAATTCAGAGATCAAAACTTAGCCTTAATGGCAAAACGTTTGAAAAATGAATTAAAACCCAACCCAACAACCACAGATAGCATCGAAAACGAATACCAAAAGCTATTAAAAAGAAAGTATCGCTATACGGCTCATTTTGCAGTTAGCAACGCAAATAAAGAAATTGCACCGTATTTAGCACTTTCAGAAATTGCCGACATTAATACGTATTATCTAGATACCATTCAAAAAAGCATGACACCAGAAGTAGCAAAATCGAAATATGGAAAAATGCTAAATGAGTATGTTAAGAAGAGAAAAGAAATTGAAGTTCAGAAATAAAGTAAAGCGGTCAGAAACTGACCGCTTTTTTTTATAATTATACTATATTATTGTTGCTAAAATAAAGACTTTACTTGATAAAAATCATTCTCTGAAAGGAGATGGAGGACAAATTTGGTAAATATATTTTTTTGGTATTTTTTTTACATTCTCACTCTTATAAAATTCCAACATTACATACCACCAATTCTTTAAACTTTTATCTTCTGTAAATAAATATGAACCATTAATTTTTACATCATTTTCCAAAATTTTAAAAGACACAATAGCTACAAAGTAGTAAGATTCCTCTTTAATATCATATGCAAATAGATTATAAGAATAAGATGATTCATCTTTATTCGGCATAATTATTTGACCGTATATAATATTTTTTGAGCTCAAATTTCTTTGATATTCCTCCAACTTAGAAAAAAGCCAAGTATCTTTTCCTGGTTTAACTTTTCTCAACGATTCAATTTGTCCATTCTTTAGTGGTGCTGTAAATGATTCTCCACCTTCAAATATTTTATCAAGTATTTCAGGATTTAGATCTTGAGAAAAAACAGGATAACAAATTAAAATTAATATCGAAGTTGAAATGAGCTTAAACCAATGCCTTTTAATATTTATATAAATCATAATTAATTTTTTATGTGCCTTTAAATATGTCTTAACTAACCTATTATCAAATATATAAAAGTTTCTACTATTAAAATTAAATAAAACAAAAAACAGTAACTCTAGCCTCTCTGCTACAGTGCGAATCCTTTCGCGTGATAAACAATATAAAACACCCAAAAACAAAAAAACCATCACATTGCTGTGATGGTTTTACTTTAGAGCCGATGGAGGGACTCGAACCCACGACCTGCTGATTACAAATCAGCTGCTCTAGCCAGCTGAGCTACACCGGCAACTCTATTGCGGTGCAAATATACTTCTGAAAATTAAATTTCCAAAAAAAATCTGCACTTTTTTATCGCAATTTTTTAGTTTAATTCGTTTATTTTCGCAACAAATTGATTTGCAGCCGCTTCGTAATCTTTACGGATTTGTTTAAAATGCGCTTTTTTGTTCTCAACGTCTTTTTGATTCGCTCTTGTCATTAAAGTATCAAAAGTTTCGTAGATTTCATCAACTAATTTATCAGATGCTTCAGTTGGTTTTCCAGCTGTAGACATTTCCCAAATGTAAACAATGTTTACAATATCCCCTAAAACGTAGTTGATTTCTTTTTTCAAGTTTTTAACGCTTGCCATTTTGTATAAATTTAAAATTTGAAGCAAAATTACATAATATATTTTGTTCTCAATACATTATATCGAAATTTCTAGCAAAGTAGCCTTTCCTCTAACCGTTAAATTTTCAATACATGCCGGAATCAAAATCGTGTCGCCCATTCGGTAACGCAGGATTTCTCCATTTACAATCATTTCAAATTGACCATTGGTACACATGAAAACGGTAAAAGCTTGTTGGGTGCGCTTCCAAATAAAACGATCTTGTAACGCAATAATATTAGTGACAAAATAAGGACAATTTACCACTGAAGTACTTTGATTGGCTTCTTCCTTATATTCAATTTTAGAATGAGTGGCATTGTAATTAATTGCTTCTAAAGCTAAGTCTGTATGCAATTCTCTTCCGTTTCCATTAGCATCTACTCGATCCCAATCGTAAATGCGATAGGTAACATCACTCGTTTGTTGAATTTCCGCCACCACAACTCCTGCTCCAATGGCATGAATTGTTCCAGTTTCTAAAAAGAACACATCGCCTTTAGAAACAGGATATTCGTTTAGTAAATCTATTAGATTTTTATTTTCTAAATGCGCTAAATATTCTTGTTGATTGGAATCTTTTCTAAATCCAATCACCAAACGCGCCGATTCATCTGCTTGCATTACATACCACATTTCGGTTTTCCCGAAAGAATTGTGACGTTCTTTAGCCAATGCATCATTCGGATGCAATTGAATGGACAAATCTTCCTTAGCATCAATGAATTTAAAAAGCAATGGAAATTGTTTTCCAAAACGAGTAACGACAGATTTTCCTAAAATTTCTTCCGGAAACAAATCGATAATTTCGTTGATGTTTTTTCCTTTAAGCACACCATTGTTAACCACACTAATATCGCCAGGAACGGTTGAAATTTCCCAACTCTCGCCTGTAGTTTCAGAAACTATGGGTTTGTTGAGATAAGTTTTCAACTTGGTTCCGCCCCAAATGCGGTCTTTAAGTATCGGTGTAAACGTTAAAGGATAAAACTTCATAGTCAAATAGTGAAGTACAAAGATGCGAAAAACAATTAAAATATGCTAGAGATGAAAATTGTAAAGCAATAAGCGTAATGAAAATTCAGAAATTATGATATTTCAAAGAAAATTTCAAACTGAAAATAGTATAAAGACAAAATAGTTAGAAAGTATTGTCCCCTCGAGGGGACTTTAGGGGTGTAAAACAGATTTTTATTTTACCTTTTGAATCGCTTCCAATGCTCTTTCAATGTGGTTTTTCGCACTCATACTATCAAAAATATAAATACAATAGCCTTTAGCATCAAAAACATACGTTACGCGTCCGGGCAACAATCCGAAAAGTGCCGTTGGAACACCAAATAAATGACGCAGTTTTCTATCAGCATCCGAAAGTAAAATAAAAGGCAATTTGTATTTCTGTTGAAAATTTTGATGAGAAGTAGCTGAATCACCACTAACCCCAATTACTTCAGCACTCAAATCTTGAAAATCTTGATACGCATCTCTAAAACCACATGCTTGTGTGGTACATCCTGGCGTAAAATCTTTTGGATAAAAGTAAATTACAACGGGTTTTTCATGTATATCATGACTTTCAAAAGCAGTTCCGTCTTGCTTTGTAGCTTTAAAACTTGGTAATTTATCTCCAATTTGAATTGCCATAATTAGTTGCCTTTATAAGTTACAAAGTTTCTTGGTGTTTCGTATAACGTAATTTCCAATTCTTTATCAGCATCAATTAAAACACGAAGTTTGTTCCAGATAATATAAGCGATATGTTCGGCTGTTGGATTCAAATCTTTGAACTCTGGAACATCTTCATTCAAATTTTTATGATCAAACGCTTCTTCAATATGTTCTTTGATTAAATCGGATAAAATTTTAGTATCAATCACATAACCTGTTTCCTTATCCACTTCACCTGTTACCGAAACAATCAATTCGTAATTGTGGCCATGAAAATTCGGATTATTACATTTTCCAAACACTTCCTGATTTTTTTCCATAGACCAATCCTTGCGATACAAACGATGCGCAGCATTAAAATGGGCTTTTCTCGAAACAGTTACTCTCATGGCAATTTAGAATTTAGAAATTTGTATTCAGAATAGTGGTTTTGAAATTTATAATTTATGATCTTCTAGATAGTGATAAAACTCGTCAAATATAATCTTAAACCAAACGGTATAAGCATCAGGATTTTCAATCATATCTTCTTTGATAGCTTCAATGGTCATCCACTTCCAACTCTCCACTTCATCTGGATTGATTATCGGAGCTTCATTATAGTATCCAATCATTACATGATCCAATTCGTGTTCGGTTAAACCGTTATCGAATGGTGCTTTATAAATAAAATGAAACAATTCTTTCAATTCAGCTTGAAAACCCATTTCTTCAAACAAGCGACGTTTTCCAGCTTCGATATTGGTTTCGCCTGCGCGTTGATGACTGCAACAAGTGTTCGTCCACAAAAGAGGTGAATGGTATTTGTGATGCGCGCGTTGTTGCAACATCACTTCGTTTTTATCATTCAAAATAAACACGGAAAAAGCTCTGTGCAAAACGGCTTTTTTGTGAGCTTCCATTTTATTCATGAGTCCAATCGGCTCATCTTGTTCGTTGACTAAAATTACTTGTTCTTCTATCATATAGGTTATAATGCTTGTCAAAAATACGAAAAAAGAAAGGATTGAAAGCTAGTTTTTGAGTTTGTGATAAGTTTAACGTGTGTTGAATAAGTGAATTCCAAAAAGCACTCAAACTTAAAAATGATATGCTTTCGTAAAATGAACGTTTTTTTCACTACCTTTGTAACATTAGTAATGATATCAATTTCTTCTCGCAATACTTTGAATAAAAGTACTTTATAAATTTTTGTTTATTCGCTTGTGTGTTTTTATCCTTTTACTTTTAAAACAAATACTAATTTAAATTACCTAAAATTTAATGGCTAGACCACAGGAAACCTTTAACAAAAAAGAACAAGAAAAACTTCGAGCAAAAAAGCGTAAAGAAAAACAAGAAAAAAAAGAAGCTCGTAAAGCCAATCCAAAATTATCTGGAGAAGATTTATATGTCTATGTAGACGAAAACGGGCACTTAACAAGCACTCCTCCAGATCCATCAAAAAGAATTGTAGTAGATGTAGAAAGCATCGAAATTGGCATCTCTAGAAGAACAGAAGCGGAAGAAGCTCCTACAGAACGCAGAGGAACAATCGATTTTTTCAACGATTCTAAAGGTTTTGGTTTCATTAAAGCAGTAGAAACAGGAGAAAAATACTTCGTACATATCAGCGGTTTAATTGATGACGTAAAAGAAGGCAATTTAGTAACTTACGATTTAGAAAAAGGCGCTAAAGGCATGAATGCTGTAAACGTTAAAAAAATATAATTTCCCTTTTTATCCCAAAAAATAAAATCACAGTGAAAGCTGTGATTTTTTTTGTTTATGAAAAGGATTATTAGTGAAAATTCGAGAAATTCGTGTCTTTTTTATACTCCTAAACTCTCCGCAATTTTCAACGCACATTTTTCACCATCAATCGCGGCTGAGATTATACCTCCTGCATAACCAGCTCCTTCTCCACAAGGATACAACCCTTTGATTTGCACATGTTCCAATGAGAAATTATCTCTTGGAATTCTAACTGGAGACGATGTTCTACTTTCTGGCGCATGTAAAATAGCATCATTCGTCATGTAACCTCGCATTGATTTGCCAAATTGTACAAAACCTTCTCGCATGATTTGGGTTAAAAATCCAGGAAAAACTTGTCCTAATTCTACCGAAGTAGTTCCAGGAACATAGGATGTTTTAGGAATATCCTTTGAAACTTTATTTTGAGTAAAATCAATCATTCGTTGCGCAGGAACTTTTTGAGTTTCTCCAGCCAAATACCATGCTTTTTGTTCGATAGCTTTTTGAAATTCCATTCCCGCTAAAGGTCCGAATTTCTCATAAGGTTTAAAATCTTCCAACTTTAATTCCACCACAATTCCAGAATTAGCAGTAGCTTGATCACGTTTAGAAGGCGACCAACCATTGGTAACCACTTCGCCTGGTGCTGTAGCGCAAGGCGCAATAACACCACCGGGACACATACAAAACGAGTACATTCCACGACCATTAACTTGTTTTACTATCGAATACGGTGCTGGCGGTAAATAATCGCCTCTAAAATCGCATGAATATTGAATTTGATCTATTAATTCTTGTGGATGTTCTGCTCGAACGCCTAAAGCAAAAGGTTTGGCTTCGATATGAACACCTTTTTTATGTAACAATTCAAAAATATCACGAGCCGAATGCCCAGTAGCTAAAATGACTTTGTTAGCCGAAATCACATCTCCATTTT
This sequence comes from Flavobacterium sp., assembly GCF_041911335.1. Lineage (GTDB taxonomy): Bacteria > Bacteroidota > Bacteroidia > Flavobacteriales > Flavobacteriaceae > Flavobacterium. Next base: position 21,690 of record NZ_JAYRPD010000014.1, read on the forward strand.
GAATGACAACGCCTTGCATTTCGTTGTTTTTGATAACAAAATCGGTCACACGCGTTTCAAACAACACTTGTCCGCCACATTCGATAATTTTTTCTCGAATATCTTGAATAATTTGAGGCAATTTGTTGGTTCCAATGTGAGGATGTGCTTCTACCATAATATCTGGCGTAGCTCCAAAACCAACAAAAAGTTCCAAAATTCGATCCACATCACCACGTTTTTTAGAACGTGTATATAATTTCCCATCCGAATACGTTCCGGCACCGCCTTCTCCAAAACAATAATTGGAATCTTCGTTTACGATACCATCACGATTAATCGCTTTTAAATCGCGACGACGACCACGAACATCTTTTCCGCGTTCTAAAACGATAGGTTTTAAACCTAATTCAATTAATTGTAAAGCAGCAAATAATCCGGCCGGACCTGCTCCTACTACAATTACTTCTTGTTTGTTGGCAACATTGGGATAATCAGGCAATTCGATTTTAGATTTAACATATGCTTCTCCAACTAGAAAAACATTCGCTTTAATGTTGATTTTTATTGCTTTCTGACGCGCATCAATAGAACGTTTTACAACCACCACTTTTTGAATTTCTTTTGGGCTAACCTGAAATAACTTCGCTACATGTTGGGCTAACAAACTTTCGTTGGCAGCTACTTCGGGTGAAACTTGAAATTGAAATTCGCGTGGCATAATGTATTCTTGTTAATTATGCTGCAAAAATAGTAATTTGAAACTTGACTTTGTAACTTTGCTTCTTTGAAACTTACAAAATGCGAAAAATAAAACTAATTTGGGATTTTAGAGGTGAAGCCGCAGCCAAAACAGCGGAACATCATGATGTTCATTTAAACGAATATTTAGTAAAAGAAAAAATCACTTTAGAAAAAACAGGTTTTGAAATCATCAACGAAATGCACGCGATTGCTTATATTGTGGTAGATGAAAAAGATATGATTACCTTTAGAGATATTTTAAAACCACATCGCGGAGAAATTTACACCGCAAATTAAATTATGATTCATACGATTATCAATATGTTGGGAAACAAATGTCCCAATTGCAACAAAGGAAAGATTTTTAAAAAAGGATTGTTGCATTTTAGCTTTAGTTTTCCAAAAATGCATGAAAATTGCTCCAATTGCGGAACAAAATTTGAAAAAGAACCTGGTTTTTTCTTTGGAGCAATGTTTGTAAGCTACGGACTTGGCGTTGCTGAAGCATTAATTACTTACTTCATTTGCATGCCTTTCTTTGAAGAAACCTTTGATTTGCGAATTATCCCAATAATTGGAATTGTAATTTTAAGTCTAACCTTAGTCAATATTAAACTATCGCGAATTATTTGGATTTATATGTTTAAGGAGTATTCGATGTAAAAAGAAAATCCAAATTCTATTTAAAGAATTTGAATTTTTTATTTTTTGAATTTCTCAAATTATTTTAATCTGCGTTTCTTTTTAAAAATTAATTCGCCACTTCGCTAATAAACTTAATTCGCATTAAACGAAGTTCTTCGATATCATAATCGCCGTCAAATTCTTTTAGTGCATCTTTGATATTATCAGATTCCGATTCCATGAAATAATCATGAATTTCTTCTTGTTGATCTTCGTCTAAAATTTCGTCAATCCAATAGCGGATATTCAATTTGGTTCCTGAATACACGATTTGCTCCATTTCTTTCAACAAACCATCCATATCCAAGCCTTTGGCTTTCGCAATATCATCTAAGCCTAGTTTTCGATCCACGTTTTGAATAATATACAACTTCAATCCAGAATTAGCTCCTGTGGATTTCACCACTAAATCATCAGGACGAATAATATCGTTATCTTCCACATATCGATTGATTAAATCAACGAATGGTTTTCCATATTTTTTAGCTTTTCCTTCTCCTACTCCATGAACATTACTCAATTCATCAATAGAAATTGGATATTTTAACGCCATATCTTCTAAAGAAGGATCTTGGAAAATCACAAACGGTGGAACTCCTAACTTTTTAGCTTCTTTTTTACGCAAATCGCGCAACATAGCCATTAAAGCTTCATCGGCAGTTCCAGAAGATTTAGCTGCAGTTAGGATTGCTTCGTCTTCTTCTTCATTATATTCATGATCTTCAGACATCATAAAAGAAACTGGATTTTTGATAAAAGCTTCTCCTTTTTCTGACATTTTCAACACACCATAAGTCTCAATATCTTTCGTTAATAAACCATCTACTAACACTTGACGAATTAAAGCCATCCAATATTTTTCATCAAAACTAGAACCACTACCAAAACAAGGTTGCCCATCTATTTTTTGTGCTTTAATAATTGCATTTACTTTACCCACAAGTGCTAAAACCACTTCTTTAGACTTAAATAATTGCTTGGTATCGCGAACTAATTTTAACAAGGTAACCACTTGGTCTTGTGCTTCGACTTTTTTCTTTGGATTACGAACGTTGTCATCCATATCGGCACCTTCTCCGTTGACATCATCGAATTCTTCACCGAAATAGTGTAATAAGAATTTACGACGCGACATAGAAGTTTCGGCATAGGCTACCACTTCTTGCAACAACGCAAAACCAATTTCTTGCTCAGCAACAGGCTTTCCAGAAAGGAATTTTTCTAACTTTTCAATGTCTTTATACGAATAGTAAGCCAAACAATGCCCTTCACCACCATCACGACCTGCACGACCTGTTTCTTGATAATAACTTTCTAATGATTTTGGAATATCGTGGTGAATTACAAAACGAACGTCTGGTTTGTCAATTCCCATACCAAAAGCAATGGTTGCTACTACGACTTCTACATCTTCCATTAAAAACATGTCTTGATGTTTTGCTCTAGTTTTAGCATCTAAACCTGCATGATATGGAACAGCGCTAATACCATTGACTTGTAAAACTTGTGCAATTTCTTCCACTTTTTTACGACTCAAACAGTAAATAACACCTGATTTTCCTTTATGTTGTTTAATGAATCGAATAATATCCGATTCGACATTTTTAGTTTTGGTACGTACTTCGTAATATAAATTAGGTCGGTTGAACGATGCTTTAAACGTGTTTGCATCAGGCATATCCAAGTTTTTCAAGATATCCTCTTGCACTTTTGGAGTTGCCGTAGCTGTTAATCCAATCATTGGCACATCACCTAACTGACGTACAATATTTCTCAAATTGCGATATTCAGGACGGAAATCGTGACCCCATTCGGAAATACAGTGTGCTTCGTCAATGGCAACGAAAGATAATTTCACACTGTTTAAAAACTCAATATATTCCTCTTTTGTTAACGATTCTGGGGCAACGTATAACAATTTTGTGATACCTGAAGTGATATCTTTTTTTACTTGATTGACTTCGGTTTTATTCAATGAAGAATTCAAAACATGAGCAATTCCGGGTTCAGAACTCAAGCTTCGAATGGCATCTACTTGGTTTTTCATTAGGGCAATCAGCGGAGAAACCACAATTGCAGTTCCTTCCAATACCAAGGCTGGTAACTGATAACAAAGCGACTTTCCACCACCAGTAGGCATAATCACAAAGGTATTATTTCCTGTGATGATACTTTTAACTACTTGTTCCTGAAGCCCTTTGAATTGGTTAAAACCAAAATATTTCTTTAATTCTTTATGTAAATCAATTTCGTGTGGATTCATTCTCTATTAATATGATTTTACCTAAATTTGCAAACATAAAGATACGATTTTCTTTTATACACACAAATTTTTTAATATTTCTATTTTGAGCACAACTGATACGATTTTAGCTACCGCAAAACGAACTTTACTTTCGGAAAGTAAAAGCATCGCAGATCTAGTGAATTATCTTGACGAGGATTTTGCAAAAAGTGTTACCGCAATCTACAACACCAAAGGAAGACTAGTTATAACTGGAATTGGCAAAAGCGCTTTAATCGCTCAAAAGATTGTAGCTACTTTAAATTCAACAGGAACGCCATCTATGTTTTTACATGCAGCCGAAGCGGTTCATGGCGATTTAGGAATGGTGCAACCAGAGGATATTATCATTTGTATTTCAAAAAGCGGTAATAGTCCAGAAATTAAAGTATTGGCGCCGTTATTAAAACGTTTCGGTAATACGCTAATCGGAATGACGGCTGATAAAAATTCGTTTCTAGGAAAAGAATCACACTACATTTTACATGCGTATGTAGAAAGCGAAGCGTGCCCAAACAACTTAGCCCCAACCAACAGTACTACAGCTCAATTAGTTCTTGGAGATGCTTTAGCCGTTTGTTTAATGGAAATGCGCAACTTTAAAAGTGAAGATTTTGCCGTGTATCATCCAGGCGGCGCTTTAGGAAAAAAATTATTGCTTCGTGTAAAAGACATGTTAGACACCACACACAAACCAATGGTAACTCCAGATGCTTCTATCAAAAAAGTGATTATGGAAATTTCCGAAAAACGTTTGGGTGTAACAGCGGTTATTGAAAACAATCAAGTAATTGGAATTGTAACAGATGGGGATATTCGTCGTATGTTGAACAATCGAGACACTTTTACAGATTTAACAGCGCAAGATATCATGACGAAAAATCCAAAAAACATCAATTCTAGCATTTTAGTTTCGGAAGCGTTAAACATTTTAGAAAACAACTCGATTACGCAGTTAGTTGTAATTGACAATAATGAATACAAAGGAATACTTCACTTACACGATATTTTAAAAGAAGGAATCGTATAATGGCAAATAAAAACATAAAAGAGATGTCGTTTTTAGACCATCTCGAAGAATTACGTTGGTTATTAGTAAGAAGTTCAGCTGCCATTCTAATTTGCGGAATTGTAGCTTTCTTTTTCAGTGATTTTATTTTCAATGAAATTATTTTCGGCCCTAAAAATCCAGACTTTGTTACATACCAATTCTTTTGTGATTTAGGAAAACAATTTGATATGGGCGATACGATGTGTATTACCGAAATCAATCTTCCTATTCAAAACAGAGAAATGGGCGGACAATTTTCGATGCACATGTGGACCTCCATTACGGTAGGGTTTATTTTCGCCTTCCCTTTTATTCTTTGGGAAATTTGGAAATTTATTAGTCCGGCTTTATATGAAAAAGAGAAGAAATACGCGGCATCATTTATTATCATCTCTTCTATATTATTTTTTATCGGAGTTTTGTTTGGCTATTATTTAATTGCACCATTATCGGTACAATTCTTCGCCAGTTACATTGTGAGTCCGGAAATTAGCAATTCGATTGATATTGATTCCTATATGAGCTTGATGAAAACATCCGCTATTGCAAGTGGGTTGTTATTTGAATTACCAATTATTATTTTCTTCTTAACAAAGATTGGATTGGTAACTCCCGAATTTTTAAGAAAATACAGAAAATACACTTTAGTTGTCGTATTAATTGTAGCGGCTGTCATTACACCACCCGATGTTTTGAGCCAAATTATCGTTACAATTCCAATTATGATATTATACGAAGCAAGTATTTTAATTAGTGTTTTGGTAGTAAAAAGTCAAGAAAAAGAAAAATTAAAAGCATAAAAAAAAATGGCAGATTTAGTAAAAGAGTTCAACGATTATCGTTCAAAAATGAACGAAAAATTATTAGCCGACAATAACAAAGTCATCAAAAGAATTTTCAATGTAGACACCAACGCTTACATGGAAGGCGCTTTAGATGTTAAGACAAAAGAACTTCTAGGTTTAGTAGCTTCAGCGGTATTACGTTGTGATGATTGCATCAAATATCATTTAGAAACGGCGTACAAAAACGGCGTTAACAAAGAAGAAATGATGGAAGCTATGGGAATTGCCACTTTAGTAGGTGGAACTATCGTAATTCCTCATTTAAGAAGAGCTTATGAATTTTGGGAAGCTTTAGAAAATGAGCCTGTTTAGCAATTTGTCAATATGTCAATGAGACAATGAGCGAATAAGTTAATAGAGCTTTATATAATTAACATTAAATTGGCACATTGACAAATTGTCTAATTGACACATTATTTCTTATTTTTACACAATATTAAAACATTGACACATTGCCGAATTGCTAATTGGCATATCGCATCATTGTCTAATTGACACATTATTATAATGAAATTAAGAGCAGAAAATTTAGTTAAAACCTATAAAAAAAGAAGTGTAGTAAAAGGGATTTCCGTTGAAGTAAACCAAGGGGAAATCGTGGGTTTATTAGGACCAAATGGTGCCGGAAAAACTACTTCGTTCTACATGATTGTAGGTTTAGTAAAACCAAATAGCGGGAATATCTATTTAGACGATATGGATATTACGAATTTCCCAATGTACAAACGTGCCCAACACGGTATTGGCTATTTGGCTCAAGAAGCTTCTGTTTTTAGAAAATTGAGTATTGAAGATAACATTTTGAGTGTTTTGCAATTAACTACGCTTTCAAAAGCCGAACAAGAAGCTAAAATGGAAGAGTTAATTGCTGAATTTGCATTAGAACACATTCGTACCAATCGTGGTGATTTACTTTCGGGTGGTGAAAGAAGACGTACGGAAATTGCTCGTGCGCTGGCAACAGATCCAAAATTTATTTTATTAGACGAACCTTTTGCTGGAGTTGACCCAGTTGCGGTTGAAGATATTCAACGAATTGTAGCCCAATTAAAAAATAAAAACATTGGTATTTTAATTACCGACCATAACGTACAAGAAACTTTAGCAATTACTGATAAAACCTACTTAATGTTTGAAGGTGGAATTCTAAAAGCTGGAAAACCAGAAGAGCTAGCTGCCGACGAAGTTGTAAGACGTGTTTATTTAGGACAAAATTTCGAATTAAGAAAAACCAAAATCGATTTTGAAGCGCCTAAAACCACTATCATTCACGGTAAAGGAGAACTGAATTTAAATAAAGAATAGTTTTTTTTGCAGTACAAAGTCCACAAAGCTTTATTTCTTTTATCATAGTACTCATTGTTGAACAAGGGATGCTTGGCAGCACAATAAGCTATGCGCATAGTCTAATGTGAACTATGCTAAGTGCAACGTCCGACACTTCGTACTTAATCAACACAACTTGAAACTACTGTTTCTATGTGTTTTAATGAATTGCGTCCTTTGCGAAAAAACTTTGGTCTTTGCGTTTAAATGACTATCGAATACATTTCAACAACAACTTATTCTTATTTCCATTAAAAATATTTACATCCACCATGCCTTCAACACCTTCAATTTGAGCTTTTTCTGTGAATTGCCAAAATTGCCAATCGGATTCTAAATCGTTTCTCCAAAAATTGTAATTGGCAATCCAAAGCGGATATTCTGAAAATTCTTCTTTTAAAAAATCGGTATAATAACTTTCACCAGAATAAATAATTGGATTGACTTTGTAATGCTTTTCTACCTTTTTTAACCAACGACGTAATCCTACTTTTAAACTGTCTATTGATTGGGATTTAGGTAATTTTTCGATATCCAAAACAGGAGGTAAATCGCCTTTTTCTAATTTAACGGTTTTGATAAAATTTTCGGCTTGTTCAATCGAATTTTCGTTGGGACGATAATAATGATAAGCGCCTCGAATGAGTTCTCGCTCTTTTGATGCTTTCCAATTCTCTTTGAATCTTGAATCTACCTTATTTTTTCCAGCAGTAGCACGAATAAAAACAAAAGACAATTCAAACGATTCATCAATATGATAGGTTTGTTCCCAATCGATTTCACTTTGGTATTCCGAAACATCAAAACCAATAGCTTTGTCATCGTGTTTGTGTAATACTTCGTAACACTACTATCCGAAAGTTTTTCAAAAATAGAAAAAAAACTTCTGTATCCCTTTGTTTATATGCTTAATTTTGTTTGATTGATAAAATTATCTGTTGAAAAAATGTTTTTTTCTGGTGGTTTTTCAGCTTTTTTTACAAT
>NZ_JAYRPD010000015.1:0-36664 GCF_041911335.1 Flavobacterium sp.
AAGCAACAACCTCTAAATCAGACATTTTTTGCTTTCTTCCAACTCCTGATTTATAAATTAACTCACAATTCAAAGAACTTATAACTTCTAAAACTCTTAAATAATTTTTTACTATATTTGACATAGATATTGTTTTGTTTGACGACATCAAGATACTGAATTTCAGTATCTTGAACAATATCTAAACCATTTTTTTTCACTAAATTCTCTCTTTTTTCTCTCAAATAATTACACCCAACGGGTTTTAATAAATAGATTTATAAAGTGTCTACCTAAAAAGTAGACACTTTTTGTTTTTAGATTTGTCAAAACAACAAAAAAAAGATTCCAAATTAATAATTTCGTATTTTTGTAGCTTAATTTAGAAAGAAAAATATGTATCATTCAAAAATTACGGGTTTAGGTTATTACGTTCCTGATAATGTGGTAACTAATGATGATTTGTCAAAAATAATGGATACAAACGACGAATGGATTCAGGAAAGAACTGGAATTCAAGAGCGTCGTCATATCATAAGAGGAGAAGATACTACCACTTCCATGGGAGTAAAAGCTGCTAAAATTGCGATTGAACGTTCAGGAGTTGCTAAAGAAGATATCGATTTTGTCATTTTCGCAACATTGAGTCCTGATTATTATTTCCCAGGTCCAGGTGTTTTAGTACAACGCGATTTAGGTTTAAGAACGGTTGGTGCTTTAGATGTTCGTAACCAATGTTCGGGTTTTGTGTATGCGATTTCGATTGCAGACCAATATATCAAAACGGGAATGTATAAAAACGTTTTAGTTATTGGTTCCGAACTCCATTCAACAGGTTTAGATATGACGACTCGCGGAAGAGGAGTTTCTGTAATTTTTGGAGATGGAGCAGGAGCGGCGGTACTTTCAAGAGAAGAAGATTTGACTAAAGGAATTTTATCAACTCATTTACATTCTGAAGGACAACATGCTGAAGAATTATCATTAATTGCTCCAGGAATGGGAAAACGTTGGGTAACCGACATCATTGCCGATAACGATCCAAACGATGAAAGCTATTATCCATATATGAACGGACAATTTGTTTTCAAAAATGCAGTAGTTCGTTTTAGTGAAGTCATCAATGAAGGATTACAAGCGAATAATTTACAAGTTTCCGATATTAATATGTTGGTACCACATCAAGCGAATTTGAGAATTTCACAATTTATTCAGCAGAAATTCCGTTTATCAGATGACCAAGTATTTAATAATATTCAAAAATACGGAAACACTACAGCAGCATCTATTCCAATTGCCTTAACGGAAGCATGGGAACAAGGTAAAATTAAATCAGGGGATTTAGTGGTTTTAGCGGCTTTTGGTTCTGGATTTACTTGGGGAAGTGTGATTATACGTTGGTAATAATTTTTTAAAGTTTTTTTAATAGTCGATTTAATTTTTTTATAAATTTATCCAGAAATTTACCTTTTAAAATAGCAATACTATGGCACGTAAAGTAGTTCACAATGAAGGACAAGCAAGATTGTTTGAAAATAAGTTTTTAGAAATGTTAACTAAAACGCACCCATTAATTATTTGGGGAGTTTATATTCCGATTTTAGCGTACTTAGTTTACAGAGCCAATGTGGTGTATGAGATTTCTGGGTTGACCATTTTATTACTTTTTGTATCGGGAATGTTATATTGGACATTTTTTGAATATATGGCGCATCGCTATTTGTTTCATATGGTGAGTGATAATATTAAAACTCAAAAAGTAGCATATATTCTTCATGGAAATCACCATGAATATCCTAGAGATAGAACACGTTTGTTTATGCCTTTAGTGCCAAGTTTGATTTTGTCAACAACTCTTTTTGGTTTGCATTATTTGATTTTAGGTGATTACAATTGGGCATTTTTCCCTGGGTTTATGTTGGGATATCTTTTGTATGCTTCTACTCATTATGCAATTCACGCTTTTGATCCGCCATTTAAGTTCATGCAACCGTTATGGAGAAATCATCAAATGCACCATTATCGCGACGAACATTTAGGATACGGAGTGAGTAATACTTTTTGGGATAGAGTTTTTGGAACGACGTTCGATTTAAGAAAACACAAAGAAGATTCAGAAAAAGCAAAAGCATTAAAATTTTAAGATAAAAAAAACTCGGAGTTTCAACTCCGAGTTTTTTGTTTTTAGAACATTCCGCCACCACCTTGGGTTTCATTGGCATCACGTTGTTTGCGCTGTAACGCTCTATTTTTTCCGCCTCCAAACATATAATTGAATCCAATGTAAAAAGTTTGGCTTTCCCAATAAAACGCTCCGTATTGTCTGTAAGGAACATCGCCATCAAAAGCAAAACGCATGTTTTCAAAAACGTCATTCAAACGTGCTGTAATTGTACCTTTTCCTTTTAAGACATTATAAGTAGCGCCAAAATCCATTTTGTACATCGGTTTACGGGTGTATTGTAAACTTAAATCTTGACCTCGGTACATTCCAAATAATTGGAAACGTAAATTTTCTGTAGCCGTGAAATTGTTGTTCAATCTAGCATTAAAGTTGGTTACATCAACCTCTGCATTTTCAAAATCGCCAGTTTCTCCGTTTTGAACGGTTCCTTTTACAGTTTTGAAATACACATCAGCACTTGCGTTAACCGACCACCATTTAGTGAATTTTAAATTTCCAGAAGTTTCAAATCCAAAAGCATCATTGTTGTCAAAATTATCGTAAGATAAAATCGTTCTGTTTGGATTGTTTGGATCAACGAAAACCACTCTTGAAATTTCATCCGAAATTCTTCTATAAAAAACACCACTCGTAATCGAACCAATCTTAGTTCCGCGCGTATAATTGATTTCAAACGAGTTGGTATATTGAGGCTCTAATGTTGGATTTCCTCTAGATTCCATGATAGGTGTCGTCCATTCTCTAATTGGATTTAACTGACCAATACTTGGACGGTCAACACGTCTTGAATAATTTAAATTAAAGGAGTTTTTATCGTCTTTAGTGTATGTTAAAAAAGCCGAAGGATAAGCCGTAAAAATATCATCCGTTACGTTTTCAGTATCGGTGTAAGCTGGATTGGTTTCTTCAATTTTGAATGTTGCATCAAAGTCAAAATACTCCAAACGAACCCCTAATTGTCCGCTCCATTTGCCCATTTGTTTGCCAATATTAGCATAAGCTGAGTGAATGTTTCTTTTGTAATCGAAATTACTATTTGCAATATTGGAAGTCATAACATCGTTTAAGGAACTTTCTGTACCTTGAATTCTCGTTTCTACACCTAACTCAAGTTTGGCAGTTTCCGTAATCGGATTTACATAATCAGCATTGAATTGAAAATAATCCGTTACCCCTTTTACGATATTCGTTCTTTCACTGTATTCAATTGGATTATATGTGGTTTCGTCGTAAAAAGTGTTTTCATCACTTTTGGTGTGAGAATAATTCAATTGCAATTCTAAATTTTCATCTTTTTTATCAAAATCATGTTTGAAAACTACATCATAAGTTTGGTTTCTATTTTCATTTTGAGTGTTGAATAACTGTTCAGTATTTCTATTTGTCAAAGGGTCATAAAACGTAACTGTGCTTAATCCATCACCATTCGAATCAGTTAAATTTTGATTGGTATAAGCCGAAAGCGTATTTTTTTCATTGATGTAATAATCCATTCCCAATTTTAGAATGTGCGAATTGTTTTTATTTCTAAAATTGAAATCTTGTCTGTTTTCAAAATCGGTTTTTTCGCTTTCTACATAACCATTGTTAGCGTTTATTCCATGATTGAATCCGTAATTCGTATAGAAATTTACTTTACCTACTCGGTAATTCATATTCAAAGCGGAGTTCGTTTTAGGAGTAATTCCAAAAGTAACTCCCGTATTGATAGAACCATTAAAGCCATCTTGAGAATTTTTATGCAAAATAATATTGATGATTCCGCTCATTCCTTCTGGATTGTACTTTGCCGAAGGATTGGTAATCAATTCAATTTGTTTAATAGAAGCTGATGGAATTTGTTGTAACAATTGCTCCACAGGAATATTAGATGGCTTTCCATCAATTAAAACTCGAACATTGCTGTTTCCTCTCATGCTGATTTCTTTCGTTTGAGGGTCAATGCTAACCGTTGGAATGTTATTCATAATTTCAGAAGCCGTAGTTCCCGATGCAATTAAATCTTTACCAACATTAATTACTTTTCTATCGATTTTTTGTACCATGTTTGAACGTTCAGCTACAACTTCAACATCTTTTAATTCTGAAACGTCTTCAGAAATAGCGATTGTTCCTAAGTTTTGATTGGCATCTGATGTCAAATCAATATTTCTTATAACCGTTGTATAACCAATAAATTGAATTTCAACGGTATATTTTTGCAATGCTAGTTTGTTAACTGTAAAATTTCCATCTTCTGTGGTTACACCTCCTGTAACAATCTTGTCATTATCTTTAAGAATAATGTTTACGTACGGAAAAGCTTCATTAGTTTTTTTGTCAATAACCTTTCCTTTAATGCTTCCCGAATTTTGTGCAAATCCAAAAGCAATGGAACACAAGAAACAGGTAATAATTAATTTAAGTTTCATTTGTTTGTTTTTAATTAAAATGATTGATGATTGTAGTTAATAGACTTCAACATTTGTTAATTGTTACAGTATTTTTGAAAATTATTTTTTAATCGAAAAAAACTAATCACTATTTACTAATCACTAATTACTATTTATTACCTTTGCACGTTCAAAAAAATAAGGTAAAATGACATTACATCACACACTAACAACACACATCCAAAAAGCGGTTCTTGAATTGTTCAATATTTCTATTGAAAAAGTTGAATTTCAAGCAACTAGGAAAGAGTTCGAAGGTGATATTACTATGGTAGTTTTTCCTTTGGTAAAAGCATTAAAAGGCAATCCAGTTGAAATTGGAAATCAGATTGGAAATTACTTAGTGGCGAACGTAAATGAAGTTTCTAAGTTCAATGTAGTAGGCGGATTTTTAAATATCGTGATTTCGGATGCTTTTTATGTGGAATTTTTCAATTCAATAAAAAACAACGAAACATTTGGTTTTGTAGCTCCAAAAGAAGGAGAGAAAGCTGTAATGGTAGAATATTCTTCACCAAATACTAATAAACCATTGCACTTAGGTCACATCAGAAATAATTTATTAGGTTATTCGGTTGCCGAAATCTTAAAAGCTTCTGGAAAAAAAGTATACAAAACGCAAATCATCAACGATAGAGGGATTCATATCTGTAAATCGATGTTGGCTTGGCAGAAATTCGGAAACGGACAAACGCCAGAATCAACAGGATTGAAAGGGGATAAATTGGTTGGAAATTTCTATGTGGAATTCGACAAGCAATACAAAAAAGAAATTTCAGAATTAATCGCTCAAGGTAAAACCGAAGACGAAGCAAAAAAACTAGCGCCATCTATTTTAGAAGCACAACAAATGCTTTTAGATTGGGAAAATGGAAAACCGGAAGTTTTCGAACTTTGGAAAACCATGAACCAATGGGTGTATGATGGTTTTGAACAAACGTACAAAAACCTTGGCGTAAATTTTGATAGCTACTATTATGAATCAAACACGTATTTGCTTGGAAAAGAAGTAGTACAATTTGGTTTAGAAAAAGGCATTTTCGAGAAAGACCCTGATGGTTCGGTTTGGATTGATTTAACGGCAGATGGATTAGATAGAAAAATCGTGCTTCGTTCAGACGGAACTGCGGTTTACATGACGCAAGATATTGGAACAGCTATCCAACGTGTGAAAGATTTTCCTGATGTAGGAGGAATGGTGTACACAGTAGGAAACGAGCAAGATTACCATTTTAAAGTATTGTTCTTAATCTTGAAAAAGTTAGGATTTGATTGGGCAGATAGCTTATACCATTTATCTTACGGAATGGTAGAATTACCTTCTGGAAAAATGAAATCGCGTGAAGGAACCGTTGTAGATGCCGATGATTTAATGGCGGAAATGACTACGACAGCGCAAACTATTTCGGAAGAATTAGGAAAATTGGATGGTTATTCTGAAGAAGAAAAAGCGGTTTTATTCAAAACAATCGGTTTAGGTGCATTGAAATATTATATGCTGAAGGTTGATCCGAAAAAACAAATGATGTTCAATCCAGAAGAATCAGTTGATTTTGCTGGAAATACTGGACCGTTCATCCAATATACTTATGCTCGTATTCAATCGATTTTAAGAAAAGCTGATTTTGACTTCGAAAATGTTGTCATATCGAGCGGAGTCGAGATGCATGAAAAAGAGAAAGAATTAATCAAACAAATACAATTATTCCCTGAAGTAATTCAAAACGCGGCGGAGAATCATAGTCCGGCGTTGATTGCGAATTATACATATGATTTGGTAAAAGAATTCAACTCGTTCTATCAACAAGTTTCGATTTTAGGCGAAGAAAATCACGATAAAAAAGTATTTCGAGTACAACTATCAAAATCTGTTGGGAACACCATCAAAAATGCATTTCAGTTATTAGGAATTGAAGTTCCTGAGCGTATGTAAAAAAGTTACGAGTTTAAAGTTACGAGTTAGAACTTAATCTTGATTTTTGTCCCGAAGCTTCGGGATTGTACTTGAAATTGAAATTTAATAAATGAACACATCAAAATATTTTTTTCAAACCTTACTAGTGGTAATCGTTTCTGGATTGTCTTTTTTGGTATTCAAAACGTTTTTGCCTAAGAAATTATTCGCCGAAAGTAAATTAGATTCCAAAAATGTAGTAGTCGATAGTTTGCTTCTGGAAGCTATTGCCGAAGACGAAGGTGCAACCGTTGATGATTCAATGGCTAAAACTATTATCGATTATAAAGTGGTAAATGGAATAAAATTTCCACCAGAAACCTTTGAAGAATATACTGGAAATCAATATTTAGCGACTTTTTTCGAAAAACTTTTCCAATTAGAAACCAAAAAAGAAGGCAATGTTCGTATTGCTTATTTTGGAGATTCAATGACAGATGGCGACTTAATAGTTAAAGATTTTAGAACTTATTTACAAGAAAAATTCGGAGGTCAAGGTGTTGGTTTTGTTAATATTACATCAGAATCAGCAAGTTCAAGAAGTTCTATTACACACGAATTTTCAGGTAATTGGAAAACCCAATCGTATTTAAAGGTAAAACGTCCATCCAATCCTTTTGGGATGAATGGTCATGTGTTTTATGCGAATGATACGGCAAATGTAGCTTGGGTAAAATACAAAGCTAATAAAACAAGATTTGTTTCTGAATTACCTCGTCCAACTTTATTCTACGGAAGTTCATCAAATAAAGAAGGAAAAGTATTTTATATGTCAGGTTCCGATACTATTGTAAAGAAATTGACACCTAATAAGTTAGTTAATACTTTAACCTTATCAGAAAGTAATTTGAAAAGCATCAAAGTAAATTTCAAAAAAGCCGATTCTATTCCTATTTACGGATTCAATTTTGATGACGGAAAAGGGGTTCATGTGGATAATTTTTCGAATAGAGGAAACTCAGGTTTGCCAATTGGTAGTTTTGATGTTGCTACTATGCGCGCTTTCCATTCGAAATTAGATTACGATTTAATTGTATTGCAATACGGCGCTAACGTATTGAATTATGGTTCGTTAAACTACGGTTGGTACGAAAAAAGAATGGCAAAAGTAGTTGCGCATTTGAAAGAATGTTTTCCAGGAGTGGCTATTTTAATTGTGTCAACTGCTGATAAATCAACCAAATACGATTTAGAAATGAAAACCGATTCTGCCGTTGTGCCTTTAAATACAGCACAAAAACGATATGCTATCAAATCGGAATCGAGTTTTGTAAATATGTACACCTTAATGGGTGGCGATGGTTCCATGATTCAATGGGTAGAACAAGAGCCTGCCAGAGCTAACAAAGATTACACGCATTTTAATCACAGAGGAGCAAAAGAAGCTGCAAATTTAATTTTTACCCAATTAAATAAAGGCTATGAAATGTATAAAGAATTGAGAAAAAAGCGTAAAAAATCTGCTGCGCCAGTGAAAAAAGATAGTGTAATCACCAATAAAGATTCGGTTTATGAAGAATAGATTTTTGATGCTTTTATTGGGGATTTCTTTTTTTGGATTTGCTCAAGATACTTTATTAGTTCCGATAGATTCTGTTGAAGTAGATGTTCCTGTTATCGATTCTCTTGAAGTTACTTTCACTGGAAATGATATTCATAATCCGAATGCACTTTTGGCTTTTTTTGAAAAAATGTACCAATTAGAGCAAAGTAAATCGGGTAAGATTAATATTGTTCACATTGGCGACTCGCACATTCAAGCGGATTTGTTCACTGCTAAAATTCGTGCCCAATTTCAAAAAGTGTATGGAAATGGTGGATTTGGATTTACTTTTCCGTATAGCGTAGCTAAAACCAATAACAGTGCTCCAATTCGTTATTCAGCCTCAGGAAATTTTCAAAGTTTTCGAAATCTATATGCCGATGCCAATCGTCCAGTTGGTATAAGTGGTTTTTCTATGGAAACCAATTCGAAAGATTTTGCAATTCAATTGAACATTAAAGATGCGCAATATTATTTCACGAAATTGAAAGTCATTACGCCTCAAAATGTTAATTTATTTGATGTTTCGATTTCTAATAAAAACATTGTCATTGAACGAAAAGTTCCGAAGAAAATCACGCATAAAGTAAAACCAGGTGAAGTTTTAGGAGGAATTGCCGATAAGTACAACGTTTCTTTGAAAGCCTTGAAACAAGCAAACGGTTTAAAAAGTGATATGATTCGCGATGGGAAAGTGTTGACGATTCCAACGAAAGGAACACAATCAAAAACTACAACGAAAACGGAATATGTTCCTATCGAATTACAACCTTCGTTATTCTCAAACGATTATATTTCGGAAATACCTTTGGATAAAATTGCGATTGTTCCCAATCAAGAAATTGATGATTTTGCTTTGAATGGATTGGTTTTAGAAAATGATAATTCGGGTGTAATTTATCACAGCATCGGAGTAAATGGGGCGAAAGCATCGGATTACAATAAATTCCGATTATTTAATGAGCAATTACCAGTATTGAATCCAGATTTAGTGATTATTTCGTTGGGAACGAATGAGAGTTTTGATAAACAATCGGGCGATCAATATTTTGCAAATTTGGACCAAATGATTCAAGGAATTAAAGAGAAAAACCCACAAGTTTGTATTTTGGTAATGACATCGCCGCCTTCGGTATTACATCGAAAATATAAAAACACCTTCATTGAAAAATACGCAGAAATCATCGAAGATAATGCGCATGTTAAAAATTATGCCGTTTGGAATCTTTTGGATGTTTTTGGTGGAAATAAATCCATAAAGCGCAATGCAGCAAAAGGTTATATGGCAAGAGACAAAGTTCATTATTCAAAAGCAGGATACGAAAAACAAGGCGAATTGTTTTTTGAAGCCTTTTTACAATCATACGAATTATTTAAATCGACAAAGCAGTAGTGAAAGCACTTTTTAGCATACAAAATTGGTTTCTTGAAAATGTAGGGAACATCGATTTAGCAACAATTGAAAATTGGTTTTCTTATAATCCAAAACAACCGTTACTATTCAATAGTGCTTTGTTTTTAGGGTTGTTTTTAATCTTTTACGTGATTTATATTTTGTCACGTAAAACGCATTATTTCCGCATTACTTATGTGGTGTTGTTTTCGCTGTTTTTCTATTATAAATCAAGTGGTGTTTATTTTTGGATTTTGATATTTTCTTCGGTGGTAGATTATTCGCTTTCCCGATTAATTTATGTAGAAGCCAAACAATTTTATCGCAAATTTTACCTGATTTTGAGCTTAGTGATTAACCTAGGAATGTTAGGTTATTTTAAATACACTAATTTTTTCATTGACAATTATAATTCCCTTTTTGATGGGAATATGAAATTTGAAGATATTATTCTTCCTGTCGGAATTTCATTTTATACATTCCAAACCTTAAGTTACACGATTGATGTATATCGAAGAGAATTAGAACCCACGAAAAGTTTTATGGATTTCTTGTTCTTCGTTTCGTTTTTCCCGCAATTAGTAGCCGGACCTATTGTAAGAGCAAGTGATTTTATTCCGCAGATTTATGAAAAATTAAGACTTACGAAAGAAGATTTCAATCGGGCTTTGTTTTTAATTATAGGTGGATTGATAAAGAAAGCGGTAATTTCTGATTACATCTCAAGTAACTTTGTCGACCGTGTTTTTGATGCTCCAAACAGTTATACTGCCTTCGAAAATTTAATGGCATCATACGGTTATGCAATACAAATTTATTGTGACTTTTCAGGATATTCAGACATTGCTATTGGATTAGCTTTATTAATGGGATTCTGGTTACCCGATAATTTTAGAACACCATATCAATCCGCTTCCATAACGGAGTTTTGGAGAAGATGGCACATTTCGCTTTCGAGTTGGTTAAGAGATTATTTGTATATTTCCTTAGGCGGAAACCGAAAAGGAAAAATCAGAACGTATTTCAACTTATTCATGACGATGTTATTAGGTGGATTATGGCACGGCGCTTCGTGGAAATTTGTGGTTTGGGGTGTTTTGCACGGATTGGCTTTAGTAGTAGAGAAATTCTTTGGACAGTTTATAAAATTACCTAAGAATGTATTTGTAAGAACGATTCAAGTTATCTTGACTTTTCATTTTGTGGTGTTTTGTTGGTTGTTTTTTAGAGCGAAAGACTTTGCTACGGCATTTCAAATTGCAGATAATGTAACCAAATTAACTTTCGATTTAAATCAATGGCAAACCATTATTTTAGGCTATAAAAATGTCTTTTTATTAATTGCAATAGGTGTAGTTTGGCATTTTGTGCCAGTAAAAACTTTAGCAGGTATGCAAAAAACATTTTCAACCTTACCATTAGTTGCAAAAGCTGTATTGTTAGGGTTGATTTATTGGGTAGTGTATGCCACAGCTTCAGCCGATACACAACCGTTTATTTATTTTCAGTTTTAGTAACTTTTGTTACCATTTTACTTTTGTGTGAATTGTAACTTTGTTCTTTTAAAACGAGATGAATAAAAAGGAAATCATAATTACGTTTATTGGAGTTGTAATCGGATTAATTTCGGGTTATGCTTATTATCATTATGTAGGTTGCGTTTCTGGGACCTGTTCAATTACTTCGAAACCCTTAAATAGTACTTTATATGGTGGCGTTTTAGGTGGATTATTCTTTAATATGATAGGTGATTTTTTCAAAAAGAAGAAATCCTAATTTCTTGTTTAACAATTGTTACCAAATATTTTTACAATTTGTATATATTTGTTAAATGAAATTTTCAGTTCACATACTATGCATTTATCTGTTGCTTTTGGTGGCTTTGCCATCTGTAAGAGCAATGAAAATGCTTGCGAGTGAAAATTGCGAACAAACTTGTCATAAATCAGGTTCTGAATCTTCAGGTTGCGAGAAAGGAAAAATCATCATGAGTTTGAACTTCAGCCCTGTTCAATTTATAAGTGAATTTAATTTTAAACCTGAAATTACTTTCCTTGAATTTCAAATTGAAAAAGAAAAATCGAATTACGAGAAAATCTTTATTTCAAAATACCAACATTCCATTTGGCATCCGCCGAAGGTTGTTTAATATTTTAATGTTTAATAAATTACAAAGTAATTTAAAAAAGTAATATTGTTAAATTAATAAAAATTTAAGAGTACTATTTCTAAAATTATATATATTTGTAATAGTACAATGCAAACAAAATAGAATAAATAACAATTTAAAAATACACAAAATGAAAAAATTAGTTTCAATTATGGCAGTAGCTGCTTTTATGTTTTCAATGAATGTTAACGCTCAAGAGCCAAAACAAAAAGCAAAAAAAGAAACAGCTAAAACTGAAAAATCTTGTTCAACTGCTGAAAAAAAATCTTGTGGTTCAGAAGCTAAATCAGGTGGATGTTGTTCTTCTAAAAAAGCTGCTGAGAAAAAAGCTGAATAATTTTATTCAAAATAAATTTAGAACGCCTCGATATTTTCGTGGCGTTTTTTTATGTAACAAAAGTAGCTGAGTAGGTTTTTGAAAAGGCATAATTTTGAGAAACAATTCATTGAGAAATTGATGATTGTTTTAGTTTTATTGGTTAGTCAGAGCGTCTTTTATGGGCGCTCTTTCTTTTTGTAACAATTGTCATAAGGCTATGTAACTCTTGTTACCGACTACCTTTTTTTACGAATGTACATTTGTAACATAAAATAAGAATAAAACTATACTATGAAGAAAGTCAACTTATTAATTGTATTAGGGTTAGTATCCGCAACTACGTTTGCCCAAGATACTTTGACGATTTCAAAAAATGATTTAATTCAGAAAGTCACTGAAAATAATTTACAAATTAAAGTGGCTGAAAAATCATTTCAATCTGCAAAGGCAGATTATCGTCAATCAAATGCACTTTTTTTACCTAATATTAATGTTTCGCATACTGGAATCGTCACAACCAATCCATTAATGGCTTTTGGTTCGAAATTAAATCAAGAAATCTTAACGGCTTCAGATTTTAATCCGGCATTATTAAATGATCCTGATAAAACTCAAAATTTCGCTACTAAAATAGAAGTACAGCAACCACTTATCAACTTAGATGGTTTATATGGAAGACAAGCCGCTAAAGCAAAAATGGATGCTTTTCAATTGCAAACAGAACGTACTAAAGAATACTTAGAGCTAGAAGTTTCAAAAGCGTATATGCAATTGCAATTGGCTTATAAAGCAGTAAAAGTTTTAGAAAAAGCAAATTCAACGGCACAAGGCAATTTAAAATTGGTAGAAAACTATTTCAAAAACGGAATGCTACAAAAAACCGATTTGCTAAACGTGCAAGTTCGTGTGAATGAAATTACAAATCAATTACAATATGCCAAATCCAATGTGCAAAATGCATCCGATTATTTAGCTTTTTTATTAAATGAAGATATGGCTGGGAAAACCTATAAACCAGTTGAAGTTTTAGATAATTCAATTGCAATCGAAAGTATCAATACAACAATTTCTGATTCCAGAAAGGATATTCAAGCGATGCAAAAATCTGCAGAAGCGTATCAAAAAATGTTTCAATCGTCTAAATTCGGATTCTTACCTAGATTAAATGCTTTTGGAAGTTACGAATTATATGACCAAAACATTTTCGGAACTTCAGCTAAAGGATATGTAGTAGGAGCACAATTATCATGGAATGTTTTTGATGGCTATAAAAACATCGGAAAAACGCAAAAAGCAAAAGCAGATTTTGAAAAGGCAACGGTTGAAACCGAACAATACAAAAAGCAAAGTCAGCTAGAATTGAATAAAACTAATCGTCAATTGCTTGATGCCGAAAACAAAGTGAACTTATCACAATTGGCTTTTGAACAATCGCAAGAAGCTTTTAGAATTCGTCAAAATAGATTCACTCAAGGTTTAGAAAAAACTACCGATTTATTAATGGCAGAAACGCAAATGGCCCAAAAAGAATTAGAGCATTTGCAAGCGGTTTTTGAATACAACTTTACCAAACAATACTTACAATTTTTAACGAAATAAAAAGAAAGAACAAGTTCAAGAGCAAGTTCAAAATCAAAATTTAACAACATGAAAAAAATAATAACAATCATTACACTAACATCTTTAATCTTAACTTCTTGTGGAAGTGATAAAAAAGAAAATGTAGCAGATTTACCGGCAATTCCAGTAAAAGTAGCTGGAAATTCAGGAAGTTCTAATAGTCCTTATGTTACGGCAAGCGGAAAAATAGAATCCGAAAATAGTGCTAATTTAAGTACTAGAATGATGGGTTATGTAACCAAAGTAAATGTAAAAGTGGGACAAAATGTTTCGGCTGGACAACTTTTGGTAAGCATCAATAACACCGATTTACAAGCTAAAAAGGCACAAGTAGATGCTTCTATCACACAAGCGACTGCAGCGTACAACAATGCGAAAAAAGATTATGATCGTTTTGTGAATTTATTTGCGCAACAATCGGCTTCTCAAAAAGAATTAGACGATATGACGGCTCGCTACGAAATGGCAAAAGCAGGTTTAGAAGCGGCAAAACAAATGCGTAACGAAGTGATGGCACAATTCTCTTATTCAAATATTACAGCTCCATTTTCAGGAACGGTAACCAATACATTCGTAAAAGAAGGTGATATGGCAAACCCAGGAATGCCTTTGGTAAGTATTGAAGGAGCATCAAGATTACAAGTAACAGCAATGGTTTCAGAAAGCGATATTTCGAATGTAAAAAGCGGAATGCCAGTAAAAATCAATGTAAAATCATTAAACAAAGAAGTAGCTGGAAAAGTTTCGGAAGTGAGTTTATCTGCAAAAAATACAGGTGGGCAATATTTGGTGAAAGTAACTTTAGATAAAATGGATAAAGAAATTTTATCAGGAATGTTCGTAAACGTGCAATTTCCAACAGCTAAAAAAGAAACAACCGTAGTGAAATCTGATATAGTTCTAGTTCCAGAAAGTGCTTTGGTAAAACAAGGACAATTGACAGGAATTTACACTATCGGAAGTGGCAATGTAGCTATTTTAAGATGGTTGCGAATCGGAAAAACATTTGGTAATCAAGTAGAAGTTTTATCAGGATTAGCAGCAGACGAGCAATACATTGTTTCAGCTGATGGGAAATTATTCAATGGAGCTAAGGTTCAATTAGCCAATTAATCAATTAGCCAATATGTCAATTAATTGTCACATCGACACATTGTCTCATTAACAAATTAGAATCATGCAAGAAGGTATATCAGGTAAAATAGCCAATTTCTTTATCAACTCAAAATTAACCATTTTATTGATGGTGGCGTTGATGATTATTGGTACATATAGTTCGTTCTTAATTCCAAGGGAAGAAGAACCGCAAATTAACGTTCCTATGGCCGACGTAATGGTGGGTTATCCAGGAGCTAGTCCAAGCGAAGTTGAAAGCAGAGTAATCAAACCACTTGAAAAAGTAATTTCAAACATCAAAGGAGTTGAGCACATTCACAGCATGGCGATGAATGGTTATTCGATGATGGTGGTGCAATTTTATGTAGGTGAAAACAGCGAAGATTCGTATGTGAAATTATACGATGAATTAATGAAAAACCGCACCATGTTTCCAGAAGGAGTAATGCAACCTATCGTAAAAACGCGTTCTATTGATGATGTTCCGATGTTAGGATTAACACTTTGGAGCGAAAAATACGATGATTTTCAATTGCGTCAAATTGCAGAAGAAGTTACTTCGGAAGTAGAAAAAGTAAAAGACGTTGCCATTACGAAAGAAATTGGTGGAAGAACTCGCGAATTAAAAGTAGTTTTAGACAAAGATAAAATGGCTGAAAACGGTGTGGATGCCTTGAGCATTATGCAAATGATTCAAGCCAACAATGGAAGTTCACAATCGGGAAGTTTTGTGCAAAATGATACGGAGTATTTAGTAACTACTGGTAAGTTTTTATCGACTTCAGAGGATGTGGAAAATTTGGTGGTGGGTGTGAATAACAACATGCCTGTTTACTTAAAACAAGTAGCAACCATTCAAGACGGACCTCAAACACCTAAAAATTATGTATCTTTTGGATATGGAAAAGCAAATGAGAAATTCTCAAAATTTAATTCGGAATATCCTGCTGTTACCATTTCGGTAGCAAAAGTAAAAGGTGCCGATGCGATGCAGATTTCAGAGAAAATAATTACTAAGGTAGAAAGCTTAAAGAAAAATGTAATTCCAACTGATGTACACGTTGAAGTTTCTAGAAACTATGGAGAAACAGCATCGCACAAAGTAGGTGAGTTGTTGTTACATTTAGGTGTTGCTATTATTGCAGTAACCGTTTTAGTAATGTTAGCGATGGGTTGGAGAGGCGGATTAGTGGTTTTCTTCTCTGTTCCGTTGACCTTTGCTTTAACTTTATTTAGTTACTATTTATTAGGTTATACGTTAAATAGAATTACGCTTTTTGCCTTAGTTTTTGTGGTAGGAATCGTAGTAGACGACAGTATTATTATTGCAGAAAACATGCACCGTCATTTCAAAATGAAGCGACTGCCATTCAAACAAGCAGCTATTTATGCGATTAACGAAGTAGGAAACCCAACGATTTTAGCAACATTTACAGTAATTGCAGCTATCTTACCAATGGCTTTCGTATCAGGAATGATGGGACCTTATATGAGTCCGATGCCAATTGGTGCTTCTATTGCGATGATGTTATCATTGTTTGTAGCTTTAACAGTTACTCCATACTTAGGTTATCATTTATTACATGAAAAAGACGAGCAAGAGCAAAAAGAAGAACAAGGTTTAGAAACTTCAAGGATTTATAAAATTTACAAAAAAATTGAGCAACCGCTTTTAGACAATTCTAAAAAACGTAACTTAATGTTCGTTGTTACGATAGTTCTTTTATTGGGTTCAGTTTTGATGTTCTTTACGAAATCGGTAGCGGTAAAAATGTTGCCTTTTGATAACAAAAACGAATTCCAAGTGGTAATCGATATGCCAGAAGGAACTACGTTAGAACGAACAGCAGCGGTTACCAAAGAAATTGCACAATATCTTTCAACTGTTCCAGAAGTAGTGGATTATCAGAATTATATTGGCGCTTCGGCTCCAATAACTTTCAACGGGTTAGTGCGTCATTACGATATGCGCGGTGGAAGCAATATGGCAGATATTCAAGTGAATTTATTACACAAAGAAGATCGCGATTTACAAAGTCACGATATCGCAAAAGTAGTGCGTCCAGAAGTACAAAAGATTGCAAAAAAATATGGTGCGAATGTGAAAATTGTAGAAGTTCCACCAGGACCACCGGTTTTATCAACTTTAGTAGCTGAGGTTTATGGACCAAACTACGAAGAGCAAATTAAAGTTGCGAACCAAGTGAAAACCATTTTGGAAACTACTTCTGATGTTGTTGATACCGATTGGATGGTAGAAGCGCCTCAAGTAGAATATAAATTAGAGGTAGATAGAGAAAAAGCGATGTTGAATGGAATTGCTCCACAACAAATAGTTGGTAATTTGACTTATTTGTTAAGAGAACTGCCAGTTTCTAACTTGTACGATGAGCGTTCGAATAATCCGGTAGGAATTACACTTTCATTGGAAGACAAAGACAAAACATCGATTCAAGATATTCAAAATTTGAAAATAAAAGGTAGTCGTGGTAATGTAGTTCCGGTGAGTGATTTAGTGAAAGTTACTACAGATACTTTACAGAATACGATTTATCGTAAAGATCAAAAACGTGTGGTTTATGTTTTAGCTGATATGGCGGGAGCATTAGAAAGTCCGGTTTATGCGATTTTAGGAATGAATGAGAAGTTAGAAAAAATGCAATTGCCAAAAGGTTATAAAGTAAACGAATTATATATAGGTTCACCATCAGATGAAAGTGATTTCACGGTAAAATGGGATGGCGAATGGCAAATTACCTTAGAAGTATTCCGCGATTTAGGAGCTGCATTTTTAGTGGTAATTATTATAATTTACATGTTGATTGTTGGTTGGTTCCAAAACTTCAAAACTCCAATCGTGATGATGGTAGCGATTCCACTTTCATTAGTCGGAATTGTATTAGGTCACTGGGTTTTAGGAGCATTCTTTACTGCTACTTCGTTCATTGGAATGATTGCGTTAGCAGGAGTTATGGTTCGAAATTCGGTCTTACTAATTGACTTTATTGAAATCCGATTGAATGATGGAATTCCAATGAAACAAGCTATTATTGAAGCTGGAGCTGTGAGAACCACCCCAATTTTATTAACAACAGGAGCAGTGGTAATCGGAGCCTCCATCATTTTGTTTGACCCAATTTTTCAAGGATTAGCCATTTCGTTAGTTGCTGGTGCGATTGTTTCAACATTGTTGACATTAATCGTGGTGCCTTTGATTTACTATATTACCGAACGTAAAAAATGGGAGAAAAATAATTAAATAACAATCTGGCAGGTTTCAAAAACCCGTCAGGTTTAAATAAAAAAATATGAAATTAGTAGTAATCACCGCTATAGCAGAATTTGAAAAAGAAGTCAAAAAGATGCTGAAAGAAGCTAAAGTAAGATCGTATTCGTACCGAGATGTAAAAGGTTTTAGGGATGCTTCAGAAGAATGTGTAGAAGATAATTGGTTTGGTTCTGAAATAAATGAAACCGATTCGGTTGTGTTTTACGCCTTCATTTTGCAACATCATTTAGATTCATTAATAGAAACAATAAACATATTTAATAAAAATCAAGAATTTGCATCAAAAGTTCATTTAGCCGTTTTATCGGTAGAAAAATATAATTAAAATTAGAAATTATGATCAACAGAATTGTTAGAGCAGTAGCCGGAACCTTTATTATTTTAAGTGTTCTTTTAGGAATGTATGTAAATGAAAATTGGTATTGGTTTACCCTTTTTGTAGGGGCTAATTTACTACAATCTTCATTTACCAAATGGTGTTTAATGGAAGATATTTTGAGAAAAGTATTTAAGATTCAAGATTAAATTAATACTATTTTTTATAATTTAGCGTTATCAAACAAAACAAAAAATTATGAAAAAACTAAAATTAATTTCAATTTTATCATTGCTTTTCGTGCTGAACGTAGCGTCGATGTGTAGTGATGATGATGATACTTCAAGTCAAGTGTCAAATCCGACAGAAATTACTTCGACTGTAACAGATGGGCAGTGGATAGTGACTTTATACAAAGAGAATGATGTGGTAAAAACCAATAATTACTCAGGTTATAATTTTACGTTTGGAACTGATAGTGCTTTATCTGCTACTAATGGAACTACAACACAATCGGGTGATTGGAGTACTTACGCCGATAGTGGTTACACTAAGTTAGATATGATGTTTACAGCACTTGACGGACCATTTGAAGAAATTAGCGAAGATTGGAGAGTGATTTCTAGAACCACAACAAAGATTGAACTAAAACATATTAGTGGTGGTGACGGTAGTACGGACTATCTAACTTTTGAAAAAGACTAAACCAAAAACAAAATAGAACCAGCTTTTACAGCTGGTTTTTTATTTAAAACAAACCCATTCACTCACTTTGCAACTTTATAACTTTATCTTATCTTTGCACTTCATTAAACAAAATCAGAATCATGTTTGATAATTTAAGCGATAAGTTAGATAAAGCATTTCATATATTAAAAGGACACGGTAAAATTACCGATGTTAACGTTGCGGATACTCTTAAAGAAGTTCGTAGAGCTTTATTAGATGCCGACGTAAACTTTAAAATTGCTAAAGATTTTACCACAAGAGTAAAAGAAAAAGCAATTGGTGAAAACGTATTAACTACATTACAACCAGGACAATTAATGGTTAAAATCGTTAAAGACGAATTAACCGAATTAATGGGTGGTGATGCCGCTGGAATTAATCTTTCTGGAAATCCTTCAGTGATTTTAATGTCGGGTTTACAAGGTTCTGGTAAAACTACTTTTTCTGGAAAATTAGCCAACTTTTTAAAAACTAAAAAGAACAAAAAGCCTTTATTGGTAGCTTGTGATATCTATCGTCCTGCAGCTATTAATCAGTTGCACGTAGTGGGTGGACAAATTGGGGTTGAAGTGTATTCAGAACCAGAAAATAAAAATCCTGTTGAAATTGCTCAAAACGCTATTAAGCATGCAAAAGCAAATGGTTTCAACGTAGTTATCATCGATACCGCTGGTCGTTTGGCTGTGGATGAAGAAATGATGAACGAAATCGCTAATGTTCACAAAGCGATTCAACCACAAGAAACGTTATTTGTGGTAGATGCCATGACGGGACAAGATGCGGTAAATACTGCAAAAGCGTTCAACGATAGATTGAATTTTGATGGAGTTATCTTAACGAAGTTAGATGGTGATACGCGTGGTGGAGCTGCTATTTCGATTAAATCGGTAGTAAATAAACCAATTAAATTCATCGGTACTGGTGAAAAAATGGAAGCTATCGACGTGTTTTATCCAAATCGTATGGCGGATAGAATCTTGGGAATGGGAGACGTTGTTTCCTTAGTAGAAAGAGCACAAGAGCAATACGACGAAGAAGAAGCAAGAAAATTACAGAAGAAAATCGCTAAAAACGAATTTGGTTTTGATGATTTCTTAGCGCAAATCCAACAAATAAAGAAAATGGGGAACATGAAAGACCTTGTTGGAATGATTCCTGGGGCTGGAAAAGCGTTAAAAGATGTAGAAATTCAAGACGATGCTTTCAAACATATTGAAGCCATTATTCACTCGATGACACCTGCAGAAAGAAGCAAACCATCTATTATTGATGTAAAACGTAAAACGAGAATTGCGAAAGGTTCGGGTAGAAAAATTGAAGAAGTGAACCAATTAATGAAACAATTCGACCAAATGAGTAAAATGATGAAAATGATGCAAGGTGGCGCAGGTAAAAACCTGATGAAAGCCATGGGCGGAATGAAAGGTATGAGATAATAAGTAGAGGCGCGATTCATCGCGTCTTTTTTATAGCATAAACACAACAAACAACACAACAAAATGCAATTATTAGACGGAAAAAAAGTATCGGAAGATATTAAAAATGAGATCGCGGCTGAGGTAACACAAATGAAAGCCAAAGGTGAAAAAGTACCTCATTTAGCAGCTATTATCGTTGGGAATGACGGAGCGAGTTTAACCTATGTAGGAAGCAAAGTAAAATCGTGCGAGCGAGTAGGATTTGAATCGACTTTGATTAAAATGCCAAGCACGACTTCGGAAACGGAATTGTTGAAAAAAATCAAAGAATTAAATGAAAATGACGATATCGACGGATTCATTGTTCAGTTGCCTTTGCCAAAACAAATTGATACTCAAAAAATCATTGAAGCTATTGATCCAAGTAAAGATGTAGATGGTTTCCATCCCGAAAATTTTGGAAAAATGGCGTTGGATATGTCAACTTTTATTCCAGCTACACCTTTTGGAATTTTAGAATTATTAGAACGTTATAATGTACCAACCGATGGTAAACACACTGTAGTTATTGGAAGAAGTCACATTGTAGGTCGTCCTATGGGAATTTTGATGGGAAGAAAAGGATTTCCTGGGAATTCAACAGTAACGGTTACTCACAGTCATTCAAAAAATATCAACCAAATTACGTCTCAAGCGGATATTATTATTTCAGCATTAGGAGTTCCAAATTTCCTAAAAGCCGAAATGGTAAAAGACGATGTTGTGGTTATCGACGTAGGAATCACAAGAGTAGAAGACGAAACTGCTGAAAAGGGATACAGAATTGTAGGTGACGTTGATTACGAAAACGTGTCTAAAAAAGCCTCTTATATTACACCAGTTCCGGGCGGAGTTGGACCTATGACAATTGCAATGTTATTAAAAAACACCTTGTTAGCAAGAGAGCAGAAGCGAAATAGATAAAAAAGATAAGCCATTTCAATCGAAATGGCTTATCTTTTTTATCGCTTCTGATAATCCGAAGTAAAAAATAATTCTACTGTTGGATATTTTTGTTGGGTCATCTGAATAGAAAAGTCACTATCAGCTAAGAAAACCAATTGTCCGTACTTGTCATGACCTAAGAATTTTTGTTTCACACGTTTGAATTCAGCAAATTCTACGTTTTTAGGATCCTGAGGTTTTACCCAACAAGCTTTAAAAGCAGGGAAGTTTTCATACGTACATTTTGCACCATATTCATGCTCTAAACGGTATTGAATTACTTCGTATTGAAGTGCTCCTACCGTTCCAATTACTTTTCTACCATTCATTTCTAAGGTAAATAACTGTGCTACTCCTTCATCCATTAATTGGTCGATTCCTTTTTCTAATTGTTTTGATTTTAAAGGGTCAGCGTTGTTGATGTATCTAAAATGTTCTGGTGAGAAACTTGGAATTCCTTGGAAGTTCATTTGTTCTCCTTCGGTTAGTGTATCGCCAATTTTAAAGTTTCCAGTATCATGTAATCCCACGATATCGCCTGGATAAGAAATATCAACAATTTCTTTTTTCTCCGCAAAAAACGCATTCGGACTTGAGAATTTCATGTTTTTTCCAAGTCTAACATGTAAATACGGTTTGTTTTTTTCAAATGTTCCCGATACAATTTTGATGAACGCCAAACGGTCGCGGTGTTTTGGGTCCATATTTGCGTGAATTTTAAACACAAATCCACTGAATTTCGTTTCATCAGGTTGTACTAATCTTGTATCCGATTCTTTTGCTCTTGGTGTTGGTGCAATTTCAATAAAACAATCTAATAATTCACGAACTCCAAAATTATTCAAAGCCGAACCAAAGAAAACGGGTTGTAAATCACCTGCTAAATATTCTTCTCTATCAAATGGTGGATATACTTCATCGATTAGTTCTAATTCTTCTCTTAATCGATTAGCTGGTTTTTCACCAATAATTCCTTCTAATTCAGGACTGTTGATGTCGTTAAAAGCAATTGTTTCTTCAATGTTTTTTCGACTATCACCTTCAAAAAGATTGATGTTCTTTTCCCAAATGTTATAAATTCCTTGAAAATCATATCCCATTCCTATTGGAAAACTCAAAGGAGTTACACGAAGTTTTAGTTTTTTCTCCACTTCATCCATCAAATCGAAGGCGTCTTTACCTTCACGGTCTAATTTGTTAATGAAAACAATCATTGGAATGTTTCGCATTCTACAAACTTCTACTAATTTTTCGGTTTGTTCCTCAACCCCTTTTGCTACGTCGATTACTACGATAACACTATCAACGGCAGTTAAAGTTCTGAAAGTATCTTCAGCAAAGTCTTTGTGACCTGGCGTATCTAAAATGTTGATTTTTTTGTCTTTATAATTAAAAGCTAAGACAGAAGTCGCTACCGAAATTCCTCTTTGTCTTTCAATCTCCATGAAATCGGAAGTAGCTCCTTTTTTAATTTTGTTACTTTTTACAGCTCCAGCCTCTTGAATTGCCCCTCCAAATAACAATAATTTCTCAGTTAAAGTTGTTTTACCAGCATCGGGATGGGAGATAATTCCAAAAGTTCGTCTTCTTGCTATTTCTTCTATAAAACTCATTATTCAAAATTTTGTGCAAAAGTAAGTTTTTTTGAAGAATTTTCTGTTAATAGTCGATTATAAATGTTGTGGAATAGTCTCGAATTGTTATTTTTGTCGATTACAACTTAAAATGTATAAATAATTATGAAAATTAGTCGCTTACTTATTTTTGTTTTTTTAATAGCACCTTATTTTTTATTAGCACAAACCAAGGAAATTTTATTTTCTATTGATAACCATCCCTATTATACGGATGAGTTCATTAGGGTGTACAATAAAAATTTAGATTTAGTAAAAGATGATTCTCAAAAGGATTTAGAGAAATATTTGGATTTATTTGTTGGATACAAATTAAAAGTTGAAAAAGCCAATAAATTAGGTTTGCAAAATGGTACGAACTATCAAAACGAATTGAAGTCATATCGCAATCAATTATCTAAAAACTACTTGAACGATTCCAAAGTAACGAATGAACTAGTTCGTGAAGCTTATGATAGAATGCAACAGGAAGTAAGAGCTTCTCACATTTTAGTATTAGTAGACGAAGGTGCTTCTGCAGAAGATACACTTAAAGCGTACAATAAAATTATAGACATTAAAAGAAGACTAGATGCTGGTGAAGATTTTGTGAAAGTAGCTCAGCAATTTTCAGAGGATCCTTCAGTAAAAGAAAATAATGGTGATTTAGGTTATTTTTCTGCTTTCAGAATGGTATATCCTTTTGAAAATGCAGCTTATAAAACTAACGTTGGACAAGCATCCAAGCCGTTTCGTACTCGTTTTGGCTACCATATAGTTAAGGTTGTGGATAAAAGAGTCAATAGAGGAGAAGTTTCCGTTGCTCATATTATGATATTGAAACAAGGTGAAGCTGCTCAACAAGAAAAAGCTTTAGCTACTATTAATGATATTTATAAAAAAATTCAACAAGGAGAGAGTTTTGAAAGTTTAGCACAACAATTTTCAGAAGATAAGTCGTCAGCACCAAAAGGTGGTGTATTACAAAGATTCGGTTCGGGACAATTGAGTTCAGAAGAGTTTGAAAATGTTGCTTTTGATTTAAAAACACCTAATCAGATTTCAGCTCCTTTCGAATCGCAGTTTGGTTGGCATATTGTGAAGTTAATCGAAAAACATCCTGTTCGTTCATACGATGAAATGAAAGCTGAACTAGAGGATAAAATTAAACGCGATGAACGTTCGTTATTAATTACAAATTCGTTAGCTAAAAAAGTGAGATCTAAATATTCGTTTACGAAAGATGCTAAGTTAATTGCTAAAATTAAAGGAACAGTAAATGATGAATTTTATTCTCAAACTTGGGTTGTGCCTGAAAAAGCAAAAGAATTAAATGGTGTTGTTTTAACAATCAATAAAGACAAGAAAGTTACTGGTGCAATCTTTTTAGATTTTATTGCGTCAAAACAGAAATCAAATATTAAAACAAAACCGGTTTCAAAATTGGTTGATGAGTTGTTTGAAAAATTTGTAGACGAACAAATGATTGCATACTACAACGATAATTTAGAAAATGAATTTCCTGAATTCAAAAATGTAATGGATGAATATCGTGATGGTTTATTGCTTTTTGATTTGATGGAAAAAGAAATTTGGAATCGTGCAAAAAATGATACCATTGGATTGAATGATTTTTTTAAAAATAACATCAAAAATTACCAATGGAAAAAAAGATACAGTGTTGATATTTTGTCATCTACTGATGTGAAAGTTATTGAGAAAGCACAAAAGTTTTTGAAAA
This sequence comes from Flavobacterium sp., assembly GCF_041911335.1. Lineage (GTDB taxonomy): Bacteria > Bacteroidota > Bacteroidia > Flavobacteriales > Flavobacteriaceae > Flavobacterium. The sequence continues at coordinate 24,802 of NZ_JAYRPD010000015.1, forward strand.
AAGGAAAATCACTAGAGTACATTAAAGAGCAATTAAACAAAGACGGAAAAATCAACGTTATGTCTAAATCAGGAATGTATGAGGAAGATTATGATGTATTGCCTCAATTTAATGGTTTATCTAAAGGTGTAACTTCTATTGTTTCAAAAGACAAGTATTATTTTGTGGTAAATGTAACAGATGAAAAACCTGCTGGAGCAAAAGAACTTTCAGAGTGTAAAGGAAAAGTAATTAGTGATTACCAACAATATTTAGAGAATCACTGGGTGGATGAATTGAAAAAAGAATTTACTATCAACATTAATAAAGAGGTGTTTTCTAAAGTAAAAAATCAATTGAATAACTAGAATGAAGTATTGGATTCAAATAATGTTACTTGCACTATTGGTTTCTTCTTGTGATTATTTCAAAGCGCCTAGAGAACCAAAAGCAATAGCTCGTGTGGGTAAAAGTTATTTATATGAATCTGATATTTTAAATTTGGTTCCAAAAGGAACTTCTAAAGAAGATAGTATTGCTATTGTTAAATCATTTATTGACCGATGGGCTACTCAGAAATTATTGTTCGAAGCTGCTGAGAAGAACATTGGTAAAGACCAAGTTGAGGAATTCAATACGTTAATTGAACAATACAAAGTAGATTTGTATACAAAAGCATATCTTGAGAATCTGGTTATCAGACAAATTGACACAGTAGTAACTGAAGATCAAATTGTAGCATATTACAATAAAAATAAGCAGTATTTCAAGAATTCATCGGAGTTAGTTAAGTTGCGTTATATCAATTTAGTTAAAGAAAATCCAAAATTTGCGAAAATTAAATCAAAGTTTAGTTCCTTTACCAAAAAAGATAGAAAGGAGTTAGAACAAATGGCAGTTCAGTTCAAAAGTTATGCTTTTAATGATTCTATCTGGGTGGATATTAATCAGGTTTATGAAAAAATTCCTTTTATTAATTTAGAGAATAAGCAAAAATATATCTCTAGTGGAATAAATTTTCAATATCCAGATTCTACAACGGTTTGGTTGGTTAAGGTAAATAAAGTATTGCCAAAAGACAGTCCAACACCATTAGAGTTTTTAAAACCAACAATAGAACAAATTATAATAAATAATAGAAAGTTAGAATTAATTAATACAATAGAAAAAGAGATTACCAATGACGCTATCAAAGACAATAAGTATGAAATTTATAAATAAAAAATTCCTTTTTTCCCTTTTCATTTTAGTATCAACCACCGTTTTTGCACAGACAAAACGAGAAAAAGTGGATGGGGTAATAGGAGTTGTAGGAGATTATGTAGTATTGGATTCCGATATTGATTTAGAATTAATTCAATTAAGAGCACAAGGAATTGATACCAAAAATATCACACGTTGTGAATTATTTGGTAAACAATTAGAAGATAAATTATATGCACACCACGCTATTCAGGATAGTATTGTAGTTACAGATGCAGAAGTTAACAGCTACATGAATGAACAACTTGACGCTATGGTTGAGCAAGTAGGTTCGTTAGAAAAAGTAGTTAAGTTTTATAAGAAAAAAAATTTAGAAGAGTTTAAATCTTATTTCTTTGAAATTATCAAAATGAATAAGCTGACTTCTCAGATGCAAAAGAAAATTGTAGATGAAGTTACCATTACTCCTGAAGAAGTTAGAAATTTCTTTAAAGGAATTCCAGCTGATGAAATTCCAACTTTTGGAGCGGAAATGGAAGTAGCTCAAATAGTAATTAAACCAGTTATTACAGAAGATGAAAAGAAAAGAATTGTTGATAAATTGAATGAAATTCGTCAAGATGTACTAAATGGTTCTAGTTTTTTTAGTAAAGCTGTTTTGTTTTCAGAAGATCCAGGGTCAAGTTCAAATGGAGGTTTTTATAAAATTAATAGAAAAACTGGATTTGTTAAAGAATTCAAAGAAGTTGCGTTTAGCCTAGCTGAAGGAGAAATTTCGGAACCATTTGAAACAGAATTTGGATATCATATTATTATGGTAGAAAAAATTAAAGGTCAAGAAGTAGAGTTACGACACATTTTGATGTCTCCTAAAGTTTCAACTCAAGCAATGAAAGATGCTAAAGCTAAAATTGAAGCTATTCGAACAAAAGTATTAAACAAAGAAATTACATTTGCAGATGCTGCTAAATCATCTTCAGATGAAAAAGAAACTAAAAATAATGGTGGGGTATTATTAAACCCAAGAACCATGGAGCCTCGTTTTGAATTAACAAAAATGGATCCTACATTGTATGCTCAGGTTTCTTCTTTAAAAGATGGTGATGTTTCTTTACCAATTTTAGATGAAGAAAAAGGAGGAGGTGCCAAATTTTATAAAATCATTACAGTAAACAATAGAACAGAAGAACATACTGCTGATTTTTCTAAAGATTATTTAAAAATTAAAGAATTAGCTCTTAGAGATAAGCAAATTAAAGTAATTGCAAAATGGAGTGAAGAAAAAATCAAAGAAACTTACATTAAGATTTCAGATGATTATAAAGATTGCAACTTTACTAATAATTGGTTAAAAAAATAAATTGACTAACCCTTTGAGTTTTCAGAGGGTTTTTTATTATTTTAGAGGTTTAATAATTAAGATCAATTTTCCGAATTCTAAATTCTAAATTCAATATGTCAGACGTAGCAGCCATTCAGGAATTAGTTCAAAAACAAAAAGCACTTAAACAAGAAATTGCAAAAGTAATTGTTGGTCAAGACGAAGTAGTTCATCAAATTGTGATGAGTATTTTTTCTGGAGGTCATGCTTTGTTAGTTGGTGTTCCAGGTTTAGCAAAGACTTTAATGGTAAATACTATTTCTCAAGCTTTAGGTTTGAATTTTAAGCGTATTCAGTTTACGCCCGATTTAATGCCTTCTGATATTTTAGGAAGTGAAATTTTAGATGAAAATCGTAAGTTTAAATTTATTAAAGGACCAATATTTTCTAATATTATTTTGGCTGATGAGATTAATAGAACGCCACCAAAAACACAAGCTGCCCTTTTAGAAGCTATGCAAGAAAGAGCGGTTACTGTGGCGGGTCATCATTATAAATTAGATTTACCTTATTTTGTTTTAGCTACACAAAACCCTATTGAGCAAGAAGGAACATATCCATTGCCTGAAGCGCAATTAGACCGCTTTATGTTTGCAGTTAAGTTAGATTACCCAAGTTTTGAAGAAGAAGTGAATGTGGTTAAAGCAACAACATCCGATTTTAAACCTGTGGTAAATGCTTTATTTACAGCTCAAGAAATTATCGATTTTCAGAATGTAATTCGTAAGTTACCCGTAGCTGATAATGTAATCGAATACGCCGTTTCGTTAGTAAGTAAAACGCGTCCCGATAATCCGTTATCTAATGAGTTTGTCAAGACGTATATTGATTGGGGTGCAGGTCCTCGTGCTTCTCAAAACTTAATTTTAGCAGCTAAAACTAATGCCGCTTTCAATGGAAAATTTTCTCCAGATATTGAAGATGTAAAAGCAGTAGCTGTTGGGATACTTCGACACAGAATCGTAAAAAATTATAAAGCAGACGCCGAAGGAATTTCGGAAGACGATATTATTAAAAAGCTGTTTTAAACAGCTTTTTTTATTACTTTAGTAAATCAATAAACAAATTTGGAACCTAATATAAAACAAAGAATCTTTGGTTTAGATGTCTTGAGAGCTATGGCTATTATCATGGTAGTTTGCTCGCATATCCTTTGGATTTATCCAAAAAGTAATGCGTTTATCCCAACATTATTTGAACTTTTTGGATTTTGGGGAGTTGAACTTTTCTTTGTTTTAAGCGGATTTTTGATAGGTTCCATTTTATACAAAACTTTTGTAAACGAAAGTTTTACTTTAAAATCAGTTTTTCATTTCTTAAAGAGACGTTGGTTTCGAACATTACCTAATTATTATTTGGTGTTATTAATCAACATTGGAATCGCTTTTTTTCTTGGTTTTTCAATTGAAAATATCGGAATTTACTTTGTGTTTTTACAAAATTTTGCTTCAAAATCACCTGCTTTTTTTCCGGAATCATGGAGTTTGTCTATTGAAGAATTTACTTATTTACTATTACCATTTTCATTGTTTTTTGTTGGATTAGTTAATGTAAAAAACAAATCAAAAGCGTTTTTATTGGTAATTGTAGCTTTGATTCTAGTTTTCTGGATGAATAAATTTTACTATCATTCCCAACATGCAATTTCGAATTTAACAGAATGGAATTTAAATTTAAAATCGGTTTTGATTTATAGAATTGATGCAATTTTGATCGGAGTTTTATTTGCTTGGATTTCATTAAATTTTAGTGAGTTTTGGAAAAAGTCAAAAACTATTTTTGCTTTTATAGGATTTGGAATTCTATTCTTTTTAATGTTCGGAATTCTTCCTCTGGATTTAACAATCGAACAAAATTCGTTTTTTTGGAACGTTTTGTATTTGCCAATTACTTCAATCGCTTTCGCATTTTTGTTGCCTTTTTTCTCAAATTGGAAAACATTTACGAATCCAATTTTATATCCTATAGAATTAATTAGTAAAATTTCATATTCTATTTATTTACTTCATTACAGCATAATTTTATTACTCTTAAAAACTTATTTTGATACTTCTCAAATGTTAGATTTCGAGCGTCATTTATTTACTTTGGTTTATCTTTTTATCACTTTATTATCATCGTATCTTTTATATCGATTCTATGAAAAACCAATCATGAATTGGAGAGATAAAAGATAATTTTATCACTTCATTTTGACACTATTTTAAAAATGAATATCGTTTTTTGATAATTTGATAAAACTTTGATTTTAAATTACGAATTATTCAATATATTCTTGTTTTAATCATTTTTATTGAAAAATAAATACTAAAATAGAATCTTTATAAATAATAATTCTTTTAATTAGGCCTTTTATTAAAAATTTTTAAATCTGATTAAGATTTATTAAATTTGTGCCACCAAAATATACAACAAACACTAATTAACTTATTTTATAGTATGGCATTAGCTACTGAAATGAATCTTTATAACGAATACATTAAAGAAATCGAAGAAAGAAAAGGTCAAGGTTTGCATCCAAAACCAATTGATAGTGCTGATTTATTAAACGAAATCATTGCTCAAATCAAAGATACAAACAACGCAAATAGACAAGATTGTTTGAAGTTTTTTATCTATAATACATTGCCAGGAACAACTCCTGCTGCGGGTGCAAAAGCCAAATTTTTAAAAGAAATAATTTTAGGTCAAGAAGCAGTAGCTGAAATCACTCCAACTTTTGCTTTTGAATTGTTATCACACATGAAAGGTGGTCCATCAATTTTAGTATTGTTGGATTTAGCTTTAGGAAACGATGAGGCAATTGCGAAACAAGCGGCTGAAGTTTTAAAAACACAGGTTTACTTATACGATGCCGATATGGATCGTTTAAAAGTAGCATATGAAAATGGAAATGCAGTAGCAAAAGACATTTTAGAAAGCTATGCAAAAGCGGAATTCTTTACAAAACTTCCAGAAGTTGCTGAAGAAATTAAAGTAGTAACTTTCATCGCTGGAGAAGGTGATATTTCAACCGACTTATTATCTCCAGGGAATCAAGCGCACTCGCGTTCTGACCGTGAATTACACGGAAAATGTATGATTACACCTCAAGCGCAAGAAGAAATTAAAGCCTTACAAGCGCAACATCCAGATAAATCGGTAATGTTAATTGCTGAAAAAGGCACGATGGGTGTAGGTTCTTCTCGTATGTCAGGTGTAAATAACGTAGCACTTTGGACAGGAAAACAAGCAAGTCCTTATGTGCCTTTCGTAAATTTCGCTCCAATCGTAGGTGGAACAAACGGAATTTCTCCAATTTTCCTTACTACAGTTGACGTAACTGGTGGTATCGGAATCGATTTAAAAAACTGGGTTAAAAAAACAGATGCTAATGGTGAATTAGTTCGCGATGAAAATGGAGAGCCAATTTTAGAACAAGTATATTCAGTTGCAACTGGAACAGTTTTAACTATCAATACAAAAACTAAAAAATTATACAATGGTGATAAAGAATTGATTGATATTTCAAGATCATTCACACCACAAAAAATGGAATTTATCAAAGCAGGTGGTTCTTACGCTATTGTTTTTGGTAAAAAACTACAAACTTTTGCTGCTAAAACTTTAGGAATTGATGCGCCACTTGTATATGCTCCGTCAAAAGAGATTCACAATGAAGGTCAAGGATTAACTGCGGTTGAGAAAATCTTCAACAAAAATGCAGTTGGAACCATTTCAAAACAAGTGTTGCATGCTGGTTCTGATGTTCGTGTAACAGTAAATATCGTAGGTTCGCAAGATACTACAGGTTTAATGACCGCTCAAGAATTAGAATCAATGGCAGCTACTGTAATTTCTCCAATTGTTGATGCAGCTTACCAATCAGGTTGTCATACAGCATCTGTTTGGGATAAAAAAGCACAAGCCAACATCCCGAAATTAATGCAGTTCATGAATGATTTCGGATTGATTACAGCACGTGATCCAAAAGGTGTTTATCATCCAATGACCGACGTAATTCACAAAGTATTAAATGATATTACAGTTGATGAATGGGCTATCATTATTGGTGGAGATTCTCATACTCGTATGTCTAAGGGTGTTGCTTTTGGTGCAGATTCAGGAACTGTGGCTCTAGCCTTAGCAACTGGAGAAGCTTCAATGCCAATTCCACAATCGGTAAAAGTAACTTTCAAAGGAAGCATGCCAGATTATATGGACTTCCGCGATGTAGTTCATGCTACACAAGCGCAAATGTTACACCAATTTGGTGGTGAAAACGTTTTCCAAGGAAGAATTATTGAAGTTCATATTGGAACTTTAACTGCTGACCAAGCGTTTACATTCACCGATTGGACTGCCGAAATGAAAGCAAAAGCATCTATTTGTATTTCTGAAGATGAAACGTTAATCGAATCATTAGAAATTGCAAAAGGTAGAATCCAAATCATGATTGATAAAGGCATGGACAACAAAAACCGTGTGCTTCAAGGATTAATTGATAAGGCAAACAAACGTATTGCGGAAATCCGTTCAGGTGAAAAACCAGCTTTACGTCCAGATGCTAATGCAAAATACTACGCTGAAGTAGTGGTTGATTTAGATCAAATTGCTGAGCCTATGATTGCCGACCCAGATGTAAATAATAAAGACGTTTCAAAACGTTATACTCACGACACAATTCGTCCGCTTTCTTTCTACGGAGGAGATAAAAAAGTAGATTTAGGATTCATCGGTTCTTGTATGGTTCACAAAGGAGATATGAAAATCTTAGCTCAGATGTTGAAAAATATCGAAAAACAACAAGGGAAAGTAGAATTTAAAGCACCTCTAGTAGTGGCTCCTCCAACATACAACATCGTTGACGAATTAAAAGCAGAAGGTGATTGGGAAGTATTACAAAAATATTCTGGTTTCGAATTTGATGATAATGCACCAAAAGCAGTTGCGCGTACAGAATATGAAAACATGTTGTACTTAGAGCGTCCAGGCTGTAACCTTTGTATGGGGAACCAAGAAAAAGCTTCTAAAGGAGATACAGTAATGGCAACGTCAACACGTTTATTCCAAGGTCGTGTAGTAGAAGATTCTGCAGAGAAAAAAGGTGAATCTTTATTATCATCTACTCCAGTTGTAGTATTGTCAACAATTTTAGGAAGAACACCTTCAATTGAAGAATATAAAAAAGCTGTAGAAGGAATCAACTTAACTAAGTTTGCTCCATCGCATAAATTGTTAGTAGGATAATTAAACCTATAATATCAAAATGAAAAGCTCAAGTTTTACTTGGGCTTTTTTGTTTTTATCTGTTCAATTTTTTGTAAATTAGTGGGATTAAATAACAAACAAAATAAATTACTATGGCATTTGATATTGAAATGATTGAAAAAGTATACGCCACCATGGCAGAACGAGTAGATAAAGCTCGTGATATAGTTGGGCGTCCATTGACTTTGTCTGAGAAAATTTTGTATTCGCATCTTTGGGAAGGAATGCCAACGCAAGCTTTCGCAAGAGGTAAAGATTATGTTGATTTTGCTCCCGATAGAGTGGCTTGTCAAGATGCAACAGCACAAATGGCATTATTGCAATTCATGCATGCAGGAAAGAGTAAAGTAGCGGTTCCAACAACGGTTCACTGTGACCACTTAATTTTAGCAAAAAATGGTGCCAAACAAGACTTAGAGTTGGCAAATAAACAATCAAAAGAAGTTTTCGATTTCTTATCATCAGTGTCAAACAAGTATGGAATTGGTTTTTGGAAACCCGGTTCAGGAATTATTCACCAAATCGTTTTAGAAAACTACGCTTTTCCTGGAGGACTGATGATTGGAACTGATTCTCATACCGTAAATGCAGGTGGTTTAGGAATGTTAGCCATTGGTGTTGGTGGAGCAGATGCAGTTGATGTAATGTCAGGCATGTCTTGGGAATTAAAATTTCCAAAATTAATCGGAGTAAAACTAACGGGTAAATTAAACGGTTGGACTTCACCTAAAGACGTAATTCTAAAAGTAGCTGATATCTTAACTGTAAAAGGAGGAACTGGTGCTATCGTTGAATATTTTGGAGAAGGAGCAGAAGCAATGTCTTGTACTGGAAAAGGAACCATTTGTAATATGGGAGCTGAAATTGGAGCTACAACTTCAACTTTTGGTTACGACGATTCTATGAGAAGATATTTAGCGGCAACTGGTCGTCAGGATGTTGTAAATGCTGCAGACAAAGCAGCTTCATATTTAACAGCTGATGCCGAAGTTTATGCGAATCCAGAAAACTATTTCGATCAATTAATAGAAATCAACCTTTCAGAATTAGAACCGCATATCAACGGGCCTTTCACTCCAGATAGAGGAACGCCAGTTTCCAAAATGAAAGCAGAAGCCGAAGCTAACGGTTGGCCAATAAAAGTAGAATGGGGATTAATCGGTTCGTGTACTAATTCTTCTTACGAAGATATGTCACGTGCTGCTTCAATTGTAAGGCAAGCCGTAGCTCACGGAATTTCGCCTAAAGCAGAATTTGGAATCAATCCGGGTTCGGAACAAATTCGTTACACGATTGAAAGAGATGGAATCATTGCCGATTTCGAAAAAATGGGAACCAAAGTGTTTACTAATGCTTGCGGACCATGTATTGGACAATGGGATAGAGAAGGAGCAGATAAACAAGAAAAAAACACCATCGTGCATTCGTTCAACCGAAACTTTTCAAAAAGAGCAGATGGAAACCCAAATACGCATGCTTTTGTAACTTCTCCTGAAATGGTAGCGGCTTTAGCAATTTCGGGTCGTTTAGATTTTAATCCGATAACGGATACATTGATAAATGATAAAGGAGAATCGATAAAATTGAATCCGCCTTTCGGAGATGAATTACCAACTAAAGGTTTTGATGTAAAAGATCCAGGATTTCAAGCGCCAGCAGCTGATGGTTCTAGCGTAGAAGTTGTGGTTTCTCCAACTTCAGACCGATTACAGCTATTAGCCCCTTTTGAGGCTTGGGATGGTAAAAATATTACAGGTGCCAAATTGTTAATCAAAGCGTTCGGAAAATGTACGACAGATCATATTTCGATGGCTGGTCCATGGTTGCGTTTCCGAGGACATTTGGATAATATTTCGAATAACATGTTAATTGGTGCAGAAAATGCATTCAATGGAAAAGCAAATTCAGTTAAAAATCAATTGACAGGAGTTTATGATGAAGTACCAAAAGTACAAAGAGCTTACAAAGCAGCAGGAATTCCTTCCATTGTTGTTGGTGACCATAATTACGGAGAAGGTTCTTCACGTGAGCACGCAGCTATGGAACCACGTTTCTTAGGTGTAAAAGCGGTTTTAGTAAAATCATTTGCTCGTATTCATGAAACGAATTTAAAAAAACAAGGAATGTTGGCCTTAACGTTTGCAAATGAATCAGATTATGATAAAATTCAAGAAGACGATACAATTAACTTCTTAGATTTGACAGAATTTGCACCAGGCAAACCATTAACTTTAGAATTTGTTCATGCTGATGGTTCTAAAGATATAATTTTAGCGAATCACACTTATAATGAAAGTCAAATTGGATGGTTTGTGGCAGGTTCTGCTTTGAACTTAATTGCAGCAGGAAAAGCGTAATTTAAATTTAAAATAATGTTAAAACTCCCTTTTTAAAGGGAGTTTTTTTTATCTTGCGACCATCAATTAGCTACAATTCATCTAAATTAATTCTAAATGAAATTATTCCAAACTATAACTTTTTTTCTTTTCTTCAGTAGTGGTGTTGTTTTTTCTCAAAAGACAATTAAACATACAGTGGTTTCGGGTGAATCCATTTATTCCATTGCAAAAAAGTATGATGTTAGGGAATCTGATATTTATGAATTAAATCCAAAATCGAAAGGTACTTTACTACAGTTAAAAACTGTTTTGTTAATTCCCAACAGAAAATCAAAATCAAAGAGTAATAAAGAAGTTTCTTCATCTAAGAATGCTACAGAAACTCATATAGTTGAATCGGGTGAATCACTATATAAGATTGCTAAAAAGTACGATATCAGTTTAGAAAAATTAAAAGAATTAAATCCAGATATCAAGCCTGAGTCGATACAAATTGGAGATAAAATAGTTGTTTCTGCAAAAAAAGTAAAAGAAGCTCCAAAAGAAAAAGAAACTCCTAAAGAAAATAAGCCTAAAGAAACAAAAACAGTAGTTGCTGAAGTATCCAATCCAACGAACATGGATGCTAATTTATGTACGGATGAATTAGGAAATAAGGTACACACCGTAGCCAAAGGCGAAACTTTATATAGACTTTCAAAAAAGTATAAAGTTAGTGTGAAGGATTTAGAAGAAATGAATCCTGAAATTATTGCTAATTTACCAATCGGATATGAAGTTGTAATTAAAAAAGGAGATGGAGAATTAGCAAAACATCAAAATGAGATTGTAAGTAGTCCTAAAGATGTTGAAGAGCTTTCTCCAGAAAATATGTCTAAAGCCGAATTCTTAATTGCGAAAGCTTCGCAACACATTGGAACTAGATATAGAGGTGGCGGAACTACGAGTGCTGGTTTTGATTGTTCCGGTTTAATGTTTTCTACTTTTAAACATATTGATATGACTTTGCCTCGTTCTTCAAGCTCAATGGCAGTTGGTGCGGGTTATAAAATTGATAGGAGCCAGGCTCAAAAAGGCGATTTAATTTTCTTTACAACCAATGGTAGAGGAAGTATCAATCACGTGGGAATGATTACCGAAATTAACGGCGATGAAATTAAATTTATTCATTCCTCAGTGCAGGCTGGAGTTATAATTTCATCTACGGAGGAACCTTATTATAAAAGACGCTTTGTTCAAATAAATCGAGTTTTAGAATAGCTAAATAAAAAGCCACAATTTAATTGTGGCTTTTTATTTAATTGTTTAGTAAGAACTGATAAATTTCATCTTTTATTCTAACTCTTTCTATTCTAAGGCTGTTTAATGCATCATCAGAAGCTGGATCTGAATCAGTTTCAATTCTATATATTTCATGATCTAATTCATCATATTTGTCAAATAAATTTTTGAAGTGATTATCATTTACTTTTAAATCATGAATTTTTGCTTCAAATTCTGGAAAATCTAGTGTTAATTGGTGTTTTGTAATCATAGGGTTGGTTTTTAAATTTCTATACTCAAATTTACCAACACTACTATCCGAAAGTTTTTCAAAAATAGAAAAAAAACTTCTGTATCCCTTTGTTTATATGCTTAATTTTGTTTGATTGATAAAATTATCTGTTGAAAAAATGTTTTTTTCTGGTGGTTTTTCAGCTTTTTTTACAAT
>NZ_JAYRPD010000016.1:0-20897 GCF_041911335.1 Flavobacterium sp.
AAATTATTGTTTAGTAAGAAAAGTAAACCTTCAATCGATTCTTTAGATTTTTTTAAAAAAACTATATTTTCATCTAGCCCATTATGTATTACAACATTTTTTAAATGTTCTATTGGTATATTATTTTTAAATAAATCATATGAAAACAAGGTGTCTTCATGTCTAAGATTTGGTATATTTTCATTAAATTTTACACTTTTGAAAACATTTTTATTGATTAAAAAATTAAGAGTCAAAAATGAAAGATATTTATTTTTATTTCTATTGTTTACAGATAAAGCTTCTCTTTCTTTTCCATAAACCCAGCGAAGAATTCTATTTTTTTCTGGTTTTTCGTTCTGATATTCAATACCTCCATAAATAATTCCCGTATTTGATGAAATATTTTGAATGTAATTTTGAATAAAATCAGAATTTTTCGGAAAAGTATCTGAATCAAGAAATAATAACCAATTATATTTTGATTGATTACTTAATGAATTTCTAGTTTTACTTCTACCTAAATTTTCTTTATTTTCATGGAAAGAACAATTTGCTAAATCGTTTATTTTTCTGTTTTCTTCTAAATATAAAGAACTGCCATCATCCTGAACTAAGATTTCATAAGCAATACCTAATGCATCCGCCTGACTTTTTAATTCCGTAACTAATGGATAAACATGGTAGTTATATGTGGGAATTAAAATTGATAACATTACACCGTTCTTTGAACTACTTCAAACATTTTTCCTCCTTCAAATTTCAAGGTTTTTGAAGGATATTTTAAAACTAAAGCATAATCGTGAGTCGCCATTAAAATGGTTTTTCCGTTTGCGTTGATTTTTCTAAGTACTTCCATAACTTCAACACTGGTTTGTGGGTCAAGGTTTCCTGTTGGTTCGTCTGCTAAAATGATTTCTGGGTCGTTTAATAAAGCTCTAGCAATTCCTACACGTTGTTGTTCTCCACCTGAAAGTTGGTGTGGCATTTTGAAAGCAAAACCTTTCATGCCTACTTTATCTAGAACTTCTTCAATTTTAACCTCCATTTCTTCTTGTTCTGACCAGCCTGTTGCTTTCAAAACAAATAAAAGATTTTCTTTTACGCTTCTGTCAGAAAGTAATTTAAAGTCTTGGAAAACGACTCCTAACTTTCTTCTCAAATAAGGGATGTCACTTTCTTTTAAAGTTGTTAAATCATAATCCACAATGCTTCCTTCGCCATCTGTCAAAGCCAAATCAGCATAAAGCGTTTTTAAAAAACTACTTTTTCCTGAACCTGTTCTGCCAATTAAGTAAATAAACTCGCCGTGTTTTACATCGATATTTACATCGGTTAAAACTGGATTTTTATCTTGATAAATCGTTACATTTTTTAAGGATAGAACTGATTGCGACATATATAAATTGGATTTTAAAATGTAAAAGTAATAACTTAAACTTCTGATTCAAAATTTTAAATCAATTTCGATAAAAATTATTGTATTTGGTTAAAAACTATGTTCAAAAATTGTACAATAATATGTTAAGAAGCTTCGTTAATACTTACAATTAGCCTTATATTTGGAACTTATAAATAACGAATCACATGATAAAGTATTTAAAACTTTCTTTTTTAATGGTGTTTTTTTCTGGAACACTTTTAGCCCAACAATCTTCTGTTTACACGCACGAATTAACGGAGTTTAATCGCGCGGTAGAATTGTACAAAGACAAGCAATATCAAGCAGCCCAAATTCTTTTCGATAAAGTAAAATCGAAAACCGATAATGTGGAAGTAGAATCGGATTGTGCTTACTATATTGCCAATTGTGCGATTCGCTTGGACCAAATGGGAGCAGACGTTTTGGTAGAAAGTTTTGTGGAAGATTATCCAACGAGTACGAAAACAAATCAAGCGTATATTGAAGTTGCTCACTATTATTTTGATCAAGGAAATTATCCAAAATCATTAGAATGGTTCGACAAAGCGGATTCGAATAATATGTCGCAAGCCGAAAGAGAAAAGTATAATTTCCAGAAAGGGTATGCGTATTTCACGGCTAAAAACACAAAAGAAGCTACAAAATACTTCAATCAAGTAGTGAATTCGAAGACTTTTGGAAGTCAGGCGAAATATTATCTTGGTTACATGTCTTATGAAACCGATGATTACAAAAGCGCAAATCAATATTTCGAACAAGTTTCTGACCAAGACAAATACAAAGAAAAAATGGGCTATTTTCAAGCGGATATGAATTTCAAGCTTGGAAATTTTCAAAAAGCCATCGATTTAGGTTTAGAACAAATGCCAAAATCGAAAGGAGAAGAGAAAAGTGAATTGTCGAAAATCATAGGAGAAAGTTATTTTAACCTAAAACAATACGACAAAGCGCTTCCGTATTTATTAGCATATAATGGTAAAAAAGGAAAATGGAATAACACTGATTTTTATCAATTAGGTTACACGTATTACCAACAAAAGGATTACGAAAACGCAATTTCGCAATTTAATAAAATCATTGATGGAAATGATGCGGTAGCTCAAAATGCCTATTATCATTTAGCAGAAAGTTATTTAAAAACCGATAAAAAGCAACAAGCCTTAAACGCTTTCAAAACGGCTTCTGAAATGGAATTTGATCTAAAAATTCAAGAAGATGCGTATTTGAATTATGCGAAATTAAGTTACGAAATAGGAAATCCATATAAATCGGTTCCAGAAGTCATGAATGCTTATTTGGCAAAATATCCTAATACACCATATAAATCTGAAATTAATACGTTGTTGATTAGTTCGTATATCACTTCAAAAAATTATAAAGAAGCTTTATCATTATTAGAGAAAAATAAATCTCCAGAAAACAAATTAGCGTATCAAAAAGTAACGTTTTACAGAGGTTTAGAATTGTACACCGATGGCGATTACAAAGGTGCTTATGCCTTATTTAAAAAATCGTTAGCCGAAAATAAAGATGCTAAATTTACAGCAAGAGCTACTTTTTGGAAAGCCGAAACCGAATACAATTTAGACCAATTTGAAGAAGCAAAATTGAGTTTCAAACAGTTTTTAAATTCGGCTGAGGCTTCAAATACACCTGAATTCAAGAATGCAAATTACAACTTAGCATATTCGTATTTCAAGTTGAAAGAATATGAAAATGCGATTCAATATTTCGATGCTTATACCAAATCTTCAAAAGATGACAGGGTTCGTTTAACCGATGCATATTTGAGATTAGGTGATTGTAATTTCATGGCAGCAAAATATTGGCCAGCTATGGATGCGTACAACAAAGCGATTGATATGAAAAGTGTTGATGCTGATTACGCAGCTTTCCAAAAAGGAATCAGCTATGGATTTGTTAGCAAACCAGATCGTAAAATTGAAGATTTAGAGAAGTTTTCCAAAACGTTTCCAAATTCGCAATATGCAGATGATGCTTTGTATGAATTAGGAAATACTTACGTGAATCAAAACCAAAACGATAAAGGAATTACAACTTACGATAGATTAATCAACGGATACAAATCGAGTTCGTATGTAGCAAAAGCGATTTTAAAACAAGGTTTGATTTACTATAATTCGAATAAAGAAGATTTAGCTTTAACGAAGTTCAAAAAAGTAGTAGCGGAATATCCAAATTCACCTGAATCTATCGAAGCCGTTTCAACAGCGCGTTTGATTTATGTAGATAAAGGTCAAGTAGATGAATATGCAGCTTGGGTAAAAACCTTATCATTTGTAGAAGTTTCAGATGCTGATTTAGATAATGATACGTACGAATCTGCCGAAAAACAATACTTACAAAACAACACCAAACAAGCGATTTCAGGATTTTCAAGTTATGTAAGCAAATTTCCAAATGGATTGCATGCGTTGAAAGCGAATTTCTATTTAGCGCAATTGTATTTTGCTGATAATTTAGAAGCAAATTCAGTTAAACATTATGAATTTGTTGTGGCTAAACCAAGAAATGAATTTACAGAGCAAGCTTTAGCGCGTTTGTGCCAAGTACACTTGAAAGCTAAAAATTATGACAGTGCTATTCCAGTTTTAAAACGTTTAGAAACCGAAGCTGATTTTCCACAAAATATAACGTATGCGCAATCTAATTTAATGAAATCGTATTATGAAAAACAAGATTTCACTAATGCAGTTGTGTATGCCGATAAAGTGTTGAAAAATGACAAAATCGACGACAGAATTAAAAGTGATGCTCAAATTATCGTAGCGCGTTCAGCAATCAAAACGAATGATGAAGCTAAAGCGAAAGAAGCTTATGCTAAATTGCAAAAAATCGCAAAAGGAGAATTAGCTGCGGAAGCTTTGTATTATGATGCGTATTTCAAAAACAAAGAAGGTAAGTTTGAACCATCAAATGTTGTGGTACAAAAAATCGCTAAAGATTATTCAGGATATAAATATTTTGGAGCAAAAAGTTTAATCGTTATGGCGAAAAACTTCTACGGATTAAAAGATAGTTTCCAAGCAACATACATTTTAGAAAGTGTAATTGAAAACTTCAAAGAATATACAGATGTAATCGAAGAAGCGCAAAAAGAACTGGATTTCATCAAAGGAGAAGAAGCAAAACGTAATTCATCAATCACAAACTAATAAAATTTGATAATTGTCTTACTGAACTCGTTTCAGTATCTAGCATCTCATTTAAAAATATAGAACATGAAGAAATTAAATATAATCGCCATAGTTTTAGTCGTATTCGGAATTCAATTTTCATTTGCTCAAGTAAAAGATGAAAACATTGGTTCGGAAGTGGTAAACATTGTAAAACCCTACACACCTACTATTTCAGACGCTTTCAAAGTGAAAGAAACACCTGTTTTAGAAGATGAAGAAGAGCAAAAAAAGGAACCTATTCAGTATAACATCTTCTCATTTCCTGTAGCATCAACATTTACGCCAGCAAAAGGAAAAGCTGCAGGAGTGGATAAAACCGAAAAAGAAAAACTATACAACAATTACGCTACTTTAGGTTTTGGAAATTATCCAACTATCAATGCGGAATTGTTCATTACGCAAAACTTAAGCCGAAGTAATTATGTAGGCGGAATGTTACGCCATTTGTCTTCTCAAGGCGGAATTAAAGATTTGGTTTTAGATGATAAATTCTACAACACCAGTTTAGATGTTACATACGGAGTTCGTGAACGCGACATGAGTTGGAATGTAGATTTAGGCATAAAAAACCAAATTTACAATTGGTACGGTTTACCTACAGAATCTATTGTTTTTGATGACACTACAATTGCAGGAATCGACTCCAAACAAACATACAATACGATTGCACTTGGCGGAAAAATGAGTTTCAAAGACGGAATTTTCAATGATGCTAGCATGCAATTCAAACGTTTTTCTGATGGATTGGATTCGGGCGAAAATCGTTTTTTCATCAAGCCAAATTTCGATTTCGACGTAATGAATCAAAAAGTAAAAGCAGATTTCGTAGTGGATTATGTAGGTGGAAGTTTTGACAGAATGTACGATGTTGATTCGGAGTTAAAATATAGTACAATCATTGCAGGAACAAAACCAAGTATTTTATATCAGCAAGATGATTTATCGGTTCAAATTGGAGCTGGAGTATATTATGCAACTGCAAAAATCAACGGAGAAAGCGATGGAAAAATCTTTGTTTATCCAAATATTAAAGCGTCATACAAATTAGTAGGTGATATTTTAGTAGCTTATGCTGGAGCAGAAGGAGATTTAGAGCAAAATTCGTATGCAGATTTCGTAGATCAAAACCCGTTCGTGTCGCCAACAATGTCAATTGCACCAACCGATAATAAATACGATTTGTATGTTGGGATGAAAGGAAAATTAGCGAGTTCGGTTGCGTTCAATGTTAGAGTATCTAATAAAAATCAAGGAGATCGAGCGTTATTTGTAAGTAATGGTTTTGATGGAACAGGAACGAATACTAACGGTTATGCTTACGGAAATTCATTCGGAGTAGTGTATGACGATTTAAACACACTAAGTATTTTCGGTGAATTAAAAGCCGATTTTTCTAAAAAAGTAACTTTTGGAATAAATGGAACTTACAATAATTTCTCAACAGAAAATGCAGCTGAAGCATGGAATTTACCACAATTGAAAATTACCTCTACTTTAGATATTGATATTACCGAAAAATGGTATGCTGGCGCTTCTATTTTCTTCGTAGGAGAAAGAAAAGATTTAGTTTCGATACAATCTATAGCAGCTGTTTTTCCTCCGATTTTTGATACTAAAGAAATTACACTAGATAGTTTTTTTGATTTAAATGCACATGTGGGGTATAAATATAACAAACGATTAACCGCTTTCTTAAAAGGAAATAACTTAGCTAATCAACAATACAATCGCTGGGCAAATTTCCCAGTACAAGGAATTCAGGTGTTGTTAGGAGCGAATTATAAGTTTGATTTTTAAAACTTCAATATTCAATATTCATAGTTCCAAGTTAAAAATGTTGAATATTCAATTTTGAACAACGAATTTTGAAGTTGAGTAAGTAGTTTTATTAGTTTTTCCAATAACGTTTGTTAAACTGAAATCAAAGATTCATCGAAGTTAAAATATATCTTACAATTAGTATAAAATGAAAAAGTATTTTAGGAGATTATTTTTTTTTCTTTCCATTTTTCTGTTGATGGGGTGTGGTTTTAATAAATATACTTTTAATGATGATAGCATTTCATTTCAATTTAAAAGTAATAGAGAATATGAAGTGACTAAATTTTTTAATGATGATAAAAGTTATCATTATGATTTATGTTATTTTAATAGTGAAAAACAAAAAGATTGTTTTAGTGTTTTTTTATTTGATAAATCTATTGCTGAATATGAAGGCTTAGTTAGTTGTGAAATTGATTTTGATTCAAAAAGAAAAATATTTAAAAAAAAATGTTGTGAAGGAGATAATGTAAATTGTTATGAATCTATTTGGATGGAAAAAAGAATAAAGAATAAGTATTTTGTTTTGACTAAAATACTTGATAATCTTGATTCTAATGAAATTGATTTTCTTGTTGGCAGGTTTGATGAAATTAAAATCATTGAAAAACAATAATCCATAAGTCCCTTAGCGTATTCTAAGTGCCCATTGGGGTTAAATTTTCTCATACATTATGAAAAATGAAAATAAATATTAAAGTTTTTATTCCATCAGTTTTTCTTTTGGTTTCTTGTGATGGCTTTCAAGCTATTGATGGAATGATTGTTGATTCTGAATCTAAAAAACCAATTTCTAATGTTCTGATTAAAGAAATTAATAAGTTTGATGCTTTAGGATTTTCTGATGACCAAGGATATTTTGAATTTCATGAAATATCAGGATTTGCTTTTGGTGACAAAGAAATGACTGTTGTTTTTTGCAAAGAAAATTATATTTCAGATACAATTACTTTTGTAAATAATGAAAGTAAGTTAATTAAGTTGGAAAAAATAGTAGAAAAACAATAATCCTCGCATCTTTAGTGCCTTCTTTGTGCCCTCTGTGGTTAATCTTTCACCATGACATTCAAACAAAAAATAAAATCCCATTATCAAAACCTGTTATCAGAAAAAATAAACGAATTGCGTTTTATGATTTCTGATTTGGCTCAAGATGCACAAAATGATGCGAAAGGTTCGGCTGGTGATAAGCACGAAACCGCTTTGTCTATGATGCATTTAGAGCAAGAAAAACTCAATCAAAAATTAGCAGAAATCATCGGTCAAAAAAATAGCATTGATAAAATTGATGCGGGTGCAATTCACACCAAAGTTGCTCTGGGAAGTTTAGTTCAAACCAATGAAATGCTATTTTATATCAGCGCCGCTTTACCAAAAATCCAACTCGAAAATAAAACGATTATTGCCGTTTCACCACAATCGCCATTAGGAAGTCAGCTACTGGGAAAAAGTGTCGGAGATGTCATTGCAATAAACACCAATCGATTTCAAATAAAAACAATTCAATAATACAGAAGCCACTCACTCGAGTGGTTTTTTTATGATTTGTAACCAAAACAAACTCAAAACCACTTTTAAAGTTTCTGATTTAATTAAAAAATCGTTATTTAGTTTTAAATTATAACTAAAATTAATTTTAAGATTTATTATTTAAACTTAAATATTCAATTTTGCTTCATCAAATTAAGTGAATCTAAAATATCACTTAAACTTATTAACTCTTAAATATTTAAACTAAAAAGTTATGTGCGGAATATTAGCCATTATAGGAAAAGGAAAAGAAGAGGCATTAGTGCAGCAATTGTCAAAAAGAATGAGTCATCGTGGTCCAGATGAAAGTGATATTCATGTAACCGAGAAAGGACATATTTTGGCGCACGAGCGTTTGTCAATTGTCGATTTACACACAGGAAAACAACCCATTCAAGGAACTGTTTCGGCTTGGATGGTGCATAATGGCGAAATATACAATCACAAAAGATTAAGAGAAACGACTTTAAAACATCACACGTTTAGAACTACATCAGATTCAGAAGTTATAGTGCATTTGTATGAAGAGTTTGGTTACGATTTCTGCGATATGTTAGATGGAATTTTCGCTCTAGTAGTTATCGATGGCGATGATTATATCGTTGCTCGCGACCCACTTGGAGTAAAACCTTTGTATTACGGAATGGATGAAAGAGGACGCATGTTTTTTGCTTCCGAAATGAAAGCGATTACCGACCAATGTAAGTCATTCTCGACCTTTCCTCCTGGGCATTATTACACCGAAAAAACAGGTTTCGTAAAATATTACAAACCAGAATGGGAAGCGCACGAAAAAGCAGTTGAAAAACTAGATTTACAAGCTTTACAATCAAGTTTGACACAAGCGGTAGAAAAACGCTTAATGTGTGATGTGCCTTTTGGAGTTTTACTTTCTGGTGGATTAGATTCTTCTTTAATCGCATCCATCACGTCAAGATTGTTAGAAGGTAGCGGACAAGAATTGCATTCGTTTTCTATCGGATTAGATGCTTCGGCTCCCGATTTAGTGGCTGCTAAAAAAGTGGCTGATTTTATTGGAACTACACATCACGAAATTCATTTCACAGTCGAACAAGGAATAGAGATTTTGGATAAATTGATTTGGCATTTGGAAACGTATGATGTTACGTCAATTCGTGCCAGTACGCCAATGTATTTCTTGTCGAAAGCAATTACAGAAAAAGGAATCAAAATGGTGTTGTCAGGCGAAGGTGCGGATGAGATTTTCGGAGGTTATTTGTATTTCCGAAATGCGCCATCCGTGTTAGATTTCCAAAAAGAAACCATCGAACGCGTTCAAAAGTTATTTACTGCCGATTTACTTCGTGCGGATAAATCAACTATGGCACACGGATTAGAAGCAAGAGTTCCGTTTTTGGATAAAGCATTTTTGGATTTAGCAATCAAGATTCAACCTGAAGAGAAAATGCCAAAAACGTATGACGGAATTGAAAAATATATTTTACGAAAAGCATTCGATACACCCGAAAAACCCTTTTTACCCGAAGAGATTTTATGGCGTCAGAAAGAACAGTTTTCTGATGGAGTAGGTTACAACTGGATTGATGCTTTAATCGAGTATTGTTCAAGTCAGGTAACGGATGAAGAATTTGAAAAAGCAAAACTGTTCTTTCCTTATAACACGCCAGTTACAAAAGAGGCGTTTTATTACAGAAGGATATTTCAAAAGCATTTTCCGCAAGAAAGTGCTGCACAAACGGTTCGCAAATGGATTCCAAAATGGCAAGAAAACCAAGATCCAAGCGGAAGAGCAAATGCAGCTCACGTAAAAGCAGATGTGTCAATTGCGGTAGAAAAAGAAGTGGTTTAGTATTTTTTATTAGGTTTGTTGTTTTGAAAAGCCTCTTTAATTGCGTTTTAAAGAGGTTTTTTTTATTTCTTCTGTTTTGAGGGAATTAAAAAATCATGAAAAATTAAATTTAAGGTGGTTTTTATTTGATTTAAGCCACTTTTGTCAAAAATTAACAATTGTTGATAACTTGCCTTTGTGTTAAGTTCGTTTTTGTTTCTTCTTTTTATCTAATTACCTATATTTGTTCATATTAAAAATACTTTATTTAGCACAAATATTATGAGTGAAGAAAATAAAAAAGGTAGTTATTCGGCAGACAGTATTCAGGCATTAGAGGGAATGGAGCACGTAAGAATGCGTCCTTCCATGTATATTGGAGATACTGGAGTTCGTGGATTACACCATTTAGTTTATGAAGTTGTAGATAACTCAATTGATGAGGCTTTAGCAGGACATTGTGACACTATTTATGTAGCCATTAATGAAGATAATTCTATTTCTGTTGAAGATAACGGACGTGGAATTCCAGTTGATTTACATAAAAAAGAAGGCGTTTCGGCACTTGAGGTTGTAATGACTAAAATTGGAGCAGGAGGTAAGTTCGACAAAGATTCTTACAAGGTTTCTGGAGGTCTTCACGGAGTTGGGGTATCGTGTGTTAACGCGCTTTCTGATCACTTAAGAGCTACGGTTCATAGAGAAGGTAAAGTTTACGAACAAGAATACGAAAGAGGAAAAGCGCTTTACCCAGTGAAGCAAATTGGAACTACAGATAAGAGAGGAACAATCGTTACTTTTAAACCTGATGGAACTATTTTTACGCAGACTTTAGAGTATTCTTACGATACATTAGCGTCTCGTTTACGTGAGCTTTCTTTCTTAAATAAAGGAATTACTATCACTTTAACCGATAAACGTGATATTGATGATAAAGGACAACCAAGAACAGAAACTTTCCATTCGAGAGAAGGTTTAAAAGAATTTGTTAAGTTTTTAGATGGAAATCGTGTGCCAATCATTGGTCATGTAATTTCGATGGAAAATGAAAAAGGTGAAATTCCTGTTGAGGTTGCTTTAATTTACAATGAAAGTTATTCAGAAAATATATTTTCTTATGTAAATAATATCAACACTCACGAAGGAGGAACGCACTTGCAAGGTTTCCGTATGGGATTAACGCGTACGTTGAAAAAATATGCAGATGCTTCTGGATTGTTAGATAAATTAAAATTTGAAATTTCTGGAGATGACTTCCGTGAAGGTCTAACAGCAATTATTTCGGTAAAAGTTGCGGAACCTCAATTTGAAGGTCAAACGAAAACGAAACTTGGAAATAGAGAAGTAGTTTCTCCTGTTTCACAAGCGGTGGCTGAAATGCTTGAAAATTATTTGGAAGAAAATCCAAATGATGCAAAAATCATTGTTCAAAAAGTAATTTTAGCTGCTCAAGCACGTCACGCTGCCAAAAAAGCACGTGAAATGGTACAACGTAAAACCGTAATGGGTGGTGGTGGATTACCTGGAAAATTATCAGATTGTTCAGAACAAGATCCAGCAAAATGTGAAATTTTCCTTGTCGAGGGAGATTCGGCAGGTGGAACTGCAAAACAAGGTCGTGACAGAGCTTTTCAAGCGATTTTGCCATTACGTGGTAAGATTTTAAATGTTGAAAAAGCAATGCATCACAAAGTTTTTGAAAACGAAGAGATTCGTAATATTTTCACCGCTTTAGGAGTTACCATTGGTACCGAAGAAGATAGTAAAGCTTTAAATCTTTCTAAGTTGCGTTACCACAAAGTAGTAATCATGTGTGATGCCGATGTCGATGGTTCTCACATTTCAACATTAATTCTAACATTCTTCTTCAGATTTATGAAAGAATTAATTGAAGGTGGTCACGTGTATATTGCAACACCACCTTTATACTTGGTTAAAAAAGGAAACAAAAAAGAATATGCTTGGAACGATGATCAACGTGATTTAGCTAATGAAAGAATGGGAGGAAGTGCTGCAATTCAACGTTATAAAGGTCTTGGAGAGATGAACGCAGAGCAATTATGGGAAACAACTTTGAATCCTGAATATAGAACGCTTCGCCAAGTAACTATTGATAGTTTAACTGAAGCAGATAGAGTGTTTTCTATGTTAATGGGAGATGAGGTTCCGCCACGTAGAGAATTTATCGAGAAAAATGCTGCTTACGCAAAAATTGATGCGTAAATCAATACTTTTTGGTAAATTTGTAAATGAAAAAATGTTGAATTTCAATTTTATATAAATATTTAATATACACAACAAAATGAAAGTAACAATAGTAGGTGCGGGTAACGTAGGTGCAACATGTGCAGATGTTATTTCGTACAGAGGAATCGCAAGCGAAGTAGTATTAGTAGACATCAAAGAAGGTTTTGCAGAAGGTAAAGCGATGGATATTATGCAGTGTGCTACAACAACAGTTTTTAACACACAATTAAGTGGTACAACTGGCGATTATTCTAAAACAGCTGGAAGTGATGTAGTGGTTATTACATCAGGTATTCCAAGAAAACCTGGAATGACTCGTGAAGAATTAATCGGAATCAACGCAGGAATTGTTAAATCGGTTGCTGATAACGTATTAACTCATTCTCCAAACGCAATTATTGTAGTGGTGTCAAATCCAATGGATACAATGACTTATTTAACATTAAAAGCTACTGGATTGCCTAAGCATAGAGTAATTGGAATGGGTGGAGCTTTAGATAGTTCTCGTTTCAAATATTTCTTATCAAAAGCATTAGATAAACCAGCTAACGATGTTCAAGGTATGGTAATTGGAGGTCACGGTGATACTACTATGATTCCATTAACGCGTTTAGCATCATACAATGGTGTACCAGTTTCTAATTTCTTATCTCAAGCTGAGTTAGATAAAGTAGCTGCTGATACTATGGTGGGTGGTGCTACTTTAACAGGTTTATTAGGGACTTCTGCTTGGTATGCGCCAGGAGCTTCTGTAGCATATTTAGTAGATAGTATTTTAAACGATCAAAAACGTATGATTCCATGTTCAGTTTTCTTAGAAGGTGAGTATGGACAAGAAGATATTTGTATGGGAGTTCCATGTATTATTGGTAAAAACGGTATTGAGAAAATCGTTGATGTGCAATTGAATGATGCTGAAAAAGCATTGTTTGCTAAGAGTGCAGATGCAGTTCGTAACATGAATGCCGATTTGAAATCAGTATTGTAATTTCACATCAAAATAAAATTGAAAAACTGTCAAGAAATTGGCAGTTTTTTTTTGTTATAATCATTTTTTAAATATTATTTTTAAATGGTCTTTGTTTCTAAAGATTGGAGTTTTCAACAATATTTTCTGTTTTGTGAAATACTTTTTTAAGTTGCAAGTGTTTCATTTTTAAGGAATAATGTGTTTTTGTGGTGAAACTTAGGTAAAAAGGTTGCTTTAATCGAAAATAAAATTGCTAAATCCTATTGTAAATTATATATTTGTCCGTTTTTATAAAATAGAATAAATAAATTTTAGAATAATGCAGAATAGAGGACTTATTAAATTTTTCGCAATTATCTTTGCTTTGGTATGTGTTTACCAGCTTTCTTTTACTTTCGTAGCGAATAGTGTAGTTTCTGACGCAAAAGCTTTTGCAAAAGGGGATACAGCTAAAGAATTACGTTATTTAGATTCTATCGGTAAAGAAGAAGTATATCCTATTTTTGGATTTACTTACAACAAAGTTAGAGAACAACAAATCAATAAAGGTCTTGACTTAGAAGGAGGATTAAACGTTATTCTTCAAATTTCGGTTAAAGATGTTTTAAAAGGATTGGCTAATGATTCTAAGAATCCAGCTTTTAACAAAGCACTTGCTGATGCAAAAGCAAACCAACAAGGAAATCAAGATTATATCGATGCTTTCTTTGAAGCTGCTAATGCTGCAAATGTGAAATTAGCTGCGGCTGATGTTTTTGGAAACAGAAACCTTGATGAAGTTATTAAGTTTGATATGACTAACAAACAAGTTGAGCCAATCATCAAACAAAAAGTTCAAGAATCAGTAGAAAGTGCTTTCAAAGTATTAAGAGAGCGTATTGATAAATTTGGAGTTACTCAACCTAACATTCAATTATTAGGAAATTCTGGAAGAATCTTGGTAGAATTACCAGGTGCTAAAGACGTAGATCGTATTAAAAAATTATTACAAAGTACGGCTCAATTAGAGTTTTGGGAAACTTATAAAATTGAAGAAGTTGGACAATATTTAATGGCTGTTGAAGAGGCATTAAAGAAAACAGAAGTAGCTGTTAAAGCAGCACCTGTAAAAACTTCTGGAATTGATTCATTATTAACAGACAAAGCAGATTCTACTGCAGCATTAAATAGTCCTTTCTTAGGTAAAATGGTTGCTCCAGGTATGCAAGGTTCTCCATTTGTTGGTGTTTTTAATACAAAAGATACTGCTAAAATCAACTCTTATTTCAAAAGAGATGATATTAAGGCTTTAATTCCTGCTAATCTTGCCAATGTGAAAATTGCATGGGGTAAGACAAACGAAAAAACGCCAGATCAAACAGAATTATATTTGTTAAAAGGAACAAGAGATAATGTAGCTCCTTTAAGTGGTGGTGTAATTGTTGATGCAAGAGATACTTTTGATCAATTAGGTAAGCCAGCTGTTTCTATGCAAATGAATGGAAATGGTGCAAGAAAATGGGAGCAAATTACAGGGGCAGTTTCGCAACAAGGAAATGCAATTGCCATTGTATTAGATAATATCGTTTACTCTGCACCTGGTGTAAGTAAAGGAGCAATCACAGGAGGTCAATCAGAAATTTCTGGGAACTTCACAATTGAAGAAACAAAAGACTTAGCAAATATCTTAAGAGCAGGTAAATTACCAGCTGCTGCAGAAATTGTTCAGTCAGAAGTGGTAGGTCCATCATTAGGACAAGAAGCTATCGATAATGGTATGTTGTCATTCGTTATTGGTTTCGCATTAGTATTATTATGGATGGTAGTTTACTATGGTAAAACAGGATTCTATGCTAACTTGGCGTTATTAGTAAATATCTTATTCATTTTTGGAACATTAGCAAGTTTTGGTGCTGTATTAACATTGCCGGGTATCGCGGGTATCGTATTAACGATTGGTATGGCGGTAGATGCTAACGTAATCATTTTTGAAAGAGCAAAAGAAGAATTAGATAATGGTAAATCGGTACAAGAAGCTACTGATTATGCCTTCACATGGAAAGGAGCAATGTCTTCAATTGTTGATGCTAACGTAACTACTGCTATTACTGCTATTATTTTATTAGTATTTGGTACAGGGCCAATTCAAGGTTTTGCTACAACATTATTGATTGGTATCTTCACATCTGTTATTACTGCGGTTTTTGTAACTAGAATGTTCTTAGATTGGAGTTTAAGTAGAAATGAAAAATTAGCTTATTCAACTTCATTAACTAAAAATTGGTTTAAAAACTTAAACATCGATTTCTTAGGTAAAAAGAAAATTTCTTATGTAGTTTCTGCTATTTTAGTTGTATTGAGTATTTTCTCATTAACTAAAAAAGGTTTGAATCAAGGTGTAGATTTCGTAGGAGGTAGAACGTACCAAGTTCGTTTTGATAAAGCTGTTTCTGCTCCAGAAGTTACTGCTGATTTAGTAGCTGTTTTTGGAAGTGCTGAAGCAAAAGTATACGGTGGAAACGATCAGTTAAAAATTACTACGAAATATAAAGTTGATGAAGAAGGTGAAGGAATTGATAAAGAAGTAAACCAAAAATTATACGAAGGTTTAAAGAAATATTTACCAGCTGATTTAACGTATGATAAGTTTGCAAACCTTTATGAAGGTAAAAAAGTAGGTATTTTATCATCTGCAAAAGTTACAGGGACTATTTCAAAAGATATTAAAACAAACTCTTTATGGGCGGTTTTAGGATCATTATTTGTTGTGTTTGTTTACTTAATGATTAGTTTCCGTAAATGGCAGTTTGGATTTGGTGCGGTTGCAGCAGTTGCGCATGACGTAATTATAGTATTAGGAATTTTCTCTTTCGGATATTCATTCTTACCGTTTAACATGGAAATTGACCAAGCGTTCATTGCAGCTATCCTAACGGTAATTGGATACTCGTTGAATGATACGGTAATTGTATTTGATAGAGTTCGTGAGTACTTAGATTACAACTCATCACCAGATTTCAAAGGATTAGTAAATAAAGCATTAAATACCACATTAAGTAGAACAATCAATACTTCTGCTACAACTTTAGTAGTATTAGTGGCTATCTTCATCTTTGGAGGTGAAACGATCAGAGGTTTCGTATTTGCTATCTTAGTAGGTATCTTAGTAGGAACGTATTCATCTTTATTCGTTGCAACTCCTGCAATGGCTGATGCAATTGGTGAAAAAGAAGGTCGTAAAATGGCTGAGTTTAAAAAAGAAGACTAATTAATTAGTTTCGATATATAAGAAAGTCCTGATTTATGTCAGGACTTTTTTTATATTTATATTTCTAAATTTGAAAACTATGAAATCTAAATTTGTTTTGATTGCGTTATTGTTTGTGTTTTTATCGTGTAATAAGAACAAAGTCTATGACGATTTTGATTCCAGTTTTGATAATAATCGTTGGGATGCATCTGATGTTAGAGTGTTTGAATTCGAAAATACGCAATCGGAAGGTATCTGTGACTTGAAACTACATTTCGGTCATGTAATAGGTTTTCAGTTTAAAGAAGTGCCTTTAGAAGTCGAAATTACAGCTCCTGATGGTAAAACGGAAATGCTTCCTATTACAATGAAACTAATTGATGATTCTGGAAAGGATTTAGGCGATTGTTCAGGAGATGTTTGCGATGTATTTCAAACCATAAAAACCTTTCAAAATTTAGAAAAAGGAAAATATAAAGTAGCTGTTAAAAGTAAATTTTCAGGACCTTATTTGCCGAATGTTCTCGGTGTTGGAATTGTAGTTGAAAAACAAAAATAAAAAAGGCGGTTAGAATTTCTAACCGCCTTTTTGTATATGTAATTTCATTAGGCTTCTTTAACTTCTTTTGCTTTCCAAACAAAGTAAAATCCAATAAATATAAACGGAATACTCAACCATTGACCTGTTGAAAGCGCATTAAAGATTGGATATTGCTCAAATCCACCTTGACTTTCCTTAACAAATTCCACCACAAAGCGAATCGACCAAAGTAGAATTAAGAACAATCCAAATAAGTAACCCGCTTTATTTCTTGCTTCGGTTTTCCAATATAAAAACATTAGAATAGCGAAAACAAAAACATAACAGATAGCCTCGTATAATTGTGCTGGATGTTTTGGTGTAACAGCAGCTAAATATTCTGCAAATTGAGGATTTGTAGCAATAGTATTGTAAGCTTCGTTTTTGTCTCCAATCTGTGTAATTTGCATAGCATCGTTAGTACTATATTTATCTCTTAAAAATTTAATTCCGAATGCTGAACTAGTTTCAGTTCCAACGATTTCTGAGTTGAAGAAATTACCTAAACGAATAAAAATAGCACCTAAAGAAACCGGAATTACAATTCGGTCTAAAATCCATAAAAACGAACGTTTGATTACTCTTCTTTGGATGTAAAACATGGTTAGAATAATAGAAATTGCTGCACCATGACTTGCTAATCCAGCAAAACCAGTGAAATGTAGTGTAGGTTTAGTGCTAATTGGTAATAAAATACTCAACGGGTCTTGGTGAAATAATTCTGGTTGATAAAAAATTACGTGTCCCAATCGAGCTCCCAACATAGTGGCTACCAAAGTGTAAACAAATAACTTATCTAAAGATTCTACCGATTCGTTTTCTCTTATGAAAATAGGTTTCATTACGTACCAGCCTAATCCAAAAGCCAATACCCAAGAAAGACTATAAAAACGTAACATGAAAAATCCTAAATCAATCCCTTCCGAAGGATTCCAAACCATATTGAGTGCGTGAATCATAATTTTTGTTTCTGATTAAAGCGTAAAAATAAATATTATTATTGGGAAACTTGTTAAAATTCCGATAAGAAATTTTCAAGTACAAGAACAAGTTCAAGTTCAAAATTCAATTTTAGGAACACAGATTTAAGAAATTTAAATAATTTTAAAAATTAGTAAAGTGAAACGCTCTGTGCAGCTCCGCTCAACACAATCAAAATCAAAAAAACTCGGTGTAACTCTGTGTAAAAAAATCAAGGAACAGGGTCATAACCACTTCTTCCCCAAGGATGGCAACTGAAAATACGTTTTAAAGCTAACCAGCTACCTTTAAATAAACCATGTTTTTGCAAAGCTTGAATCGTATAAGTAGAACAAGTAGGTTCAAAACGACAAGTAGCCGGTGTAAAAGGTGAAATCCCAACCTGATAAAATCGAACCAATAAAACAAACGGATAAACAAACCATTGTTTTAGTGTTTTTGGATATTTAGATTGGTGTTGGCTACACATAATTATTGATTAAAACGAACTGCTATCTCTGTCAAGCTGAACTCGTTTCAGCTTCTAAAAAAATCTGAAGATAAAAGAGATTCTGAATCGAGTTCAGAATGACAACGATAATTAATATTTAAAAGGTAAAACTAGTTCCTTCTTTTCCGTCTTTTAATTGAATGCCTAAAGCTAATAATTGGTCGCGAATCTGATCCGATAAAGCAAAATTTTTGTTTGCTCTGGCTTCGTTTCGCATTCCAATTAACATTTCAACTACACCGCTTAATTTTTCAGTTGTATTTGAATTTCCGGATGCTTCGTTACTAATTCCTAATACATCAAACAAGAAACTTGAAATCGTATTTTCTAAAAGTTGAATATCTTCAGCAGTTAACGTTTCTTTTCCGTCGTTTACCAAATTGATGTAACGCGCACCTTCAAACAATTGTGCAATTAAAATTGGAGTGTTAAAATCGTCGTTCATCGCATCATAACAACTTTGTTTCCAACTTGCAATGTCTAAAGTAGAACTATTGCCAGCTTTCAACATTGGAATTAATTTGTATGATTCCATTAAACGAGAATATCCTTTTTCGCTAGCTAACATCGCATCGTTTGAAATATCTAAAACACTTCTATAATGCGCTTGTAAGAAACAAAAACGAACAATATTTGGTGCGAAAGGTTTTTCAAAAAAAGTATTTTCACCCGTAACCAATTCCATCGGAAGAATATAATTTGCTGTCGATTTACTCATGCGCAAACCGTTCATGCTTAACATATTGGTATGCATCCAAAAATTCACTGGCGAATGACCGTTACATGCTTTTCCTTGTGCCACTTCACACTCATGATGCGGGAATTTCAAATCCATTCCACCACCGTGAATATCAAAAGTTTCGCCCAAGTATTTCGTGCTCATCGCTGTACACTCTAAATGCCAACCCGGGAAACCTTCACCCCAAGGCGAGTTCCAACGCATAATATGTGCTGGAGAAGCATTTTTCCAAAGCGCAAAATCTTGCGGATTTTTCTTTTCGTTTTGTCCGTCTAAATCTCTAGTGTTAGCAAAAAGTTCTTCGATGTTACGGTTACTCAATTCACCGTAATTCATCCCTTTTTGGTTGTAAGCAAACACGTCAAAATAAACCGAACCATTGCTTTCATAAGCAAATCCAGTATCAATTAATTTTTGAGTTAACTCAATTTGCTCTAAAATATGTCCCGTTGCAGTTGGTTCAATCGTAGGCGGAAGAAAATTAAACGTATCCAAAACCTTGTGAAAATCCACCGTATATTTCTGAACGATTTCCATAGGTTCTAATTTTTCTAAGCGCGATTGTTTTACAAAACGGTCGTTATCCACATCACCATCATCGGTTAAATGACCGGCATCGGTAATGTTTCTAACGTATCTAACTTTATAATCTAAATGTAATAAATATCTAAAAATCACATCAAAACTCATAAACGTACGAACGTTTCCTAAGTGCACATTGCTGTAAACCGTAGGGCCGCAAACATACATCCCAATATTTCCTTCATGAATAGGAGTAAAGGTCTCTTTCTCGCCTGAAAGCGTGTTGTATATTTTTAACGTTTGATTTTTATATAATTCCATTTTTGTGATTGCTCAATATTTGTGATGATTTATTTCAAAATTCTGATATCAAAATTCTAAATTAAAACTGCGTATCTAATTTGATGTAGTCTAAAAACTCTCTACGAACTTTATCTTCTTTAAATTTTCCGCCAAATTCAGCCGTAACTGTACTACTTTCAATATCGCGGATACCTCTAGAATTTACGCATAAGTGTTTCGCATCAATCACGCACGCTACGTCTTCAGTTCCTAGTACTTTTTGAAGCTCTTGAACTATTTGAATATTCAAACGCTCTTGAACCTGAGGTCTTTTAGCATAGTAATCAACAATTCGGTTCATTTTAGATAAACCTACAACGGTACCATTAGAAATATAAGCCACATGAGCGCGACCTACAATAGGTAATAAATGATGTTCACAAGTTGAATAAACCACAATGTTTTTTTCAACTAACATTTCACCATACTTATATTTATTGTCAAATGTAGAAGAACTTGGTTTTTTGTTTGGATTTAAACCGCCAAAGATTTCTTTTACAAACATTTTGGCTACACGATTAGGTGTTCCTTTTAAACTGTCGTCTGTTAAATCTAAACCTAGTGTGTTTAAAATATTTTCAACATCTTTTTTAATCAATTCAATTTTTTCTTCATCGGAAATAGCAAAGGCGTCATTGCGCATTGGAGTTTGAGCACTCGTTGCAATATGATCGTTTCCTAATTCATCTTGAAAATCCTCGTTTTGTATCATCTTAACTAATTAGTTTTAATAGCAATTTTAAAGTGTTGCAAAGATAAATAATAAACTTTAGATTTTATTTGCAAATGTTAATTATTAAAAAAAAAGTGTGTAGCTTTAAATTTTTGTTAAATTTGTGATTCTATAAACTAATTATCAAACTATAAAAAATGAAAAAAGTATTACTTTTTAGATGTACGTCTTCAAACTAAATTGGACTTTTGCTAAGAGAGTATTTAGTTAATAATTCAAAGATAAAAGATTTTTTTGATTAGTTGTTAATTTTGATTTTTGGTACTCATTTCTTCGGTTTATAATAGCCATTTTCTTTAAT
>NZ_JAYRPD010000017.1:0-15279 GCF_041911335.1 Flavobacterium sp.
AGCGTTCCTATTCTTTTTCGGGTGGGTGCGGCTGGGCGCGGATATTTTACATAATAACCCTTATAACTTTCAGGGGGACTGCGTGGGGTGTTGGGAATGAATTATAAGGTTTATTATGTAATAATAGCTTGGGAGTGGTTTGCGCGTTGGGTTTCAGTTCTTGTTTTTTGAGTTGGGCAGTAAGTGGATAAAAAAAGGCGGACTGTGCGCGAGGGGTTGGGAAAACAGGGAGCCTTTTTTTATTGACTTACTATGGGGAAAACAAGTGCTGATGGCGGTGGGGAAAACCACTTGTGCGGCGGGGAGCGTTGGACTGGGTGGGCGAAAAGACTTTAGCGGTAGCGTTCCTATTTTATTTTAAAATAAATTAATTAGAAAAATAAAGCAAACGGCATCAATGGATTTAATAATACTTGGATTAGAAACGATTTTTGTGAAGCTGAATGAGATAATGAATATATACAAAAAAAAGATGCTTACTTAAAATAGTAAACATCTTTTTTGTACTATATAATTAACTTTAAAACTTCATCCTTTGTATTCTAACAGCATTTAAAATAGCCAATAATGCCACCCCAACATCTGCAAAAACGGCTTCCCACATAGTGGCTAAACCTCCTGCCCCAAGAATCAGAACAACAGCTTTTACTGTAAATGCTAAGCCTATATTTTGCCACACAATTTTCTTTGTTTTCTTACCTATGTTTATTGCCATTGCAATTTTACTTGGTTTATCATCTTGAATAACAACATCTGCGGTTTCTATAGTTGCATCGCTTCCTAAACCACCCATTGCAATACCTACGTTACTTAAAGCAACTACAGGTGCATCATTTACACCATCGCCAACAAAAGCTACAGTTTCGTTTTTATCAATGATTTCTTTTACTTTATTTACTTTATCTTCTGGAAGTAAATCTCCGAAAGCATTTGTAATTCCAAGTTTTTGAGCTACAAATTGAACTACTGTATTTTTATCGCCACTCAACATTGTGGTTTTTATACCTAGTGCTTTTAGTTTGTCAATTGTGATTTGTGCATCTTCTTTGATACTGTCAGCAATAGTTAAATAACCTACAAACTTTTTATCATAAGCTACAGCAATTAAAGTATAAACTATACTCGACGGGTCAACGTCATAAGCAATAGAAAATTTATCCATTAGTTTGAAATTACCCACTAATAATTCTTTACCATTTACATAGGCTTTTAATCCGTGTCCTGATATTTCTTCTACATCTTTTAGTGTTATAGTACTATCAACATTTCCAACAAATTGATGAATGGCAGTTGCTACAGGGTGTGTACTTTGACTTTCTAAAGCATTTACCAATTGCAAGATTTCATCTTTGTTGAAATCGGAATTAAAAATAACTTCTTGCACTTTAAAAACTCCTTCCGTCATTGTACCTGTTTTATCCATTACAACATTTTGAACCGAAGCCATAACATCAAGGAAGTTACTTCCTTTGAAAAGAATTCCGTTTTTAGAAGCAGCTCCAATTCCGCCAAAATATCCTAATGGAATACTAATAACTAAGGCACAAGGACAAGATATAACCAAGAAAACTAATGCGCGATATAACCAATCTCTAAATTGATAATCAGCTACAAAAAGCATTGGAACGACACAAATTAAGATAGCTAAAAGCACTACAATTGGTGTGTAAATTTTTGCAAATTTGCGTATGAATAATTCTGTTGGTGCTTTTTTTGCTGTTGCATCTTGCACCATTTCAAGTATTTTTGACAGTTTACTATCGGTATAAGCAGTTGTAACTTTAACTTGACAAACAGAATTAAGGTTTATCATTCCTGCTAAAACAGTTTCGCCTTTTGTTTTGGTATCGGGTTTGCTTTCTCCTGTAAGTGCTGCTGTATTGAACGAAGCAGTGTCAGAAAGTAATTCGCCATCTAAACCTAGTTTTTCTCCAGCTTTGAGTTGGATAATATCTCCAATTTTTGCTAATGATGCTTTTATAGTTTTAGCCACATTGTTTTCTAAAATTGTAACTTCGTCTGGTCGTTGGTCAAGTAAAGATTTGATATTTGCTTTGGCTCTTTGTACAGCCAATGTTTGAAATATTTCACCAATAGCATAAAACAACATAACAGCAACTCCTTCTGGAAATTCAGCAATTGCAAATGCTCCAATTGTTGCAATTGACATTAATAAAAATTCTGAAAACACATCACCTTTTCGAATGCTTTCTAAAGCTTCTTTGACAACAGGTAAACCCACAGGAACATACGCTATAATATACCAACTAATTCGTACCCAACCTGTGAACCAAGTTGGAGCAAAATAGTTATCAAAACCAATAGCAACCATTAATAAAACAAAACTTATTATTGCTGGTAAAAACATTTGAAAGGTAGATTTTTCCTCGCTTGAATGGTCGTGGTCATGACCGTCATCATCAGAATGATGTTCAGTTTTTTTATTTATTTTTTCTTCCAATGTGCAACATAGCTGTTTGCCACTTGCATCGTATTTATGTTGATGTTTCATGTTTTCTATTTTTTTATTTTCTTGTCAAATTGAATGAAGACTACAAATATAATAGTCTATACCTACATATAGTATAATTGCCATATTTTATTACAGAAAGCAGTTGAAATGCGCCGTGTAACAATTGAGTCAGTTGTTTGTTTTCTAAATTATTTATGATGTTCCATTGCATAGATGTAATTTTTATGTCACTATTGTAAAAATTAAATCGGTTTAAATCATATATTATTCGGTTGATAATCCTCTTTGTTTAAGTGAACTTCTAAGGTAGTGTGATTTATTTTATAACTTGTATTTAATTCTTTTTTTATCTCAAAAATGATGTCATTCATTTCTGATATTGTTTTTTCTGGTCTCATGATAATATGTCCACTTAGCGCATTTACGCCAGAGGTTAGTGACCAAATATGTAAATCGTGAATTGAATCAATACCTGATTTTTCGGTAATGTATTTTTCTATTGCATAAAAATCTACATCTTTTGGAACTCCTTCCAAAAGAATATCAATAGATTCTTTCAGTAAACTAAATGTTCTTGGCAAAATAAATAAACCAATTAATGCGCTGATGATTGGATCAATTAGTAACCATCCTGTTGCCAAAATAATAATCCCTGCAATAATGACCGCTATAGAACTTAACATATCACTTACAACCTCTAAAAATGCTCCTTTAATATTGATGCTTTCTTTTGACCCTGCACGCAAAATTTTCATAGAAATTAAATTGATTATTAAACCAATTGAAGCGACAATAAGCATGGGAACTCCGGCTACCGCAGGTGGATTTTCAAATCTTTGCCAAGCTTCATACAATATATATCCTGAAATAAATATGAGTATAATAGCATTTATTAAAGAAGAAAATATTTCGGTTCTTAAATAACCATATGATTTTTTACTATTCCTAGACTTTGAAGCCATCCAAATGGCAAAAAGCGCTAGTGCTTGACCTGCAACATCGGTTAGCATGTGTGCAGCATCTGAAAGTAAGGCTAAGCTATTGGTTATAAAACCTACAATTACTTCAATAACAAAGTAGGTTAGTGTTATGGCAAATACTATCTTGATGGATTTTTTGTGCTTATTCCCCGCTGATGTTGCATTTTGTGTTGACATTTTTTTTCTATTTATTAATCATTATCGTGCTTTTCTCCATGTTTTTTAATCATTTTTTCTTTCCATTTAATATACCAATTTAAATGATGTAATGAAAGTAAAAAGTACAAGGCAACCGAACCTATTATTGCTATAATAAACATATTCAATCCTACGGCAACTCCAACGGCCGAAGTGCACCAAACTGTTGCTGCTGTTGTTAAGCCATGCGATGTTCCTGCACTAGAATTACGATAAATAATTCCTGCCCCAAGAAAGCCAACACCAGTTACAATATTTGCAATTACTCTTGAAGTATCAGCTGGATTACTTACCAAATGAGCAGTAATTGCTGTAAACAAGGTTGCGCCAATACAAACTGCTGCATAGGTTCTTATTCCTGCATCACGACCATGCTTCTCTCTATCTAAACCAATAAAAGCGCCCAGCAAAAAGGAAACTATAAGTTTTAAAACTATAATTAATTCTGCATTTATATCCATAAATTCTTGTATATCAATTCATTTTAATTTTTAAATGTGTATTGCTTTGTTGTCTGTAGCCATACACGCTTCACGAAATGCTTCAGTATAAGTTGGATGTGCATGACTGGTTCTTATAATATCTTCAGAAGATGCTCTAAATTCCATTGCAGAAACCGCTTCTGAAATCATATCTGCTGCTCTTGCTCCAATAATATGAACACCTAGTATTTCATCAGTTATTTTATCGGCTAAAACTTTTACCAAACCATCTTCGTCTCCACTGGCTATGGCTCTACCTAGCGCTTTAAAAGGAAAACTTCCTAATTTGTAATTTATTCCTTTTTCTTTTAATTGCTCTTCGGTTTGACCTACAGAGGCAACTTCTGGCCAAGTGTAAATAACATTTGGAATAAGATTGTAATTGATATGTGGTTTTTGTCCAGCAATAATTTCGGCAACCAAAACACCCTCCTCTGAGGCTTTGTGGGCTAACATTGCACCACGAATTACATCGCCAATGGCATAAATATTTGGAATACTGGTTTGCAATGTTTTTTCATCAACTGGAATTTGTCCTTTGTTTAAAACAATTCCTAAACTTTCTAAATTTAATCCGTCGGTAAATGGTTTTCTGCCTATACAAACCAAACAATAATCCCCTTTTAACTCAACTGTCTGCCCATTACTTTCGGCGGTTACAAGCACTTCATTTCCAAAGTTTTCTACTTTGGTTACTTTGTGATTGAGGTAAAAATTTGCAGAAAAATCCTTTTTCATAGCTTTTTGCAATTCTTTTCCCATAGTTTTGTCCATCGTAGCAATCATACTATCAGCAAACTCTACAAAAGTAATTTTAGCACCAATTCTTGCGAAAACAGAACCTAACTCTACTCCAATTACTCCTGCTCCAATAATGATTAGATTTTTTGGAATTTCGTTTAAACTTAACGCTTCTGTCGAAGTTATAATTCGTTTTTTATCAATAGGAATAAAGGGCAAAACGGTCGGTTTTGAACCAGTTGCAATGATAATATTGTCAGCAGTTATGCTTTCTTCAGTAGCATCAGCTTTCGTTATTTTGATGGTGTTTTTATCCACAAAAGAACCTAAACCATTGTAAACTGTAATTTTATTTTTTTTCATTAAATAATGAAGTCCGTCATTTATTTTTTTGATAACTGTATTTTTTCGGGTTATCATTTGCGTAAAATCTACTTCAAGCGTTCCTGTCTTTATGCCATGCTCAGCAAACGTGTGCTGTGCATTAAAAAAATGCTCGGAACTATCAAGTAATGATTTTGATGGTATACAGCCTACGTTAAGGCATGTTCCACCCAAAGTGCTGTATTTTTCGATTAAGGCAACTGTTTGTCCTAATTGTGCAGCTCTAATAGCAGCTACATATCCGCCAGGTCCTGAACCAATGATTGCCAAATTATATTGCATAGTCATATTTTTAAATAAAAATTATTTGATTGAAAACTATTTTTTACTTAGTTATAGTTTTGCTTGAATTGATTTCATACATAATCCATTCTTTAGCATTTTCTTTTTCTGATAATTCAAAATACCTAAGAGTTGCCTTTGTAAATGGTTTCATAATTGAAAGCATACACTTTTCCCATTTTTTATCGCCCACAATAGCAATAATTTCTATATCATTTGAGTGTGTAAATTTCATATTGCCATAATTAATTTCAATGACTCCGTCTTCCCAAAAACCTGTAGAATTGGAATCAGAGTTATCATCCATTTCAAAATACCATCGCACTTTTTTACCCTTATTTATGATATTATGAATAAATGGATGAATTTTTTCATAATCTTTTATACCCATAAGATCATCAGCTCTTGTAGCTATAATATTCTCTCCTGTAAAATCTAAAAGTTGTAACATAATTCAACTATTTTAAAGTTTTGAAACGTTTTTATTCAATAAATAATTATTAGCTTACATGATATAAAAGGATTTTGGTTTTTCCTGAATAGGTAATTTTTTATCGCCTATCAACTCTTTAATGTTTATTTCTATTGTCGTAGCAAGATTAGTCATGGGTATGTCGGTTGTTGCATTTTCGAAAGGATCTTGCAATATGATTGCGGTTCTTTCTATAGCTATAAATATTATGGGTATCAAAGCTGTTAAAAATATTTCTACTAAAACATATTTATCATCTAGTCCAAAAGGTAAAAGTGTTGCAAAAACATAAATTAAAAAATGAACTAGTAAACTATATGATTTTGGAAAAACGGTATTTTTAATTCGCTCACATTTTCCCATTGCGTCACACAATCTACTTAACGTATTGTCAATTTGTATTTGCTTTAAATCCCCAATATCGAGTTTGGATAGTGCTTCACTATGTTGATTAATTATTGCATTTGGTATGTTTTTTTCTGATAAATTATACTCTTTAACATAATCATATACTTTTTTTGAATAAGCTAATTTTCGTAATGTTTCACCCAATACATGACACCAAATTATTTGACGATAAGCAAATTCTTCTACAATTTTAGTATTTTCTTCAGGTAAAAATTGCTTAATTTGACGTATTAAAGTTCTCGAATCGTTTACAATTGCACCCCAAATTATTCTTGCTTCCCACCATCTTTCGTATGCCTGCGCCGTTCTAAAAGCTAACAGCAAGGATAATGCTGTTCCAATAATGGCATTTACGCCAATAGGAATTTCTATTTTTGAAAGAAAACCATATTGATCCGCAATCCCAATTACTATTGCATAAATTAAAATGGCAGTTATATCAAATTTTATTTGTTTTAAAAATGTGAAAATTGATATTCTCTTATTTAACAGCATTTATTCAAATTTTGATTGAAATTTTCTACTACTATCATACAATTTATAAAAAGCTAAGCTTTACAACATCCATCCAAAGACGCAATTCCTTCTACTGTTGCTTTAACTTCATCTGCATCATAACCTAATTTAGAAATACCTTCTTTAATTTCTTGTAAAGTTGTTTTCTTTGAATTGTAATAAATAGTAAAAGTCATTGCTTTATCATCTAATTCATACATTTTCACCCCTTTTATTTTTAGCATTTCAGTTTTGAATTTCAAACCACAGGTTTCACATTCTTTGCAATGATCACAATGAAGAAAAGTTTTGATAGCAACTTTTTGAGTAGTTTTTTGTGCTGAAACAAAATTTGAAAAGAAAAATAATGATACAGCTAAGACTAATGATTTTAAAATTGAATTTTTCATAATTATAAATTTATTTTATTTAATTTTCTATTTAACAACAGTTTTTCTCTGCTTGAATTGGTGGGCATTTTATTGAACCGTAACTACAATAAACACAACAATCACCTTCTAATGGTTTGAGTACTTTCTTGCATTTCTCACATTCATAAAAATATTGACAAGCATCAGTTGGCATTAGTTCCTCTTTTTTATGTCCACAATTGGGACAA
Organism: Flavobacterium sp.; assembly: GCF_041911335.1. GTDB lineage: Bacteria > Bacteroidota > Bacteroidia > Flavobacteriales > Flavobacteriaceae > Flavobacterium. The sequence continues at coordinate 7,535 of NZ_JAYRPD010000017.1, forward strand.
GTTAAAGTTGATTTTAATTCAACCGTCTTTCCTTCATAGATTGTGCAAGTTTTACAGTTTCTGTGCAATTTATTTCGATAATAATTTACGATTGTTGCGATAAGAAGACCAAACATTCCAATATAAATTAAATAAGTTGGATTTTCCATTTCACTAAAATAATAAGCGAAAAAAATCATTATTCCACTCGGAATAGCAATTAATAAAGGATACAAACAAAGATGTTTCCTATAAGAAATGTAAAGTCCTCCAATTGAAACTAAAACCATCGCTTGAAAAATCCACATTGTCAATCCTCCAAAAAGCTCAAAACTACCTAATCCAAGTGCGGATGCTCCAAAAGCAAATAAGGGAAAGCAACAGGGAGAGAATAGGGCTGTGATGAAAAGCCCTATTGTACCTAATTTATCTATATTTGTTTTTAGTTTCATTATAATTAAGCTAATTAGTGGTCATGCCCTTCATGACTCTCTTCTGAACTTTCTTTTGAATGATCATGTCCGTCGTGATTTTCTTTTGAATGGTCATGTCCGTCGTGATTATCAGCTTTGACTTCTACTAAGTTCATTTTACAAACTGGACAAGCTCCTTTTTTGTCGTACGTTTTACCTTTTTCACAATCCATTGGACATTCGTAAGCTAATTTTTGAGCTTCTCCTTCTTTGTGATTATGTCCTTCGTGTCCAGTTGTAGCTTCTGTATTTTCTTTTTTGTTACAAGAAACTGTACTAAATGTTGCAATAGCAAAAGCTATTATTAAAATTGATTTCTTCATTTTTTATGTTTATTAGAGTTAAATTAATTATTAATGTGCGTGACCGCCACCGCCTTCACTTTTCAGTAAATGACTTTGAATGTAGTATGCTCCTTTTAAGACAATTTTTGCGTTTGGTTCAATTTTTTGAAGTAAGGTAACTTGTGTATATCCTAATTGTGAAGTTCCTGTTTTTACTTCAATACGTTGGAAGTGGAATGTTTTTCCTTCTACTTCTTCGTGCTTGTCTCCATCTTCGTGATTATGTCCGTCTTTTTCATCGTGAGCTACTTCTTCTTTGTGACCTTCTTCCAAGACAAAAATAAATTCTTTACCATCTGCTTTTATAATTGCTTCTGAAGGTAAAGCTTTCACTGTATTTGCTCCTGCATCAATAAGAGCATTTACATACATTCCTGGAATTAATTTTTGTTGAAAGTTTGAAATATCAGCGTGTACAGCTACTGATTTTGTTTCGTTTTCGAATGATTTACCAACACTAAATATTTTTCCATTAATTTCCGTATTACCTTGATTAGTTAAGATAAAACGAACATTTTGACCTTGTTTTACTTTGAATAAATCTTTTTCGTATACTAATAAATCTACGTGTAATTTAGAATTATCGACTATATTCATTAAGGGTTTACCTGCTTCTACATTACTACCAATTTTAATATAAATTTCTGTAATATTTCCTGAAATTGGAGCAACAACTGGAACAGTTGCCGTAGTGTTTCCATTACCACTAATGTGTAAAGTATTCAATTGCTTTTGTAATGAATTAAATCTAGCTCTTTCAATTTCATAATCTGATTTGGTTTTTTGAAAAACTTTTCTAGAATTTACTTCTTCATCACTTAATGTTTTTTGTCTTTCAAACTCTAATTTTAGAAACTCTAAATTACTTTTTGAAGTTAGATATGCTTCTTGAATTTTAGTAAATTCAGGACTTTCAATTGTAGCAATAGTTTGTCCTTTACTTACTCTTTGTCCTTCGATTACATTTATTGTTTTTACAATTCCTGTAGTAAAAACAGATACATCCGCTTGATTTTGTGGTGGCAACTTCGTATAGCCGTTAGCCTTAATTACTTCACTTAAATTTTTATCTGAAAAAGTACCTAATTCTATACTTGATGCATTAAACTGAGCTTCATTTAATTCAACTTCTTTAATTGCTGTTGGCTCTTTTTCTTCAGAGTGACTTTCTTCTGTATGAGCTTCACCATCTGTATGTACGTGTCCATCGCCTTCAGTATGACGCAAAGAAAAATATAAAATAATAGCAAGGATTATTGCTCCTACTATTGATGCATATATTATATTCGATTTTTTCATTTTACTTTTTATTATTGATTGATACTGTATTGAATTGTAATTATAGTTTGATTGTAATTATAAATCGCTTCGCTATAATTTAATTGAATTTGACTTGCTGTTTCTAAACTTTGAACATATTCTACATAAGAAATATCACCATTTTGATATGCTTTTGTTGCATTTTTAATTATTAAATTAGCGTTTGGCATCGCTGTATTTTTATAATAATCTATTAAAGAAGCATACGTGACTAATTGCTCAGATTGTTGTTCTAAATGGCTTTTAAATTGCTGATTTATATAATCGGCATTTTTCTGTTCTCGTTCAATATTTGTTTTTGCAGATTTTGCTCTAGCGATACTACTTCCTGCAAATATTGGAACAGACAAACCAACTACAACACCTTGAAATTGAGGTGTGCTATTATAATATGTTGGTGTTCCGCTTACATCTTGAATACCTGTTATAGATTGCAAAAAATAACCTATTGAAAAATCTGGAGACAATGCTGATTTTTCTACTTTATGATTGGCTTTTGCAATTTTAACTTGTTGATCTGCTAATTGAACAATTGGGTTTTGTTTTACCATTGAACTATCAACTTTCGCCATAGCGGGATACGGCACAAATGAAGTGTCCGTTGCGATAAATTCTGTTTTTAAATCTAAAATTGCTTTTAGTTTTGATTTTTCAATGGCGATTTGTGTTTTATTTTGCTTTATTTTTTGCTCTAATTCTTGTTGTTTCGCCAATGCAATTGTTTTTTCTAAAGCATTTGTTTCACCTGTTTGAAATTTCAGATTGGCTGACTTTACAAATTTTTGCATCACAGCATTTTGCTTTTCTAAAACTGCATTTTGTTTTTCATAAAACAACAATGTATTCCAAGATTGTCTAATAGAATAAGTTATTTCTTGTTTTGCAACTCCTAATTTAGTTGCACTTGCATTACTATACTCTTTAAGTAAACTTCTTTTAGCACTTATTTGAAATGGATTAAAACTTTGACTAATACCAAAATTTTTATCTTGAGCTTGTGAGTTTATTTGTCCAAATGTTCCTGACAATTCCGTTTTAGGAAGCTCAAATGCTGTTTTTTGCAACTGTGTTTGCATTTTTACTTCTAATTCTGAAGCTTGAATACTTTGATTGTTTTTCAAACCCATTTCAAGTGCTTGTTTTAAATCAAGCTTTTGAGTTTCTTGTGCATTTGCTCCAAATATCCCAAACAAAAAGGTAATTACTAAAGCCGAATTATTCATAGTTTTTCTTTTAATTTTTATGCCTTTCTCAAAATATAAATACAGAATTGGAAGGACAATTAAAGTAAGTAAAGTAGCTGTTATTAATCCACCTATAACAACAGTTGCTAATGGTTTTTGAACTTCAGCACCAGCACTACTACTAATTGCCATTGGTAAAAATCCAAGTGAAGCAACGGCAGCAGTTAATATAACAGGTCTTAATCTTACTTTAGTACCTTCTTTTATTCTGTCATACACATTGTCCATACCTTGTTTTTTAAGTTCATTAAAATATCCAATTAAAACAATACCATTCAGTACAGCTACACCGAAAAGAGCAATAAATCCAACACCTGCCGAAATACTAAATGGCATATCTCGTAACCAAAGGGCAATAATACCGCCAATTGCAGATAATGGAATAGCAGTAAATATTAATAGAGATTGTTTGATTGATTTAAAAGTAAAATAAAGCAATACTAAAATTAAACCTAATGCTACTGGAACGGCAACAGAAAGTCGTTTGTTAGCCTCGATAAGATTTTCAAATTGACCTCCATAAGTAGTGTAATATCCTTCAGGCAATTTAAGTTTTTCGTCTAATTTAGCTTGAATCGTTTCTACAACTGTTTTCACATCTGCACCACGTACATTAAAACCTACTACGATTCTACGTTTTCCATTTTCACGAGAAATTTGCATTGGACCATCTTCATATTTTACATCGGCAATTTGTTCTAATGGAATTTGATTACCCGATGGTAAGGTTACAAATAAAGCTTTTAAGTTTTCAATATCTTTTCTACTATCATTATCTAATCTAACCACTAAATCGAAGCGTTTTTCACCTTCATAAACAACACCTGCTGTTTCTCCTGCAAATCCCATTCTGACAACTTTGTTTAAGTCGCCAATTTTTAATCCGTAAAGTGCTAATTTGTCTTTGTTATATCGAATAGTTATTTGTGGCAATCCAGCAACTCGTTCAGCTTTCACATCAGACACACCTTCAATGCCATTGATTAGCTGAACTACTTCTTCACCCTTGCTCACTAACATATCAATATCTTCACCAAAAATCTTAACTGCTACATCACTTCTTACACCTGTCATTAACTCATTAAAACGCATTTGAATAGGTTGGGAAAACTCAGTAAACGCACCTGGAATATCTGACAAAGCATGTTCCATTTTTTCCATTAGTTCCTCTTTTGTTTCTGCGGAAGTCCATTCGCTTTTATCCTTTAAGAGAATAATCATATCTCCAGCTTCAATAGGCATTGGATCAGTAGGTATTTCTGCAGAACCAATTTTAGTTACAATCATTTTAATTTCGGGAAATTTTGCTCTTAAAATTTGTTCTGCTTTTGTGGTAGCTTCTATTTCTTGTGATAAAGAACTACCCGATGCGATGATTAAATGTGTTGCAATATCACCTTCATCAAGTGTGGGAATGAACTCACCACCTAATGAATTAAATAAAAATATCGAACCTATAAACAATGTAATAGCTACTCCAATAATTGCAGCTTTAACTCGTAATGCTTTTTCTAAAATGGGTGAATAGAAATTGTAAATTGCCTCAATTATTTTATCACTAAAATTCTTTTTGTGTCCTGTTTCTTTTTTTAATGCCAAAGCAGACATCATAGGGACGTACGTTAAAGACAATATAAATGCTCCTAATATGGCAAAAGAAACCGTTTGTGCCATTGGACCAAACATTTTTCCTTCGATACCTACTAAAGCTAAGATAGGAAGATAAACAATTAAGATTATTATTTCTCCAAAAGCCGCACTACTTCTAATTTTTGATGATGCTTGATATACTTCGTCATTCATTTCTTGAGTGGTGAGTTTGCCTTTATTACTAACTTGGAGTCGGTGTATTATCGCTTCTACAATGATAACCGCACCATCTACAATTAGCCCAAAATCGATAGCACCTAAACTCATTAAATTACCACTAACTCCAAAAAGTTTCATCATAGAAATGGCAAATAATAAAGCTAATGGAATAACCGAAGCAACCACTAAACCTGCTCTCCAATTACCAAGAAGTAATACTAAAATGAAAATAACTATTAATGCTCCTTCAATTAAATTAGTTTGAACTGTACTTATAGCTTTGTTTACTAAAACGGTTCTGTCCATAAACGCCTCAATTTCTACCCCTTCCGGCAGTGATTTTTTGATTTGTTCCATTTTGTCTTTAACCACCTTAACTACTTCACCACTGTTCTCACCTTTAAGCATCATAACCATTCCCGAAACTTCTTCGCCATTTCCGTCTTTGGTTACTGCTCCATATCTGATACTACTACCTATTTGAACATTGGCTACATCACGAATAAGAATAGGTATTCCGTTTTGATTTTTAACCACTATTTTATTTATATCGTCGATGCTGCTAACCATTCCGACACCTCTAATAAAATAAGCATAAGGTTTTTTATCTATGTATGCACCACCTGTATTTTCATTATTATTTTCTAATGCTTCAAATATTTCAGTGATGGTTGTATTCATACTTCTTAGCTTGTCTGGAACCACAGCTATTTCATATTGTTTTAAGTTTCCACCTAAAGTATTTACTTCAGCTACACCTTTTGTACCAATTAATTGGGGCTTTATTATCCAATCTTGAATGGTTCTTAAATCAGTAGCGTTGTATTTTTCTTCGTACCCTTTTTTGGGATATACTACATATTGGTATATTTCGCCTAAACCTGTACTTACTGGAGCCATTTCAGGAGTTCCAACACCTTTTGGTATGGTATTTTCTGCTTCTTTAATACGTTCTGTTATTTGTGCTCTTGCCCAATAAATATCGACATCTTCTTCAAAAACAACGGTAACCACACTTAGACCAAAACGACTTATGGAACGAAGCTCCACAACATTAGGAATTGATTTAACTGATTGCTCTATTGGATATGTTATAAACTGCTCTACTTCTTGAGTTGCTAAAGTAGGTGAACTTGTAATTATCTGTACTTGATTATTTGTAATGTCTGGTAAAGCATCTATTGGCAAATTATATAACGAATAACTGCCTACAATGACTAATACGAGAGTAAAAAGACCAATAATAAATTTATTATTGATACTAAAATGAATGATTTTATCTAACATTTTATTTTGTGTAATGAATTAATAAACAGAGAACTGTTATTTTTTTTAGTTGCTTAAAAGACACAACTTATTAACCCGAAATTACTCGGGCTTCATTATACTATTTGAGGTGGTTTCCAAATGCTTCCGTAGAAATTTGAAAACGAAGTTGATTTATAAAAAGAAATGGAAGTTTTTATTTCTTGAAATCGAACTAAGAATTGAAAAGATTGAACTTCAAAAAAGGTTAATGTTTGTTGACCACAACAATTGCAATCACAAAATGGAGAACATAAATCTGTTTCTTCATCATGCGAATGATTGTGTTGTGAGTGAGCTTGTGAACTTGATGAAATAGTAGTAACATCATTATGCTTATCTGCACAAGGATAGGCAGTAAGCATAATTATATATATTGATAATATGATGTTTAATAATTTCATTGTTGTAAAAGTAATATTTTTTTATATAAAAAAAAAACAATTACAAATTATGTGATTTTTTTTTAAAAATAAGTAGAAATACCTAAGCTATATCCATCCGTAATTGATGGTGGATTTCCAAAAATGTCTGTTTGTTTCTGTAGTCTATAATTTAAACGAATAACTGTTTGACTATTTGGTCTAAAACTAATAGCAGAAACCACACTCCATAAATCTTCACCTATATTACCACCTGTTTCGTTAAATTTACCTACATTCCAATCTACATATTCTAATCTACAAGCTACATTTAATGTTGCCTTTTCCCAACCTAACATTGTACGATTTAAAATTGGCTGAACGATATCTATAAAACCACCTTGTTGTTTACTTCCAAATTGTTGTGAATATGTACTAGGCACATCAACATTTATCCAAGCAAATTCAGTAGTAATTGAATACTCTCTGATAATTTGTGTATGTTCATCCCAACCAGATTTAATTAATGCAGGTGTTATGAACTTTTCCTTTATGTCGGCTTCTGAGAGTAATTTCTTATTCATATTAGCTTGCTATCAGTTGATACTAATAAATAAAATAGTATGGTCTACAAACATACAAAAATCCAATGGAAAGAAAAATGAGGAAATCCGTATTCTTACTAAAAAAGAAGAAAAATAGTGCAAAATTATGCAGGGTGTAGGGTGTAGGGAAAAAACGTGTAAAAGATTTTTATTTTTTCAGAAATAAAAAAAACGGATTTATTTGAGGAATTGGGTGCAAACTACACTTAGTCCTTTATTGATTTGCTTTTGATTGTGCTGAAGTTGCTAGAAAATTTGAAAAGTAAAAAAACTCAAAATGTTTGTGTGGAAATTTGGTTACACC
>NZ_JAYRPD010000018.1:0-34366 GCF_041911335.1 Flavobacterium sp.
AATGATAATATTTGCCCAAGTATAGGTTTATTTGTATTTTTGGAACGCCTGAAGAGTGACATGTTTGAAAATTTTTGAAAGTTTTTTCAAAATAAATCATTCTCAGGCACTTTTAAAAATTAAACTTTCGGACGGTAGTGTTTCCACTATTATTGGTAGCTCAAGATAAAATTAAATTTGGAGTAAATGGTGGTTTGAATTATGCTAGTCTTAGAGGAAATGATTTGGCTGAAGATTTAGACCCGGGTATTTCTTATTTAGTGGGAGTTTCGGCTGAATATTTCTTTAAAGAAAACTTGTCAATTTCAGCTAATTTAAACTATGAAAATAAAACAGCTAAAGATAATGGAAATGTTTATCTAATTGATGAATATGGATTTCCTACAATGATTAAAAGTGATTCTAAATCTATTTACAACTATTTAGTATTGCCCGTTTATGTAAATTATTATTTTGGTAAAAAAGACGATTTCTATGTTAATGGAGGTATGTTTTTAGGTTATCTATTAAATTCTAAACTCACTTCGAAAAATTCTGAAAATGACACTGATACAACAGATATGAATAAGAAAATTGATGCAGGATTGGTTTTTGGATTTGGAAAGGTATTTCGACTAAATGATAAAAATGAGTTAAAATTAGAGATTAGAGAAAATTTGGGTTTGGTAAATACAAGCGATGTTGATGTATATAATGATGGAACAATAAAAACAAATTCACTTAATTTAATTTTAAATTGGAATTTCAATTTATAGATAACATTCAGAACCGAGCTAAAGAAAATTAACAAAACCGTTGAAGCAATTCAGCGGTTTTTTTGTGGCACAACATTTGTATTGGAAAATCAAAACAAACTAACATGAAAAAATATCTTATTATAGCCGCATTTGCTTTGGCTATGGTTTCCTGTAAAGATCATGGATTGAACAATAGTTTTATTTATTTTTCTGAAGCCCAACCCACAAATGTGGATGAGATAACAGCATTTCCGAAGAAGTTTGTTCGAACGTATACATTGGATTATTCACATCGTTTAGTTGTGGAACCAAAATGTGCTTATATTAAAGAAATTGAAACCATCACGGCTTTAAAGTCAGAATTAGATTCGATTCCTGAATTTGAATTGCGTAACAATCAAGTTTACGATAAATCCGAAAATAAACAGTATAAAACGTTTATAAAAGGCGATACAATTGCATTTGAAATTGAGCGTTTGGATACTATTTTTTCTTTTGCAGAAAATGAAATCGCCAAACAATATAAATCGTCATTGATTTTGAATAAGGAAATAGATGGAAAATACCAAACCAGTATTTTAAGATTATCAACTGTTGGAGCAAAACACATTCAACTTGGAACTAAAAAAGATTTTACCAAATTAAATTCCGAACTTAAAATTCCATTCTTAACCGAAATGAAGGAAAACGACACACTTCACGTTGTTTTAACACCATCACGTGCCAATTTTAGAAAATTACTTCGTTTGGATGGATTTGAATATGCAACTTTATATTTGATGAAATAAATAATTTTTAAAAAAATACATTGACACGAATTACACGAATTGCCACAAATTAATTGGTGTAAATTGGTGTAATTCGTGTTCTAAAAATGTAAACCAATTTAATATTTAAAATTGATACAGAAGCTGTTTACGGAAAAAACGATGCATTCTATGAAGCTAAAGGAAGTTATTCTTTGTTTTATACATGTAATTCCTGAGCCAATCAAGCCTTGAAAGCAGCCAATCAAAAAGCAGCCTTGCATACGTTAACTGATACAGGGATTTTTAGGCATTATGAAAAGTAATAAAATACGCTCTATTTTTCAACAAGAGTAAATGTAGTTCCTTTCCCAACTTCAGAGGCTATATTAATGTCAAAGTCAATTTTATCGGTAAGATTTTTCACAATAGATAAGCCTAAGCCTGTACCATAATTTCCATAACGATCTTTTTGCGATAAAGTGATGTTGTTTTCAAAAATAGCATTAAAGTTTTTCGAGTCAATTCCGATTCCATTATCAGTAATACTTATAGTCGATTTGTGATTAATGATATTACTGGTAATTTTAATTATCGGTTTTGGAGTTGTATTGTACTTTATTCCGTTAGAAATTATATTTATTAAAATTTGTGAAAGTGCCGTTTTATCTGAAATAATTTCTAAGTTTTTGTCAAATTCTGAAATAATTTCTGCTTCATTGTTAGTATTAACGATTTGAGAAATTTCTGAAACTAAATCAGCTAATCGAAATGGCGTTTTATTGGCGTTTAAAGTATCCGATGTGTAATAACTCAATAGTTTATTTACATAATCTTTTAGTTGTTGCGAAGAGGTAACGACTAAATTTAAGTATTCAGAAATAATAGTTTCTTCTTTAACATCTTCTTCGTTTATAAGCGATATTAACGAAATGATATTATTAATAGGTGTTTGCAAATCATGCGAAATGGTATTCGAAAACTTCTTAAGTTGTTGGTGTTTTATAGAAAGTTCTTCAAAGTTTTTTTGTAACTCAATATTTTTCAATCGCAATTTAAATAATTCTTCAACTTGCTTTCCTAGTATTTTTAGAGCTTTAATTTGATCTTTGTCTAATGTTTTACTTTCAAAATCAATTACACACAAAGTTCCTAATGGTATTTTATTTTCGTTGTATAACTTAACACTAGCATAAAAACCGTCTTTTTCTAAGCCATTTAATTTTCCTATTTCACTAAATTCTTCATCTTGCATCAGATTTGGAACAACTATAACGTCTTGATTTTTAGATAAACTTAACGCGCAAAACGACATGTTTTTTGGATTTTCATTATGTTCAAATCCAATTTTCGACTTAAACCACTGTCTGTTTTCATCCACTAAAGTTATGGTAGAAATTGGTGTATTACATACTTTTGAGGCTAAAAAAGTAATATTGTCATATTCTAATTCTGGTTCAGAATCAAACAAGGAATATTTATCAACTACATCAAGGCGTTGTTGTTCAGTAAATTTAGTCATAATTTTTTTGCGTAAATTTGGGATTCAAATATAAGGCATTTACGTAAAATATTGTCAATAAGTTCTAAAAAAATTACTTTTTATTTTATGGTAATAATGGTATATTAGCGCAAAATCCTAAATACAGTTATGCAAGAGCAACAAGATCAATACAACGAAGACAACATACGTTCGCTCGATTGGAAAGAGCACATTCGTATGCGTCCGGGTATGTATATCGGAAAATTAGGTGACGGTTCATCGCCTGATGATGGTATTTACATTCTGTTAAAGGAAGTTATGGACAACTGTATCGATGAATTTGTCATGGGTGCCGGAAAAACCATTGAAGTCACTATCAAAGATAAATTGGTAACCGTTCGCGATTACGGTCGAGGTATTCCGTTAGGAAAAGTAGTCGATGTAGTTTCCAAAATGAACACAGGAGGAAAATACGATTCTAAAGCCTTCAAGAAATCCGTAGGTTTAAATGGTGTCGGAACAAAAGCTGTAAATGCTCTTTCGAATTACTTCCGAGTAGAATCGGTTCGTGATAACCAACAAAAAGCAGCGGAGTTTTCTGCAGGAAATCTTACGCTTGAAGAAGATGTTCAAGAAACAACAAAACGTAAAGGAACCAAAGTTTCTTTCGTGGCTGATGATACGATTTTCAAAAATTACAAATACCGAAACGAGTACATCATCAAAATGCTCAAAAATTATTGTTATTTAAATCGCGGATTAACGATTTATTACAATGGTGAAAAATATGTTTCGGAATACGGATTAAAAGATTTATTGGAAGAAAATATTTCGGCTGAAGATATGGTATATCCTATCATTCACTTGGAAGGAGATGATATAGAAGTTGCTATTACGCACAGTAAATCCCAATATTCAGAAGAATACCATTCGTTCGTAAACGGACAAAATACCACACAAGGAGGAACCCATTTAGGTGCTTTCCGTGAAGCGATTGTAAAAACTATCAAAGAGTTTTATAACAAACCTTTTGAAGCTTCGGACATTCGTAAATCGATTGTTTCAGCTGTTTCGGTTAAAGTGGAAGAACCCGTATTCGAATCGCAAACAAAAACTAAATTAGGTTCTACTGATATCGGTCCAAATGGTCCAACGGTTCGTACGTTCGTAAATGATTTTATCAAAACGAATTTAGATAACTTCTTACATAAAAATCCAGAAGTAGCTGATGCGCTATTGCGTAAAATTTTACAAGCCGAGCGCGAACGTAAAGAGCTTTCAGGTATACGAAAATTAGCCAAAGAACGTGCTAAAAAAGCCAGTTTACACAATAAAAAATTACGCGATTGTCGCGTCCATTTAACCGATGCTAAAAATCCAAGAAGTTTAGAAAGTACGCTTTTTATTACCGAGGGAGATTCGGCTTCAGGTTCGATAACCAAAAGTCGCGATGTGAATACGCAAGCGGTTTTTAGTTTACGTGGAAAGCCATTGAATTCGTATGGAATGACGAAAAAAATCGTGTACGAAAACGAAGAATTCAACTTATTGCAAGCCGCATTAGACATTGAAGAATCGATGGAAGATTTGCGTTATAACAACATCGTAATCGCCACCGATGCCGATGTGGATGGTATGCACATTCGCTTGTTGTTGATTACGTTTTTCTTGCAGTTTTTCCCAGAGTTAATAAAAGACGGCCATTTGTATATTCTACAAACGCCATTATTCCGTGTGCGAAATAAAAAGGAAACGATTTATTGTTACAGCGAAGAAGAACGCGTTAATGCCATCGAAAAGCTAAAACCAAAACCAGAAATCACCCGATTCAAAGGATTAGGAGAAATTTCACCAGACGAGTTTAAGCATTTCATTGGGCAAGACATTCGTTTAGATCCCGTCATGTTAGATAAAGCCACCACGATTGAAACTTTGTTAGAGTTCTATATGGGTAAAAACACCCCAGACCGACAAGAGTTTATCATTAACAATTTGAAAGTGGAGTTGGATGTAGTGGAGAAGTAGTGGTAGCAGAAAGTTTTATAATCTAAGAAAAAGTAAACATTTGTCAAAAGAAGTTCAAAATACCAATTTATTCCAACAAGTTGCTGTTTTATTAAAAAATGCACAGCAGCAAGTCTTACGTACCGTAAATTCAACAATGGTTTTTACCTATTTTGAAATAGGGAGAATGATTGTTGAAGAAGAACAAAACGGAAAAGAACGAGCAGATTACGGTAAACAAGTTTTAAAAGGACTTTCGGAGCAATTGACTAAGGAATTTGGAAAAGGATTTTCTCTGAGTAATTTGGAACAAATTCGAAAATTTTATATGATTTATTCAAAATCCGCCACACTGAATCGGATTTTTGAATTTCAAAAAGCACAATCACAGATTACGGAATCTGAATCTCTAATTCCACAGACACTGTCTACGGAATTAGATTCTAAAATATCACAGACACCGTCTACGGAATTACAAAACTCAAAAACGCAGACACTGATTTCGTTTTTCAGATTAACTTGGTCACACTATTCATTTCTAATGCGAATCGAAGATGAAAATGAGCGAAGTTTTTATGAAATTGAGACAGAAAAGAATAATTGGAGTGTTAGAGAGCTAAAACGTCAATATGATTCCGCTTTATATGCACGATTGGCTTTGAGTAGAGACAAAGAAGGAATTTTGAAATTAGCCAAAGAAGGTCAAATCATCGAAAAACCAAAAGATATCATCAAAGATCCATATATTTTGGAATTTTTAGGTTTGCCCGAAATGCATCAGTACTCAGAATCTGATTTAGAAGAACAAATCATTAATAAATTAGAACATTTTTTATTAGAATTAGGTCACGGATTTGCTTTTGTAGCTAGACAACAACGAATTTCATTCGATGAAAAACATTTCAGAGTAGATTTGGTATTTTATAATCGTGTTTTGAGAAGTTTCGTGCTAATCGATTTAAAAATTGGCGATTTAAAACATCAAGATTTAGGTCAAATGCAAATGTATGTGAATTATTACGACCGAGAAATGCGATTAGAAGGTGAAAACAAAACTATTGGAATTGTACTTTGTCAAAACAAAAGCGATTTATTGGTAGAATATACTTTGCCCGAAGATAACGAACAAATTTTCGCCAGTAAATACAAAACCATTTTACCAAGTAAGGAAGATTTTAAACGAGTGATTGAAGGATAAGATGAAGTATATTAAATTCATATTGTTGTTTTTATTTTTTGTTTCATGTCAGGAATCAAAAAATAAAGATAATATTAAAAAAAATGAATCAAAAAAAGTTACTAAAGAATATGATTTTTCTGATTCAATGAAATTCAAGTATGAAGATATCACTTCAGTTGAAGTTTATTCTTTTTTGAATAAAGCAATGGTTGAAATGTATAAAAATTATAGAAAGGATATTAATTTTAATTCAGATGTTCAAATATCAAATGATTTTATAAAAGAGAATATAAAGTTAAATAACAAACAAAAATTAGAATTATTTAATTTGATAACAAAAGATTCTTGTAAATCGGAACAAAATCCTTCGGAGTGTTACAATCCAAGGCATGCTATTTTTTTTAAAGACAACGAAAATAAAGTTTTAGGTTCTATCGAAATTTGTTTTGATTGTGATGAATTCAATCATTCTGAAAGTTTAGGAAATGCAAAATGCTATTGCTATGATGACATGAGAATGTTTTTATATAATGTGGGAATTAGATATTTTATAAATGATGACCATAGAGGAAATAAAACAGAAGAAGAATATTCTGAAATCGAACGAATTTATAGAACGCTACCAAAATTAAAAGAATAAATTTTAAACATTGTGAAACTTAGTGTGAACTTTGAGTAACATAGTGCTAAAAAATCATGAAAGACGAAGAAGAAAACATTATCCCAGAAGACGACAATTTAGAGCATCAAGACCAGTCTCAAAAAGAGGAAGGTTTTGAAGATATTCATTTGTCAACGGGACATCATTTTTACGAAAACAACGAAAATCCAGAAGATACCATTACGAAAGTTACAGGAATGTACAAAGATTGGTTCTTGGATTACGCTTCCTATGTAATTTTAGAGCGTGCTGTTCCTGCGATTGAAGACGGTTTCAAACCGGTACAACGTCGTATCATGCATTCCATGAAGGAGTTGGATGATGGTCGTTACAACAAAGTAGCGAATATCATTGGTCACACTATGCAGTATCACCCACACGGAGATGCGAGTATTGGTGACGCTATGGTAAACATCGGACAAAAAGATTTGTTGATTGATTGCCAAGGAAACTGGGGGAATATTTTAACCGGTGACGGAGCCGCAGCACCTCGTTATATAGAAGCTCGAATTTCTAAATTTGGTCACGATGTTTTGTTTTCTCCAAAAGTTACGCAATGGCAATTGAGTTACGATGGTCGTAAAAACGAACCTGTTCATTTACCAGTAAAATTCCCGTTGTTGTTAGCGCAAGGCGGAGAAGGAATTGCGGTAGGTTTATCAACCAAGATTTTACCGCACAATTTCAATGAATTGATTGATGCGTCGATTAAAATTTTAAAAGGAAAACCTTTCACACTTTTTCCAGATTTCCCAACAGCCGGAATTGCTGATGTTTCCAATTATAATGATGGAATGCGAGGTTCTCGTGTGCGCGTGAGAGCCAAAATTGCACCTTTGGATAAAAATACTTTGGTGATAACCCAAATTCCGTTTTCAACTGATACTACAAAATTGATTGATAGTATCTTGAAAGCCAACGAAAAAGGGAAAATCAAAATCAAGAAAATTGAAGATAACACTGCTGCTGAGGTTGAAATCGTAATTCATTTACAACCGGGAACTTCACCAGACAAAATGATTGATGCGTTGTATGCATTCACCGATTGTGAATTGTCTATAGCGCCATTAGGTTGTGTGATTGAAAATTGTAACAAGCCTTTGTTTATTGGTGTTTCTGATATTTTGAAGATTTCTACCAATCGTACATTGAATATTTTAAAACGAGAGTTAGAAATTCAATTGGACGAACTCGAAGCGAAGTGGCATTTTGCGAATTTAGAGAAGATTTTCATTCGTGAAGAAATGTATATTGATTTCAAATTGTATTCGGATAGAGAGTCGCTTTACAAATACATGTATGACCGATTTGAGCCTTTCAAAAAGATTCTAATCCGCGAAATTGAAGACGACGATTTGCAACGTTTGACGCAAATTCCAATGATTCGTATTACACGATTTGACTCGGATAAAGCAGATGATGCAATTGCGAAATTGGAAGCCGAAATCGAGCAAGTGAAATACCATTTGGATCATTTGATTGATTATGCTGTGGATTACTTCACCAATTTAAAAGACAAATACGGAAAAGGAAGAGAACGCTTGACTGAATTACGTAATTTCGACAACATTCAAGCTACGAAAGTAGTATTGCGTAACCAAAAATTCTATGTGAATAGAGAAGAAGGTTTCGTAGGAATGGGCTTGAAAAAAGACGAATATGTTGGCGAATGTTCCGATATTGATGATATTATCGTTTTCTTACGTGATGGAAAAATGATGGTCACCAAAATTGATGATAAGAAGTTCATCGGAAAAGATATCATTCATGTTGCGGTTTTTGATAAAAACGACAAGCGTACCATTTATAATATGATGTATCGCGATGGTAAAAACGGTTCGACTTTCATCAAGAGATTCAATGTTTCTGGAGTAACACGTGATAAATTCTATGATTTAACACAAGAAAAACCAGGTTCAATGGTGTCATATTTCTCTGCTAATCCAAACGGAGAAGCAGAAGTAGTTACGATTTTATTACGCCAAGTAGGAAGCGTGAAAAAACTGAAATGGGATGTCGATTTTTCCGATATTGCCATCAAAGGAAGAGCTTCTCGTGGCAATACGGTGACCAAATATCCAATCAAAAAAATCGAATTAAAAGAGAAGGGGATTTCGACTTTACGTCCGAGAAAAGTTTGGTTTGATGACACAGTACAACGTTTAAATGTCGATGGAAGAGGCGAGTTGTTAGGCGAATTCCGTCCAAATGATCGTTTGTTGATTGTGAATCAATCTGGAAAACTAAAAACCATTATTCCAGAATTGACAACGCATTTCGATGAAGATATGATCGTATTGGAAAAATGGAATCCAAACAAACCAATTTCGTGTATTTATTTCGATGGAGAAAAAGAACGTTACTTTGTAAAACGTTTCTTAGTTGAAAACGAAAACAAAGAGGAAATCTTCATTACGGAACACGAAAAATCACAATTAGAAATCGTTTCTACCGATTGGCGTCCAGTTGCTGAGGTAATTTATGCTAAAGTAAAAGGTGTTCAAAAAGAAAATCAAATCGTTGATTTAGAACAATTTATTGCGGTGAAAGGAATTAAAGCGTTAGGAAATCAGTTAACTACAGATAAAATCAAACAGATTAATCTGTTGGATCCGCTTCCGTATGAAGAGATAATTGAAGAACCTGAAGTTACTAACAATGAAACTTCGGATGATGGAAACGATATTCAAGATTTCAACATAGAATTAGACGACGACGGACAAATTACGTTGTCTTTAGAATAAGATTCTGACCTGCAAGGTTTTTACTTTGCAGGTTTTTTTATTGATTTTTATCATTTTTCATACCAAATAAAACCCTTAATTTCGCCCTAAATTAAAACACAACAACATGTCAACATTTCCATCAGACATTGAAATTGCGCAAAATGCAACCATGTCTCATATTAAAGATATTGCCAAAAAAATCAACATTTCAGAAGATGATTTAGAATTTTACGGCAAGTACAAAGCCAAATTACCGCTACACTTACAAAAAGAAAACCCAAAAGGAAAACTGATTTTAGTTTCTGCCATGTCACCAACGAAATATGGTGAAGGTAAAACAACCATGTCAATCGGTTTAACGGATGGTTTGAATTACATCGGTAAAAAAGCAATTGCGGTTTTACGTGAGCCTTCGCTTGGACCTGTTTTTGGTTTAAAAGGCGGTGCTGCTGGTGGTGGTTATGTGCAAGTGTTGCCAATGGAAGACATCAATTTGCATTTTACAGGCGATTTTTCAGCGATTGAAAAAGCGAATAATTTACTTTCGGCGGTGATTGATAATAATTTACAAAACACAAAATATTCTTTAAATCTCGACCCAAAATCGATTGCTTGGAAACGAGTTATGGATATGAACGACCGTTCGTTACGTCAAATTATTATTGGAGTAGGAGCGAAAGCGAATGGAACCATGCGTGAAGACGGATTCAATATTACGCCAGCTTCAGAAGTCATGGCGATTTTATGCTTGGCGAAAGATTTAGAAGATTTGAAATTCCGTTTAGGAAATATATACGTTGGAAAAACGTTAGATGGAAAAGCTATTTTCGCTCGCGATTTGAATGTAGTTGGAGCCATGGCAACTTTATTGAAAGATGCGATTAAGCCTAATTTAGTGCAAACGATTGACGGAAATCCAGCTATTTTGCACGGTGGACCATTTGCTAGTATTGCACAAGGAACGAATACGGCAATTGCAACCAAAATGGGCTTATCGTTAGGTGATTACGTAGTAACAGAAGCAGGTTTTGGTGCCGATTTAGGTGCTGAAAAATTCCTTCATATCAAATGTGAACAAAGTGGTTTGAAACCCGATGCTGTGGTTTTAGTAGCAACAATTCGTGCCATCAAACATCATGCTGGATTAGCTGCTGAAGATTTTAAAACGGAAAACGTAAGCGCGATTGAAAAAGGCTTCTGCAATTTGGAAAAACACATTGAAAACATGCAACAATTTGGATTGAATCCTGTGGTTTGTATCAATGCTTTCCCAGATGATACACAAGCGGAATATGATAAATTGAAAGAACTGTGTGCTACAAAAGGTGTAAGCGCTATCGTGAGTACAGCTTTTGCTCAAGGAGGAAAAGGTTCGGCTGAAGTGGCGCAAAAAGTAATAGAAGAAATCGAAAAAGGAACAGCAAATTATAAACCTTTGTACCAACCTTCCGATTCTATTGAACATAAAATCAACGTAGTTGCTAAAAATATTTATGGTGCGAATTCGGTAGAGTTTTCTCCAAAATCGAAATCACAATTGAAAATGATTAATGATTTAGGATTTGGTCATTTTTCTATTTGTATGGCGAAAACACCAGCAAGTTTTTCAGATAATGAAAAGTTAATCGGTCGCCCTTCTAATTTTGATATTACGGTTCGTGAGTTTGAAATTTCTTCAGGCGCTGGATTTGTGGTACCGCTTTTAGGTGATGTGATGAGAATGTCTGGTTTACCAGCAGTTCCAAATGCAGAACGAATTGATATTGATAACGAAGGTAGAATTACAGGATTGTCTTAGTATTTTGATACAAGTAAACATTACAATTCCTATCTAACCCTGATAGGAATGAAAATAAAAAATGGTCACTGAGGTTCTCGAAGTGACCATTTTTTATTGTAATGTATAGCAGGAATAAGATTTCCAGGTAAATCCCGAACCATTCGTTCCTAATTTTAATTCGCTTTTTTGCGCATTTTCATGTTTAAAAATTCTACTCCTAATGAGAAGGCAATAGCAAAATATAAATATCCTTTTGGAACAGCGCCCACATGTTGTCCTACTAATTCGGCATGCGATAAGTGCATACTTTCGGTAATTAACATAAATCCGATAAGGATTAAGAAGGCTAAACCTAAAATTTGAATCGATGGATTGGCATTTACAAAATTTCCAACAGGAACGGCAAATAACATCATAACTCCAACCGAAATTACTACTGCGGTGATCATAATCGTTAAAGCGCCTTCGACACCGTTAGTCATTCCCACAGCGGTTAAGATACTGTCTACAGAGAAAATTAAATCGATAAGTAGAATTTGACCAATTACGCTTCCGAATGATTTTGCGGCAGAGGTTTTTAATTCTTTTTCTTCTTCACCTTTGTGGTCTACTTTTTCGTGGATTTCTTTGGTACTTTTATAAATCAAGAACAATCCTCCAAGCAATAAAATTAAGGCTTGACCTGTAATTTCAGCTTTGAACCAACCAAAATCGAAACCAAACCAAGGTTCTTTCATGGCAATTAATAAGGTAATTCCGAAAAGTAAAGCAATACGCATGAACATGGCTAATCCTAAACCTAATCGAGTAGCTCTTTTTCGATCTGCTTCGGGTAATTTTCCTGTTACGATTGAGATAAAGATAATGTTGTCAATACCTAAAATAATCTCTAAAAAAGTTAGGGTTAAAAGTGCTATCCAGGCATCTGGATTTAAAAATACTTCCATTTTATTTTATGTTTTTAAAGCTTGTTATACGTGACTAATTTGTTTTTGTTACAGTACCGCGTTGTTTTTTTGAATCGCCCACAAACGAATATTCAAAAGTATAAGTATTGTCTTTGGTAGTCAAGATTTTCATTTGAACTGCTTTTTTCTCTTCGCGGTTTTTGGGATTGATGTTTTGAATCACATATTCGCAATCGTTTGTCCAACGTACCTTGAAAGTATCTATTTTTCCTTCGTAGGTTTCAATTTGAATCGAATCGTTGCGTTCAAAAGTACTTGTATATTTTTTACCTTCAATTTCGGTTTCTGAAATGAATTTACCAGTTTTAAAATCGGTGCAATTGCGTTCTTGATTGTAACAAGAAACTAGAAGTAATGCCGAAAATAGAATAAGAATGAATTTCATATTATGTATTTGTGTTTTTATCTCCATCAAACATACTTTTTACTACAGTATTTATTCCTTTATAGATTAGAAACATAGCTGCTAAAGCTATCATAATTCCTAATGTTAAAACGTAAGGAAACAAAGGATGTTTTTCGTTTGTGAAAGCACTATTAATAATTATTGGACCAAGGAATAATAAAGGCAAAGCACCTGATAAATATTTAATGCCTTTTGCTAATATGTTTTTATCTGTTGCCATTAGAAATTAATTCGAAGTCCAACTCCGTTAGCATTATTTACTAGATTCAATTCGAAATTATCTCCTAAAGTTTTCTTTTGCTCTTGTAATCCTGAATTATAAATATCAACACTTTCTTGAACCATTTTCTTTCTTCCCGATAAAATTGGAATCGAAATTGCCATTAATCCTACACCAGCATAGGAAATAACAGTTGGATATTTCTCATTTGATACTAAACCTTTTACTAAATCTGCTGCAGTTCCACCAATTCCTAAACCAAGTAAAAAACCACCAAGCGATTCTTTCGTTTTGGCTTTTTTAAATAAATGCAACGCTTTTAAATCGGTTTTCATTAAAGTTTTAGTTTCAAAAGAAGATAATTGTTCTCCGTCTTGATAAATTTTTCCGTTTGTGTATTCTAATTTTTGTGCAAACGATATTGAAAATCCTAATATTGCTGCGATTAAAAAGAATGGTTTCATGATATATTTTATTTGTTGTTATTATAAAAATCTACTGCATTTCTAACACTTCCGTGTGTTTGTAATAATTGATTGGCTTCTTCATAACTTACTGGAATTTCATCCATAATCATTCTCGTACCTCTATCAATTAATTTGGTATTGCTTAACTGCATGTCGACCATTTTGTTGCCTTTTACTTTTCCAAGTTGAATCATAGTTGCAGTAGAAATCATATTTAAAACCAATTTTTGAGCCGTTCCAGCTTTCATGCGAGAACTGCCTGTTACGAATTCTGGTCCAACTACAACATCTATCGGAAATTTGGCGGTTTTAGATAACGGACTTTCTGCATTGCAACTGATACTTCCGGTGCTGATGTTATTTTGATTGCATATTTCCAAACCACCAATCACATAAGGCGTAGTTCCCGAAGCGGCAATTCCAACCACAACATCGTTTTCATTGATGTTCCATTGTTGTAAGTCTTTCCAAGCTTGTTCACGGTCGTCTTCAGCAAATTCTACTGCTTTTCTAATCGCCGTATCGCCACCTGCGATAATTCCAATTACCAAATCAAATGGAACACCAAAAGTTGGTGGACATTCTGAAGCATCTACAATGCCTAAACGCCCAGAAGTTCCTGCTCCAATGTAAAACAAACGACCACCTTGTTTCATTTTCGAAACGATTTCAGTCACTAATTTTTCAATTTGTGGCAATGCTTTTTCAACAGCTAACGGAACAGTTTTGTCTTCGTTGTTGATATTCGTCAACAAATCCGTCACCGACATTTTCTCTAAATGTTCGTATTTGGAAGCTTGTTCAGTGGTTTTGGTAAAGTTCATGCGATTATTTTAAAACGTGATGCGCCAATACATTCTGCACATCGTAAACATTGACAGATTTATTAAATTGTTTCACCACGCTTGGATGCGCTTCACTAGAAACCCAGATTTTTAACTCGGCTTCTAAGTCAAACGTTCCTGCCGTTTCTACGCTAAAACGTGAAATACTTTTGTAAGTAATGGATTTATATTCGATTTTGCTACCGGTAATTCCTTGTTTTTCAATTAGAATTAATCGCTTGTTGGTGAAAATAAAGGTATCGCGAATTAGTTTGAAACCTAATTCAATTTCTTCACCTGTAATTAAAAGTTTGCCATAATCTTTTACTAAAGTTTCTTGATTTACAGTACCTGCATTGCCAAGTAGCGCAGAAAATAATCCCATATTAATTGTATTAAATGTTCTTCAAATTTAAGTAAAAAGTACTTATATGTTATGTTGATTTACGATTAATGCGAATGTCCCATTTCAATTATATAGGCCAAGACAAAACCAAAGACAATCATGGTGATTTTAGCCAAATTGAATTTATGTCCTTCGTTACTTTCAAAAATAATAGTAGACGAAATGTGAAATAAAATTCCCACTACAACCGCCGAAATTTCTTTTGAGTAATGTTGTGCAAAATGCATTTGTTCCGCTAAAAACGTTCCCATCGGAGTCATTAAAGCGAAGGTAAACATAAAAGCAAAAATCATCATTTTGTTCATCTTCGCATTGACGAAAAATAAAGTCAAAATGATAGCAATAGGGAAGTGGTGAACTGCAATTCCGTATGCTAAATTGTTGTTTTCGTGAATTGGAAAACCTTCTAACAAAGCGTGAATGCACAAACTAATAAACAACAACCACGGAATGTGATGTAGTTCGTTATGCTCGTCGGTATGCACGTGAACGTGACCATGTTCGGCTCCTTTTGAGAAAAATTCTAGTAAGATTTGGAACAAAATTCCAATCATAATAAAAACACCAACAGGTAAAGTGGCATGTGCTTCTTCTCCTTCGTGACTATGATTATGTCCTTCACTAAATAATTCGGGAAGTAAGTGCAAAACGGTTAGTGATAATAAAAATGCGCCACTGAATGCCAACAACAATTTGATGTTTTTTTTCTTTTGTGGTTTTAAAACTAATGCGAATAAAAAACCAATAATTACGGCTGAAAAGGTGATGATATATTGCATTATTTAAAAATCATAATTAAACGTTCCGATTGTGTTTTAAAGAATTTTCGCAATTTATAATCGCCAAAAATATCCAAAAGATAAATGCCGGCTTCTTCCATCATTTTCTCAAAATCTTCTAAGCGAAGGGCTTGTACTTTTTCGGTGAAATGAAACTTTTCGCCTTTATCTTCAAAATCAATTTCTTTGTAAATGTGTCCGTCTTTCAAGTAACGTTTGATGTGAAAATCAATTCCGTCTACCGATTTTATTTCATCGGCAACTAAATTTTCCAACACATAATCCACATTCATAAAATCGATAACCGCAAAACCAGTTTCGGTTAAACTGTTGTGAATGGCTTTGATGGTTTTGTAATTGTCGGCATCGTCTTCAAAATACCCAAAACTTGTGAATAAATTGAAAATCGCATCATACTTTTCGTTACACGTTTCACGCATATCGTGTACTTTAAAATGCAGTTTTTCATTAGCAAACTCAGACGCTTCTTTAATGCTGTTTTCAGATAAATCAGCACCCGTAACATCAAAACCTAAGGAATTCAAATAAATCGCATGACGCCCTTTTCCACAAGCTAAATCTAAGATTTTCGCTTCTTCAGGAAGATTTAAATAATGCGTTAAATTGTCCATTAACAATTGCGCTTCTTCGTCGTTGCGTTCTTTGTATAAAATGTGATAATATTTAGTATCAAACCAAGATTCGAACCAATTTGAAGTAGCTTGGTTCTGGATGGATTGAGATTTATTGTTGTTGTCTGACATTAATTCTGATTTCGTTTCATTCAAGTAGCAAATTTAATGTATTTTTGCACAAGAATACTCTAATTATTACGATTGCAATTGATTTTTGTAATTGAACTTGAATTTGAATAATGGAAAATTTTAAAATGACTGCCAAAACCTTTTTTGGTTTTGAAGAAATATTAGCTAAAGAATTACAAATTCTTGGTGCACAACATGTGGAAATCGGTACACGTGTGGTGAGTTTTAAAGGCGATAAAGGATTTATGTACAAGGCTAATTTGGCACTTCGTACGGCTTTAAAAATCTTAAAACCAATTAAAACTTTTAAAGCGCATAACGACAAAGCGTTGTATGAAGGTATCAGAGCGATTGATTGGTCGGCTTACTTAACAGAACACAATACGTTTTTAGTAGAAACCACCTTGCATTCTGAAAACTTCAATCACAGTCAGTTTGTGGCTTTGAAAACTAAAGATGCGATTGTGGATCAGTTTCGTGAATTAAAAGGCAAGCGTCCAAGTATTGACAAAGATTTTCCAGATTTACAAATACATGTACATATTGATAGAGATACTGTAACGGTTTCTTTAGATACTTCGGGAGCTTCGTTGCACCATAGAGGATACAGAAGTGCTACCAACATTGCGCCTATCAACGAAGTTTTAGCCGCTGGAATGTTGATTTTAGCAGGTTGGGAAGGAAAAAGTCATTTCTTAGATCCAATGTGTGGTTCTGGAACTATTTTAGCGGAAGCAGCGATGATTGCTTGTAATATTCCAGCGAATATCAACCGTAAAGAATTTGCTTTTGAGAAATGGAACGATTGGGATGCCGAATTGTTCGACAACATTTTAGAATCGTTATTAAAGAAAACACGTGAGTTTCATTACACGATTAAAGGTTATGACAAAGCGCCAAGTGCTGTGTCTAAAGCCAAAGATAATGTTAGAAATGCTAATCTAGATGAATATATTACGATTACCAATGAAAACTTCTTCGATTCTAAAAAAGAAACCGAAGGTCCGTTGCACATGGTATTTAATCCGCCTTATGGAGAACGTTTGGATATTGATATGGAGCGTTTTTACAGAGAAATTGGTGATACGTTAAAACAAAATTATCCCAATACAAATGCTTGGTTCATCACTGCTAATTTAGAAGCATTGAAATTCGTAGGACTAAAACCCAGTAGAAAAATTAAACTTTTCAATGGTAAGTTAGAGGCTCGCTTGGTGAAATACGAAATGTACGAAGGAAGTAAGAAAGGGAAATATTTAAGTGAAAAGTAAAAAGGGAAAAGTTATTTTTACAATTCAATAGTTCAATAATTTATCAATTAAATAATAATAAAATGAGCAAAAAAGTAAAAGCATTTTTATATAACTTCTTAGGTTTCGTCGTGATTTATTTACCAACGCTTTATTTAGTAGATATCTTCACCCATTTAGATGGATTATGGATTCCGATGACCGCTTTCATGGTAGCATTATTATTAGCTCCAAAATTCCAAGCGATTAAAACCCATAATGGTGAAAAAATCTACATGAAGTGGCTTTTTATTAAAGGTGTGAAAGAAATAGAATAAAAAAATCCCGAGTTGCTCGGGATTTTTTTGTTCACGAACGTTACGTTCACGTTAGCAGAGGACTTTCAAATATATAAAAAACATTTACAAATTCCACCAACAAAAAAAATCCCCAATTGCTTGAGGATTTCTATATGAATTAAAAGAATATTACTTTCTTTTGATAACTTTTTCTACCGCTTCCACAATCGCTTGATTGTTTAATTTGTATTTTTCCATTAATTGGTCTGGTGTTCCACTTTCTCCGAAGCTATCATTCACCGCAACAAATTCTTGTGGTACTAAATGGTTTTGTACTAATGTTCTAGAAACGCTTTCTCCTAAACCACCAATGATGTTATGTTCTTCA
Source organism: Flavobacterium sp. (assembly GCF_041911335.1). GTDB lineage: Bacteria > Bacteroidota > Bacteroidia > Flavobacteriales > Flavobacteriaceae > Flavobacterium. Next base: position 18,068 of record NZ_JAYRPD010000018.1, read on the forward strand.
GCCGTAACCACACAACCTGTTTTCTTTACCGATTTTAAAATCGCTTCTTCGTCTAATGGTTTAATTGTGTGAATGTTAATTACTTCTGCCGAAATACCTTTTGCTTCTAAAGCTTCTGCAGCTACTAACGCTTCCCAAACTAAATGTCCAGTTGCAATAATCGTAACATCAGTTCCTTCGTTTAACATAATCGCTTTTCCAATTACGAAAGGCTCATCAGCTGGCATAAAGTTAGGCACAACTGGACGACCAAAACGTAAATAAGCAGGACCATGATGATCTGCTAAAGCAATTGTAGCTGCTTTTGTTTGGTTGTAATCACAAGTGTTGATTACGGTCATTCCTGGTAACATTTTCATCAAACCGATATCTTCTAAGATTTGGTGCGTTGCTCCATCTTCTCCTAAAGTTAATCCCGCGTGAGAAGCACAAATCTTAACATTTTTATCTGAATACGCTACCGATTGACGAATTTGGTCATACACTCTTCCTGTAGAAAAGTTTGCGAAAGTTCCCGTGAAAGGAATTTTCCCACCAATCGTTAATCCAGCTGCAATTCCAATCATATTCGCTTCTGCAATTCCGATTTGGAAGAAACGCTCTGGGTGGTTTTTCTTGAAATCATCAAATTTTAATGACCCAATTAAATCCGCACAAAGTGCCACCACGTTTTCATTTTTTTGACCTAATTCTGTCATTCCGGCACCAAAACCTGAACGGGTATCTTTACTGCCTTGGTTGATATATTTTTTCATTTGTTTTTAATTTTAATTGTATTCAACAGAATACTTGTGACTGAACACTTTTAACTGAACACTGAACACTAATTAATAGTCTCCTAAAGTTTCAACATTTTGTTCTAACGCTTTTGCTAATTGCTCATCATTTGGCGCTTTTCCGTGCCAAGCGTGTGTGTGCATCATAAAATCAACACCATTACCCATTTCGGTATGTAATAAAATACAAACCGGTTTTCCTTTACCTGATTTCGATTTTGCATCAGCCAAACCAGCTTTAATAGCGTCAATATTGTTACCTTCTTTGATTTCTAATACAATCCAATCAAATGCTTCAAACTTCGCTTTTACGCTTCCCATTGCCAAAACTTCGTCTGTAGTTCCGTCGATTTGTTTTCCGTTCAAGTCGATTGTTGCAATTAAGTTGTCTACTTTTTTAGCAGAAGCATACATAATCGCTTCCCAGTTTTGTCCTTCTTGTAACTCACCATCACCTAAAAGAGCATAAACTAAATGGTTATCGTTATTCAATTTTTTTGCTTGCGCAGCACCAATTGCAACCGACATTCCTTGTCCTAATGAACCCGATGCCATGCGAACTCCAGGTAAACCTTCGTGAGTTGTTGGGTGACCTTGCAATCTTGAATTTAATTTTCTGAATGTTGCCAATTCAGCTACTGGAAAGTAACCGCTTCTAGCTAAAACACTATAAAAAACTGGAGAAATATGTCCGTTTGATAAGAAGAATAAATCCTCACCAATTCCGTTCATATCAAAACCTTCGTTACGTTTCATAACGTCTTGGTAAAGGGTAACCAAAAACTCAGCGCATCCCAAAGAACCTCCTGGGTGACCTGAATTTACGGCATGAACCATACGAAGAATATCTCTTCGAACTTGTGTTGTAAAATCTTGTAGTTGTTGCGTGTTAGACATTATAAAAAGATATATATGTGTTAATTGGATGCAAAAGTAATTTTATTTTTTTGGTGGTACAAATCATTTTGTTAGAAGTTATTAATAATCAGTGTTAATCATAAATAATTCTAAATTCCAATTTCTAAATTCTAAAATAAATTATCTTTGCCGTTCGTAAAAGCACAATATGAAGTTTGATTTAATTACCAAAGACCCAAAAAGTAAAGCCAGAGCTGGAAAAATAACAACCGATCACGGTGTTATTGAAACACCAATTTTTATGCCCGTAGGAACCGTGGCTTCTGTTAAAGGAGTGCACCAACGTGAGCTAAGAGACGATATTAATCCAGATATTATTTTAGGAAATACCTATCACTTATATTTAAGACCTCAAACCAAAATTTTAGAAGCGGCTGGAGGATTACATAAATTCATGAATTGGGATAGAAATATCTTAACCGATTCGGGTGGATATCAAGTGTATTCGCTTTCTTCAAACAGAAAAATTAAAGAAGAAGGTGTTAAGTTCAAATCGCATATTGATGGTTCGTACCATTTCTTTTCACCGGAAAATGTAATGGAAATTCAACGTACTATTGGTGCTGATATCATCATGGCTTTCGACGAATGTACGCCTTATCCATGCGATTATCGTTATGCAAAGCGTTCGATGCACATGACACATCGTTGGTTAGATAGATGTATCAATCATTTAGAAAAATTACCATTTAAATACGGTTACGAACAAACGTTTTTTCCAATTGTTCAAGGAAGTACGTATAAAGATTTAAGAGAACAATCGGCGGAATATATTGCAAATGCTGGTGCACAAGGAAACGCTATTGGCGGACTTTCAGTAGGAGAACCAGCTGAAGAAATGTATGCAATGACAGAAGTTGTTACCGCTATTCTTCCAGAAGACAAACCAAGATATTTAATGGGTGTGGGAACGCCAATCAATATTTTAGAGAATATTGCGTTAGGAATTGATATGTTTGATTGTGTTATGCCAACGCGTAATGCTAGAAACGGAATGTTATTCACGGCTCACGGAACAATGAACATGAAAAACAAAAAGTGGGCTGAAGATTTTTCGCCAATTGACGAAATGGGACACACTTGGGTTGATACCGAATATTCAAAAGCGTATCTTAGACACTTGTTTGCTGCAGATGAATTTTTGGCTAAACAAATTGCAACCATTCACAACTTAGGTTTTTATATGTGGTTAGTGCGCGAGGCTAGAAGACAAATTATTGCCGGAACGTTTAGAGAATGGAAAGATAAAATGGTGATTCAAATGAGTCAACGATTATAAAATAAGAAGTTAGAATTTAGAAGTTAGAAAATGAAAGTTTAAAAGTAATTTGTTTCTAATTCTGAATTCTAAATTCTAAATTCTAAATTTAGGATGAAAATAATAGATAAATACATTTTAAAACGTTATTTGGTCACTTTTTCGGTGATGTTGATTATGTTTGTTCCCATTGGAATAGTCATTGATGTTTCGGAAAAAGTAAACAAAATGATTGAAAAAAAGGTTCCACTGAAGGATATATTAATCTATTATGGTGATTTTACTGTGTATTTTGCTAATCTATTATTTCCAATATTTTTATTCTTATCGATTATTTGGTTTACCTCAAAATTAGCAAACAATACCGAAATTATTGCTATTTTGAGTTCGGGAATTTCATATTCAAGGTTTTTACGCCCTTTTATGTTTGGAGCAGTTATAGTCTGTATTTTTGCTTTGTTAATGGGTTTTTTCTTAGTACCTGGAGCAAGTAAGGGTTTTTTAGGTTTCAGATATGAACATTTAAAAGGAAATAATAAAACACGGGAAACTTCTGATATTTTTAGACAAATTAAAAAGGATGGAAAAATTGAAGAAAATATCTATGTAAGTAATTACAATTATCTATCAGGAACGGGTTTTAATTTTACATTCGAAAAGTTTCAAGATAATGTTTTAGTTGAAAAAGTTACAGCAACTCGAATTCATTATAAAGAAGAAACTAAAAAATATACTTTACATAATTACAACAAAAGAATTGTAGGTCAAACCGACGATCAGATTCAATCCGTTGATAAAATTGACGTAGCTTATAATTTCGAGCCTGACGATTTAACTCCTGTTATTTATGTAGCAGAAACCATGACAATTGGAGAGTTAAATAAATTTATTAATAAAGAAAGAGCGAGAGGAAACGGAAATATAAATACGTATTTAGTAGTTTTTTATAAGAAATTTAGTTTGCCAATTTCGGCATTTATACTAACGATTATTGCCGTTGCGGTTTCTTCCATGAAGCGAAGAGGAGGAATGGGAATAAACTTAGCGATTGGAATTGTAATTGCTTTTACGTTTATTTTCTTTGATAAGGTTTTCGGAACTTTAGCTGAAAAATCGAGTATTCCTCCGTTTTTAGCGGTGTGGTTTCCAAATATTGTTTTCGGAATTTTAGCAGCTTACTTACTTCGCAATGCAAAACGATAATTTAAAAAGTTACTTACATCTTCACGTAATTGTATTTATTTGGGGATTTACCGCTATTTTAGGGAAACTAATTTCATTAGAAGCGTTAGATTTGGTTTGGTATCGAATGCTTTTTGCTTCCGTAATCATGACCTTTGTGGTACTTTTAAGTAAAGAAAAAGTAAAAGTGCCTTTTAATGTTTTAATTGGATTTATCGTTTCCGGAATTATAATCGCAGCCCATTGGCTCACCTTTTACCAAGCGATTAAAGTTTCGAATATTTCCATAACCTTGGCTTGTTTATCAACTGGTGCTTTTTTTGCTTCTATTTTAGAACCTATTTTTTACAAACGAAAAGTCATTTGGTATGAATTACTTTTTGGCGTTATTGTAGTAGTAGGTTTAGGAATTATTTTTAATGTAGAAACTAAATACAAAACAGGAATTTATTTAGCCGTTTCTTCTGCATTTTTATCGGCTTTATTTTCTGTTATTAATGGAAAATATGCTAAAGAATATGACCCTAATATCATCTCGCTTTACGAATTATCAAGCGGTGTCTTCTTTATTAGTATTTATTTATTCTTTGCTGGAAGTTTTACACCTGCTTTCTTTGCAATTTCAGTCAATGATTTGATTTGGCTGTTCTTGTTATCATCCATTTGTACAGCTTATGCGTTTTCGGCATCGGTAAAAGTGATGAAGTTTTTGAGTCCGTTTACCGTAATGTTAACCATCAATTTAGAACCTATTTACGGAATCATATTAGCGTTGCTAATTTTTAAAGATGGAGAAGAAATGACCCCTTTGTTTTATGTAGGTGCTATCATAATTCTAGCCACTGTTATAGCCAACCGAATTGTAAAAAGTTATAAAAAAGTAACAACTAATTAACGATTAGTTTACTAAAGTTAATTGAAAATTTTATCTTTGTCACAACAAACACAAACCCAAATAAACCGATTATGGAATATTTAGATTTTGAATTACCAATTAAAGAGCTTGAAGACCAATTAGATAAATGTCAGATCATTGGTCAAGAATCAGATGTTGATGTGTCAAACACATGCAAGCAAATTGAGAAGAAATTAGAAGAAACTAAGAAAAAAATATACAAAAATCTTACCGCTTGGCAACGTGTGCAATTATCGCGTCATCCAAATCGTCCTTATACATTAGAGCACATTACTAATATTACGAATGGAACGTTTTTAGAACTTTTTGGCGACAGAAATTTCAAAGATGATAAAGCCATGGTGGGAGGTTTAGGTCAAATCAACGGACAATCTTTCATGATTATTGGACAGCAAAAAGGTATTAATACTAAAATGCGCCAATATAGAAACTTCGGGATGGCAAATCCAGAAGGATATCGTAAAGCATTACGTTTAATGAAAATGGCAGAGAAATTCAATCTTCCTGTTTTAACATTAATCGACACTCCTGGAGCTTATCCAGGTTTAGAAGCGGAAGAAAGAGGGCAAGGAGAAGCTATTGCAAGAAACATTTTCGAAATGGCTCGTTTGAAAACTCCTATTATTTCAATTATTATTGGCGAAGGAGCTTCGGGTGGAGCATTAGGAATTGGAGTAGGAGATAGAGTATATATGTTAGAAAACACTTGGTACTCTGTAATTTCTCCAGAATCGTGTTCGTCAATCTTATGGAGAAGTTGGGAATATAAAGAACAAGCTGCTGAAGCTTTAAAATTAACTTCATTCGATATGAAAAAACAGAAGTTAATCGATGATATTATTCCAGAACCACTAGGCGGAGCTCACTACGACAAAGAAACTACATTTAAATCAGTTGCTGAGTATGTAACAAAAGCTTTTAATGAGTTAAAAGATTTATCAACAAAAGATTTAGTGGCAAAACGAATGGATAAATATAGCAAAATGGGTGAATTCAAAGAGTAATCTCTTATTTCCAATTATAAATAAAAATCCGAAGCCACAAGTTTCGGATTTTTTTTGGCTTATCAACATTTTTTTTAAGTTATTAACAGTTGGGTATTAAGAACTCAACACGTTTTTTTGTAAATTTTGGTTAACTTCGCAATATGGAAAATGTCAGAAATATGAACCCGATAAAAGTAGATAAAACTACGATTATCAATTTGGAAAAAGGAAAACTACCTCCTCAGGCGTTAGACCTAGAAGAAGCGGTACTTGGTGCCATGATGATTGATAAAAAAGGGGTAGATGAAGTAATTGATATTTTACAACCAGACGCCTTTTATAAAGACGCGCACAAGTACATTTTTGAAGCTATTGTTCAGTTGTTTAACGAAACACAACCAATTGACTTATTAACCGTTTCGGCTCAATTAAAGAAAAACGGAAAACTAGAGCTTTCAGGTGGTGATTTTTACTTGATTCAGCTAACGCAAAAGATATCTTCTTCGGCTCACATTGAGTTTCACTCGCGTATTATTCTTCAAAAATTCATCCAAAGAAGTTTGATTAAAATTTCAAGCGAAATTATTGAAGAATCGTATGATGAATCTACCGATGTCTTCGATTTATTAGACAAGGCAGAATCTAAATTATACGAAGTAACGCAAGGAAATATCAAGCGTAGTTCGGAAACCGCGCAAAGTTTAGTAATTCAAGCAAAAAAACGTATTGAAGAAATTGCTGGAAAAGAAGGTTTGAGCGGAATTCCAACAGGATTTCACAATTTAGATAAATTAACTTCTGGATGGCAACCTTCCGATTTAATTATTGTGGCTGCTCGTCCTGGTATGGGTAAAACGGCTTTCACCTTATCAATGGCTCGAAATATGGCTATCGATTATGGTGCGCCAGTAGCATTTTTCTCATTAGAGATGTCATCTGTACAGTTAATTACACGTTTGATTTCGTCTGAAACAGGTTTATCTTCTGAAAAACTAAGAACTGGAAAATTAGAAAAACACGAATGGGAGCAATTGTCTATTAAAGTTAAAGATTTAGAAAAAGCTCCTTTGTTTATTGATGATACACCATCGTTATCGATTTTCGATTTGCGTGCAAAAGCAAGACGTCTTTCATCGCAATATGGCATCAAAATGATTGTAATCGATTACCTTCAATTAATGACAGCAGGTGGAAACGGAAAAGGAGGAGGAAATCGTGAGCAAGAAATCTCAACAATTTCTCGAAACTTAAAAGCATTAGCAAAAGAGTTGAATGTTCCAGTAATTGCACTTTCTCAGTTATCTCGTGCGGTTGAAACACGTGGATCGAGTAAACGTCCATTACTTTCTGACTTAAGGGAATCAGGAGCAATTGAGCAAGATGCCGATATTGTATCGTTTATTTACCGTCCAGAATATTATAAAATTGACGAATGGGATGATGAAGAACGTTCTCCAACTCAAGGTCAAGCCGAGTTTATCGTAGCAAAACACCGTAATGGTGGTTTAGATAACATCCGATTGAAATTCATTGGAAACTTAGGAAAGTTTGATAATTTAGATGATTTTAGTTCGCCTTTTGACGCACTTCCGTCTAAGATGAATTTGGATGATAATAATCCTTTTATTACTCCAAATTTACCAACACCAAATGAAGCTTTTGGTAGCACCATGAATTCATATGATGATGATTCAGATGTTCCGTTTTAAAAAAAAAAATAGATTAAAAGTTAAAAACAGGCTATCAGCCTGTTTTTTTTATTACTTTTTTTACTACATTTATAATTCAATTATAAAAAACCTCAAAATATGTCAGATTTTACAATTATTCTCGATGAAGCTAAAAAATGGACATAATCATGGAGAAACAATCCTCCAAAAGATTTAGCAAAAGGTCATTTAATTCCAGGCGAAGCCTTATCAGAATTATTAGCTACAGAAGGTGTTGTTAATGTGAGAGCTTATATGGGAGTTGACACAACAGGAACACAAAAATTAATGTTTGTAGGTGTTGATACTGATGGAAAAGATTTAATAGATGCAAATCACTTAATTTATGACAATACACAACCTTGTCCAAAGAATTGTTATCCAACGAGTCCTCTTTATAATCCATAGTAGATAGTATTGAAACCTTCATATTATTTATACATAACGTCTGCAATATTATACTTACTTACACACTTTATGGGATACTACCTAACAATTTCATTTCTTTCGAGTTTATTAACGATAAATTACTACTGTTTGTGTTCATCTTTTCTATTATTTTGATACATATCAAAACTAAAGCAAAAAATATTCCTGTGTAAGAGTAAAAATACCTGATTTTCAAACCAGTTATTTTTACGGGGGTAGCACTTTAACATTTCGATAAATGATAATTGCTGAAAATGTTTTAAATTAGTCGATTATATTCGCAACCTATGAAATCTAAAGCGCTCAGCTTATACATTATATTCTTTTTACTTTCTTCTTTTTCGAGTAAAGCAGCTTTTGTATTGTTACCAATGGAAGCCGAAGGGCAACAAAATCACTTAAAAGCATATGGAATTACCTATTGGGCTTTAGATAAAAGTTACAAAGTAAGTTGGTTGTTAAATTATCGTGGTGGTTCTTTTTTATTACCCGATGCACCCGAAATCAGAAAAGAATGTCAAATTCGAGGGGTAACTTTTGAAGTTTTATCGGATGCCACTACAAATTCAATTCTAGAAGATATCAGTTCGCCATCTCAAAATATGGAAACGGTTGTGCTAGAAAAAGCTCCAAAAATTGCGGTTTATACTCCAAAAGGAAAACAACCTTGGGACGATGCCGTAACTATGGTGTTAACGTATGCTGAAATTCCATACACCGAAATTTACGATGAAGAAGTTTTGTCTGACCAATTGTTGTTATATGATTGGTTGCATTTGCATCACGAAGATTTTACAGGTCAATATGGAAAGTTTTTTGGAAATTACAGAAGCACTCCATGGTACATCCAACAAAAAGCTGATGCTGAAGCCTTGGCTAAAAAGTTAGGCTACAATAAAGTTTCAGAAGAAAAGTTGGCAGTTGCAAAAAAAATCAGAGATTTCGTAATTGGTGGTGGCTTCATGTTTGCGATGTGTTCGGCAACCGATAGTTTTGATATTGCGCTTTCAGCAGAAGGTGTTGATATTTGCGAACCCATGTTTGATGGTGATGATTCAGAAGCTAATTATCAAGCTAAAATTGATTACACCAGTACGTTTGCTTTTAAAGATTATACTTTAGTTCGTAATCCAATGGTTTACGAATTCTCAGATATTGATACTACCGAAGAACACGGAAAAGGTACTTTTACTATGGATAAAGACTATTTTACTTTAATGGAATATTCGGCAAAATGGGATCCAATTCCAACGATGTTGTGCCAAAATCACACCCAATTAGTAAAAGGTTTTATGGGGCAAACCACTGCTTTTAATGCTGAAAAAATAAAATCGAATGTTTTAGTGATGGGTGAATGTAAAATTAATGGAGAAGCGCGTTATATTCACGGAACTAAAGGAAAAGGAATGTTTACGTTTTACGGAGGTCACGATCCAGAAGATTACCAACATAGAGTAGGTGATGCGCCTACTGTTTTAGATTTACATCCCAATTCGCCAGGTTATCGTTTGATTTTGAATAATGTGTTGTTTCCGGCAGCAAGAAAGAAAAAGTTGAAAACGTAATCTGTAATAAAAAGTAATATTTCCTAAAAGAATTAAGTTATAATAAAAAAGCTACTTTATAGTAGCTTTGTTGTTATTCGTATACAAAATATTGCATTTCGTACCAAGATTTTTAAAACTAAACGATTTAAAATTAACTTTATGTGTTTAAAAATCAAGCAGTTGGAAAAGACGAAGATGTGTAATTATAAAATAGTAATTTTGTTAGTATTGATTGTTCTTATACTAAACATACTTTGCATTATAAATTCATGATTTCAAAATATCATTGATGATCATTTTATGATGTTTGGTGTGTAATATCAAGAATTTTTCTGTCTCTTTCTTATTTAAAACTCCAAAAAACGGATGTGGAAAATGCACATTTTTATCCAAACTTTTCCAATTTTTTATATTTTCTCTCACGCTTTCTAAACTTAAAGCCAAAGTTTCAGGAGAAATGTCACCTTCAGGTCTAACGATTTTTGGAGCTTTTGCTTTTCCTCTTGGAATTTTTTTCGCTACTGACATAATCAAAAAGCGTTTAAAATTAAAATGCCATTGATATTCCGACGGATTTGAATGTTTACAAGCCGTAACAATTTGGTCAATCGTTTTTAAGCTATGCGCAATATGCCAACCCACACTTCCCGAAGAAACCGCTAAATTCACTTTGTCAAAAGACGAAATATCCGATTGTAATTGATCTAAAAGCTTATGTAATTCTTGCATAATGTTATTTGTTAATGTATTACTCTTTCGTCATTTCGAGTGTTTTGTATTTCTAAATCCTAAGATTTATAAATACAAAATGTATCGAGAACTATTGAAAAAATTTAAAACCTATTACTCCTTAAACGTCCAAAACAAAATTCGACTCACTTTATTCCCATGTTTCATTTCTGTAATTTGGTAGGTTGCTTTTACTTTTTTAAGATGTGAAAGCAAGGGTTTCAAATTATCTTTTTTAGAAACTAAAGACGAAAACCATTTGCATTGCGCTTTAAAATGCACACTTTCATAAATCATATTGCTGATGAACGCTAATTCGCCACCTTCGCACCATAATTCGTTATTTACGCCACCAAAGTTTAAAGTTGGTTTTTTCGAATCTTCAATACCTAAGTTTTTATTTTTGCGAATGGTGCCTTTATTTGCTTCTTCTTTAGAACTATGAAAAGGCGGATTACAAATCGTCAAATCAAATTTGTCTTCTGGAAGAATGATATTCTTGAAAATATTTCGCTTAGAAGTTTGCAATCGCAACGTAACGTTTTCTTTTAATTTCTGATTCGAATTGATATTTTCTTGAGCAGCTTCGTAAGCTTGTTTGTCAACTTCGCTACCCACAAAACGCCAATCGTATTCTGCAACACCAATAATCGGATAAATACAATTAGCACCAATTCCGACATCTAAAATGCGAATTTTATGTTTCGTTTGAAGCGTGCCATACATATTTTCTAAAATATCGGCTACTTGATGAATATACTCTGCTCGTCCTGGTATAGGCGGACAAAGAAAATCTTTTGGAATATCCCAATTTTTCAAACCATAATACTGCATTAACAACGCTTTGTTTAGCATTTTTACGGCATCCGGATTAGCAAAGTCAATCGTCTCTATTCCATGTGTATTGATATTCACAAACGGAGCCAATTCGGGATTAGCTTTAACTAACGATTTAAAATCATAGTTTCCGGTATGTTTGTTTTTTGGATGAAAGCCGGTGATGGTTTTGGTCGTATTCAAAGTATTGTTTTTAAAGTGTAAAGGTATTGAATTCTGGGGAAGGTTATTAAGAAATAATTTATAAAAGATGTTTATATTTGGTGATATAAACAAGTTAGTGGCCATTTTAAAGAACATGAGTAGACCAGATTGGCAATTAAATTTTAGAGACTTGCCAGAAATTCCTCTTTTGAAAAGGTGGAATAGTGGCATGCATATTACCCAAGAACAAAGTATATCTTATAAATTACTTCATAATCAAAAAATCACGGAAGCTGAAGAAATAGAATTCAGAAAGGTTTTCAAATTTTATGAAGAACTTGATTTTAAGCTTCAAAAATTAGATTATTCATCATTTACTGCTGATGACTTCGAAAATTTTAAAAACTATATTAATTACGCTTTCAATTATATTCCTTTATTATCAAATAAATTAGCCGTATATCATACTTACCGACTTGTAGTTAACGAATGGGTAACAAAGAAGAATCAGCGATTGAATAATATAAAGTATTTAAAATATCCTTCATTAGACATCGTAAAAGAAATTAACAAATACAATAGAGCTAATACTCCACTAACTAATGTTCTGTATTCGGCTGAAAACATTGATTCAGCATTAAAAGAAATTAAACCTCCAAAAGATAAGATTGTTACGGTAGGATTATGGAAAACGAAAACTGAAAAAGAAATAATTTCTTATCCCATTTCACACAGTGAAAGAGCAATACTAATCAATGAAGGAGTTCAAAAAGCTACTGCAGCATTTGAAAAATACAGTGAAAAAAATTCACAACTCTTTGTAGAATGGTCACGGCATTATTTCAAATTGTTAGGAAGAGAATTCACAAAACCAATTTCACATCATTATGAGTATTTTATAAGTGCTCTCTTTTCAGAAAGAATTCTTGAAGTAAGAAATGATCCAAATCCTTCATTTAACTATGACTGCATAATTTATCCAAGTGTTGGCAATGATTTGGAAACCGATAACCTTGCCATTCATCCTGATTCTGTTGAAAAAGAATTTGGATTATTTCAAATTATTGAGTTTGAAATTGAGGAAACATACTATGAAAGAAAATATGTTAGAAATCATCCTGAACTTATAACACTTGCCAAAATTAAAAATAAACATTACGCAAAAAAAATACTATCTAATGGTGATATAGTATGGTGAAAAAAAGGCTACTAACCCGATAGCGCAAAATCCCATTCCGTGCCAATCAAACCAACACCCAATAAAAAACCCCGATTTTCATCGGGGTTTAATATATAAGTAAGATAAACTGAGTTAGACGTAATTATTTAATTTTGTTAACGATAGCTGTGAAAGCAGCTGGGTGGTTCATAGCTAAATCAGCAAGAACTTTACGGTTCAATTCGATATTGTTAGCTTTTACTTTTCCCATAAATTGAGAATAACTCATACCATGTAAACGTGCACCAGCATTGATACGCGTAATCCATAAAGCACGGAAATTTCTTTTGTTTTGTTTTCTATCACGGTAAGCATAAGCCATTGCTTTTTCTACCGCGTTTTTAGCTACAGTCCAAACGTTTTTACGTCTTCCAAAGAAACCTTTGGCTTGTTTTAATACTCTTTTTTTTCTAGCTTTAGTAGCTACTGAATTTGTTGCTCTTGGCATAATTTTAAATGTTTTTTGCAGTAAGGCGGTTTCTCAACACTTATAAACTCCGCACTTTGTACTTTTTACTTTGTACTTTTTACTTCGTTCAGCCCACTCCAGGGTTACTAAATTGTTTTAACCAAACAACGAATTAAATAATATTCAATTGTTGTTTAATGCTTCTCTCGTCTGTTGGGTGAACCAATGTAGAGTGAGTTAAAGCTAATTTACGCTTTTTAGATTTTTTAGTCAAAATGTGACTTTTAAAAGCGTGTTTTCTTTTGATCTTTCCAGAACCAGTAACTTTGAATCGTTTCTTAGCACTAGATTTTGTTTTCATTTTAGGCATTTTCTTCCTGTATTTATAATCTATCTTACTTATTATTTTTTAGTTTTCAGTCTCTGTTTTCAGATTAACTACTGAACACTGCGACTGCTAACTGCTTACTTTTTCTTTTTCGGAGCAATGTACATAATCATACGTTTTCCTTCTAAAACTGGCATGGCTTCTACTTTACCATATTCTTCCAATTCTTGAGCCAAACGTAACAATAAAATTTGTCCTTGCTCTTTGTAGATAATCGAACGTCCTTTAAAGAATACAAATGCTTTTAATTTAGCACCATCTTGTAAAAACTTAAGGGCATTCTTTTTCTTAAACTCATAATCATGCTCATCTGTTTGAGGTCCAAAACGAATCTCCTTAATTACAATCTGAGTAGATTTTGCTTTAAGTTCTTTATCTCTCTTCTTTTGTTGGTACAAAAACTTACCATAATCCATCAATTTACAAACGGGTGGCTCAGCATTTGGAGAAATTTCTACCAAATCAACTTCTTGCTCTTCAGCTAAACGAAGGGCTTCCGCTATTTTGTAAACTCCAGGCTCAATGTTTTCGCCTACTAAACGTACTTCAGGAACACGAATCAAATTGTTGATACGGTGCGCTGCTTTTTTCTCTTCGCGAGGTTGAAAACCTCTGTTGTTTCTAATTGCTATGGCTTTAAGATTTTAGTTAAACTTAAAATTGTTTTAATGTTTTATTGATTTCTTCGTTTATCATTGCCGCAAATTGCTCAATAGTAACCGATATATTTCCTTTTCCTTCTTGTCCGCGTTGTCTCACAGAAATCGTTCCGTTTTTCTCTTCTTCCTCGCCAACAATCAGCATAAACGGATATTTGTTCATCTCCGCTTCTCTAATTTTCTTACCGATTGTTTCGTTTCGGTTGTCAATTAGGGCGCGAATTTCGTGATTTTCTAGCAAATCTAAAACTTTTTTCGCATAATTTTCATATTTCTCACTCAAAGACAAGATTATAGCCTGCTCTGGCATCAACCAAATTGGGAAATTTCCTGCCGTGTGTTCCAATAAAATAGCGATAAAACGTTCCATCGAACCAAAAGGCGCTCTGTGAATCATAACTGGGCGATGTAACTTGTCATCCGCACCTTTATAAGACAATTCAAAACGCTCTGGTAAATTGTAATCCACCTGAATAGTTCCTAATTGCCAACTTCTACCTAAAGCATCTTTCACCATGAAATCCAATTTCGGACCATAGAAAGCCGCTTCTCCAGCTTCAATCACATAATTCAATCCTTTATCTTTCGCTGCACTGATAATTGCATTTTCAGCTTTTTCCCAGTTTTCAACGCTACCTATATATTTATCCGGATTATCTAAATCACGAACCGATACCTGAGCCGTAAAGTTTTCAAATCCTAAAGATCCAAATACATATAATACTAAGTCGATTACATTTTTGAACTCAGCATCCAATTGATCAGGCGTACAGAAAATATGCGCATCATCCTGAGTAAATCCTCTAACACGAGTCAAACCATGCAATTCACCTGATTGCTCATAACGATATACTGTTCCAAATTCAGCATAACGTTTTGGTAAATCTTTGTACGACCAAGGTCTTGCATTGTAAATCTCACAGTGGTGTGGACAGTTCATTGGTTTTAACAAGAATTCTTCGCCCTCCGCAGGAGTGTTAATCGGTTGGAAACTATCCGCACCATATTTAGCATAGTGTCCAGAAGTCACATACAAATCTTTCATTCCAATATGAGGAGTTACTACTTGCTCGTAACCAGCTTTTTTCTGTGCTTTTTTCAAGAATTGCTCTAATCTATCGCGCAAAGCAGCACCTTTTGGTAACCATAACGGCAAACCTTGACCTACTTTTTGTGAAAAATGGAATAATTCTAATTCTTTTCCTAATTTTCTATGGTCGCGTCGTTTTGCTTCTTCTAATAATTCAAGATAATCTGTTAAGTCTTTTTGTTTTGGGAATGAAATTCCGTAAACACGAGTTAACTGCTTGTTCTTTTCATCACCTCTCCAGTAAGCACCCGCCACCGATAAAATTTTCATCGCTTTGATAATACCCGTATTCGGAATATGACCACCACGACACAAATCAAAGAAGTTCGAATGATCGCAGAACGTTATCGTTCCGTCTTCTAAATTCGAAATCAATTCGGTTTTGTATTCATTATTTTTATAAATCTCCAATGCTTCCGCTTTTGAAACAGAACGCATTTTAAATTCATGCTTCTCTCTTGAAATTTCTAACACACGATCTTCAATCTTTTTGAAATCAGCATCTGTAATTTTTTTATCACCAAAATCCACGTCGTAATAGAAACCATTATCAATCGCAGGTCCAAGTGTTAATTTAATTCCAGGAAAAATTTCTTCCAAAGCTTGCGCCATTACGTGCGAAGTCGAATGCCAAAAAGCTTTTTTACCCTCTTTGTCATTCCACGTATATAATATAAGTGTACCGTCCGTCGTTAAGGTCGTCGTCGTTTCAATAGTGGTACCATTGTAGGAAGCCGAAATCACGTTTCTAGCCAAACCTTCACTAATGCTTTTCGCAACATCCATTGGAGTAACTCCTTGAGCCATCTCCTTAACCGACCCGTCGGGTAAAGTAACTTTTATCATTGTTTAAAATTTATAAGGTGCAAATATAAACGAATAATAAAATCCATACAATATATATAAGGTATAATGTTAAAAAAGATTAGAAGCAGCCGTTCAGCATTCCATAAAGACTCCTGGTCCCGCTCATATCTTTGCTCTATTCTAAAAGTATGAATAATTTTATCTTTTAAATAGTATTAATAGATAAGCAAAACAAAGTTGCAAAATTGTGATCCCGCCAGATACATCTTTTGATGATATTGTTGAGACAGGTAAAT
>NZ_JAYRPD010000019.1:0-106148 GCF_041911335.1 Flavobacterium sp.
GCAAGGTGCAATAGCAATATTCACAGTAAACTTAAAAAGAATTCTCAAATTAATGTAGAAAACGCAATCTGCTCAGGTATTTTGAAAAAACAACCTGTAAAAGCCAAAAACAAACTTATACAACCTACAATAAAAAACAGTCGCAAAAAGAAAACGCTTATAACGGATGTTTAAAATCCTGTTACAAGCGTTTTTTTATTGACTAAAAACGTCACTAATCAAAATAGTCGATGTTTTTCAGTGCCCTCTTTTAAAATCGGGATTTTTTTTATATGATTTTTTTAATTACTCTCAGTTTGTGTGTATGACGATTTGTCTCTGCATTGTAAATTCCAAGGTGATCCAATCTGTCTATTCGAACTTTTCCTGAAGCATGAATGATGTAATTGTTTTCCATCATGATTCCAACGTGAATAATATTACCTTCTTCATTATCAAAAAATGCTAAATCACCTGGTTCGCTTTCTTCAATAAAACTTAAGGCTTCTCCTTGGGTTGCTTGTTGTGAGGCATCACGTAAAAGTTTATAACCATTTAATTTGTAAACCATTTGGGTAAAGCCAGAGCAATCTATTCCAAAAGGAGTTTTTCCTCCCCACAAATAAGGTGCATTTAAATACATAAATGCTGTTTTAACTAATTCAGATTTATCCTTTTTACCACAAACTTTTACGCCTTCAAAATGGTATTTTTGATTGTTGATTTCTTCATTGTCTAAAAATGATAATGAAGCACCTAAGGTAATTGATGTAAGTTGATTGTTAGGAGTAGTAATATATTCAACTAAATCAGCATTTAGAACTATAGGAGTATCGTTTAAGATATTATAATGTTCTTCGCTAATTACTTGAAATTGTTTGCTATCAATCCAACCTACATAACTATCATATGCAATTTCTACCTGAACCCATTTTGAGGTCATTTCGATAATTTTAAAGTGTTCGCCAAAAAGTAATTGCGAAACTTGTTCGCTTCTATCACTGGCTTCTGCTCTTACAGGTATTATGGCTAAATTACAAATTCCAAACATGCAGGTCTGAATAAAAAAATGATGAATTAAGAATTTAATTACAAATGTAGTTAAAATTCAAAATTCATCATTAGTAAAAATTATAAATTATGCTCTTTCAATTACAATTGCAGAAGCACCGCCACCACCATTACAAATTGCAGCAGCACCTAATTTTGCATTGTTTTGATTTAAAACACTAATTAATGTAACAATAATTCTAGCTCCAGAACATCCTAGAGGGTGACCTAAAGATACAGCACCACCATTTACATTTACTTTATCGTTATCTAATCCTAAAATTTTAGCATTAGCTAACCCTACAACAGAAAATGCTTCGTTAAACTCGAAGAAATCAACATCAGAAATTGAAATTCCTGCTTTGTCTAATGCTTTTGGTAATGCTTTTGCAGGCGCAGTTGTAAACCATTTTGGTTCTTGAGCCGCATCAGCGTATGATTTAATGTAAGCTAAAGGTTTTAATCCTAAAGATTGTGCTTTTTCTTCACTCATTAAAACTAAAGCCGCAGCTCCGTCATTAATAGTAGAAGCATTAGCCGCTGTAACAGTTCCTTCTTTTGTGAAAACAGCAGCTAATGAAGGGATTTTATCTAATTTCACATTCGTGAATTCTTCGTCTTTAGAAACTACGATTGCGTCACCTCTTCTTTGAGGAACTTCTACTGGAACAATTTCTGCATCAAACTTACCAGCTTCCCACGCAGCCGCAGAGCGCTCATACGATTGAATTGCGAAGTTATCTTGCGCTTCTCTTGTAATGTTGTATTCAGAAGCACATAAGTCAGCACAAACACCCATAGCATTGTTATCGTATGCGTCAGTTAAACCGTCTTTTTGCATTCCGTCTACTAACGAAGTTGGTCCGAATTTCACACCGTTTCTTAAGTGAACGTAATGAGGAATCAAGCTCATATTTTCCATACCACCCGCCACTACGATTTCAGCATCTCCAGCCATGATAGCTTGAGCACCTTGCATAACGGCTTTCATACCACTAGCACAAACTTTATTAACAGTAGTACAAGCTACATTTTCAGATAAACCAGCGTATAAAGCGGCTTGTCTTGCAGGAGCTTGGCCGTTTCCAGCTTGAACTACGTTACCCATTAAAACTTCGTCAACTAATTTAGGGTCTAAATTGATTTTATTTAAAGCGCCTTTGATGGCAGCAGCACCTAATTTTGTAGCAGGTACACTAGATAAAGCTCCCATGAAACTTCCAATTGGAGTTCTTACGGCAGAAACAATAACTACTTTTTTAGTCATGATAGAAAGGTTTTTTATTTGAATTGCGAATTTACTATTTTTATTCGAAATGAGGCAAGGTTTTCAAGGTTATTCTAATCATTAAATCGATTTTATTTAGATTTCTATAATTTGGTTTGGTTTTTATTGAAATGCTATAGTATTGATTGTAAGTGTTTTTTGAAAAATTATAAAAATATATTGAAAAAATCTCCCAAAAATGTTGTATATTTAAGAATGAAAATATACATTTGCAACCGCAAAAAAGATAAGTTCTTACAACAATAATAGGAGAGGTGCCGGAGTGGTAACGGAGCAGATTGCTAATCTGTCGACGGGTAACCGTCGCCAGGGTTCGAGTCCCTGTCTCTCCGCTTTTTTGTTTTTTTCGGGGTGTAGCGTAGCCCGGTTATCGCGCCTGCTTTGGGAGCAGGAGGCCGCAGGTTCGAATCCTGCCACCCCGACGAAAAAAATAATAGGTTGCGTAGCTCAGCTGGATAGAGCAACTCACTTCTAATGAGTAGGTCCCAGGTTCGAATCCTGGCGCGATCACAAAAAGCCTTGCATTTGCAAGGCTTTTTTGTTTTTAGTAGTTTCCTGAAATGGTTTGGTTTCGATAAATGTTTTATATATTTGAGGATATTAAAAAGTTACCAGTAATATGAAACAAACTCTGCTAATAATATCTTTCTTACTTTCAATTAAATTTTATTCTCAAGAGATATTAGAATATAGTAAAGGAGAATTTTCATTTTATCTAACAAAAGATTGTAAAATTAGTGAATGTAAAATCAGTAAAATTATTGTCTTTAAAAACGGAGAATTTATTCAAGAAATAATACCAACTGAAAATTATTTTTATTCATTCATAAATAATAAAAGCTTGATTGAAATTGAAGATGTAAATTTCGATAATCAGTTAGATTTTAGAATCATTAAATTTATTCCGGACGATATAATTTCATCCCTATATTGGATTTTTAATCCAAAAACTCAATTATTTGAAAAAAATACTGACTATGAAAAAATTATATTTCCTGAATTCGATAATGAAAAAAAAATAATCATTTCATCATGGCAAGATTATATTCGGTTTTACAAAGATTATTACAAACTAGAAAATGAAATTCCAATTCTTATTGAACGACATATAACTCAACCTAATAAAAACAGAATTATTGAAGTTGAAATTTGGAAAATTGAGAACGGAGAGTTAAAACTAGTAAGTACAGAACAAAAATAAATGCTACTGACAACAGCCGTTTAGTTACAATTGCTATTTTTGGATTTTTCATAGGAAAATCCGCTGCTGAATGGAATGTTTTGTAATATTTATAATGGCTTGGTGTTGGTTCAATACTAATGAAATCAAGCCTTAGAACGACGTTTCTCTACTCCACACACTTTAAAAACTGCATAAAATAACTATCAGGTTTAGAAGTTGTTTTTAATGTTTCTGAGTTTAATTCGCTTTTTAATACATAATCTTTTGTTTCTCCTGCAAATTGAATACGCATTAAACTAATCGGACTATTTTTTAATTCTTCGTAATTGGTTTTGGTGAAGTAAAAATAACCATCTAAAACACGAATGTTATTGTTTTCTTTAGCATCATAGGTTAAGACACTACACGCTTCTTCGTCGGAACTAATAAGATTTATGATTTTTCCATTCATTAATTGTAAGATGATTTTTGAATTTTTAGCTATGCAATTTGTCTTGATGAAATCTTTGCTTTTTTGTAATTGTTGAATGCTTAACATTGGAGTTCCATTGTCGTTTAAAAGAGCAAAGAATAGGTATTCATTGGTGTTCCCAAATATTTTTTCGTGCATTAAAACGTTTGGTAAAACTCTTAATGAGGTTGAATCTGTTTTTTCTTCAATATCGTAAATACAATCTTTTTTTTGAGCGTTAACACTAAGTGTAAGTAACAATAGCAGCGATAAAAGGTGTTTCATTTGGATTATAATTTGGTGCAAAGTAAAATTATTTTTTCATTATTCATATTTGTGGTGAAAAAAGCAAAAACTGTTCCACCATCTGTAATTTTGTATTTTTTCTTGATTTCTTCTGGTTTTATGGGAAAATTTCGTGTGGAAACATTCATTTTTTTGCCTTGGATAAATTGTGAAATTTCTTTTTTCTGAAACGGAACAATCGAATCAATTTGAAATTTTCTTCCAGGAAAATCAATAAGTTCATCCGAAGTATATAGATGCGAATGTTGATGCAATTTTCCAACAGCAAACAATTCGGAAACCGCTTCAAATCCGCCTGATTTCATTAGAGATGCGTTGGGTTCGTACAGATATTTTTTTGGTAAACTATTAGAAGCAAAATAGGATTTTGTACTTTCAATTTTGGTAATCGTTTGTTTTTCTTTTTCTAAATTAACTGCAATAATTTCTGGCGATTCATTGAAATTTTTCTCAATTTTCCAGAACAATTCTTTTACTTCATTATCCACAGCAACAATGTGAATTTCTGATACATTTTTTAATTCCAATAATCCAGCATGAAGATCTAAAATAGGAGCCGTTTTGATTAAAATAGTATTAGTGAATTGATAATAAAAATCTTGTAAATCGACTACATTTGGTAAACAATCGGCTAACATGAAAACTTTACCTTTTGCGTCATTTCTTCTTGAAGGATCAATGTAAATGCAATCGAACTTTTGATTCAAATTTTCTAAAATTTCTGAGCTATCGCCATGAAAACACTCGATATTTGAAACTTTTAAAACTTCGAAATTATGTTTTACGATTTTAGACAAATCAGCATTTAATTCGCAATGAATAACGGTTTTGAATTGTTTTGAAAAGTAGTAATCGTCAATACCAAATCCTCCCGTGCAATCGATTAATTTTTCACCTGAAACTAATGAAGCTTTATATTTTGCTGTAGTTTCTGACGAAGTTTGTTCAATGGAAATTTTTTCAGGATAAATAATATTTTCAGTTGAAAACCAAGTTGGAAGTTTGTCTTTAGCTTTCTTTTTAGCAATAATTTGATTGATGATAACCGAATAATTCACTTCGGTAAATGGATTTTTCTTCAAAGCTAATTTCGAGGTATCTTCATTCAGATTTTTGTTGATAAAATCTTGTATTTCAGTTTGTAAAAGAGATTCTAAATTCAAAACTATAAGTTTTTGGTAAGGGCTTTGATGATTCTATTTTCCGGTAAAAATTCTTTTCCAATTACTTTTAATGAAGTGTAAAAAGGAACTGCTATAATCATTCCGGTAATGCCAAATAAAATTCCAGCAATCAAAATCACTAAAAAGATTTCTAAAGGATGCGAATTGGTGCTTTTTGAAAAAATTAAAGGAGAACTGACATTGTTATCAATCAATTGTACAATGAACATTCCGATTAAAACATAAATAGTTGTTGGCAAAGTTTCTGTGCTAAAATCAGCACCAGTTCCAATACTGCTAATCATGATTAATATTCCGGCTACAAAAGTGGCGATAATTGGACCTACATAAG
The DNA here is from genome assembly GCF_041911335.1 of Flavobacterium sp. Lineage (GTDB taxonomy): Bacteria > Bacteroidota > Bacteroidia > Flavobacteriales > Flavobacteriaceae > Flavobacterium. The sequence continues at coordinate 5,773 of NZ_JAYRPD010000019.1, forward strand.
GAACAATATTGAAAACAGCACATAAAAGTGCAATTATTAGCGCATTTTCGACTCCAAAAATTAGAAATACAATGAAGTATAAAACTAAAATAATAAATAGTTGTAAAAGCAATCCTAAAAAGTATTTGGAAAGCATTTCGTTTATTTTTTCTACGGAATTTAAAACTTTTTCTTTTTGATTTACAGGTAAAACATTTTTGAAAGCTATTGAAAATGAACTTCTTTCTTTAAGTATAAAAAAAGAAATAAATAGCACCGAAGCAAAACCCATTCCGATATTTCCAATGGTACTAACGATATTATTTAAGAAATTTGGAATAAATTCAAAATTCGAAAATGATGTCAGGTTTGAACTTTTAGCAATTTGTTGTAAATCGATGTTATGAGAACCTAAGTATATAGTTACATCATTTAATAATCTATTGTAATTGTTTTCAAGTGAATTAATATCTAAAAGCGATAAATTTTCACCTTGCGAAATAATTAAAGGAACAAAAAGTAAAACAATTCCAGATATAAAAAAAATAACCAATAGTAAAGAAACAACTACCGCTAGTGTGTTTCTGAATTTTAGTTTTCGTCTTAAAAACAATACTAAAGGATAAAGTAAAAGCGAAAATACAACTGAAACTATACAGTAAACAATTACAGTTGCTACTTTGTACAAGAATAACAACAGAAGTAAAATGGCAGCAATTACCGCAACTGCTCGAACAATTCCGTAGGATAATTCTTTTGAAGTCATTTATTTTCTTTTTTGCTAAAATAAAAAAAACTCACCAAATAATGGTGAGTTTTCCTAATTAACTTAAATGTTTCATTTGATTATGGCTGCGCAAATGAAAATCTTGATCCTCCAGAGGCAAAAATAGCTAACATTCTGCTTTTTTGTCCGTTTGAAAACATGTACATACCAGCATCATCTGTGTAATCCATATAGTTCATAGTCATTTCAATAGGTGTTCCTGTACAAGTAGAGTAGTGAGGGAATACAGGCATTCCGTTATTAGCTGCATTGTGAGTAGGTGTGTCGCTTACTAAATCGCTTCCGCAAGTAGCATCGCCCCAAATGTGTCTTAAATTCATCCAGTGACCTACTTCATGTGTAGCAGTTCTTCCTTTGTTGAAAGGAGCTGTTGCAGTTCCAGTAGTTCCAAAATATTTAGAATCAATAACAACTCCGTCAGTTGCAGAAGAACCACCTGGGAATTGAGCATAACCTAAAATTCCACCACCAATTGTACAAACCCATAAGTTTAACTTAGTAGTTGGTGAAGTAGGATTGATTCCTCCTTGAGTTGATTTTTTCATTGCATCGCGAGTTCCCCAAGATGTTTTTGTAGTTGATTTTCTATAAACAGCATCTAATACAAATGAAATTCCAACATTAGCTTTAACACCTGAAAATGTTGTTGGAACTTGATTGAAATCACTATTTAAAGCATTAAAATCTTTGTTTAATACATCAATTTGCGATTGAATTTGAGTCAAAGAGATGTTTTCAGCAGTGGTTCTGTAAAGTACGTTAACAACAACAGGGATTTCAATTTTTCCATTAACAAGTCTTCCGTTTGTAATAGCATTTTGAGTAAAATTTTCAATTTCCTGCATTTTTGCAGCTAATCCTGGATTTTCTCTTAATTGTTGCTCATGAACTTCATGTGAAGCGCAACCTCTGTGGTGTTTGTGTGCTGTTGTAGCTAAATCTGTTGAAGAACTTGTTTCATCATTACTACATGAAACCAATAACAGTAAAGAAACTGCTGATAAAAGGATTTTTTTCATAAATAGTTAGTTTTTGGTGATTAATAGTGTGGCAATATTATGACAAAAAAAATGAATAAAAAAAATATTTTTGTAAAAAAATATTAAATAATATAAAAAAGCATCAAAATAGTGTGAATTTGATTATGTTTTGTGTTTTTTGTAATATTTTTGGTAGAGTTTAATTTTTAAACACATAATTTAGAAGATTAGCACCCATTTTTAGTGCTTTTTCTCTAACTTGAATAGGGTCATTGTGTACTTCTGCGTCTTCCCAACCATCTCCTAAGTCTGTTTGATAAGTGTATAAAAGAACAATTCGCCCTTCGATGAAAATTCCAAAAGCTTGTGGTTTTTGATTGTCATGTTCGTGAATTTTGGGTAATCCACCAGAAAAATTAAAAGGTTCTTGAAATAAAATATGATTAGCAGGAATTTCCGTTAATGGATTATCAGGAAATATTTTTTTAATTTCTTTTCGAATGTATTCGTCCATACCGTAATTATCATCAATATATAAAAATCCTCCTGAAGTAAGATAATTGCGAAGATTTATAACATCATTCGTACTAAAAACAACATTTCCATGACCTGTCATGTGTACAAATGGAAAGTTGTATATCTCCGAACTTCCAACTTCAACAGTAGCAATTTTAGTGTTGATTTTAGTATTGATATTTTGATTGCAAAATTTAGCCAAATTAGGTAAAGAAGTAGGATTCGCATACCAATCGCCACCACCTGAATATTTTGCAACAGCAATTTCTTGGGAAAATCCCAAATTCCATACTAATATAATAAGGACTAAAATTCTATTCATTTATCATTGCAATTGTATGGCAAGCTACTAAAGCTGCGGTTTCTGTTCGTAACCTTGTGTTTCCCAAAGTTACAGGAATAAATTCATTTTCAATGGCCAAATTGATTTCTTTTGTTGAAAAATCACCTTCTGGACCAATCAAAATGGTGACTTTTTCATCTTTTTTGACTTCGTTTTTAAACGATTTTTTATCGGTTTCTTCACAATGTGCAATGAATTTTTGTCCGCCGATATTTGATTTTACAAATTGTGCGAATGAAATAGGTTCATTAATTTTTGGAATATAATAATGAAGCGATTGTTTCATTGCAGCTTGAATGATTTTTTCAGCTCGATCAACTTTATATACTTTTCGTTCGGAATGATCACAAATAATTGGCGTGATTTCGTGAATACCAATCTCGGTTGCTTTTTCTAAAAACCATTCTAATCTGTCGTTCATTTTAGTTGGAGCAACTACAATATGCGTGTAAAATTTATCAGGTTCTTGGAAGGTTTCTTTTGTGATTTTTACTTCGCATTTTTTCTCAGAAGCTAAAATAATTTCCGATTCAAATATAAAACCTAATCCATTAGTAATAAATATTATATCACTTTCTTTTTTACGTAAAACTTTAACTATATGTTTACTTTCTTCTTTGTCAAAAAAGAAAGTTGTAGCGCCTTGTTTTATGTCGGAATTATAGAATAGTTGCATACTGTTTTAATTTTTATCTAACCAAATTTTCCAATCTTTTCCAACGTTCTCCCAATTATAAACTTCATAGTTTGGTTCTCTATTTTCATTAACTGGGAAAAAATTATGTTCTACATCAAAATAAGGTTTGAACGTTAAATTTTTCAAATTAGATTGAATACTTTCAATTTGTAATAAATCGTTGTAAGGAGCATTCCAATCTTTTGTGCCATAAGTAATCAAAACTGGAATTTTAAGTTTTTTAAGATAAATAGCTGAGGGTTGAGAAAAATCATAAGTAGCTTTGTAAGTATCACCACCGTTATAATCTAAATTATCTTTATTTTCAACAACAAATTTCCAATATTCAATCAAATCATAATTTTTTCGTTTGTATACTTCTTCTTGAAGCATACTTAAAATTCTACCGTAAGGATTTCCTCCAGAATAAATTAAATGGGTTACTTTATCATTTTTAGTTGCTAATTTGGCTGCAATTGTGCTTCCTTCAGAATGTCCTGCGACAACTAATTTGCTATTTGAAATCCAATTTTCTTTCAATAATTTGTTGATTACAAAATCATTTCGATTAACATAATAATCTAAATAATTGTTATCGGAATACTTTTTTGGTACATTGTCGTTTTCAACTAAATATTGATAATTATTTTTTAGATCTTTAACATTAGAAATTACAGGAATACCTGGTTTTCCAACTATAACTACATGAAATTCATCTAAAAAATCGTTAACATCAAAAGGAAAGGTACCATACAATCCAGTTTCATCATATTTTAACAAAGGTTGCGGCATACTTCCTTGGCAGAAAAAAAATAAAGGTTTTTTTGTATTTTCTTCTCCTTTTTTTGATTGAATTAAAACATCAACTTTGGTTTTTTTGTAATCTAATCTGATATACTTATATCCAAAATCTTCTGGTTTTTTTTGACCAAAAGTTGTTAAAGAAATCAAGATTAGAAAGAAAACTTTATTCATAGTTTTAAAATTCAATTCGTGCTTTAGAAGTTACATCAGCATGACTGAAATTTTCTTCTAAAAAGTTATGATAACCTACAATTCCAATCATAGCTGCATTATCGGTTGTGTATTCAAATTTTGGAATGTAGGATTTCCAACCGTATTTTTTTTCTGCTTCTTTCAATGTGGTTCGAATCCCTGAATTTGCAGAAACACCACCGCCAATAGCAATTTGTTTTATTCCAGTTTCAGTAACAGCTAATTTTAGCTTGTCCATTAAAATATTGATAATGGTGTATTGAATTGACGCACAGATATCGGCTTTGTTTTCTTCAATAAAATTTGGATTTAAAGCTACATTTTTCTGTATGAAGTATAAAATTTGAGTTTTTAAACCGCTAAAACTAAAATTCAAACCATCTACTTTTGGTTTGGTAAACGGAAACGCTTTCGGATTTCCTTCTTGCGCAAATTTATCAATCAAAGGGCCACCAGGATAGGGAAGTCCTAAGATTTTAGCCGATTTATCAAAAGCTTCGCCCACCGCATCATCAGTAGTTTCTCCAATAATTTCCAAATCAAAAAAACTATTCACTTTCACAATTTGCGTATGTCCACCTGAAATAGTTAACGCTAAAAAAGGGAAAGTTGGTTTATCAAAACCTTCTTCATCAATAAAATGCGCCAAAATATGCGCTTTCATGTGATTTACTGCCACTAACGGAATATCCAAAGCCATACTCATTGATTTTGCAAAAGAACCACCCACTAAAAGCGAACCCATTAATCCCGGACCTTGTGTAAAAGCGATACAATTTAAGTCGTTTTTGGTAATACCAGCCTTTTTTATAGCAACATCTACTACCGGAACAATGTTTTGTTGGTGCGCTCTCGAAGCTAATTCTGGAACTACGCCACCATATTCTTCGTGAATCGCTTGTCGCGCCACAATATTAGACAAAACAACATCGTTACAAAGTACGGCTGCGGACGTATCATCACAGGAACTTTCGATGGCTAAAGTATATATTTTTCTTTCTGACATTTTAGGCATGAAATTTGGAATAGGGATATTGTAATTATCTTACAAATTTCCTTATTTTTGTTGGATTATACACCCAGTTAAATAATTGGTAGCAAATTTAAAACAAAAGAACGTATCAAAAAATTTAAAAAAATACTATTTCGTTCCCTAATCGCAATTTTATTGCTGTTTCTTTTATTGGGTATTCTTTTGTCGTTGCCATTTGTGCAAACTGCTTTAGGAAAATATGCGACTGATAGCTTAAATAAGTCTTTCGGAACAAATATTACGATAGGAAAAGTTGCTATTACGCCTTTTGGAAGCGTAAAACTTGGTGATGTTTTAGTTTTAGATCATCATCAAGATACGTTGTTTTATATCAAGAAATTAAATACGTCAATTTTAAGTTTTAAGAAAATTTACGACCCAGGGCATCCTTATTTGAAAGATGTTTTATTGCATGGAATGGATGTTAGAATTGTAAATTACAAAAACGAAGATTATACGAACTTAGATAAATTCATTGAAGCTTTTGATGATGGCTCTCCTTCTTCAGGTAAATTTAGAATGAAAGCGAATAAGATGACGGTTTATAATAGTCGTTTTCAATACATCGATTACAATCTTCAAACGCCAAAAATGCTTGATTTTACGCAATTAAACGGTAAAATCGAAGATTTCTTTATCAAAGGTCCCAATGTATATACATTTATAGATAAGCTATCTTTCAAAGATCATCGCGGTTTGTTAGTCGAAAATATTACGGCTGATTTTACGTATACCAAGAAAAATATATTGTTAGAACAACTAGTAATGAAAACGCCTTCATCTGAAATGAAAGGTAGAGTAGAGTTGAAGTACAACAGAAAAGATTTTTCAGATTTTAATAACAAAGTTATTTTTGATGTTCAGTTTGATAAAGCTACGATTGCTTCAAACGATTTAAATTATTTTTACAATGAATTCGGTAAAAATAATATTTTTTATGTTGACACGCATTTGGTTGGAACATTGAATAATTTCACGACATATAATTTAAAATTAGTAGATAAGAATCAATCAGAGATTATTGGAACTGCCAATTTTAGAAATCTTTTTGGAAAAGGAAATCAAGAGTTTTACATGAAAGGAAACTTTGATCGAATTACATCAAATTACGAAGATTTAAAATCGATTTTACCTCGAATTTTAGGTAATAATTTACCATCGGTTTTGGTTAAATTAGGAAATGTAAATATTTCTGGTGCTGTAGAATTAACTCAAAAATACATCAATGCCGATGTTTCGATGTTATCGCAATTGGGTTATTTAGAAGGTAATTTAGCAATGCAAAACATCAATACTATTGATAATGCTTCCTATCAAGGAAATATTAAGTTAGACGCTTTTGATTTAGGAACACTTTTAAGTGAAAAACAGATTGGAAAAACTACTTTAGATTTAGATGTTGACGGAAAAGGTTTCACTCAAAAATTATTGAATACAGCTATCAAAGGAAAAATTGATAAATTTTATTATAACGGATATAATTATCAAAACATTACGGTTGATGGAAGCATGAAAATGCCTTACTATAAAGGGTATTTCAATAGTAATGATCCCAATTTGAAAATGGATTTTGATGGAACTATTGATTTAAGTTTAAAAGCTAAAAACTACGATTTTAAAGCCCAAATTGACTATGCTGATTTACATATTTTAAATTTCTATAAAACAGATTCCATTTCTATTTTTAAAGGGACAATCGATTTCAAAGCAGATGGAAATTCAATTGATGATTTGGCAGGAGTTTTAAAAATTAATAATGTTTCGTACCAAAATAGTAAAGATTCGTACTTTTTTGATGATTTTGAAATAACATCTTCTTTTGATGCGGAACGAGTTAGAACTATTGAAATTAATTCTCCAGATATTATTACAGGGCAAATTGTAGGGAAATACAAAGTAAACCAAGTGCAAAGAATGGTTGAAAACGCACTGGGAAGTTTGTATGCTAATTATTCTCCAAATAAATTAGAAAAAGGTCAATTTATAAATTTTGACTTAACGATTTATGATAAAATTGTTGAAGTTTTTATACCAGATGTCAAAATATCCGAAAACACAAAAGCTAAAGGAAAAATAAGTGGTGATGAGGGCAAATTTGTATTTGATTTTACTTCGCCAAATATTATTGCATATGAAAATACAATTGAAAATGTAAATATTGAAATTGACAATAAGAATCCTTTATATAATGCTTACATTACGGTTGATTCAATTAAAAATAGCAAGTATAAAATTGCAGACTTCAATTTGATTAATCTTACATTGAATGATACATTATTTGTTCGTTCTGAGTTTAAAGGCGGACCTAAAAGTCAAGATTCATATGACTTGAACTTGTATCATACTATTAATGAAGACAAACAATCTATTGTTGGATTTAAAAAATCAGAGATAAAATTCAAAGATTATTTATGGTTCATCAACGAAGAAGAAACGGAAGACAATAAAATTGTATTTGATAAAAAATTTAAAGATTTCGATTTCCAAAAGTTAACCTTATCGCATAACGACCAAAAGATTGATTTCTTTGGAACCATGCGCGATTCCACTTATAAAGATTTTAAATTGTCCTTTGATGATGTAGATCTGAATAAAGTCACACCAGCATTAGATAGTTTATCATTCGGTGGAAAAATTAATGGAAATATTACTTATAAACAAGATAGAAATAAGTATGAACCGATATCAAATCTAACAATTGATAGTCTGAAGATCAATCAGTTTTTACTAGGTGATTTAGATTTTAAAATAGAAGGAAACGAAAATTTCAATCAGTTTAAAGTGAATTCCAGTTTGAAACAAGAAGGTCAAGAGCACTTTTTCTTGGACGGAAAAATAAATTTTGAGGGACAACAATCAAGTTTAGATTTAGTAGCAGGCTTTGAAAAATTTAATTTAGCTCCTTTCGGTTCGTTACTTGGAAGTGTTTTGTCTGATGTAAGAGGAAATGCAACAGGAAGAACCACAATTGGTGGTTCTTTAACAAAACCAGAAATGGATGGTCGCTTGTATCTAAATGATGCAGGAATGCGAGTTCCTTATTTGAATGTTGATTATGCTTTCGAAAAAAATGCGATTGTAGATTTAACAGAACACCAATTTAGTCTTCGAAAAATTGAAGTTACCGATACCAAATACAAAACAAAAGGGGTTATTGATGGAACTATTCGTCATGAAAATCTTGGTGATTGGGAACTCGATTTGCATTTGATTTCGGATAATATTTTAGCATTAGATACTAAAGATTCAGAAGATGCTTATTATTACGGAACAGCTTTTATGAAAGGAAAAGCTAGTATAACAGGCTCTGTAGATGCATTAAATATTAAAGTTGCGGGTGAATCTGAAAAAGGAACTTCTATAAAAATTCCGGTAAACGATGAAGAAGATTTAGGAAACAATTCCTTTATTAACTTTATGACGGTGGAAGAATATCAAAAATCTCTCTTGGGTAAAATTGCAAAAGAAAATAGATATCAAGGATTAGAACTTGATTTCAATTTTGATATTGACACTGATGCTGACATTGAGATTATTCTAAACCGTGAAACAGGTCATGCCATGAAAGGAACTGGAGTAGGTTCTATGCAAATGAATATAAATACACTCGGTAAATTTGAAATGTTTGGCGATTTTATTGTTCAAGAAGGGCAATATAATTTTAAATATGGAGGAATTATCGATAAAAAATTTAGTGTAGAAAAAGGAGGAACAATTCGTTGGGATGGTCAACCAATGAATGCAGTTTTAGATTTAAAAGCAACTTATAAAACTATGGCAAACCCTGCAGTTTTAGTTGAGAGTGCTTCTTTTAATAGAAAAGTGGATACCAATGTAACTATTTTACTTAACGGAAATTTAAGTAATCCGCAACCTGATTTTAATATCGATTTCCCAACAGTGAGTTCTGTTTTAAAAAGTGAAATAGATTACAAATTACAAGATAAAGATACACGTCAAACTCAGGCTTTTGCATTGATGGCTACGGGAACGTTTGTGACAGCAGAATCAGGAGGAAACGCAGCTTATGGTTCGTTAATTGAAGGAGCAAGCTCAATCATTAATGGCTTGTTTGCAGATGAAGATAGTAATTTGCAATTAGGTTTAGATTATTCTCAAGGAAATAGATTAACCGAAATTTCGGATCGAGTTGGTGTTACATTAAGTACAAGAGTAAACGACAGAATTACAATTAACGGTAAAGCAAACGTTCCTGTTGGTGGAGTAACGGAATCTGTTATTGTGGGTAATTTAGAAGTTTTAATTCAAATTAATGAAGACGGTTCGCTTAACGCCCACGTATTTAACCGTGAAAACGACATTAATTACGTAGGAGAAGGAATTGGATATACCCAAGGTCTAGGAATTACTTATAATGTTGAGTTTGACACCTTCAAGGAAATGATGCAAAAAATATTCAATACAAATAAAAAGAAGAAAGATCCATCTAAATCGCAAGATGATTTACCTGATTCTGAATTTCCACCAGAGTTTATCGATTTCATTAATCAAAGAAAAACAAAGTCAACCGAGGCAATTAAACCAGAACCTATTCGTGTTCCTGAAATAGATTAATTCGTAGTTTTTTAGTATAAAAATCAAAAAGTTATTAACGAAAACGTTTGAATTTGCCACTATTATTAAATAGTTAGCAAAAATCGCTGTTTTTTAATTTTTCGTTTTATAACTTTACATAAACAATCAAAAATAATATGTCGACAAAGATTAAAAAAGTTGGTGTTTTAACATCTGGAGGTGATTCTCCTGGAATGAATGCTGCAATTCGCGCAGTTGTTAGAGCTTGTGCTTATTATAATTTGGAATGTGTAGGTATTTACAGAGGTTACCAAGGAATGATAGAAGGTGACTTCAAAGAAATGGGACCTCGTGATGTGAAAAATATTATCAATAAAGGAGGAACTATTTTAAAATCCGCTCGTTCAGCAGATTTTCGTACTGCCGAAGGAAGAAAAAAAGCATACGATAATTTAGTTGCAGCTGGTATTGACTCTTTTGTTGTAATTGGTGGTGACGGTAGTTTTACTGGTGCTGAAATTTTCAATGAAGAATTTGGATTTCCAGTAATTGGAATCCCAGGTACAATTGATAATGATATTTATGGAACAAGTCACACATTAGGTTATGATACCGCTTTAAATACCGTAATTGATGCCATCGATAAAATTAGAGATACCGCAAATTCACACAACCGATTATTCTTCGTAGAAGTAATGGGAAGAGATGCTGGGCACATTGCATTAAACGCAGGAATTGGAGCAGGAGCAGAGGAAATTCTAATACCAGAGGAAGATTTTGGTTTAGACCGCCTTGTAGAATCGTTAAAAAGAAGTAAAGGTTCAGGAAAAACTTCAAGTATTGTCGTAGTTTCTGAAGGAGATAAAATTGGTAAAAACGTTTTCGAATTAAAAGATTACATCGAAGAAAACATGCCAGAATATGATGTTCGTGTTTCGGTTTTAGGACACATGCAACGTGGTGGTTCTCCTTCTTGTTTTGACCGAGTTTTAGCTTCAAGATTAGGAGTTAAAGCAGTGGAAACGCTATTAGATGGAAAATCGAACTACATGGTGGGTTTAAATCAAGATAAAATTACTTTAACACCTTTAGAGCAAGCCATCAAAGGACAAAGTGAAATCGATATGGAATTGGTAAAAGTATCCGATATCGTATCATCATAATGAATTAGTAAATTAAAGAAAATAAAAATGTCAAAAGTAAAATTAGGAATTAACGGATTCGGAAGAATCGGAAGAATTGTATTCAGAGAAACATTCAACAGAGATAACGTAGAAGTAGTAGCTATCAACGATTTATTAGACGTAGATCATTTGGCTTATTTATTAAAATACGATTCAGTTCATGGTCGTTTTAATGGAAAAGTAGAAGTGAAAGACGGACAATTATATGTAAACGATAAATTTATTCGTGTAACTGCAGAAAGAGATCCAAAATTAATCAAGTGGGACGATGCAAGTGTTGATGTAGATGTTGTAGCAGAATGTACTGGAATTTTCACCACTTTAGAAACAGCTCAAGCTCATATTGATGGTGGTGCGAAAAAAGTGGTAATTTCAGCTCCCTCAGCAGATGCACCAATGTTTGTAATGGGAGTAAATCATACAGAAGCAAAAGCTACAGATACTATTGTTTCTAATGCTTCATGTACTACGAACTGTTTGGCTCCTTTAGCAAAAGTAATTCACGATAATTTCGGAATTGTAGAAGGATTAATGACAACCGTTCACGCTTCAACTGCAACGCAAATGGTTGCTGACGGACCTTCTAAGAAAGATTGGAGAGGCGGTCGTGCAGCTAGTGTAAACATTATTCCATCTTCAACAGGAGCTGCAAAAGCGGTTGGAAAAGTAATTCCAGAATTAAACGGGAAATTAACAGGAATGTCTTTCCGTGTACCAACAGTTGACGTTTCTGTAGTAGATTTAACGGTTAAATTAGCTAAAGAAACGACTTATGAAGAAATCATGAAAGTACTTAAAAATGCTTCTGAAACTTCAATGAAAGGTATTTTAGGATTTACAGAAGACGATGTAGTTTCTCAAGATTTTGTGGGTGATTCAAGAACTTCTGTAGTAGATGCTAAAGCAGGAATCGGATTAAACTCAACTTTCTTCAAATTGGTCTCTTGGTACGATAACGAATATGGTTATTCAAGTAAATTAATTGATTTATCAGTGCATGTTGCTGGTTTAAAATAATATTTCTTTAAAAAATCCCGTTACATTTGTGTGCGGGATTTTTTGCTCCCTAAACTAAACACCAACCAAATGAAATTACTTGTTGACAGTGGTTCTACTAAAGCCGATTGGATTGCAATTGATGAAAACGGAAAAGTATTATTCACTACACAAACTTTAGGATTAAACCCTGAAGTACTAGACAAAGAAGAAATTATCAATCGATTAGAAGATAAGTTTGATATTTCTCACAACAAAGACAAAGCTACGCACTTGTTCTTCTACGGAGCAGGTTGCGGAACCGATAGAATGAAAGACTTTCTAACGTTAGTTTTTCAAGAATATTTTAAAAATGCAGTTGTAGTCGTTCACGAAGATACGTATGCAGCGGTTTATGCTACCACACCAAAAGACGAAAAAGCGATTGTTTGTATTTTAGGAACGGGTTCAAATTGTTCTTATTTTGATGGAAAAGTGTTGCATCAAAAAGTACAATCGTTAGGATACATTGCGATGGATGATTGTTCAGGTAATCGTTTTGGACGCCATTTGATTCGTGCCTATTACTTCAACAAAATGCCGAAAGAATTGGCGCAAGAATTTGAAGAAGAATACAATGTAGATGCCGATTATATCAAACACAATTTATACAAAGAACCCAATCCAAATGCATATTTAGCAACCTTTGCGAAGTTTTTAATTCGTCATAAAGACACTGAATTTTGCCAAAAATTGATTCAAAAAGAAATGGAATCTTTTGTTGAAAATTATATTGAACAGTTCGAAAATTGCAAAGAAGTTCCTGTTCATTTTATTGGCTCAATTGCCTTTTATTTGAAAGACGAATTAACCAATGTTTTAGAAAAACGCGGAATAACAATAGGGAATGTGTTACGAAGACCAATCGATGGTTTAATTGAATATCACATTTTAAACAAATAAAATAAATTTAAAGTAGTTGAAATCTCAAATCAGAAGCAATTGATTTGGGATTTTTTCTTTTTACCTTTGTAAGGAAAATATTTACTCATGGAAATAGCCATTATAGCACACGACGGAAAAAAAGCCGATATGGTGCAGTTTTTAAATAAGAATAAAACCATTTTATCGAAAGAAAATATAAAAATTATTGCTACCGGAACCACAGGTGGAAGGGCAGAAGCAGCCGGTTTTAAAGTAAAGAAAATGCTTTCAGGACCTTTAGGTGGCGATGCTCAAATTGCAGCACGTGTAGCAGAAGGAAAAACCAAAATGGTATTGTTTTTTAAAGATCCAAACTCAAGTCACGCCCACGAAGCGGATATTAACATGCTTATTCGTATTTGCGATGTTCACAATGTACCTTTAGCAACAAATGAAGCTACTGCTCAGTTGTTGTTAATGGGATTGGATGAAGTTTAGTTTTTAATTCTATTATTTAACTCTAAACTTCGATAAAACTTCATATACTTCGGTAGGTTTTTTTTGTGCATGATAATTAATATGTATATGTTCAATATTTACAAACCCTAAAGTTTCGTGATATGGATAATCTGGAAGACAAATTAGCATTGGATTTTCAGAATTATCTTGAGACAAAACTGCTATAGGCTCATTTATAGCAACACTCCATGTTGCTTTTCCTCCATATATTTGAGGTAAGTAATTTAATTTTAAAATGTGTTTTAGAATATCTAAAATTGTCCAATTAGATTGGATTTCTATTTTCAAAAGATGAGGAGCATCAATATCATCTCCCATAGCGACACTTTCTCGTGTTAATTTTATTTTTTCATCTAATAATTATTAACTATAAAACCTTTTTATTTGACCAAAATAACACATAACCAAAAATAATGTCATAAAGTTATTACGTTTTGCTAATATAAAAAAATCCCCACAAAAATTGCGAGGATTTCAAATTATAAAGTGTAGCAAATTTATTTAACCGCTATCATTGAGATTTCAATATTTACATTTTTTGGTAAACACGCAACTTGTACCGTTTCCCTTGCTGGAGCTGTGGCTTCGTCAAAATAGCTTCCGTAAACAGCGTTAATTCTTGTGAAATCGCCCATATTCATGATGAAAATGGTGGTTTTAATTACGTTTTCAAACGTCATGTCGGCTGCGGCTAAAACGGCTTTCATGTTTTCCATTACTTGTTTGGTTTCGGTTTCAATATCGTCTAAAACCAACTCCATAGTAGATGGGTTTAATGCAATTTGTCCTGAAGTATACAAAGTGTTGCCAACTAAAACGGCTTGGTTATAAGGCCCAATAGGAGCAGGCGCTTTGTCGGTATAAATAATTTTTTTCATATTGTTATATATTATCTGAATACTCGGTCTGGTAATTGACGTTTTTCGTATTTAATATCACTAAATATTGAAGATGAAATTCCGATGAAGAATCCCCAATAGGTATTGGTTCCAAAAGGTACCCAGTTAAAACTCATTCTCCAACTTTCCAAATCGCGTTCAAAACGTAGTTGTGTAAAAGTTACTCCTTTTTGTTTGAAATCATAACCCGACGAGAAACCTACTTTCCATCTTGGAGCCAATTCGAAATTTCCTGAAGCCATAACAGAATGAGATTGAATTTCATTTTGTCTGTTAGAATTATTGTAAGTTACAGAATACGCCAATCTTAAATCCCAAGGAATTTTATAACTGTACCATTCTAAATTTTTATTATCATTTTCTTTATCCTTGTTAAATAAACTTTGACGAGAATCACTTAAATCAGTGCTTCTTCCAAACAAATCATCTCCTGTCCCTCCGTTTTGTAGGTTTTGTTGCGATTCTTTGCTTTTTGAATTGTTATCGCTACTTGAAAAATTGTAGTTAATCGTCATGTTAGCTCTTGGTAAACGCAATAAACTACCACCATTATCAATGTTTAATTTATCAATTCTTCTACCTGAATTGTCAATAGCAAATGCATCTAATATAGCAGCGAAGTTAACATTCATTTTTTGTTTAAAAAGTTGTGTTCCTCCTGATACTGATATTTCTGACCATTTCAAAGAATCGGCAGCAATGTCATAACCTACTGCGAAATTAAGATTGTTTAAAAGCATTACTTTTTTAGCTTCTCCTTTTTTACTTTCTTTATCTCGTACTTTTGCTTCAAATGTATTACTTAATGAAAAATTCATACGATTTGAAAAATTATTAGATGGAGATCCAAAAAGACCACCTTCAAATTTGGTATAATCTGCAAAATTAATACCCGTGGCATCTAAAGCATATTTTTCAAAATACTGATTGAAATTTGGCGTATAACCATAACCAATGTTTGGACGCATTACATGACGTATAGCTTGAATTTTTTTATCTTCTCCAAAATTGAAGGTTCCATAAAGCGTAGTTCCAATATCCGCTGTAAAGTTATAAGTTCTGAAAGCTTCAAATCCATTAACATCTTGAGTAATAACTTTGTTTTCTGTTGGGCTAAAACTCTTTTTAATGGTATTCATAACCCAGACTTCATTATAAGTTGTTCCAGCAGAAACACTAAAATATTTAAATATTTTAAAATTAGTACTTATTGGAATAGAGTGTTGAAAACCAGATTTTGCATCTCTAAACATTTGAGAAGTAAAAAACAAAGAATCATTAGTTTGGATTCTATTTTCTCCTCTTAAATTATATTGAAGATTGATATTTTTTATTATTCCTTTTTTAATACCATCTTTTGGAGCAAACGGAAAAATACGATCAACACTAGCTTGAAATGTAGGTAGTGTCATGTTAATGATTTGAGTATTCGTATTCTGAGAATGCGTTGCTGAAACAGACATGTTTACTTGCGGTACAGTTCTAAATGTTTTAGAAAAAGATACCGATGAACTTAAGTTGTTGTTTAAACTAGAGCCAACGTTATTCATATTAATAGACTGTCTAAAGTATTGACTACTTCCTAAATTTACAGAGGCAGAAAATCTAGAATCAGCAGAAGCTTTTGTGTCTTGTGTATGCGACCACTGAATATTGTATTGTTTTGATTTCACATAGTCAGGGAATCCTCGCTCACTAATGATATTGTTTTCAAATCGAAAATTTAAGCGTCCATTAAATTTGTATCGTTTTGCATAACTACTTTCGGCTCGTAAACCATAACTTCCATTAGTGTAATAATCACCCAGAACAGCTAAATCATAATAATCACTCAAAGCAAAATAATAACCTCCATTTTGAAGGAAATACCCTTGTCTATTATTTTGTCCAGGAGTTGGCATAATAAATCCAGATAAGCTTTTTTCAGTCATTGGAAAATAAGCAAATGGTAAGCCTATGGGAGTAGGAACGTCCATAATTACCATATTCGTTAATCCTGCTACCACTTTTTTCTTTGGAACAAATTTTACTTTTCTAACTAAAAAATAATATTCAGGATCATCAATATTTTTTGAAGTGGTCATGCGAGCATTCTTCATAAAGTAAACGGAATCGTTTTCTTTTTTAGAAATTTCGGCTTTAATGAATAATTCTCCTTGCTTCGTTCTTGAGTTCCAAACTTTTGCTCGTTTTGATTTGGTGTGGAAAATAATCGAATCAGGTTCAATAATATTTTGACCTTGTTTAAAAACGGGGCGTTGAATATAATTTCCTGCTGAATCTTTTAGGCGTCCAGCATGAACTAGATTTTTTTCATAATCTAAAACAATTCTACCTGCTTTAAGTTCAAAATCGGTATAGTAAATTTCGGCCTCGTCATGAAGTGTAACTGTTTTTTTCTTTTGGTCAAGTTTTTCATATTCCTTTGCCTTCATGTTTACTACACCATCTAAAAAAGGTTTCTTCTTTTTTGTTGTGTCAGCAGAAGTAGAGGTAGAATCTTTCGCTTTTTGAAGATCCGATTTTGTTAAAGTAACGGTACCTGGAATTGGATTTTCTTGAGAAAAAATAGAGGTGGTTCCTAATGTTAGAAAAATTACTGAAAAAACGATATGAAATAACTTTGTATGCAATGCTTTTAATAGTATTTTTGTAAAAATTTGGCTCACTTTTTGAAGTGTCAAACTTACATATATTTTTTTGCAAAAATAATGTTTTAATAAAATTATAACTTATAATACCTATCATTTGTTTTATGCCATCAAAAAAAAATACTAAAAAGCTGTTTTTATGGGTTTTACTTTTATCTATTACCTTTGGATTTAGTCAAAATAATGCTAAATTTAAAGTGGTTTTAGATGCCGGTCACGGTGGAAAAGATCCAGGAGCTGTAAAAAATGGAGTGCAAGAGAAAGATGTTGCACTTGATGTGGTATTAAAAATTGGAAAAATTTTAGAAAAAAATAAAGATGTTGAAGTTGTCTACACTAGAAAAACAGATGTTTTCATAGAATTAAGAGAACGTGCTAACATTGCAAATAAAGCTAAAGCTAATTTATTTGTTTCCGTACATTGTAATTCGGTTAAAACAGGAAATCCAATTGGAGCAATGACTTTGGTAATGGGAATGTCGAGAACCGGAACCAATTTGGAAATTGCAAAAACAGAAAACGCCGTAATTTTTCAAGAAACCGATTATAAAACAAAATATAAAGGATTTGATCCTAACAATCCAGAAACATTAATTGGTTTAAAAATTATTCAAGAAGAATCTTTGTTACAAAGTATTGAATTGGCTACTTTAGTTCAAAATCAGTTTCGAGATGAATTAAAAAGAAAAGATAAAGGCGTTCACCAACAACCGCTTTGGGTTTTAGACGCAACCGTGATGCCAGGAGTTTTAATTGAACTTGGATTTATTTCGCATCCAGATGAAGCTAAGTACTTGAATTCTGAGAGAGGAAAAGAAGAAATGTCAGAATCTATTTCTAACGCAATTTTAAAATACAAAAGTGATTTTTTTAATGGAAACGATGTAGCTGAACCTGAATCAGTGGCTTCAAATAAAACATCCAACACTTCAAAAGTTACTTCTGATAAAGATAAAGAAAATTCAAAATCGAATAAAACGTATTATAAGGTTCAAATTTCAGCTAGTACTAGAAAATTAGAAACAAAACCTTCTAATTTTAAAGGTTTGAAAGGAATAACTGTTCAAAAAGAGAAAAAATTATACAAGTATTTTTACGGTGAAGAATCGGATTATGATGCTTGTAAGAAAAAATTAGAAGAAGCTAAGAAAAAAGGATTTACATCAGCTTATATAGTAACCTTTACGAATTAATCATCATTTGCATATGTTAAAGAGAATTGTTTTTGTAGTGATTGCAATGAGTGTTTTTTCTGGATACAGTCAAAACCAAAAATTTAAAGTAGTATTAGATGCGGGGCACGGAGGAAAAGATTACGGTGCTGTATATCATGGAAATATTGAGAAAAATATTGCCTTAAAAACAGCATTGCGTGTGGGAGCTATTTTAGAAAAAGATCCACAAGTTGATGTTATTTATACGAGAAAAACTGATGTTTTTATAGAATTACAACAGCGAGCTAATATTGCCAATAAATCCAAAGGAAGCATTTTTGTTTCCATGCATTGTAATGCGAATAAAAATCAAGCAGCTTCAGGAAATGAAACTTACGTGATGGGTATCACCCGAAATGCCTCAAACTTAGAAGTTGCAAAAAATGAAAATGAGGTAGTTACTTTAGAAACCGATTATAAAATTAAATATGATGGTTTTGATCCAAATTCACCTGAATCGGTTATTGGAATTTCAATTCTTCAAGAAGAACACCTAGATCAAAGTATAGAATTAGCAGGTAGAGTTCAGGAATTTTTCACTAAAAAAACAGATAAAAAAAATAGAGGTGTAAAGCAAGCCGGATTCTTAGTATTGCGACAAATTACGATGCCTAGAGTTTTAATTGAAATGGGATTTGTTTCTAATAAAGAAGAAGGCGAATTTTTAAATTCTGAAGAAGGACAAGAATTATTAGCTGAAGCAATTGCAAGTGCTATTTTAGATTACAAAAACGAATTTTTCAATCCTTCAAATAATGACAATATAAAAGAAGATTACAAAGAGGATATAATCGTTAAAGAAACACCTAAAAAAGAAGTACCAGCAAAAACTCCTGAAAAAGTAACAGAAAAAGGAATTGTCTTTAAAATTCAAATCTCAGCTAGTACAAAAGAATTAGATACGACACCTTCAAATTTTAAAGGTTTAAGTCCAATTTCTGTTGAACCATCTGGTAATTTATACAAATATTTTTATGCCTCTGAAAAAAGCTATGATGCTGCTAAACAAAAATTAGAAATAGCCAAACAAAAAGGGTATTCAACAGCTTTTATTGTAGCTTATAAAGACGGAATAAAAATAAGCCTTACCGATGCGATAAAATAAAATAAAAGTTTATTTTTGTTAAAAATTATTACGCTTTGAAACTAACAAGAGAAATCAAAACCGCTGTCCTCGTTATTGTATCAATATTATTGTTCATTTGGGGATATAATTTTTTAAAGGGAAAAGACTTATTTGATAGCAGTACAAGAGTTTATGTTGTTTATGATAACGTTGCTGGACTTGTAGATTCTGCACCTGTAACTTTAAATGGTTTGGCTATTGGGAAAGTAAATTCCATAAACATTCAACCTGATGGAAAGTTATTGGTGGAAATGCAAATCACTACTGATTTTCCCATTTCTAAATCAAGTATTGCTGAAATTTATGATTCGGGTTTAGTAGGAGGGAGACAAATTGCAATTAAACCTAACTTTCAGGATAAAGATTATATCAAATCTGGGGATTACTTAAAAGCGAGCAGCAAATTAGGTATCACGGATGCTTTGGCGCAACAATTAGAGCCACTTCAATACAAAGTTCAGAAATTATTAGACAATGCAGATGCTATGGTATCTAATATTAATGATGTTTTAGATGCTTCAACAAAGCAAAATCTTAAAAGTAGTATTGCTGAATTGAATAAAACACTTTCTGAATTTAGTGTAGCTTCTAAAAACATCAACGAAATGCTTGCTGATAACAAATCGAAAATTAATTCGACAATGTCTAATTTAGATAAAACATCAGCTAATTTCTCTAAAATGTCAGATTCACTTGCACAAGCAAATTTAGGTCAAACCGTTAAAAATTTGGAAAAAACGTTGGCAAGCGTTGATAAAATCATGGCTGATATCGAAAAAGGTAACGGAACTATGGGTAAATTAGTGAAAGACGATGCTATGTACAATAATTTTACTAAGACTTCGAAAGAATTAGAGTTATTGCTTCAAGATCTTCGCTTAAATCCAACACGTTATGTAAATGTTTCTCTTTTTGGAAAGAAAAATAAACCTTATGTGGCGCCAGTAAACGATACAATTAAAAAGTAAATTTTACACGATGAGTTTTTTAGATAATATTTTATTCGCATTGCTTTTAGTAGCAGGTATAGGTTATTTTACAATCAATGTAAAAAAACTAATTCGTAACATTAAACTAGGTCAAGATGTAGATCGAACTGATAATCCATCAGAACGCTGGAAAAACATGACTATGGTTGCCTTAGGACAATCTAAAATGGTAAAACGTCCTATTGCCGGATTTTTACACATTGTGGTTTATGTAGGTTTCGTCATTATCAATATCGAAGTAATCGAAATTATTATCGATGGACTTTTCGGAACACATCGTGTTTTGTCTTTCATGGGAGGATTTTATGATGTGTTAATTGGTTCATTCGAAATTTTGGCTTTCTTAGTATTAGTAGCTGTAATTGTATTCTGGGTTAGAAGAAATGTTACCAAATTAGGTCGTTTCGCTAGTTCAGATTTAGATGGAAAACCAAGAAACGATGCTAATTACATCTTATATTTCGAAATGGTTTTAATGACGTTATTCTTAGTCATGAATGCAGCTGATTTCCATTTGCAAAACTTAGGTATTGGTCATTATAATCAAGCGGGAAGCTTTCCTATATCTCAATTCATTGCGCCAATGTTTAACGGAATGAGTGAGGGCTTGGTTGTAATTATTGAAAGAGCTGCTTGGTGGTTACATATTGCCGGAATTTTAGTTTTCTTGAACTATTTATATTATTCAAAACATTTACACATTTTACTTGCATTCCCAAATACATTTTACGCTGATTTAAACGCAAAAGGGAAATTAAACAATTTAGAAAGTGTAACTAATGAAGTAAAATTAATGATGGACCCAAGTGCTGATCCTTTTGCAGCGCCAGCAAATCCTGATGCAGTTCCAGCTAAGTTTGGAGCTTCAGATGTTCAAGATTTAAATTGGGTACAATTATTAAACGCTTACAGTTGTACAGAATGTGGTCGTTGTACTTCATCATGTCCAGCAAACCAAACGGGTAAAAAGTTATCGCCTCGTAAGATTATGATGGATACACGTGATCGTTTAGAGGAAGTGGGTAGAAATATCGATTTAAATAAAGGAGTTTTTGTTGATGATGGAAAATCATTACTAAACGATTATATCACTCCAGAAGAATTATGGGCTTGTACAACATGTAATGCTTGTGTTGAAGAATGTCCTATTAATATTAGCCCATTATCAATTATTATCGATATGCGTCGTTATTTGGTAATGGAGCAAAGTGCAGCACCAATGGAATTAAACAATATGATGAGTAATATTGAAAACAATGGCGCTCCTTGGCAATACAATCAAATGGATCGTTTAAATTGGGTAAACGAAT
Organism: Flavobacterium sp.; assembly: GCF_041911335.1. Classification (GTDB taxonomy): domain Bacteria; phylum Bacteroidota; class Bacteroidia; order Flavobacteriales; family Flavobacteriaceae; genus Flavobacterium. The sequence continues at coordinate 27,410 of NZ_JAYRPD010000019.1, forward strand.
AATTTTACATTAACTATCTTAAATAGTATATAATATGTCAGAAAATTTAATTGTACCAACAATGGCCCAAATGATGGCCGAAGGAAAACAACCTGAAATTTTATTTTGGGTAGGTTCTGCTGGTAGTTTCGATGACAGAGCAAAAAAAATATCTAGAGCTTTCGTTAAAATTTTAAATAAAGCGAATGTGAATTTCGCTGTTTTAGGAACCGAGGAAAGTTGTACGGGTGATGTGGCTAAAAGAGCTGGGAATGAGTTTTTATTTCAAATGCAAGCTTTAATGAATATTGAAGTTCTTAATGCATATGAAGTTAAAAAAATCGTAACCTGCGATCCGCATTCATTTAATTGTTTAAAAAATGAGTATCCTAGTTTAGGTGGAAATTATGAAGTTGTTCACCATACTCAGTTTATTCAGCAACTTTTAAAAGAAGGACGCATCAACTTTAATAAAGATACGTACAAAGGAAGTCGTATTACATTTCACGACCCATGTTATCTAGGTAGAGCAAATAATGAATATCAAGCTCCAAGAGAAATACTATCGCAGACTAATGCTCAAATTGTTGAGATGAAACGAAGTAAAAATAATGCTCTATGTTGCGGTGCTGGTGGAGCTCAAATGTTTAAAGAACCTGAAAAAGGAAATATGGAGATTAATGTTTTAAGAACTCAAGATGCTCTTGAAACTACTCCAAATATTATAGCTACGGGATGTCCTTATTGTAATACAATGATGACCGATGGAGTAAAATTTGCACACAAAGAAAATGAAGTTAAAGTATTAGATATTGCAGAAATAATTGCTAACGCACAAGATTTATAAAAATGAAAAAAATATTATTATTACTAGTTTTAGTCGGAAATATTACTTTTGCTCAAAAACTTACAAAAGATCAATTAACCGACAAATTAGCAGATAAAGCTTGTGATTGCGCAAATAAACAAGAGATTACAAAAGAAAATTTCGAATTAACAATTGGAATTTGTTTACTTGAAGGAATTAATGCTTTCGAAAAAGACGTAGAAAAACATTATGGTAAAAATGTCATTTCTAACGATGAAAAAATGGAACAGTTAGCTACAAATATTGGAGCTAGAATGGGATTGAAATGTCCTACTGTTTTTAAATTTATGTTAGATGAAGAAGAAGGTAATGTTGAAGAAGCTCCAGAAGCAGATTTAATGATATCTGGTAAAATATCGGAAATTAAATTGGAACAATTTTTAACTTTTATTGTTAAAGAAGATTCAGGAAAAAACAATCAGTTTATTTTATTGAGTAATTTTGATAATTCATTTTTATTAACAGATAACGTTTTGAAAACTACTGATGCTGTTGATGTTACCTACTATGAAATGGAATTATTTGATGCTAAATTAGGTCAATTTGTATCGTATAAAATTGTTACTGATATCATAAAAAAATAATCATGTTTGTACCTTTTGATAGCTTGCCAGAAGAATCAAAAATTTGGATTTATCAATCCAATCGAAAATTTTCTGATGAAGAAATTCAAGATATTGAAAAAGATTTAACTTCTTTTCTAGAAAATTGGACTGCACATGGACAACATCTTGAAGCTTCATTTATTACTCGATATAATCGTTTTATCATTATTGCGGTAAATCAAGAAGTGCAAGCAGCTACAGGTTGTTCTATTGATGCATCGGTTCAATTTATTCAAAATTTAGAACAAAAATACAATGTGGATTTATTAGATAAAATGAACGTTACTTTTAAAGTTGGCGATCACGTTGCTTTCAAACCACTTATTGAATTTAAAAAAATGGCCAAAGAAAAAGCAGTATCAGAAAATACGATTGTATTTAATAATTTGCTAAATACTTTAGGTGAATTAAAAGAATTTTGGGAAGTTCCAGCTAGCGAAAGTTGGCACAATCGATTTTTTTAGATTCCATTTTCAAACTATATCATGGATAGCAATATATTCTTATTAAACATTTCAGGACACGACAAACCTGGATTAACATCTTCATTAACAGCTGTTTTAGCAGAGTATGATGCGAATGTTCTTGATATTGGTCAGGCAAATATTCACGATACACTTTCATTAGGGATTTTATTTCAAATTAAATCTGGAAAAAAATCGGCCGCAGTTTTAAAAGATATTTTATTCAAATCGTATGAATTAGGAATAAAGGCCAAATTCAAACCAATTCCTCTCGAGGAATACGAAAAGTGGGTAAAGCTTCAAGGTAAAGATCGTTATATTGTAACCCTTTTGGGAGAAAAATTAACTGCCGAACAAATTTCTCAAGTCACTAAAGTAATTTCTGAAAAAAACTTGAATATTGATGCTATCAAACGATTAACAGGAAGAGTTTCTTTAGTTAAAGAAGATGATTATCCAAGATCTTCCATTCAATTATCAATTCGAGGCGCCATACATGATAAATCTGAATTTACTGAAAAATTCATGGCGATTTCATCCGAATTGAATTTAGATATCGCCTTTCAGGAAGATAATATTTTTAGAAGAAATCGACGTTTAGTTTGCTTTGACATGGATTCCACTCTAATCCAAACCGAAGTAATTGATGAATTAGCTGAATTAGCAGGTGTTGGCGAACAAGTAAAAGCTATCACAGAATCGGCCATGCAAGGCGAAATTGATTTTCAAGAAAGCTTCAAGCAAAGAATGCTTCTTTTAAAAGGTTTAAGTGAAGAAGTTCTGGAAGAAGTCGCCATTAATTTACCCATCACAAAAGGTGCAAGAAGATTAATTGATACTTTAAAATCATACGGTTTCAAAACTGCAATTTTATCAGGTGGATTTACTTATTTTGGAAAATACTTGCAAAAAGAATTGGGAATCGACTACATTTATGCAAATGAATTAGAAATTAAAGATGGAGTTCTAACAGGTGGTTATATCGGTGAAATTGTAGATGGAAATAAAAAAGCCGAATATCTAAAAGAAATCGCTCGTAAAGAAGGAATCGATATTAATCAAACCATTGCTGTTGGTGATGGAGCTAATGATTTACCTATGTTAAATCTTGCTGGTTTAGGAATTGCTTTTCATGCGAAACCAAAAGTAAAAGACAACGCTCAAAGTTCTATTTCAAGTATAGGATTAGATGGCGTTTTATATTTATTAGGCTATCACGATCGTCATATTGATTTGATGGATTAATTTTTAATCTTACTTAAAAAGTTGAGAATCTTTCGTTAACAACTTTCTTCATAAAATAAACCTAAAACACTTTATTTTAAAGTAAAGATGTAGTATTTTGGCATGGATTTAGTTCTAAGTTAAAAAATCAAACTATAATTTATGCAAAGAGTGCTCACACTACTATTTTCGGTAGTTTTCATACATATATCATTTTCCCAAAATAAAACTAAACCTGTTTTAACTGCTAAAAAAGTAGTTTCACAACAGGTTTGGGTCGACAGTATATACAACCAATTTTCGTTTGAAGAAAAAGTTGGGCAGTTGTTTATGGTTGCCGCATATTCTAATAAAGATGAAGCACACAATAAATCCATTGATAAATTAGTAGAAGAATATAAAATTGGAGGTTTAATTTTCTTTCAAGGTGGACCAGTGCGTCAAGCAAAATTAACCAATAGATATCAAGCAAAATCAAAAGTGCCATTGTTCATCGGAATTGATGCCGAATGGGGTTTAAGCATGCGATTAGATTCTACCTATCGTTATCCATGGAACATGACATTAGGTGCAGTTCAAGACATGAAATTGATTGAAAAAGCCGGAAATCAAATGGCAAAACAATCAAAACGAATGGGAATTCACTTCAATTTTGCTCCAGTTGTTGACATCAATACGAATCCAAAAAATCCAATTATTGGCAATCGTTCGTTTGGAGAAACTAAAGAAAACGTAACCGCTAGAGCCATTGCTTTAATGAAAGGTTTACAAGATGAAGGTGTTTATGCAACAGCGAAACATTTCCCAGGTCATGGCGATACATCAACCGATTCACATCATACATTACCTGTTGTAAATTTCGACAGAAATCGTTTGAACGATGTAGAACTTTTTCCTTATAAAGAATTGATTAAAAACGGATTAACTAGTGTTATGGTGGCGCATTTGAATGTGCCAAGTTTAGAGCCAAGAGAAAATTATCCAACTTCAATTTCGTACCCAGTAGTTACTGATATTCTAAAAAAAGAATTGCAATTTGAGGGTTTAATTTTTACAGATGCCTTGAATATGAAAGGTGCAAGTAATTTCAAAAAGCCTGGAGATATAGATTTAGAAGCTTTTTTAGCTGGAAATGATGTTTTGTTATTTGCTGAAAATGTTCCGGTTGCGATTAAAAAATTCAAAGAAGCTTTTGATGCTGGAATTATTACAGAGAAACGTTTGATGTATTCGGTAAAAAAGATTTTAGCGTATAAATACAAAGCGAACTTGAACAACTATCAACCAATCGTTTTAGATAATTTATACAAAGATTTGAATGCAGTTGAATATGATGCTTTGAATTATAAATTATACGAAAACGCAATAACAGTAATCAAAAATCACGATAAATTAGTTCCGGTTCGCGATATTGAAAAAGAGAAAATCGCTTACATTAAATTAGGAAACGATAAATCCGATACCTTTCTGGCAAATTTGAGAAATTACGCTTCAATTAGTGAAATTACCAATAAGAATTTAGATTCGGTTTTAGTACAATTACAAGATTATACGAAAGTAATTATTGGTTATCACAAACAAGATGGCGCTTGGAGAAATCACAATTTAAATTTCAAAGAAATGCTTTGGATTAACCAAATTGCAAAACAAAATGATGTTATTTTAACCTGTTTCACAAAACCATATTCTTTAACCAATTTAAAAAACTTCGAGGATATTGAAACTATTGTTGTGGCGTATCAAAACAATGATATTGCTCAAACTATTGCCCCTCAAATTATCTTTGGAGCTATGGGAGCAAAAGGGAAATTACCTGTTTCAATTGACGACGAATTCAAAGTAAACGAAGGAATTGAAACTTTAGAAATTAAACGATTAGGGTTTTCTATTCCTGAAAATGTGGGCATGAATTCAAAAGTTTTGACTAAAATCGATTCCATTGCCAACTACGCTATTTCTAAGAAAATGACACCGGGTATTCAAGTGGTTGTTGCAAGAAAAGGGAAAGTTATTTACCAAAAATCCTTTGGAAATCACACGTATGAATCGAATCAAAAAGTGAGCAACACTGATGTTTATGACATTGCTTCTCTAACAAAAATTGTAGCTACTTTACCTAATGTAATGCAAGAATTTGATCAAGGTCATTTGACTTTAGAAACGAAGTTAAAATCCATGTTGCCAGCGGCTAAAAATTCGAATAAAGCTAATGCGACGGTTTTAGATATGTTAACCCATCAAGCCCGTTTTCAACCTTGGATTCCGTTTTATAAAGCTACTTTGGATAGTTTAAACCGACCTAGTACTCATTATTATAGAAGTGAATTTTCAACAGAATTTCCAATTCATGTTGCCGATAAATTATACTTAAGAAAAGACTACAATGATTCGATTGTTAAAACTATTTTGGACAGCGAATTATTGCCTAAAAAACAATACAAATACAGTGATTTTACTTTTATTCTATTTAAAGAATATTTGGAAATGCATAATAAAAAATCGCTTGAAGATTTAGCACACGATAATTTTTTTGAGCCACTTGGAGCGAATTCTATCATGTATAATCCGTTGCGAAAAATGAATGCGAATAGAGTAATTCCAACAGAAAATGACAATTATTTCAGACATCAAGTTGTGCAAGGTTATGTTCACGATATGGCAGCGGCGATGCAAGGAGGAATTTCAGGTCATGCTGGTTTATTTGCAAATGCTTTGGATGTAGCTAAAGTGATGCAAATGTATCTTCAAAAAGGAACTTATGGCGGAAGAACATATATTACCGAAAATACGTTTAACACCTTTAATACATGTTATTTCTGTAAAGACGGCAATAGAAGAGGAGTTGGTTTTGATAAACCGCAATTAGGAAATGAAGGTCCAACATGCGGTTGTGTTTCCTTAACAAGTTTCGGACATACAGGATTTACTGGAACCATGACTTGGGCTGACCCAGAAAAAGAAATTGTATATGTTTTCCTATCAAACAGAACGTATCCAGATTCTAACGCAGCGAATAAACTATCTAAAGAAAATATCAGAGAGAATATTCAAAGAGTAATTTACGAAGCAATTGTTGAGTAATTTTTGTAAATTTAATTCTCTAATTTAAAAAGACAAACCATGACATCAGAAGCAACTACAGTAGATCAATACATTAACGAAGCTCCAGAAGATAGAAGAGAAGCGTTGCATAAACTTAGAAATATAATCTTAGAAAATCTTCCAGAAGGATTTCAGGAAGGCATGGGATATGGTATGGCAGGATATGTGGTGCCACATTCCATTTATCCACAAGGTTATCATTGTAATCCAAAGCAAGCTTTACCTTTCATGGGATTTGCAAGTCAGAAAAACAGTATCAATTTCTACCACATGGGAATTTATGCAAAACCTGAATTGTATGATTGGTTTGTAACCGAATATCCAAAACACTCGAAACAAAAATTAGACATTGGTAAGAGTTGTTTGCGCATCAAAAAGCCTGAAAATATTCCGTTTGAATTGATTGGCGAATTAGTGAAAAAAGTCACAGTAGCCGATTGGATTGCAACCTACGAAGCGGCATTTAAAAAATAATTTTTAACAAATGTTTTAGAATTGCCAACGCTAGAAGTGGTAATTTTATTTCAAAATTTATATAAATGAAAATTGCGATAGTTTGTTATCCTACATTTGGAGGAAGTGGTGTTGTAGCGACCGAACTTGGTTTGGAATTAGCTAAAAGAGGTCACGAAATTCACTTCATAACCTACAGTCAGCCTGTGCGTTTAGCATTATTAAATCAAAATGTACATTACCATGAAGTTCACGTTCCCGAATATCCGTTGTTTCACTATCAACCTTATGAATTAGCGCTTTCGAGTAAGTTAGTTGATATGGTAAAATTGTACAAAATAGATGTTTTACATGTACATTATGCAATTCCACATGCATACGCGGGTTACATGGCAAAACAAATGTTAGCGGATGAAGGCATTCATATTCCAATGGTAACTACATTGCACGGAACCGATATTACGTTGGTTGGAAACCATCCATTTTATAAGCCTGCAGTTAGTTTTAGTATCAATAAATCAGATGTTGTAACTAGCGTTTCACAAAGCTTAAAAGATGATACCTATCGCTTGTTTGATATCAAAAATGAAATTGAAGTTATCCCAAATTTCATTGAATTAAACAAAGACAAATTGAAAGAAAACATTCCTTGTCATAGATCTTTAATGGCAAATGAAGAAGAAAAAATCATCACACATATTTCCAATTTCAGAAAAGTAAAACGCATTGAAGATATTGTACGCATCTTTTATGAGATTCAGAAAGAAGTACCATCAAAATTAATGATGGTGGGAGAAGGTCCAGAAAAAGAAGGAGCAGAGCAATTATGTGAACAATTAGGCATCCAAAGCAAAGTGATTTTCTTCGGAAACAGTAATGAAATTGATAAGATTTTATGCTTCTCAGATTTATTCTTATTGCCTTCAGAAACAGAAAGTTTTGGTTTAGCAGCTTTAGAAGCAATGGCTTGTGGAGTTCCAGTAATTTCTAGTAATTCTGGTGGTTTACCTGAAGTAAATAAAGATGGTTTTTCAGGTTATTTAAGTGATGTAGGAGATGTTGCTAAAATGAGTCGTGATGCTATTTCTTTGTTAAAAGATGAAGATAAGTTGGCTCAGTTTAAAGTAAATGCATTAGAAACAGCTAAACTTTTCGATATTCAAAACATAATGCCATTGTATGAACAAGTGTATTTTAAAGCTTTAAATTGTAAATTATGATTAAAATTTTACCACTACTTTTTTTAATGATGTCATGTAGTTCGCCTAAAACTGTCTCAGATAATTCATTTTCTATCATTCATAAAAGTGAAATTGGTGGTTCTGATAAACCAGGACATCTTTTAATACAAGATAATGAAGCGTATATTCAGTTTATAGAATCATTAAAATTGGATGAATCAGAATATGCTAATTTTTTAAAAGTAGATTTTAAGAAGAAGAATGTTTTGGTTTTATTTCAGGGACAAAAAAACTCAGGAGGTTACGCTATTGATATAGAATCTGTCAGTAATAATGACAATACAATAGTAGTAAAGAAAAGCGAAATTGGCCCCAAAAAAGGGGAGATAGCTACAACGGTAATAACTACTCCGTATTGTATAGCGTTAATTCCTAAAGGAAATAAATTAATTATAGAATAAAAAAAGTCCCGATTAAATCGGGACTTTTATATTTTACCATCTGTATCTGATTCCTAAAGCGATATCTGGACCAAAATCATTATTAATATTGTCATTAAAATAAATTTCTGGTCTAAAGTCAAGAGATAATTGTATTGGTGCTTCCTCGAAATTATATTCAATTCCTATATCTCCTGCAGCAAATAATACTGTTTCACTTTCACCATTGTATCTAACGCCATTAAATGTATAATCTTTACCATTCCATGAACCAATTCCTCCACCTACACCAGCGTACCAATTAAAACCACCTTCAATGTTCCATACCCATTGATAAATTCCTGTTAATTTGAATGCACTATATTCTTTTCCATCTCTCCATCCCAAATCAAGTTCTAAGCGGTTGTTTTTACTTAATCCTCTTTGATAAGAAATTTCACCACCAAAGCCATCATTGTCTCCTAAACGTAAACCTAATGCGTTTTTAGAAATGTCCTGAGCCTGTGCGCTGAATGCTAAGCCTAGTAGCATAAAAGCAGATAAAATTAATTTCTTCATAATAAATGTTTTTACAAATATAGCCAATTTTTTACAAATACTATGCCAATTTAATTAACTACATAAATATCTAAATACTCTTTTTGATTTTGAGTACCTGATGGATCGATTCCAAATTGTGTTGCAACAGTTGAGTTTATACTATATGTTGTATCAGTATTTACATAGACAACGCCAATTCCTTCAGCAGTATAAATTGTTGATACTATTAAATCTTGTGGCGCTAAAACGGTTATAGGGATAGTAAAACCACCAACTGTTTGTTCCGAGACAACAGATACATTAAGTTTAATTTTTGTTGATTTTACATTTGGAAAAGAATCTCCATTTGGAGAAGTAAAAGTTGTAAAACTTTCGCCTCCATAACTTTGTAAAGAATAGCTAATAGTTAATGGATATCCATTATATGTTTCTTGGATAACACCTGTTACAGGCGAACTATTTAAAGCTTGATTATTAGAAGCATTACTATTGAAAATAACAAAATCATCTAAGGATAAATCCAAATTTATTGGCAAATTTTGACCCGAAGCTAAAGACAAATCTCCTGATAATAACAATCTTGAATCAACTTTTCTAACTCCATTATTTCTTAGTGATGACGAGTAAAATCCTGTCGCCATATCATCTCTAGTTTGAAATTTTTTATAGGTTTTAGAGTTAAAAACAACATCTCCAGATATGTATAATGAATCTCTAGTTAATGTACCTTGGCTATCTACATCGTAAGTCCAATAATTATTATTGTTCAATGGTATTGTAAAATTAGCACCTCCATTACCACTTTCATCCTCACTTGAACAGGATACAAATAAAGATGTGGTAGTAAAAAATGTTAAAAGAATGATTTTTTTCATGTCAGTTTGGGTTAAATTAATATGCTAATATACTATTTTAACTTAATTTATTGAGAATATTTTATTTAAAAATGGGAATGTTTTTTTTATTTCTACTATTTTTCAAATAATCATTACATTTGTTACTATATGTTAAATGAATTCAGATAAATATTAATTATGGCAGGAAATACTTTTGGAAAGTTGTTGAAATTAACCACTTTTGGTGAATCGCATGGGGAAGCTTTAGGTGGTATACTTGATGGCTGTCCAGCTGGAATTTCAATTGATTTTTATTTTATTCAATCAGAAATGCAAAGAAGAAAGCCTGGACAATCCTCTATTGTAACACAGAGAAAGGAAGAAGATGAAGTACAATTTTTATCAGGTATTTTCGAGGGAAAAACTACAGGAACACCAATAGGTTTTATTATTCCAAATACCAATCAAAAATCTGATGATTATTCACATATAAAAGATACCTATCGTCCAAGCCATGCCGATTATGTTTACGAACAGAAATACGGTATTCGAGATTATCGTGGTGGAGGCAGAAGTTCGGCACGTGAAACTGCAAGTAGAGTTGTAGGTGGCGCTATAGCTAAACAAATTATCCCAAACATTAAAATAAATGCTTTTGTTTCTTCTGTTGGCGAAATTTTCATCGATAAACCTTATCAAGATTTAGATTTTTCAAAGATTGAAAGTAATGCGGTTCGTTGTCCTGATTCAGCAACTGCAGAAAAGATGGAACAACACATCAAAGAAATTAAAAAGCAAGGCGATACGGTTGGAGGAACAATAACTTGTGTTATTCAAAATGTACCGATTGGTTTAGGCGAACCTGTTTTTGATAAATTACATGCCGAATTAGGAAAAGCTATGTTATCAATTAACGCTGTAAAAGGATTTGAATTTGGAAGTGGTTTCTGTGGTGCCAAAATGAAAGGTAGCGAACACAACGATTCATACAATCCAGATGGAACTACGAAAAGTAACCTTTCTGGAGGAATTCAAGGTGGAATTTCTAATGGAATGGATATTTACTTCAGAGTAGCTTTTAAACCTGTTGCAACATTAATTCAAAAACAAGAAGTATTAACCAATCAAGGTGAAATTATTGAGCAACAAGGAAAAGGGCGTCACGATCCATGTGTGGTACCAAGAGCCGTTCCTATTGTAGAAGCTATGGCTGCTTTAGTTATTGCCGATTATTTTTTACAAGATAAAGTCTATAGTATTTAAATGTGACTCTTTGTGTTTAAAATAATTAGATTTAAAAGTTTTTATATTTTAGTAATAATTTAAATTGTTAATTTTCAGTATAATATTAATTTAGTATTATTTTTTTTATAAATTTGTTAAAACTTTAAAACATTTTTATATGAAAAAAATTCTACTCTCTATCTTATTAATCACTTCAAATTCATTTTATGGACAAGAAGTAATTTATGAAACTACCCACGCTGGTACTACAGGTGCCGAAATTACACCTACAGCAAATGGTCCAGCATGTCAAATGGGTGATGCAATAGTTTTAGGAGGAACTGCAAGATATTTGAATTCTATAACAGTTGATTTGTTTAATTTAAATGATGCAACCCCTTTTTCTGTTACAATGACTTTATATTCTGATTGTCCAACAGTAACTGGAGCTGGAGCTTGTGGTTCTGGAATAGGTACATTAATTCCAGGTTCCTCAGTTACCGTTAATGTAACTGCACCACCTGCAACATTAGGAACAGTCTTCGAAGTCGTTTTTCCTTATAGCGGTCTAGATTTATCAGGGCAAACAGATAATGGAATTACTGTGATGATAAATGCAAGTAGAGCAAATGTCTTTTGGATATTAGGTGAAACACCTACTATTGGTAGTATGCCTGCTGGAGAAACAGGATTTGGTTTTGCAACTCGTTGTGGTAGTTCTGGAACCAATAATGGATGTGCAAGAAATTTTGGATTAGCCAATAATTTTGCAATGACGATTGATGCTAATTTAACATTATCAAGTGATAATTTTGGAGATAATAGTCTTGATAAAATAGCACTTTATCCTAATCCTGTTATTTCTATTTTAAGTATTTCAAATGCTAATATTTATGAAATAAGAAACGTTTTTGTAACGGATATAAATGGTAGAAAAATTAAAAAACAAAGTGATTCATTTTCTGAAATTGATGTTTCTGATTTAAATTCAGGAGTTTACTTCTTAACAATTGAAGCTGCAGAAGGAAAAACAACTAAGAAATTTATTAAACAATAATTTCTTAACTACATAAAACCAAAAACGACCAAATTATTGGTCGTTTTTTTTCTTTTTATCACTATTCATCATTAGCATTACTGCGCCTACTAAACCGAGACACACAAGTGCAAAAACAATAATCATGATGAATGTTCCATTGCTATGCGAATAAAGTGGTAATAATAAATTTGTCATAGTTACAAAGGTTAGAATTTAAGCAAAGATATAATTTAACAATTGTTTATTACCTGATAATTATCATGTAACTTATTCTAAAAACTTAGCTCTTAATTCGGGGGTTGGAATCATACAAGCGTCTTTTTTGCCATACCATTTGTATCGGTTTTTTGCTACATAATCGTAAACGAAATCTCTTAATCCCGTTGGTAATATAGTAAAAACAGTTGCTAAAGTAAAAATACCACTCAATCCTTTTGCAATTTGCAAAGCAGCTGTTGATTTGTAATAATAGGAAATTCCAGGTTCATACAACACGATACTATCTGTATGAATAGGATTAATTCCAATATGTTTTAAAATTTTTTGGCCCAATTCTGATTGAAGCGAAACAAACCGAAAAACATCTTTTTTATCATGCTTAATAACATATTGAACGGATGAGTTGCAAAGGTTGCAAACACCATCAAATAATATTATCTTTTTATCTTGTGGTAAATCAGCTATTTCCATATATCAAGGTCAAGTTCAAATTCAATGTCAATTTCAAGTTTAAAAATTGGGAAAATATCTCTTTGTAACTTAAACAGGTTGCACGTATTCCAATTGGTCTAAACTTACTTTTGAGGTGAAAATTCCATAGTTCACAGTTGCTTTTGATTTTTCGATAGCGTCTATAGTTCCAATGGCTTTTCCGTCTTTCATTCGAACTCGGTCACCAACTTTTAGTACAACTTTAGGTTTGTTTTCTTCTTCAATTTTGGCTTTGATTTTCTTTTCTTTTTTAACTACTCGAATTTCCTCTACCTTGACTTTTACTTCTTCTTCTACTTTTTTCTGAATAACTTCTTTGACTTTCTTTTCTTTAGCTGAGAGTTTTCTACGTTTTGAATTTTCGATTTCAACCATTTTCAAAAACTCACCAATCAACGTCTTTTTGTCTTTGTTGTTGAAGTAGCTTTCCGAAATATCATCTATTTTTTGTCCGATGTAAATCAAACGTTGGTTGGCATCGTACAATTCTTGATAACGCTCTAATTTCTCTTGAATTTTCGCATTGATGGTTTCCATTTTTTTGCTTTCTTCACGGGCTTTCGTTTCTTCTTCTTTTAATGTTAAAGACGTTTTTTCTAATTTAGAGCGTTCTTTCTGAAGAGTTGCAATGGTTTTGTCGAAACGAACTTTTCCGCCTTCAATTTTCTTTTTAGCACGATTGATTAATCCGAAAGGAATGCCATTTTTTTGCGCTACTTCAAACGTAAACGAACTTCCGGCTTGACCTAAAATCAATTTGTACATCGGTTCTAATGATTTTTCATCAAACATCATGTTTGCATTGGAAGCGTAAGGCAATTCGTTGGCTAATATTTTTAAATTACTGTAATGGGTAGTTATAATTCCGAAAGCTTCACGAGCATAAAATTCTTCTAAAAATGTTTCTGCCAAAGCACCTCCCAATTCAGGGTCAGAACCCGTTCCGAATTCATCAATTAAGAACAAGGTTTTAGCGTTACATTTCTTTAAAAAGTAGTTCATGTTCTTCAATCGGTAACTATACGTACTTAAATGATTTTCAATAGATTGATTATCACCAATATCTGTTAAAATTCTATCGAATAAAAAGGTTTCGCTTCGTTCGTGAACCGGAATTAATATCCCACTTTGCAACATCAATTGTAGTAATCCAACGGTTTTTAAGGAAATCGTTTTTCCACCAGCATTCGGACCAGAAATCACAATAATGCGACTTTCGTTATGCAATTCGATGGTTTGTGGATAGGTAACTGCTTTCTTTTCCTTGTTGTTTAAATACAAAATAGGGTGGTAGGCTTCTCGGAAAAACATTCGCTTTTCTTCGATAATATTTGGAAGAATTCCATTGATTTTGTTGGCATATTTTGCTTTTGCAGCAATCACATCAACATCACTCAAAAAGTCTTGATAAGCCGCAATAGTTTCGGTAAACGGGCGAATTTCATTCGTTAAGCGTTTTAAAATTCGCATGATTTCTTCGCGTTCTTCATACTCTAAATTATTTAACTCACGAGAATAGCGTTGCGCTGCTTCTGGTTCAATGTAAGCGATACTACCTGTTTTAGAACTTCCTAAAATAGAACCTTTCACTTTTTTACGATACATAGCTAAAACCGCTAAAACTCTACGATTTTCAACCACGGTTTCTCTAATATCATCTAAATAACCAAGTGAATTATATTGACTCAAAGCCATACCAAAACTCTGGTTGATTTTTCCTCGTACTACATTGATATTTCGGCGAATATCCACCAAATCAGGGGAAGCGTTGTCTTTTATGATTCCGAATTTATCAACCACTTCATCAATACGTTGGATGATTAATTTTACAATGTCAATTTGAGAAGCTTTTTGATGAAGATTTGGATAATAATCTTCGAATTTCTTTAAAAACTGAATCAATGTAATCGCCGTTTCTGATAGATTGGCAATTTTTTTAAAACTTCCAACTTCCAAGAAACTATCTTCGATAGCTAAGAATTTTAGTTCGTAGTTGATGTTCTCGAATCCGTGGTTCGGAATAGCGTTATTGTTGGAAAACGAAGATAAATATTCAGAAGTTTGCTTTAAGTTAATAAGCAGTTCTTCTTTATTTTTAAACGGTGTTATGGCCATCGCTTTTTCTTCACCAATATCAGTGTTACAGCGACTGGCAATGGTTTCTAAAACCGTATTGAATTCTAAATCTTGTAGCGTTTTTTCTGTAATCGAAATCATTTTTCTTTTTCTGTTAGGTCAAAGTTACAAAGTAATAAATCCATATTGCAACAGAAATTTATATTTTTGGTAAAAATTATAAAATGTTTATCAAAAACCAGAGTTGGGAAACCTTATTAGAATCTGAATTTCAGAAGCCTTATTTCGTAAAACTCATGCAACAAGTGGAGCAAGAATACGCCACAACGACTTGTTTTCCGCCAAAAGAATTGATTTTTTCTGCTTTTGAACAATTTGATTTTCAAGATACGAAAGTGGTGATTATTGGACAAGATCCGTATCATGGAACAGGTGAGGCGAATGGTTTGTGTTTTTCGGTGAATGATGGAGTTGCCATTCCGCCTTCGTTGAAAAATATTTTTACAGAAATAAATTCGGAGTACGATAGAATTCTTTTTCCAACATCGGGTAATTTAGAGTGTTGGGCAAAGCAAGGTGTTTTGTTATTAAATGCTGGTTTAACGGTAAGAAAAGACGAAGCTAACAGCCACAAACATTTAAAATGGAACGTTTTTACAGATGCGGTAATTGATGTGATAAATCAAAAATCGGAAAACGTGGTATTTTTATTATGGGGCAGTTTTGCTCAGAAAAAAGGAAAACTTATCGATAGAGAAAAACATTTGGTTTTAGAAAGCGGACATCCGTCACCTTTAAGCGCTAACAGAGGCATGTGGTTTGGAAATAATCATTTTAAATTGACGAATGCGTATTTGAAAGAAAAGGGAAAAGAAGCGATAGAGTGGTAATTAATTATTTTAAATAATTAGACTTTTCTAATCTGTTTATTATCGTAAAATCCATAAGTAATCCTAATCCAGCACCTATTCCATACATTAGGAATATCTAAAGGATTGTAAGTTGTTCAGAAAAGAGGAATTTTATTTAGTTGAAATAACTCAACAATAACTCCAAATGAAAAAGTATATACAGCAACAAATATTCTTGATTTAGTTACTGTTAGCTAGTCTCTTAAGCCTAATTGAAGTAATAAGTAAAGATTTAATGTGAGTAGTACATCAATTACATAGCCACCTTTAAATTTTTTAATAATTCCTTAATAATTTGGACCAATTAAAAAATATAATATCCCAACAATTAAAGAAATGCAAAATATCAAATATTTACTTTGCTTATTATTCATTTTATTTTACATACCTAATTTACTGTAAACTCTAGAATATTGTTTGTAGCACCAACAGTAGTAGTATTAATTATTACGGTTACTTCATCTTGAGAATCTAATGAAACTATTCGTGGTTCTACAACTACTCTGTATTGTCCTGGGCTTAATGTGATATCAGTATTATATTCGTAAATAGTATCTAAAGTGTCTAATTGCTGGATACCTGAAATATAGCTTCCTACGAAATTATCTCCTTTTGTAGCGGTAATAGTAGTTGGGATATAGTTTTCCCAAGTTCCTGAAGCGTTTCTTTTTTGCATTGAATAATTAAAAAAGAAAGATCTTGAAGTTGTTGTTAAAAACAAATCAAGGGGAGAACCTGAGCCATAATTTAGGATTCTGTCAAAGTTGCAACTAACATTTAAAACATTGCCAGAAGCGCTGACTTCGATTTTATTGTTAACTGTAACCGCTTTTGTTGAAAAAAATTCATCATCACTTTCGGTACAACCTGTGAATAATAATGTGATGATAGCTATAGTTAGATAATGTATGTATTTTTTCATTGTATATTATTTTAAAAACGATAACCTAAGTTAAGACCTAAACGAGATACAGTTGAAGGGCTATCACTATTGAATAAATTTTTTCCAATTCCTACTGTTAAATCGATAACAAAACTCTCTTTAAAGTATAGTTTGTATCCAACGGCTGCTCCTAAAGCAATATCGTTGTAATCTTTTTTAGTTACCACAACATAATCGGCTGCGCCATTATTTAACGTTTTTAGCTCTTTATATTGACCTCCATTTATATTAGAGAAAGCTTCTAAGTAGTATAAATTTGTAGCGCTTTTAGACATCGCATAGCGAACATAAGGAACAACTTGATATTCAATCATCGTTCGAGTATCATCTTTAAGAAAGTCTTCTTTTTTATTTGATTTGTTAAAAGCTAATCCCGAGATACCAACTGAAAAATCTTTATTTAGAAATCGTTCATAAGATATTCCTAATCTTCCATTACCAATTAAGTTTAAGACATCTACTTTTATTTCGTTTTTTTTAGAAAATATAGGAGATGTAATTGTGTCGGTAGCACCGCTATCGTTTGATTGCGCAAAAGTACTTAGCGACAGAAATAGGCCTAATAAACAGCTAATTCTTTTCATGTGTAAGGTTAATATTTTTGTAAATATAGAAATTTTTATCAATTAAAAGTCAGCTCGCCAAGAATTTCTTCGCTCATAAATTTACCACCTGGATAGGTGGCAGTGTAGTCTAAATTTAACCAAATTTGACCTCTTTCATCAATATGATAATGAATTTGTTGATTATGACTTTCTTGTTTAAAAAGCACTTCTTTAATTAAATAAATGGCAGTTTCTAAGTCGGTCTTATTGCCAATCAACATTTCAGGGTACAAATGTCCTCCCGTATGAATAATTCTAGGTGTTCCGCCAATTGCTTTAATACATGCTGCCATCAAAATAGCGTGATCATCACAATCCCCCGAAAAATGTTGTAAACTTTCTGAAGCATAAGCGATATATTCTCTTCCTTTTGGATCGTTAACATAATTCCAGCGGTTTCTAATTTCTTTAAAAACAGCAAAACACTGAATCATTCTTCGGGTTTCGCCAGTTTGTTTGATTTCTCTGAAATGTTTCGTTGTAGCATATAAGGCAAAGTTTCTAACTTTCGGATTAGAAAAATCTACCGCATTAATTATTTTAGATTTATTGGGAAAAGGAAGCAATTTGGCTACAATAATATCTTGTGGATTTGGTGTTTCGCTCATAGAATACACCATATAACGATAATCTTCAAAAACTCGATTAAAACCGTAATTTCCGAATAAAGTGCCGTACAACAAAGCAATTAGGTATAGAAAAACAATCAGAATAATGATGGTTTTTACCAATCGAAGAACAAGTTGGATAGCTACGAGAATAAGGATGAATATGATGATTCGATCCAAATGCAGTGACCATTCTAAATCGATTAAATTTTGATGTGCAATTAAAAAAAGTGGAATAGCAATTAAGATATTCAACAAAAAAATGACAACATTATCCCACGGCTTCGGTAAAGAAAGCTTTTCTTTGAGTTCGGCGATAGTTGGGATTTTTATTGTCATTTCGTTTAAAACGATAAAAATACGGAATTATTTAAGTATCGACTCTTTTGGTAGTTTTTTATCGATAATTTGAAGCT
Source organism: Flavobacterium sp. (assembly GCF_041911335.1). Taxonomy (GTDB): domain Bacteria; phylum Bacteroidota; class Bacteroidia; order Flavobacteriales; family Flavobacteriaceae; genus Flavobacterium. Next base: position 45,635 of record NZ_JAYRPD010000019.1, read on the forward strand.
TCAAAAGTTGTTCCATTATTTTATCTAGAGTTGGAGCTGTCATTTGTTTTTGCGACCAACGTGTTAATTTTAACCATTCTTGAATCGCTTCCACTTTTTGATTGTATTTAGAAGCTAAGGTTCTGTCAATACTCGGAATCATTTTAAATTCTTCGGTTGTGGTATTGATGATGTCTAAAATTTGTTCAATAACTTTTGGATGTTGTTCCAAAACTTCATTGCGAACCGCAATCACAAAACAAGGCCAAGGCGTAGGGCAATCCGCAATTCTTCTAAAAATTCCTTTATCTACTAATGGTTGTGTCATAAAACGCTCCCACATGAAGTAATCTGCTTTTCCTGAAGATAAGCTTTCAACCGCTCCATCAATGGTGTTTACGATTTCAAATTGTAAGTTTTCGGTGTTCCAATTTTGATTTTGCGCATTCACAATACTCATTAAATGAGAACCAGAACCAATTCGAGAAATCGCAACTGTTTTATTTTCTAAATCGGAAAGTGATTTATAATTAGAATTAGCAGCAACGTGAATTCCCCAAATCAAAGGACTTTGGACATAAACTTGCACAATCTTGCTCGGATTTCCAGCTGCGATATCTTTTATTATGCCTTCAGTAAGAATTACAGCAATATCGGTTTCGCCATCGCGCAACATTTGACACATTTTTCCTGTACCTTCTGGAACGTCAGTCCATTGTAAATCGATTCCCATGGCTTCAAATTCGCCATCTTCGATACACATGTGCCAAGGTAAGTTGAAATGCTCGGGAACACCTGCTATTTTGATTGTTTTCATTCTTAAGTTTAAAAGTTTAAATGGTTAAGAGTTTAAAAGTGTTCCTTTTTGTTACTCTGCTAACTTATTTAAAGTATACTCAATTAATTCATCCACAGCTTTGTATGGGTCTTCACTGAAAGTTCCAGTTGCACGGTTAGCAATGATGGCATTTAAGGATAAACAGTTGTGACCTAATAGTTTTCCTAAACCATAAATAGCGCCAGTTTCCATTTCTAAATTCGTCATACGTGTTCCGTTGAAATTAAAACTATCCATTTTAGAATTTAATTCTGGATCTTGAATTCCTAAACGTACTACACGACCTTGTGGACCGTAAAATCCGCCTGCTGTTCCTGTGAATCCTTTGAAGATTTTATCGCTTTCTAATCTTTTTTCTAACGTTTTGCTTCCTGCAATTACGTATGGACGACCTTTTCTCATGTCCCAATTCGTTTGCTTGATGAATGCTTCTTCCATTTCTGTTTCCGAAATTTCGTCAATTAAATAGGAACGAAGCATGTTGTCTAATCCTAATCCATACTGACTCATTACAAAACTATCGCAAGGAATATCTGCTTGTAACGAACCCGAAGTTCCAATACGAACAATGTTTAATGAAGTCAATTCTTTTTTAACTGTTCTAGTTTCTAAATCAACGTTTACTAAAGCGTCTAATTCGTTCATCACGATGTCGATGTTGTCTGGACCAATTCCAGTTGACATCACGGTCATTCTTTTGCCTTTGTAAGTTCCCGTTTGTGTTTTAAATTCACGTTTTTGAGTCGTAAATTCAATTGAATCAAAGTGTTTTGTGATTTTTTCTACACGATTTTGATCCCCAACGAAGATAATATCGTTAGCGATTTGTCCAGGTTTTAAATTGATGTGATATACACTTCCGTCTGGATTTAATATTAATTCTGATGCTGCTATCATTTTATGTTTATTAGTTTATGAGTTTAAAAGTTTAAAAGTGTTTGGTACTTTTATCCTCCAACTCGTTTTGTTTTAAATCCTTTGTCTTGTAATAGTTTCATGATTTTATCACGATAATCGCCTTGAATGATGATTTCGCCATCTTTAAAAGTACCACCAACCGCTAATTTGCTTTTGATTTCCTTGGCTAAGATTTTAAAATCCTCATCTTCGCCTTCATATCCTGAAATAATCGTGGTAGGTTTTCCTTTACGCTTCTCATATTTACAAATCATTGGTTCTTTTTGAACGAATAATTCGTGAGTAAGAATTTCTTCTTTTTCTTCTTCTAAAGGCTGATGATCTGGAAATAGTTTTTTTAGTTGTTCTTCTAAACCACTCATAATTAATTTTTTAGAACGCGGATGAAACGGGTTTTTCGGATTACCGCTGATTTTATTTTCTGTAATTTTGAAATACTTTTCTACAAAACTCAGGTTTTTTTCCAAAGTTTAATAGAAGTCCTACTTCAATATTTGTACTTTTTAAATAATTAAGTAGTTGAAATTCATGAGCATCAGTAATTGATTCAGTAGCTTTTAATTCTAAAATTACTTTATCGTTTACTATTAAATCGGCATAATATTCTCCTACTTCAACATTCTTGTAATAAACTTTTATTTGCTTTTGAGATTCAACATCAAAGCCATTATTTTTTAATTCATTATATAATGCATTTTGATAAACTTTTTCAAGAAAACCATATCCAAGTTCATTATATACTTCATAAAACAATTTCAAAATTGAACCTGTTAACTCTTTGTGTAAAATACTACTCATAATTTTTATTATTAATCTGCGGTAATCCGAAAAACCCGTTTCATCCGCGTTCCATTGTGGCGTGTAAATGTTAATCTTTAAACAAAAAACCAAACCCCAATGTTACTTGGAATTTGGAATTTTATTTATTTGGAATGTGATTTCCTTTATTTCTTAATCAATCCTAATTCTACCAAACGTTCATGTAAGAATTCACCAGCGGTGATATCTTCATATAATTTTGGATTGTTTTCATCGATACATTCTGGTAAGCAATTTAAACTCATATCGCTTACTGGGTGCATGAAGAAAGGAATTGAATAACGAGAAGAACCCCACAATTCTCTAGGTGGATTTACCACTTGGTGAATTGTTGATTTCAACTTGTTGTTGGTGTGTCTTGATAACATATCACCTACGTTAATCATCAACTCGTCTGGTTGTGCCATAGCATCAATCCATTCGCCGTTGTGATTTTGTACTTGTAATCCTTTTCCTTGAGCTCCCATTAATAAGGTAATCAAGTTGATGTCACCATGTGCTGCTGCACGAACGGCACCGTCTTTAGGTTCGTCAGTAATAGGTGGGTAGTGGATTGGACGTAAAATACTGTTTCCGTCTTTGATGTATTTGTCAAAGTAGAATTCGTCTAATCCGATGTAAAGTGCTAACGCTCTTAACACATAAACACCTGTTTTTTCTAACATTTGGTACGCTTCTTTACCTACTTCATTAAATTTAGGTAATTCCGTTACTTCTACGTTATCTGGATATTCGCCAGCGTACTTTGAACCTTCGCTCACGTATTGTCCAAAATGCCAAAACTCTTTCAAATCTCCAGCAGAGCGACCTTTAGCATGTTCTTTACCGAAAGAAACATAACCACGTTGCCCGCCAATGCCTGGAATTTCGTATTTAGCTTTGGTTTCTAAAGGAAGTGAAAAGAAGTTTCTTACTTCTGAATACAATCCTTCAACTAATTTGTCATCTAAAAAATGACCTTTTAATGCTACGAAGCCGATTTCTTCGTAGGCTTTTCCGATTTCATTTACAAATTTTTGTTTACGTGCCGGATCATCCGACAGGAAATCACGTAAGTCAACACTAGGAATTTGTTGCATACTTAAGCTTTATTGTTAATAAATCAAATGGGCTTTAACCCAAGTAAATACAAAAGTAATTAAATATTTTAAATTCAAAAAAGTAAAGTTATTAACAATTGGGTGAAAGTGAATAGTGATTAGTGAAAAGTGATAAGTTGAAATTTAGCTTGAAGTAGTTTTACAAATCCTGAAATTAATTCTTAGTGTTAAAATTCAAATTTGAATTTGTTCTTGACCTTGACTTTGATTTTTTAACTTTCTTTTTTATAACAATTCGCTTTCAAAATGTTATTTTTATTACTTTTGAGCAAAATTTAATTGTTCCATCATCATGAACTTTGAAAGAAAAGAATTATCGAATTCGCAACTACTTGATTTATACAAGAAAATATTAAAACCGCGTTTGATTGAAGAGAAAATGTTGATTCTAATCCGTCAAGGAAAAGTATCGAAATGGTTCTCTGGAATTGGGCAAGAAGCTATTTCTGTAGGAATAACTTCGGTTTTGGATAAGGATGAATATATTTTACCAATGCACCGTAATTTGGGTGTATTCACTACAAGAGATATTCCGTTGCACCGTTTGTTTTCACAATGGCAAGGAAAGAAAAACGGATTTACAAAAGGACGCGATAGAAGTTTCCACTTTGGAACGCAAGAATATAAGATTATTGGAATGATTTCGCATTTAGGTCCTCAGTTAGGGATTGCAGACGGAATCGCTTTAGCTAATAAACTAAGAAAGAACGGAAAAGTAACCGCTGTATTTACAGGTGAAGGCGCAACTTCGGAAGGTGATTTTCACGAAGCATTAAACATTGCTGCTGTTTGGGAATTACCAGTTTTATTCGTGATTGAAAATAATGGTTACGGATTATCAACACCAACAAATGAGCAATACCGTTGTGAGAACTTAGCTGATAAAGGTGTTGGATATGGAATGGAAAGCCATGTTGTTGATGGTAACAATTTATTAGAAGTGTATCATTTGATTTCGGAATTAAAAGCTTCTATGGTTGAAAATCCGCGTCCAGTGTTGTTAGAGTTTAAAACATTCAGAATGCGTGGACATGAAGAGGCGAGTGGTACGAAATACGTTCCTCAAGAATTGATAGACATGTGGGCAGTGAAAGACCCAGTAGAAAATTATAGAAATTACTTAAAAGCTACAGCAGTTTTATCGGATGAAGATGATGACGCTATTAGAGCTGAAATTAAGAAAGAAATTGATACCGATTGGGCTAAAGTTCAGGAAGAACCAGAAATTGTAGCTTCTTTGGAAGAAGAATTAGGAGATGTTTATAAACCTTATGAATTTGAAGCATTTAATCCATCTTCTGAAGTAGAAAATATTCGTGTGATTGATGCGATTTCGAATGGTTTACGTCAGTCGATGGAACGCCATGAGAATTTAGTGATTATGGGACAAGATATCGCTGAATATGGTGGTGCTTTCAAAATTACAGACGGATTTGTGGCTCAATTTGGAAAAGAAAGAGTAAGAAATACACCAATCTGTGAAAGTGCTGTAGTTTCAGCGGCTAACGGATTATCAATAAACGGATATAAAGCGGTGATGGAAATGCAGTTTGCCGATTTCGTTTCCACCGGATTTAATCCAATTGTAAACTTACTAGCAAAACAACATTACAGATGGCAAGAAAAGTCGGATGTAGTGGTGCGTATGCCTTGTGGTGGTGGTACTCAAGCCGGACCTTTCCATTCACAAACTAACGAAGCTTGGTTTACCAAAACACCAGGGTTAAAAGTAGTGTATCCAGCATTTCCTTATGATGCAAAAGGATTATTAAATACTGCAATTAACGACCCAAATCCAGTATTATTCTTCGAACACAAGCAATTGTATAGAAGTGTGTATCAAGATGTACCAAAAGATTACTACACGTTACCTTTTGGGAAAGCTTCGTTAATTAAAGAAGGAACAGATGTTACGATTATTTCATTTGGAGCTGGAGTTCATTGGGCTTTAGAAACCTTAGCTAAAAATCCAGAAATTAAAGCAGACTTATTAGATTTAAGAACGTTACAACCAATGGATTGGGATGCGATTTACTCTTCAGTTAAGAAAACGAATAAAGTAATCATTTTACAAGAAGATACCTTGTTTGGTGGTGTAGCAAGCGATATTTCTGCTATGATTATGGAAAACTGTTTCGAATACTTAGACGCTCCAGTTAGAAGAGTTGGAAGTTTGGAATCAGCAATTCCTTTTATGAAAACGTTAGAAGATCAATATTTGCCAAAAGGTAGATTTGAAAAAGAATTAAAAGAGTTATTGGCTTATTAATTCCTAGAATCAAAACAAAAAAAAGACTACAACATACCAAAGTCATGTTCTTATCCGCAAAAAACAAAGAAAGCGATATTGAAAAAGGTTTAGAATTAGGTGCCGATGCTTACATGACAAAGCCGTTTTCGATTAAGAAAGTGGTGGAAAAAGTGGAGGAGTTATTATCATAAAATTTGGGCGTTACCACAAGGGTCGGGCTTTTCGCACTCGCTTTAATTAAAATCCTAAGGTATTTTAATTAAGAGCTCAAACAATTGCTACAATCCCTAACGCAAACCAGCTTTCAATTAGAAATTCTGTTTCCTCTTATTTCTATGTTCTAATTTCTATTTCTATCTATACCTATTTAGCAATATTAATTCATTTGGCATTATTTTATTTTCTAAGTTTACAAGAGAAAAAATAACATAAAATTAACTTTATTTTTTTTAATCATTATATTTGTATATTAATTTATGTAAATATGAAAAAAGTAATATTATTTCTGGGTTTATTAGCAAGCCCCACATTTGCACAAGTAGGTATTGGAACAACTTCACCAAATGCGGCATTAGATGTGTCATCTACAGATAACGGCTTGTTGATACCAAGAGTGGCTTTAACTGCTAGCAATGTAGCAAGTCCATTAACTTTACCAACTATTTCCGAATTAGTTTATAATACTGCAACAGCGGGTATATCCCCTAATAATGTAACCCCAGGTTATTATTACTGGGATGGTGCTAAATGGGTTCGGCTCCAAACTGGTGCAGGTACTAACAATTCGTGGTTAACTACTGGAAACACAGGAACTAATGCTTCAACTAATTTTTTAGGAACCATAGATGATATTGATTTAGTTTTTAAAAGAAACAACACACCATCAGGATTGTTAAATGATTCCAGAACTTCATTTGGATACAATTCTTTAAACCCAGCTTCAACAGGTTTAGGATTGGTAGCTATGGGTGTTTCATCATTAAGTGCAAATACCACAGGAAGTTATTTAACAGCAATAGGAAACGATGCGTTAAACAAAAACACAACAGGAAGTCAAAACACAGCTATTGGTACAGCGGCAATGCATAACAACACAACTGGTGAGTATAATTTTGCTTTAGGAAATGATGCTCTAAAACAAAATACATCGGGAAATTTTAATATTGGAATAGGAGTTGCAGCATTAACATCAAACACCATAGGAAATAGAAACATTGCCATTGGTAATGATGCCTTAAAGAGTAGTACAAATAGAAGTTATAATATAGGAATTGGAGAATCCGCATTAAAAAACAATACAGTTGGCCAATATAACATTGCCGTTGGAAGCAATTCGATGGAAAACAATTCTGGCTCAAGAAACAATGTATTGGGAAATTTTTCATTGAGAAATAATACTTCTGGGTCTGACAATACCGCAATTGGATACGAAGTATTATACAGTAACACAACAGGATATTCAAACTTTGCAGGAGGTTATCGTTCTTTGTTTTCTAATACTATAGGTGGAGGAAATATAGGTATTGGATATGAAGCCTTAACATCAAACACCACAGGAAATAGTAATGTTGCATTAGGTTATGAGTCGCTAAAAAACAATACTTCAGCTTATTCAAACATTGGAATTGGTTATCAAACTTTATTTTCTACAACAACAGGTGGAGGAAACATTGCATTAGGAGCAGAAGCTTTAAAAACAAATACCGTTGGTAGAGATAATATAGCATTAGGTTTAAATACATTAACTAAAAACATAAATGGAAATTACAATTTTGCAGCTGGTATGAATGCTTTATTAAACAATACTGCTTCAAACAACATAGCAATAGGTTACGTCTCACAAACTGCTAATACCACTGGATATAGCAACATCTCTTTAGGGTTTCAAACATTAATGGCAAACACAACAGGTTATAACAATACATCAATTGGTTATCAATCATTACTTAGAAACACAACAGGTTTTAACAACCTTGGTATAGGAAACGAAACTTTAGCTTTTAACACAACAGGACATAACAACATTGCTGTTGGTGATGAAGTTTTGTATAACAACACGACTGGTATACATAATATAGGTTTAGGAAACAATGTTTTATTTAGTAACACAACAGGTGAAAACAATATAGGTTTTGGTAGATTGGCTTTATATTCTAACACAACAGGAATGAATAACATTGCTATGAATTATAGATCTTTGTTTTTTAATACATCTGGAAGCAATAATATAGCCTTAGGTTTAGATGCATTACGATTTAACACTACAGGAAATATAAATATTGCATTAGGAAGCTATGCCTTAAACAGAAACACTGCAGGACAATCAAATATTGCAATGGGTGAAGAGAGTTTGTTTTACAACGAAACAGGGAATGACAATGTTAGTCATGGATATCGTTCTTTGTACAGTAACACAACTGGTTCACAAAACATTTCTCTTGGTACAAGATCCTTATATAGCAACACAACAGGATTTAATAATACCGCATTAGGAATATATGCTTTACGTACTAATCAAACAGGAAATGATAATATAGCTATTGGCACTAATGCTTTATATAACGCTACTAGTTCACAAAATGTTGCTGTTGGTAGAGACGCGCTTATTGGCGTCACAACAGGTCAAACAAATGTAGGTATTGGACAACAAGCCTTAAATTTAGTTACAACGGGTAGCAATAATATAGGTATTGGTTATAATGCACAAGTACCAGTTGCAACTAACTCAAATCAAGTACGAATTGGAGATACAAACATAACTTATGCAGGAATACAAGTAGGATGGACAACAACCTCAGATGAACGTTGGAAAGATAATATTCAACCTTCTAATTTAGGATTGAGCTTTATAAACCAACTAAAACCTGTGTCTTATACACGAAAAAATGATGTAAAAAAATCTGTAGAATACGGTTTTATTGCGCAAGAACTTCAAGCATCGTTGCAAAAATTTGGAGTAGAAAATGCAGGAATAATTAGTACCGATGATAATGGTATGTTAGGTGTACGCTATAATGATTTGTTAGCTCCTATGATATTAGCTACACAAGAACAACAAAAGCAAATTTTAGAACAACAAAAGCAAATTTTAGAACTTCAAAAATTGATTATAGAAATGAAAAAGAAGTTAGATTCTTTAAATGATAAATTCTAAATTGTTTTCTTAAAAAATTGTAAATGCTACGAGTTAATCGTAGCATTTTTTATTTAAGAGATTTTTGTGATATAAATTTTATACAAAAAAAATCAATATAGCTATTTATATACCTATTTAGCAACATTAATTCATTTGGCATTATTTTATTTTCTACATTTACTAAAGAAAATAAATCACATAAATTGAATAATACAAATGAATTATTGCGATATATATAATAAAAGCATCACTTCTTCTGAAGAATTCTGGAAAGAACAAGCGAATCAATTAGAATGGTATAATCAACCTTCCAACATTTTATCAACCGATAAAAATGGCTATCCTTTATGGTTTGCTGATGGAAATTTAAATGCTTGTTACCTTGCAGTTGATAAACACATTCAAGATGGCTATGGCGAACAAGTTGCTATCATCTACGATTCACCCGTTACACAAACTGTTAAAAAGTATACATTTAACGAAGTTAAAACCGAAGTTGCCAAACTAGCCGGAGGTTTATTATCGCTTGGTTTAGAAAAAGGCGACACTGCTGTGATTTACATGCCTATGATTCCACAAGCCGCATTCGCAATGTTAGCTTGCGCTCGAATAGGAGTAACACATTCGGTAGTTTTTGGAGGTTTTGCCCCACATGAATTAGCCATTCGTATCGATGATTGTGAACCAAAAGCTATTATAACCGCTTCATCAGGAATAGAAATCGACAGATTAATTGCTTATAAACCTTTAGTTGATGAAGCTATTGAATTAGCGAATCACAAACCTGAAAAAGTAGTGGTTTTCAATAGAAAATTAGGAGCTAGAGTTCCCTTTAAGAAACATGACGTCGATTATGATGCTTTAGTTTACGGTTCAGAAGAAACGCCTTGTGTTCCTGTAAATTCGACACATCCATTATATATTCTATACACTTCTGGAACCACTGGAAAACCAAAAGGAATTGTCAGAGATACAGGTGGTTATGCAACCGCACTTAAATTTTCCATGCAACATATTTACGATGCCAAAGAAGGTGATGTTTTTTGGGCAGCTTCTGATGTGGGTTGGGTTGTGGGTCATAGTTATATCGTTTACGGACCATTAATTAATAGAAATACTACTATTTTATTTGAAGGAAAACCTATCCGAACACCTGATGCGAGTACGTTTTGGCGAGTTATTGCGGAGCACAAAGTAAATATCATGTTTACGGCTCCAACAGCCATTCGTGCCATCAAAAAAGAAGATCCAAATGGAGAATTCATCAAACAATATGATTTAAGCAGTTTACGAATTCAGTTCTTAGCAGGAGAACGTTGTGATGTAGCGACTTTGGATTGGTATCGCGAACATATTCCAGTTCCTGCTATCGACCATTGGTGGCAAACAGAATCAGGTTGGCCCATGATTGCTAACATGATGGGAGTGGAATATTTACCAATAAAACCTGGGTCAGCCGGAAAAGCTGTGACAGGTTATGATATCCGAATTTTTGGAGAAAACGGACAAGAATTAGGCCCAAATGAAGAAGGTTACGTAGTTATCAAATTGCCTTTACCTCCAGGAACTTTATTGGATTTATGGAAAGATAACGAACGTTTCAAAGCAGGATATTTGAATAAATTCCCAGGTTATTATTTCTCTGGAGATGGTGGATATAAAGATGATGATGATTACATATACATTACAGGTCGAGTAGATGATGTTATCAACGTTGCAGGTCATCGACTTTCAACTGCGGAAATGGAAGAAATTGTGGCATCTCATCATTCGGTTGCAGAATGTGCTGTTATTGGAATAAATGATGAATTAAAAGGACAAATTCCTTTAGCATTAGTTGTTGCAAAATCCGGTGAAGATATAGAACATTTCCAATTGCAATATGAAGTAGTGCATTTGGTTAGAGAACAAATCGGTGCCGTTGCTTCATTGCGCGATGTAGTTGTGGTAAATCGTCTACCAAAAACACGTTCTGGAAAAATTCTTAGAAAAATGATGCGTAGCATAGCTGATGGCGAACAATTTCAAATTCCATCAACTATTGATGATGAAGCTATTATCGATGAAATCAGAGAAGTTTTAGAACATGCTAAAATTGGTTGTTTTAAATAGGATGTTCTAATTTTTTAACCACTAAGAACACAATGAAGGCACAAAGTTCACTAAGTTTTTTTGTTTCAATTTTGAATTTGATTTTTTTGACTTGAGCTTGATTTTGAAATTTTAACTATATCTATTTAGCAAAAAAATAATAAATTCTTAAAACGGATTGATTATATTTACATAATCAATTAAAAATAAAGCTAAAAAAATGAGTTACTATAAAATTAAAGACTTAGAGAATTATTTTAAAATGTATAAGAAATCGGTGCGCGAACCAAGAAAGTTTTGGGATCGTATTGCCGATGAGAATTTTACTTGGTATCAAAAATGGGACAAAGTTTTCGAATTTGATATGCAAGAAGCAGAATTCAAATGGTTTTTAAATGCAAAAGTAAACGTCACTAAAAACTGTATCGACAGACATTTAGCAAAACGTGGTGATAAAACTGCTATTATTTTTGAACCAAATGATCCAAGCGAAGCAGCACAACATATTTCGTACAATCAATTATATGTAAGAGTTTCGAAATTAGCTAATGTTTTACGTGAACAAGGAATTAAAAAAGGAGATAGAGTTTGTATTTATTTGCCTATGATTCCAGAATTAGCTGTAGCTGTTTTAGCTTGTGCTAGAATTGGAGCAATACATTCAGTTGTATTTGCTGGATTTTCTTCTTCTGCCGTTGCAGCTCGTATTAATGATAGCGAATGTAAGATGGTCATTACTTCAGATGGAAGTTACCGCGGAAATAAAGCTATCGATTTAAAAGGAATTGTAGACGAAGCTTTAGAGAAATGTCCAAGTGTTGAAACAGTTTTGGTTGTAAAAAGAACCAATACGGAAGTTAACATGAAAGAAGGAAGAGATTTATGGTTGCAACCTTTAATGGATGCTGCTGTTGGAAATAATGTAGCTGAAATTATGGATGCAGAAGATCCTTTATTTATATTGTATACATCAGGTTCAACAGGAAAACCTAAAGGAATGGTTCATTCGACAGCTGGTTATATGGTTTATACGGCTTACACTTTCAAAAATGTTTTCAATTACGAAGAGAATGATATTTATTGGTGTACAGCTGATATAGGTTGGATTACGGGGCACTCTTATATTTTATACGGTCCACTTTTAAATGGAGCAACTACGGTTATTTTTGAAGGAGTTCCATCTTATCCTGATTTCAGTAGATTTTGGGAAGTGATTGAAAAACATAATATTACGCAGTTTTATACAGCACCAACCGCTATTCGTGCTTTAGCAAAAGAAAGTATCGATTATGTACAAAGATTTCCATTAAGTTCTTTAAAAGTTATTGGTTCTGTAGGTGAGCCAATTAACGAAGAAGCTTGGCACTGGTACAACGATCACGTAGGAGGTAAGCGTTGTCCATTAGTAGATACATGGTGGCAAACCGAAACTGGAGGAATTATGATTTCGCCAATTCCGTTTGTAACACCAACAAAACCAACTTATGCATCATTACCATTACCTGGAATTCAACCGGTTTTAATGGATGAATTGCGTAATGAAATTGAAGGAAATCAAGTAACCGGTGCATTATGTGTTAAATTTCCTTGGCCTTCAATGGCTAGAACTATTTGGGGCGATCACCAACGTTATAAAGAAACCTATTTCACTGCTTTTCCAGGAAAATATTTCACAGGAGACGGTGCTTTACGTGATGAAGTAGGATATTACAGAATTACGGGTAGAGTAGATGATGTCATCATTGTTTCTGGACATAATTTAGGAACAGCTCCAATTGAAGATGCTATCAACGAACACCCAGCGGTTGCAGAAAGTGCAATTGTAGGTTTCCCTCATGATATCAAAGGAAATGCCCTTTATGGTTTCATTATCTTAAAAGAAACAGGTGAAGGTCGTGATAGAAACAACTTAGCAAAAGAGATTAATCAATTGATTTCTGATCAAATTGGTCCGATTGCGAAATTAGATAAAATACAGTTTGTAAGTGGTTTACCAAAAACACGTTCGGGTAAAATCATGAGAAGAATTTTAAGAAAGATTGCCGAAGGAGACTTCTCTAATTTTGGAGATATTTCCACTTTATTGAATCCTGAAATAGTGGAAGAAATTAAAAACGGCAAGCTCTAGTTTTTTAGTTTTATTGGTTAAAAACTGCTTCAGAAATGAGGCAGTTTTTTTTATGTAAATGATTTTTTATTTTTAAAAAACAAAAAGCATAACAGCAAATACGGGATAGTTGAAATTATTATTTTAAAATTAAAACTTACAATACCAACTATAAGAAACAAAAGTACAACAGTAGTTAAAGCTAAAATTCCAATAAAATTTAGTTTAGAATTGAAATTCTTGAAAATTATAGCGAGTAAAATTGAAATCTGTGAAATGAATTCAATTAATATAATTGGATGTGAAAAATTTTGCAAAAATTGATCTGTTTTAGAAAAGATTTCATATTGAGCTTGGAATACAAAAGAAGTATTATTTGGCCACTCTAAGTAGCAAAATTGGAAAGTTAAAAGTAAGCCTATGTTAATTAAGCGCTTCATTAAAAAAAAAATTATATTATAAAAAAAAATTAGCCTTAAATTAACATATTTAAGGCTAAATCAATAAATTGAATTATTAATACAATTTTATCTAACAAATTCTAATGAAATGAAAGTTCCGTTAGATAAAATGGTTACATTTCCATCACTTATAGATGAGTATAAAGATAAACTTTCCCAAGCATTTAAAGTCAAATAACGAGTTATAGAAACAGAAGTGTTTTCATTTGGATTTATTGAAAAATAGGAGCGAGTATTTGCCCATTCAGTACCCCAATTTGTTAAATAAAAATACCCGCTTACCAAACCAGCTGTAGCATTTTTTTGCAGATTAACATGATATGTAACTTTATATAAACCACTTTTTGTTACTTGAATATAATTACCACCATTACTCACATTTATATTTACATTTGAAGTACCTAATGCGATTTGACCAGAGTTTAAACTTGAATTACTGGTCTTTAATATTTCACCAATTGCTTGATCATCACCTAGGCTTTTCCAAGTAGCTTTTCCATTTGCATCAGAAGTTAGAACTTTTCCTAAACTTTGATTTCCATCTTGCAATTGAAATCCATTTGATGCTGTTGAAGAAACAATATGTAATTTAGCATTAGGACTGGAAGTTCCAACACCAACATTTGTACTCGTAGAAGAAGCATCTCCTAATACAATAGCATTGTTTTGTGATGTGGTAGCATTATATCCAATTGCTGTAGAATATAAACCACTAGATGTGGCTCCAAAACCTAACGCTGTTGCTCCAGTGTTTGAAGCATTAGTGCCAGAACCTAATGCAATTGTTCTACTTGAAGATGATACTGAATTAAATCCTAATGCAACAGAATTATCGCCACTCGCATGAGCCTTAGAGCCTATTGCAAAAGCTTCGTTAGCTGTAGTTGTGGCATAATATCCGATAGCTATAGAATTTGCTGCTAAAACTCCAGTTGAAGCAAAATTACCTATAGCTACTGAATTTGCCCCGTCTGTTTTTGTATTACTACCTAAAGCTAAAGATCTCCAACTGTTTGCCCAAGCACTAGAACCAAATGCATAAGATTCAGATGTTGCCGAATTTGCTCCATAACCAATTGCAAATGCATTTATATTTGAACCAATAGTATTTTCACCTAATTTTATACTTCCTCCAGGGTGAAAAGAACCTAATAAAGTTCCTCCTGCTTTTATATTAAATGGTTTATAATTATTAGTTCCAATGTAGTCGGTGTCAGAAATTGTATTACCTGTTAAACTCCAATAAGCTCCAGATACAGCACTATTATTTGTGGCTAATTGTAACCATTTACTACCATCCCAATAATAATATCCTGGAACAACATCATTAGGAGTTGTACCAGCAGTAGCGGTATTATAAACTATTGTGCTTTCTAAAATTGCTCCTCCCTGTGGATTTGTTACTGGTAATGCCACATTTTTCGAAGTTAAGGCTACACGAGGAATTATTAATCCTTGATTTGTTGCATTTATTTCTAATGCGGCTTTTGGAACAGTTGTTCCAATACCTACTTGTGAATATAAGTTAAAACTAAATGTAATAGAAAAAAGTAAAATAAAATGTTTGTAAAAACTTAAACTTTCAAAGTTTTTATTAAATAATAAATAATTAATCATGATTATAAGGATTTTTTGTATATATATTAATTAAAAATAAATAACTATGCAAATATTAGTACAATAATTCTTTAAATTACCTACAAATATAAGACTATTTATAAATAAAAAATATTAATTTTAAAAAATAGTTATTTTTTTGTTAAATTAATCAAACGCTTCATAGGATAATTATATTTCTAATTTCTTCTTCAATTTTAAGAAAAGTAATGCGGTAATAAATGCATCACCACTTGCGGTATGTCGGTCTGATTTTTTGATTTTGTAAATATCACACAATTCATCTAATGATGTATGTTGTTCGTATGGTAAATATTTCAACTTTTGATACATAACATCAGTATCCATTGCCTGATTTTTCAAGGTTCCAACATTTAATCTGTCTAACGCTTGATTTATCATTTCAATGTCAAAATCGACGTGATGCCCTACCAAAGTAGCATCTTTAATAAATTCCAAAAAACGAATTACGGCTTCCGCTTCGACAATTTTTTCTTCTTTTCCTTCTTTTAAAATCCCATGAATTGGAACTGATTCGGGTTTAAAGATATCTTGTTGGAGAAAAACTTCCATAAAATCACCAACAATAATTTGGTTATTTTGAATAGCAACTGCTCCAATAGAAAGAATTCTATCTGATTTATAATCCAAACCAGTTGTTTCGCAATCAAAAACCACATAGCGCTTATCCTTACTCTGATTTTCATCAAAATAAGACAAATAGGTTTCCCAAAATTTAGGATAATCTTTTACTATTTTCTTAAACCAATTGAACTTCATATTACGTAAAATAAGTTAATTGGAAACGATTTTTAATCACTTCTTGAATATCGTTAATCGGTTGGAAATCGTTTTTAAGTTTTACTTTATCTAATTTTGATAACTCACTTAAATTCAAATACCTACCATCATTTTCATTTTTCAAACCTTCTTCGGTTCTGAACTTTAGTAATTCGGCAAAAGCATCGGCACAAGCTTCATAAACGGGTGCATTTTGAGGTTCTAATTCGGCTAATTTTGAATATCTTGAAATCGTATTTGCAACATTCTTAATTCCTTTGCTTAAGGATAAAATTCGAGCCGCATCAATCAAAGGCATTAAAGCTCTTCCTTTTAAATCAAAGGTGTCTTTATGTTCGCCATCGCTTTCTACTAAAAACTGACGGAAAAACCCTAAAGGTGGCGGATTTTTTAAAGCATCAGCTCCTAAATAAGCAAAGAACAACTGATTATCATTGGTTTCTTCGTGAATCGTATTACTAATTGCATCTACCAAATCTTCATTTCCATAAACAAAATCATAATCAAAGAAAATGGTACACATTAAAATTCCTTTTTCGCCTGGAGCATTAATCCATCCTTTGAATTGGTGTTGCCAATCGGTTACCGATTTACACCAAAGTGGATTACTCGCCATCATTTCGGCTGGACAATACTCGTACCCAACTTTATTCAATGTTTTCGTTACTTTTTCTGCTAAATCAATAAAATATTTTTTTACTGCATCGTATTTATCTTCTGGAACATCTTCAAATACAATAGCATTATCTTGATCGGTAAGCAAAAGCTGTTCTTTTCTACCTTGACTTCCCATGTTCATCCAAGCAAATTGGGCTGGAGGAGGAGTTCCAATTTTTTCAATGGCTAATTCAATAGCACGTTTTGTTATCGCTAAGTTAATTTCACCAACAATTGACGTTATATGATTAATAGGAACATTTTTATCAAGCGAATGTTGGATTAAATCAGTTAATTTTTTTCTAACTTCTTTTAAATCAGCTGATTTTTGAGCGCGTTTTGATTGTTTTAAAAGTACTCCAGGATTATTCGCTTGGGCAACCACAATATCATGTTCGGTAATAATTCCAGTAATTTCAGAATCATTTGTTCCGTCTTTAGTTACACACAAATGAGAAACATTATGCTTTAACATCATAATTTGAGCTTCCGCAATAGAAAGATTGTCAGCTACTGTAATTACGGGTGAAGACATGATTTTATCAATCGTAACATCAATAGAATAGAGCCCTGTTGCAATTTTAGAACGTAAATCTTTATCGGTAACAATTCCTATAGGCTTACGATTTTCGTGAATAATCATGCTGCCAATTTTACTGCTTGCCATGGTTTGAGCAACAAATTTTACAATATCTGTAGGAGAAGCAGTAATCGGATTTTCGGTATATTTTATAGGTTGATAATACTGAATCTCTGCATTTTGATCATTATAAATAACATTTTCAGAAACTAATTTCCCTTTGTGATTTTTATCGTATGGATTTCTTGTATTAGAAGCGAAACTTTCTAATAAAAAACTCAAAACCTCTGGATTTGCTGCTACATAAGGTTTAAAAGTTTCAATAGGAATGGCGTAAACAATACTTTCTTCACGTGCTTTAGCCGTCATTAAGTAATTGTTTTTTGCGAAGAACGGACGTAAACCCAAGATATCGCCTTCGTCACATTTATCAATTAATACATCATCAGTATCCGAAGTTACTGATAAACCAATTGCACCAGATGCTACTACATAAAAAAAGGAATGCGTTGAATCATTAATTTTAAACAAAGTCTGTTTTTTTTCTAAATACAAAACCTGACACGATTTAGAAATCTCCAAAAGTTTAGCATATTCTAAACTAGAAAAAGGCGGGTAATGTTTTAAAAAATCGGTGATACGTTCAGCAATAGGGTTCTTCATAAAGATGTATAATTATACAAACGAAGATACAAAGTTTAGTCTGGTTATTAAAACAATTGTTTAAATTTTCTATTTTACATAATGTATATTATAATTCAATTACAAAACATTTTCAAATCTCTTAAAATACTGCTCAAAACGTTTGTGTAAAATTATAAGAAAGTTTAAGTTTGCAGTCCCTTATTACAAGAATCATGGAAAACAGACAAGCCCTTAAATTAATCGAAAAGATTCAGAAAGAATTATTTAAAGATAATTTTGAAGTTTCTGAAATTGTAACCGATTTAAAAAAACTAAGAGAAATTACTTTAGAATTAAATAATCCTGTTGTAACGAAAGCTTTGCGTTTAGCTTACGATCATTTAGAATGCAACAACGGATTTTTTATTGGTATTCCAGATGATGAACCTGTTGACAGTAAAGATGCTCAAGTTGAAGCCAATATTTCAGAAGAAAATAACATTGTAAGCTTCAATTATTTCCTTTCTTTACTTACCGATTTAGATAAGAAGAATAACGTATTAGATTTAAAAGAATACAACAAAGCATTTTTAGCGTATTAGATTAAATTCTATTTTACATAATATATAAATCGGTAATTAATATTTACCGATTTTTTTTGTTTTTCTTAACGTTATTATCTTTTCAATCTCATTAATTTTGTTCAAATTTTAACCCCGATGTCTAGAACTAAAAAATCAAGAATAAAATTACTTCACCAATACTACAAATACACAGGATTTTATTCCTTTATTTGGCAAGGTGTTAAAGGCGCAATTTTGCCTACAGCTATTATTGTTGCTATTCTTTTTTATGTAAATTATAAGGTTATCAATCTTAATGAAGCCATAGTTTATATTACACAAAATTTCAGTGATTTCTTTATTTTTGGAGTATTCCTGGCTTCTGAAAGTATCCTAGGATTAATTCCACCTGATATTTTTATCGCTTGGACAAAAAATACCGAAAGTCCTCTACTCTACTTGTCTATTTTAGCATTTTTGTCCTATTTAGGCGGAGTAATTGCATATTTCATGGGAATGGCAATTGCTGCAGTTCCATCAATAAATAAACATTTATACGGTAAAATGTCAAAGCATATTATTAATATGCAAAAATGGGGAGGCTTTTTAATTGCTGTTGGTGCGTTATTACCTTTACCTTTTGCAATAGCTTGTTTGGCTGCCGGAATGATTAACTACTCGAGAAAACATTTCTTCTTGTTTGGTTTACTTCGTTTCTTCCGTTTTATAATTTATGGATTTGTAATTTATTCTGCTTTATCATGATAAAATCTTTTCGCTCAATTGCGTTATTAGAAGGAATTTCAACTCTTGCCTTATATTTTTTTGCAATGCCAATGAAATATATCGCTAATGATCCAATTTATGTAAAAAACATTGGAATGGCTCACGGAATTCTTTTTATGTTGTATATTGCTTTTGCAATTCTGATTAAAAATGAGCAAAAATGGGATAGTAAAACATTCGCAATTGTTTGTTTAGCTTCTATTTTTCCGTTTGGAACCTTTTATATTGAGAAAAAATACCTGCAAAATCCATAATGAAAATCTTTAATTGGGCATACGATATTTTTAAAAGTCTCGATTTTAGCGATGCGCTGTCTTCTTATTTGAATTTAGCCATCAATATTGTTGTTCTTATTATTGTAGCTTATATTTTAGATTACCTTTTTAAGAAACTTTTCATTATTTTCTTGGCAATTGTAGCTGCTCGAACAAAATCCTCTTTTGATGATTTTCTTGTGGCTAACAAAACTGCCAAATATTTAGCACATTTAGTTCCTTTATTATTTATTTACAAAACAGTTCCTGTAATTCTAAAGAATTTTACCTATTGGGAATATATTTTTGAAAAAGGAATTAAAATTTACATCATTATATTATCGCTTTGGATTACCCGAAGTATTTTCAATTCGCTTCGTGATTATTTAAAACAGAAACCTCGTTTTAGTGATAAACCTATCGACAGTTACATTCAAGTCTTCATGTTGTTTTTGTGGTTGTTTGGAATTATTTCTTTCGTGCTAATTCTTTTCGATGTAAGCAAAACTACATTATTAACCACTTTTGGTTCGATTTCGGCGATTATCATCTTAATTTTTAGAGATACTATTTTAGGATTTGTAGCTAGTATTTCTGTTTCTGTAAATGACATGGTTCGCATTGGCGACTGGATTACGATGGAAAAATTTGGTGCCGATGGTGATGTTGTTGAAATTAATCTAGCAACCGTGAAAGTTCGAAATTTTGATAATACAACAACTACGATTCCAACCTATAGCTTAATATCGGATAGTTTTAAAAACTGGCGTGGTATGTTAAATTCTGATGGTAGAAGAATCAAACGTCATATTTTAATTAAAGCAAATTCGGTACGATTTATCCAAACAGATGAGTTAGAAAAATTCAAAAAAATTCAACATTTAACTTCTTATATCGAACACCGTCAAGCGGATATTGATAAATACAATACTAATAACAGAATTGATAAAAGTGTGATTGTAAATGGTCGAAACCTAACCAATTTAGGTTTGTTTAGAAAATATATCAATCAATATATCTTATCGCATCCTGGAATAAATAAAGATATGCAATTGATGGTGCGTCATTTGCAACCCACAGAAAAAGGAATTCCTTTAGAAATATATTGTTTTTCAAAAGATAAAACATGGTTGAATTACGAACATATTATGGCCGATATTTTTGATCACATCATCGCATCATTGCCTTATTTTAGTTTAGAAATATCAGAAATTAACGCATCAAGTTCAAAAATAACTACTGAATAATATAAAGTAATTAACAACTGATTCTTAATAACTTAAAATAGCCTTCATGAAATTGGAGGTTATTTTTTTTAACTTTAATTCAAACAAATTCACTTTATCATGAAAACGAAAGACGAATCGCTTTTAGAAATTAGAGGAGCAAGTATTGGTGTAATTAACGAACAATCAAGTTCCGAAGAAAAGTTTCAAAATCAGACATTGCGACCTATTTTGAAATTCCAAAATGAATTGTTTATTGAAGTTTTTAGAAATTACGCTGTCAAACAAAAAGGCGTTTATTTCACACTTTCTCCAGAGAAAAAGGAAAATTACATTGAAAACGCAATTCAACGTGATATTAAGTTTCGAAATTCATTAAAAGGAATTGTTTTCGGAATGTTTACTGTTTCCGAATACAAAGAATACACTCAAAATTCATCCAACTTAAACAATCGCATGATGAATTTATTGATTGAACGATTGAAAAGTCAAATTCAGATTATTTAATGTGAGAATAAGACAATTAGTCAATGTGCCAATGGAAAGGAAATAATTGACACATCGGCACATTGAACAATTGGCTAATTATAAAAAGATTCTCCATTCAAATCCGTACTCAATACTTCGCTCATATAGTCGAAGAAAGGTCGCATGGCTTGAAAAGTCGCTAAAACTTCTTCCTGAAAATTAGGAGCCAAAACTTCTTTGTCCGAAAAACTTCGAGTGAGTAAATATTGCTTTTTTCGAATCAAATCAATAGCTGGATGCGTTTTATCGAAACCTTTTGGAGCTGTTATTAACTCCTCGCCTTTCAATTCACCAAAGAATTTTTTGAAAGTTGAATCAGAAACAATCGTTCTAATTTCTTCATCATTCATTTCAAATTCTTTACGAATACGATGCAAATCTGCTGCATTGGGTTCCCAAAAACCGCCACCTACAAAACTTCCTCCAGGTTCAATATGCAAATAATAACCGCCACGAAGCATCGGTTTTGTTCGGGTGAACCCAACGCTAAAATGATTTTTATAAGGCGCTTTATCCTTAGAAAAACGAACATCGCGATAAATTCTAAAAATCTGAATACGTTCAATACTATCCATTTTTCCCAATTGCTCGCCTACCGATGTAAAAAACGTTTTGGCTAACTTTTGTTCGGTTTCAAAAGCTTTTTTATTTGTCGCAAACCAATCGCGGTCGTTGTTTTCTTTAAGTTGTTTTAGAAACTCTAAGGTTGATTTTTGTAGCATATTTTAATTTTTTTAGCCACTGATTACACAGATTAGCACGGATTATTTACTTTTAAAATTGTTTTAATCCTTTTAATCTTTTTAATCCGTGGCAAAATGATATTATTTTTTTAATCGATCTTCAATAAATTCGATTTGAGTTTTGCCATGTGGTTTTGGTTTACCATCTTCGCCTAAATTTACCATCGTGATGTTATCAATTGTAATGATTTTTTCGCGTGTCATCATGTTACGAACTTCGCATTTTAATACTAATGATGATTTTCCAAAATGTACCACATCTAAGCCAATTTCCACTATATCGCCTTGTTTGGCGGCACTCATGAAATTAATTTCACTCATAAACTTGGTCACCACTTTAGGGTTTTCCAATTGCACAATCGAATACAAAGCAGCTTCTTCGTCTATCCAAGCTAATAATTTACCTCCGAATAATGTTCCGTTGGCATTCAAATCTTCGGGTTTTACCCATTTTCTGGTATGAAATCGCATCTTGAATTTTTATTTTAAAGGTAATGAAATACATTTGTAAAAATAAATCCTCAATTAATTCTTTTATCAATAAGGGTATTACTTTTCTCTATTTTTCAAAACCTCCACCACATCATTTAATTGAAAACCTTTCGCTTGCAGTAAAATCAAATAGTGAAATAATAAATCGGCACTTTCAGATAAGAACAAATCGTTGTTGTTGTCTTTGGCTTCAATAACTACTTCAACGGCTTCTTCTCCAACTTTTTGTGCTATTTTGTTAATGCCTTTTGCAAATAAGGAAGCTACATAACTCTTCTCCGCATCGGCATTTTCTTTACGTATTGCAATGGTGTTTTCTAATTTTGATAAAAACCCAAATTCTTGATTATTAGATTCTTGCCAACACGTATCTAAACCTTTATGGCAAGTTGGACCAGCGGGTTTTACTTTCACTAAAAGCGTATCGTTATCACAATCTTCTTTAATGGAAATTAGTTCTAAGAAGTTGCCACTCTCCTCGCCTTTTGTCCACAATCGGTTTTTAGTACGACTGAAGAAGGTTACTTTTTTAGTTGCCAAAGTTTTGTCCAATGCTTCTTGGTTCATGTAGCCCAACATTAAAACATTTTTCGTTTCGTTGTCTTGAATGATAGCTGGGATTAGGTTGTCTGGGGTTTTGTTGAAGTTTACTTTCATGATATTCTGTTGCACAAAGTTTCACTAAGTTAAGCACGAAGTTTCACTAAGTTTCATTTTAAATTAATTCTTATTTCTATAATCTAATGATAATTTCTTTTCCCTTTAAATATTTTTTTAATTTAGGAATTTCGATTTCTTGATAGTGAAAAACACTGGCAGCTAATGCGGCATCAGCTTTTCCGTTGATAAATGTTTCTGCAAAATGTTCCATTGTTCCCGCACCACCAGAAGCAATTATGGGAATATTCACGATTTCTGATAATTGAGCTAAGGCTTCGTTAGCAAAACCGTTTTTGGTTCCGTCATTATTCATAGAAGTAAACAAGATTTCGCCAGCACCACGTTGCTCGACTTCTTTTGCCCAATCAAATAAATTTAAGTCCGTAGGAACTTTTCCTCCAACCAAATGAACTGTCCAATCGCCATCAATTTGTTTGGCATCAATAGCTACGACCACACACTGACTTCCATATTTGGCTGCAATCTCGTTTATCAAATTTGGATTTTTAACTGCTGAAGAGTTAATCGAAATTTTATCCGCGCCATTGCGAAGCAAAATATCCACATCCGAAACGGAAGAAATACCACCACCAACGGTAAACGGAATATTAATCGCAGCTGCCACTTTTCGAACTAAATCGATTAAAGTGGTACGACGTTCTTCTGTAGCGGAAATATCAAGAAAAACAAGTTCATCTGCACCAGTTTCAGCGTATTTCTTGGCTAATTCCACTGGATCTCCAGCATCTTTTAAATCCACAAAATTGACACCTTTAACAGTTCTACCGTTTTTGATATCTAAGCAAGGAATGATTCTTTTTGTTAACATAATTTAGTGATAAGTGATTAGTAAATAGTGATTAGCTTAAAGAACTTTTTACTTTTTACTTTTTACTTTTTAATAATATAATTTTCTAATTGTTTTAAGGTAATTCTGCCTTCATATATGGCTTTTCCGATGATGGTTCCTTCGCAACCTAATTCGGCTAACTTGGGTAATTCATCGAAAGTGGAAATACCTCCTGAAGCGATGAGTTTTAAATTCGACTCCGCTCGATTTGACAAATCGGAATCCAAAATTCTCTTGTATAATTCAAAACTTGGACCTTCTAGCATGCCATCTTTTGAAATATCAGTGCAAATCACGTATTGAATCCCTTCTTTCTGATAATTTTGAATAAAGGGAATTACTTCTTCTTTTGATTCTTCTAACCAACCTGAAATCGCTATTTTTTCATTCATTGCATCGGCTCCTAAAATGATTTTATCGGCTCCGTATTGCTGAATCCATTTCTTGAAAACTTCGGGTTGTTTGATGGCAATACTTCCACCTGTGATTTGATTCGCTCCACTTTCGAAAGCAATTTTTAAATCAGAGTCGGATTTTAAACCACCTCCAAAATCGATTTTTAAACTTGTTTTTGAAGCAATTTGTTCCAAAACTTTGTAGTTCACAATTCTACTGGATTTGGCTCCATCTAAATCAACCAAATGCAAATACTGAATTCCGTGTGCTTCAAAGGATTTGGCTACTTCAAGCGGATTTTCGTTGTATATTTTCTTCGAATTGTAATCGCCTTTGGAAAGTCGGACGCATTTTCCTTCGATGATATCTATGGCTGGGATTATTCTCATATCAAGTTCAATTTCAAGCTCAAATTATAAGTTTAAAAAGTTTTTCAAAATTTGTTCTCCGAAGATTCCACTTTTTTCTGGATGGAATTGTACTCCGAAAAAGTTATCGCGTTGCAATGCCGTACTATATTCGTGTTCATAATTCGTGGTTGCAATGGTATTTTCAGATAATGGCGCATAATAACTGTGTACCAAATACATGAATTCGTTTTCTTTAATTCCTGAGAATAATGGCGATTTCAGATTATAAACCGTATTCCAACCCATTTGAGGCACTTTTACTTCTTGAGAAAATTTCACAACATTGACATCAAAAATTCCTAATCCATTGGTATTGCCTTCTTCTGAATGTTTACACATCAATTGCATGCCCAAACAAATTCCTAAAACCGGTTGTTTCAGGGTTGGAATCAACACATCTAATCCACTATCAACCAGCATTCTCATAGTACTACTTGCCTCGCCTACGCCAGGAAAAATTACTTTATCAGCTTTCTTTATCGTATTCTTATCATTAGTAACAATTCCTTCAAAGCCAAGTCGTTCTAAAGCGAATAAAACACTTTGAACATTTCCGGCTCCGTAATCTATTATTGCTATTTTCATATTTTTATTTTTTGCCACGAATTAAAGGATTTTCAGGATTTTATAATCCGTGTTAATCTTTGTAATCTGTGGCTTATTTTACAACATTCCTTTAGTTGAAGGTAAAATCATTTTTTCTGTATCTCTTTTCACAGCTACTTTTATTGCTTTTGCAAAGGCTTTAAATATTGCTTCAATTTTGTGGTGTTCGTTTGTACCTTCTGCTTTGATGTTTAAATTCGCTTTTGCTCCATCGGTGAACGATTTGAAGAAGTGAAAAAACATTTCGGTTGGCATTTGACCAATCATTTCTCGTTTAAATTCTGCCTCCCAAACCAACCAATTTCTTCCGCCAAAATCTATTGCTACTTGCGCTAAACAATCGTCCATTGGTAAACAAAATCCGTAGCGTTCGATTCCTAGTTTGTTGCCTAAAGCTTTTGCAAAAACTTCGCCTAAGGCAATTGCTGTATCCTCAATCGTGTGGTGTTCGTCAACTTCTAAATCGCCTTTCACTTGAATATCTAAATCCATTTGACCATGACGTGCAATTTGGTCTAGCATGTGATCAAAAAAGGAAATTCCAGTGTTGATGTTGCTATTTCCTGTTCCGTCTAAATTTAAAGTGATAGCGATGTCTGTTTCATTAGTAGTTCTTTTAATAGAAGCTTTTCTTTCATCCAATTTTAGAAATTCGTAAATCTTTTGCCAATCAGTTGTTTGTAAAGTAATTACATTTTGCAATTCTTCTAATGAAGTTGCTATTTCGTTTCCGCCTAAGTTCTCTTCGTTTTTGATAAAAATCGCTTTAGAACCTAAGTTTTTTGCCAATTCTACATCGGTAATTCTATCGCCAATTACAAATGAATTCTCCAAATCGTATTCCGGATTATTCAAATACTTGGTTAACATTCCCGTTCTTGGTTTTCTGGTTGGAGCGTTTTCTTCTGGAAAACTTCTATCAATAAACATTTCATCGAATGTTACTCCTTCATTTTCAAATGCTTTGAGGATGAAATTTTGGGTTGGCCAAAACGTTTCTTCAGGAAAACTCTCGGTTCCTAAACCATCTTGATTGGTTACCATAACCAATTCAAAATCCAATTCAAAATCCAATTCCTTGACAATTTTACTTAAGAATTGAAACACTTTTGGATAGAATTCTAATTTGGTTAAACTGTCTAATTGATAATTTTCTGGTTCTAAAACCAAAGTTCCATCTCTATCGATAAATAATACTCTTTTCGGCATTGTTGAAAGTTTTTAGTAATTCAATAATTTGTTCAGTTTCTTCTTTGGTTCCAATACTTATTCGCAAGCAATTTTCACACAAAGGTTGATTGCTTCTGTTACGAACCACTACTCCATTTTCAATAAATTGTTGGTATCTAAAATTCGCATCATCCACTTTAATTAAAATAAAATTGGCATCTGATGGATATATTTTTTCAACAAATTCGCATTTTGAAAGTGCTTCGATGAGTTTATTTCGCTCCACCAATATTTTTCTAACTTGCGTTGGCATCGTACTTTGCAACAATTTTTTGACAGCAGTTTCTTGTGACAAACCGTTAATGTTGTAAGGTGGCTTAATTTTATTCAAAACTGCAATAATTTCTCTAGATGCATACAAAATTCCGATTCGTAATCCTGCCATTGCATACGCTTTTGATAAGGTTTGAGTGATTATCAAATTAGGAAAATCTTTCAAAACACTTAACCAACTTTCGTCTTTTGAAAAATCAATATACGCTTCATCAATTACCACTAAACCTTTGAATTGATTCAGAATTTTGATTACTGACGAATCTGTAAAAGAATTTCCTGTTGGGTTGTTAGGCGAACACAAAAAGATGATTTTCGTATTGTTATCTACAGTATTCAGAATTGCTTCTATATTCGGTTGAAATTCCTCATTTAACAATACTTCACGATTTTCAATAGCGTTGATGTTTGCTAAAACGCTATACATTCCATAGGTTGGCGGCAATGTAATGATATTATCGCGATTCGGTTCACAGAAAGCTCTGAAAATCAAATCTAAAACTTCATCACTTCCGTTTCCTAATAAAATAGTGTCTTTGGAAACATTATTTTTATCTGCAATAATGGATTTTAGTTCCTTTTGTTGCGGATCTGGATAACGATTCATACCGTTTGAAAATGGATTTTCATTGGCATCCAAATAAATCATGGGTTTTGTGAACTGTTCAAATTCATCACGTGCTGAGGAATAGGGGCTCAGTTTTTTAACGTTTTCTCGGATTAAGTTTTCTAAATTCATAGTTCTTATTTTAATCTTAGTGTAACTGCATTTTTGTGTGCTTGTAAACCTTCGGCCTCTGCCATAGTTTCTATTGCTTTTCCGATGTTTTGAATTCCCTCATTTGATATTTTTTGGAATGTCATCGCTTTCAAAAAACTATCTAAATTTACACCACTATAGCTTTTAGAATAGCCGTTTGTGGGTAATGTGTGATTGGTACCAGAAGCATAATCACCAGCGCTTTCTGGAGTATAATTTCCAATAAAAATCGAACCCGCATTTTGAATGCCATCAACAAAATAATCTTCGTTTTTTGAACATACAATAAAATGTTCTGGACCGTATTCGTTAATTAACGATAAAGCTGTTTTTTCGGTTTCTACAAAGATTAATTTGGAATTTTGAATGGCAACTTGGGCGATTTCTTGTCTTGGCAACTCTTTTAATTGTTTGTAGATTTCTTCTTCCACATCGTTTAAAATGTTTTTATTGGTAGTAACCAAAATCACTTGACTGTCTTTTCCGTGTTCGGCTTGACTTAGTAAATCGGAAGCTACAAAACTTGGAATTGCCGTTTCATCTGCATACACTAATAATTCACTTGGACCTGCCGGCATATCAATGGCAACTCCATTTTGAGAAGCGAATTGTTTCGCAATGGTTACAAATTGATTTCCTGGTCCGAAGATTTTATACACTTGTGGAATGGTTTCTGTTCCGAATGTCATTCCGGCAATCGCTTGAATTCCGCCTACTTTGTAGATTTTTGTTACGCCGCACAAATCGGCAGCATATAGAATTGCGGAATTAATTTTTCCATTTTTATCCGATGGCGAACACAATACAATTTCTTGACAACCTGCTAATTTTGCAGGAACAACTAACATCAAAACCGTTGAAAATAAAGGTGCAGTTCCACCTGGAATATACAGTCCTACTTTTTGAATCGGACGTTTTTCTAGCCAACACGTAACTCCGATAGTTGTTTCTACTACAATTTTATCTGTTTTTTGAGCAGCGTGAAATTGTTCGATATTTGATTTGGCTAATTGAATTGCTTCTTTTAATTCCTGTGAAACTTCACTTTTAGCGATTTCAATTTCTTCTGATGTTACTTGAATATTTTCTAAAGTTACACCATCAAAGAAAGATGTATATTTTGCAATCGCTTTATCACCTTTTTGTTGTACTTCTTTGAAGATTTGCTTTACCGTTTCTTCTACGTCTGAGAAAGTTTGGGTTGGTCTTTTGCAAATTTCTGACCAAGTTTCGGGTTGTGGGTTGTATATTTTTTTCATGATTCTATATTCTAAATTCTTTTTTCTATTTTCTTTTAAAGGACCATTTTTTCAATTGGGCAAACTAAAATACCTTCAGCTCCAGCTTCTTTTAACTGATCTATGACTTCCCAAAATTGATCTTCATCGATAACAGAATGTACGCTACTCCAACCTTCTTCTGCTAATGGCATAACTGTTGGACTTTTTAAAACAGGGAGAATTTTGCTGATTTCTGAGATTTTATCATTGGGTACATTCATCAAAATATATTTTGATTTTCTTGATCGCAAAACCGATTGGATTCTAAATTGTAATTTGGATAAAACTTGTTTGGCTTCTTCCGAAATTTGAGGAGAAACAGCTAAAACCGCTTCGCTTTTTAGAATTACTTCCACTTCTTTTAAACCGTTTTTAAATAAGGTGCTTCCGCTGGAAACGATATCTACAATCGCATCAGAAAGTCCGATGTTTGGTGCGATTTCAACCGAACCTGAAATTTGGTGAATGTCTACAGCAATACCTTTCGAAGAAAAGTAATCCATAACCGTTTTAGGATAAGAAGTAGCCACTCGTAATCCGTTTAAATCTTGTATGGAATTATAGTTGAAATTCTTTGGAACCGCTACTGAAACTTTACATTTTGAGAATCCGAGTTTTTCGGCAATTTGAATGTTTTGCTCTTTTTCAACTATTAAATTATCACCAACAATCGCAATATCTACCACACCATCAATCAAATATTGTGGAATATCAGAATTTCGTAAATAATACACTTCTAAAGGAAAATTGGAAGCGGTAACTTTGAGTTGGTCATTTCCGTTATACACTGAAATTCCAGAATCTTTTAAGATTTGAATACTTTCATCGTGAAGGCGACCTGATTTTTGAATAGCAATTTTTAACGTGTTCATTTTAATTTTATTTAATTTTAAAATGAGTACACCAAGAAGATTTTTAAAAAATGCTTACCAACAAAAAACCCGCTTGATGTACTCAAACGGGTTTCTGATTTATATGATTTAATTACATAGCATCATTACTTCGCTTGAGCGGAGGTAAGATGATGATGATGTAATTGGTTTAAAAACATAATTTCTGTTATTTATTAACACTGCAAATTTAACGGCTAATTTTTCGAATAAACAAAATGTTTTTGAAATTTTATATTTTGTTTAATGATCATCGTTGTGTGATTCTTCATGATGATTAGTGTCTGAAGTATTGCTTACACTAGCACTTTCTCTGATTTCAGTATGACGAATTTCACCTCCAGAAGTTCCAACAGATTTAGACAAAACTGCAGCGCCAATTGCTAAAACTAAAACAACATAAGAAACAATCGCAGCTTTTGCATGTTTTTTTACATTGGCGACTAATCCTAAAATTGAAAGAATTCCTAAGGCATAAAGTATTTTCATGAAGGTTTCTGCAATTTCTTCGTGCTCGTGAATAATGTCATGTGAAATACCTAATTCTTCAACAATTTCCTCTGCTCCTTCTCCTGTCATCATTGTAGCTTTTGCCATAATCATACAAACGATGAAAATTACGTATGCTGTATTGACTAAAATGGTTTGTTTTTTGAAAATTCCGTAAGCTAAAATACCAATTCCGAAGAATAAACCTATGATTGGAAAATGGTTTACTACCATGTGTAAATGTGCGTCGTTCATGATTTTTTGTTTTTTAATTAGTTAAATCGAAAACTCCTTTTGTTACTATTTTTGAGTTTTCATTAATGGTTTCGTTTGGTAAAATCTCAACATACTTTTCTGATTTTTCACCAATGTTTACTAGTGTTTTCTTAAAAATATAATTTCCTTTATTTTCTTGTAATAAAAGTACGAAATTTTTATTGTTTTCTGTAATTAATGCGTCAACTGGAATTCCTAAACCTTTTTTAGAACTGATAACTATTCCAGCCTCTACAAACATTCCGGATAGTAATTTTGATTTATCTGACGGATTTAAAACTCCAAAAACGGAAATGGTTCTGTCTTTATTTTCAATCGATTTTCCAACCAATTGTACTTTTGAATTAAAAACATCTTTACTTGCTTCTGGAATAGTAAAACTTATATTTTGTCCTTGTTTAACATGTAAAATATCTTTTTCAAAAATACTTAAATTCAAATGTAAATAATTGGTATCCACGACTTCTAAAATTATATCTGATGGAGACATAAACATTCCAACATTCGCATTCATAACTGTAATATCTCCTGAGATTGGCGATGATAACGTGATTACGGATGTAAATCTTCCCTTTTCAACATTTGATGGATTGATGTTTAGTAAAAGTAATTTTTCGCGTAAACCTTGATACATACCTTTTGCTTGACGATAATCGCTTTCCGCTTTTAGATAGTTTTTTTGAGAAGTAATCTTTTCATTATACAATGTTTTCTGACGCTCAAATTCAGATTTTAAATAATTGATTTGTTCAGCTACTTCGACATACTCTTTTTGAATGTCTAAATACTCTGTATTTTCTAATGTTATTAAAGCTTGCCCTTTTGAAACTTTATCACCTACTAATAGCTTAGTTGCTTTAACATAACCACCAATAAAAGGTGTTATTTTAGCGCGATATTGTGGTGGAACATCTATTTTTCCTGATGCTTTTACTGTAACATCAAAATCTTGTTCTGACGGTGTGCCAACAATCATTCCCGAGGATTTAAATTGTTCCGCAGTAACAGTTATTAATCCATCATCTTTTACAAGTTGTTCTTCCACTACTTCATTTTTGCATGAAACAGTTAAAGTGATTAACGTAAGTATATATAAAATCTTTTTCATTGGTATTTCTTATAAATTGATATATTGTAAATCTAGTTGAGTTTTGTTGTATTGAATAACTGCATCTAAATATTCGACTTGAATTGAAGTTGCATTTTCTAAACTTAAAATGTATTGAAAAAAGTCGATTTCACCGTGTTTGTAACTACTGTTGGCTACTTTAATGATTTCATCAGATACTTTTTTTCCGTATTGATTATAGTAATCGATTGCATGTTGGTATTGATTTAACTCGCTACTTTTTTGATTAATATAAGCCTCAATTTTTGTTTGTTCGTTTTGCTTTTGTTGCTCCCAAGCTTGTGATTCTAACTTAGCTACTTTTGATTTGGCTATGTTTCCATTGAACAAAATTGGAACTGATAATCCAACTTGAAAACCATATAAAGATTGTGATAATCCTGAATTTTTTCCTTGAAAATATTCCAAATTCAAATTGGGTAACCAGTTTTGTTTTTGCAAACTTTCATTTGATTTATATTTTTTTGTAACACTTTCTAAATAAGAAGTATATAACTCTTTACTTGAAGTATTCTGAAAATTAATCAACGGTTTAATTTCTGATAATCCAATTCCTATTTTTTCATCGCTTTGTACTAATGATTGTAACAATTCGAACTGAGCTGCTTTTGCTTTATCTATTTGTGATAACTTGGTTCTAATCTGTCTAAATTTTGCTTCGGCGGTAATTTTTTCTAAATAATTGGTTTCGCCTAATTCAAATCTTCGATTACTTGCTTTAGAGAAATTTTGGTACAAACTATCTAAATATTGATACAATTTTTCTTGATGTTTCAAATAAACGATTTCATGATATACTTTTGAAACTTCAAGAGAAAGTTTATTCTTCTGTATTTCAAAACCTGCTTTTTCCTTTTCATACTCAGCTGAATATACTTTACGCTGTGCACCATAAACTGTTGGAAATGCAAACGATTGTTGGGCTCCAAATACTTTTAATGGCTGATTGTTTAAAGCTAAATTATTCTGATCGTAACTGTAATACACATTTGTTTTTTCAAAATCATATGCTAGTTTTATTGTTTCTTTTGCTTTATCAACTTGCAATTGACCAGATTTTATATTTTTATTGTTGGTAATTGCCTTAGAAACCAAGCTATCTAATTCTGGATTACTTTGTTGACTGTAGCCTAATAACGAACTGAATAACAAAAAGATAATGATATTATTGTTTTTCATTTTTTTGAATTTTAGTTTTTTCTCTTCTTTTTCGTCATAAATCTTGAATAAAACAGGTAAAACGATTAATGTTAAAAGAGTTGCTGTTATCAAACCACCAATAACAACTGTTGCCAACGGGCGTTGTACTTCTGCTCCTGCTCCAGATGAAATGGCCATTGGTAAAAATCCTAAAGCTGCTGCAGCTGCTGTTAATAATACCGGACGAAGTCTATCTGTTGTTCCTTTTAAAATCAGTTCGTTCATGTTTTTCATACCGCTATGCTTTAATTCTTTGAAGTGTTCGATTAGAACGATTCCGTTTAGTACTGCAATTCCGAAAAGTGCAATAAATCCAACACCTGCTGAAATACTAAAAGGTAAATCGCGAATCCATAAAAATAAAATCCCTCCTACAGCAGAAAGCGGAATGGCTGTGTAAACCATCATTGCTTCTTTGATTGAACCAAAAGCAAAATGCAATAAGATAAAAATTAAGAACAAAGCAATTGGAACCGCAATCATTAATCGAGCTTTAGCGCTTTCTAAGTTTTCAAACTGACCTCCGTAAGTAACACGATATCCTGGTGGCAAATCGACTTTAGCTTCAATTATTTTCTTTACATCGTCTACTACACTTTGTAAATCACGGTTTCTTACGTTGATTCCTACCACAATTCTTCTGTTGGTATTGTCTCTTGATATTTTTGCTGGACCTTCAGTATATTCAATATTAGCTAGTTCTCGTAATGGAATTTGCTCGCCATTTGGAGTAGCAACATATAAATTTCGTAAATCTTCAATGTCCGTTCTGTTGGTTTGATCTAAACGAATGACCATATCGAAACGTTTTTCACCTTCAAATACATTTCCTACAACTTTACCTGCAAAACCTAAGGCAATCATTTCATTTAAATCGGCAATGTTTAAACCATATCGAGCGATTTTACTTCGGTCATATTGCACAAACATTTGAGGTAAACCTTCTGTTTTTTCAATGATGATATCTGAAGCGCCTTCTACATTTCGAATGGCTTTCTCTACTTCATGAGCTTTTTTAGCTAAAATATCTAAATCTTCACCAAATATTTTAATTGCCACATCAGAACGAGAACCCGAAATTAATTCGTTGAAACGCATTTCGATAGGTTGCGTAAACTCAATTTCCATGTTTGGAATTTTCTCTTCTAAAGCCGCTTTGATTTTATCAGCTAATTCATCTTTTGAATGAGCTGAAACCCATTCTGATTT
This sequence comes from Flavobacterium sp., assembly GCF_041911335.1. Lineage (GTDB taxonomy): Bacteria > Bacteroidota > Bacteroidia > Flavobacteriales > Flavobacteriaceae > Flavobacterium. Next base: position 79,864 of record NZ_JAYRPD010000019.1, read on the forward strand.
TGGTTTTAATTTCACAATAACATCACTTTCCTCCATACTCATTGGATCAGTTGGAACTTCGGCTGCTCCAATTCTACTAACTACTTGTTTGACTTCTGGGAAATTTTTTAAGATGATTCTCTCAATTTTAGTCGTTGTTTCAATGGTTTTAGTAAGAGAAGTTCCTGTTTTTAAAACGGGTTGAATTACAAAATCACCTTCATCTAATTGTGGGATAAATTCGCCACCCATGGTTGAAAATAAAGCAATTGCCATGAAAAGTAAAACAACCGCACCATATAAAACTTTCTTGGTGTTGTTTAAAGCCCATTTGATTACAGGAAGATACCATGAATTTAATTTATTGATTAGTCGATTTGAAAATGAATTTGGATTTTCTTCTTTTGGTTTTAAAAATAATGATGCGGCAACTGGAACATAAGTAAAGCAGAACAACATGGCACCTAATAACGCAAAACTAAACGTCATTGCCATAGGCTTGAACATTTTTCCTTCTACTCCTGAAAGTGATAAAATTGGGATGAATACAATTAAGATAATTAACTGTCCAAAAACAGCTGAATTCATCATTTTTGAAGCACTTTTATACGTAATTTGGTCAATCTCATATTGGCGTTCTTTTTTATCTAAACCTACTAAATGACTTGATTTATTTACGATTTGGAATGCAATGAATTCCACAATAATTACAGCTCCGTCAATTATAATCCCAAAGTCAATTGCACCTAAACTCATTAAGTTAGCATCAATATTGAAAATATTCATAAACGAAATGGCAAATAATAAACAAAGTGGAATTACTGAAGCAACTACCAATCCAGAACGCCAGTTTCCTAATAAAAGAACAACAACAAAAATTACGATTAAACATCCTAAAATTAAGTTTTCAGCCACGGTGAAGGTTGTTTTTCCTACTAGTTCACTTCGCTCTAAGAATCCGTTGATGTAAACGCCATCAGGTAAAGTTTTTTCAATTTCTGCAATTCTATGTTTTACATCATCTATAACTTGTTTCGAATTCGCATCTTTAAGCATCATTACTTGGCCTAACACTTTTTCACCTTCTCCATTTCCAGTAATGGCACCAAAACGATTGGCGTGACCAAATTGTACTTTGGCTACATTTTTAATATAAATAGGAGTTCCAGATTCGTTTTTAACAACAATATTTTCAATATCTTCGATAGAGTTTACTTTTCCTTCGCCACGTATGAAATAGCTTTCGTTGGTTTTTTCTATATAAGAACCTCCTGCGATGCTATTATTTTTTTCTAAAGCCGTAAATACATCAGAAGTTGAAATATTCATTGCTTTTAAGCTTGCCGAATTGATAGCGATTTCGTACTGTTTTAAATAACCTCCCCAAGTATTAATTTCGACAACTCCTTTAATTCCTGATAATTGACGTTTCACTACCCAATCTTGAATAGTTCTTAAATCGGTGACTGTATATTGATTTTTAAATTCGGGTTTAACTTCTAACGTATATTGATAAATTTCTCCTAAACCCGTTGTTATAGGTCCCATTTCAGGAGTTCCAAAACCTTCAGGTATTTTCTCTGAAGCGGTTTTTATTTTTTCCGCGATTAATTGTCGTGGCAAATAGGTTCCAATCTCTTCTCCAAAAACAATAGTTACCACAGATAAACCAAATTTAGAAATAGAACGAATTTCTTTTACACTTGGTAAATTTGCCATTTCTATTTCAACTGGATACGTAATATATTGTTCTATATCTTGAGTTGATAAATTTCGTGAAGTTGTAATAACTTGTACTTGGTTGTTCGTTACATCTGGAACAGCTCCAATAGAAATTTGGAAAACAGAAAACAAACCAAATCCAAATACACCTAAAGTGAATAATAGTACTATAAGTTTGTTTCGTAAACTAAAAGCAATAATTTTTTCTAACATTTTAGTAAATTTAAATAAATAAAACAACATTTATCATTGCAGATAAACTCAACTGAATCATTAAAAATGAATCAATTAATAAAACAAAATATTAGACTATTTTAGGTGGTAACCAAATTGAAGCAATCAAATTGGATTTAAAAGATTTATTGTAGAAAAATTTCTTTTTATGAGAAATTAGAAGCTTTAATAATTGTATTTCATAAGTAATAACCGAAAACGTAAATAATACAGTTAGCGAATTATCTAGAGTTTTAAATGGTAAATCTTGATGTTCGTGTTGGTTATTGTCTACGTTTTTAGAATAATGTAATTTAATGTAGTCAATAAATGAAATTGAAGTGGTAGTTAATTCATTTTTATGCTCAACATAATGCTCGATTAAGTTTGGAACTTTTAATAATTGCCCCATCGATGTGTTAGTACACATAAATACAGAGATTAAGAAATAGGCAATTAATTTGTTCATTTTATATAATTGAAATAGTTACATTTTTGTAAGCTAAAAATTACATTACAAATGTAAACAATAAAAATAAACAAAAACTTAAGAACTACTTAAGTTTAGCTGAAGAAAATTGTAAGATGAATTTTGTTTTTTCGTTAATTCTACTCTCAACTGAAATTTTGATTCTTAATAAATCGCAAAGTCTTTTTACTATTGATAAACCTAAACCCGTACCTTTGATATCAGGATGATTGGTAACGTCGGAACGATAAAAAGAATTGAAAATTTTATTTAAATCTTGTTCTGAAATTCCAACCCCATTATCAGCAATGGTGAAGATTATGTCTGTTAAAGTTTTCTCTAATTTTAATTCAATTTTCCCGTTATCATTGGAATATTTAATTGCATTAGAAATCAGATTACTAAATATGATTGAAACCAAATAATTATCTGATTGAACATAAAAATCTTCAGTAAAATCGGCAATAATTTTAATTTTTTTGTTTTCGGTTTTCTCAGAAAAACGAGTTAGATTATCTAAAATTAAAGCATTTAAATAAATCGTTTCTTGTTTTACATTTTGCTTCTGATTTTCAAAACGAGCTAAAAGCAACAATTGATCTACCATATGATTTAATCTATCTACTTCTGAAATACAGAATTGAATTTTCTCTTCATATTCTTGTTGATTTCTAGGTTTTCTGATTAAAACTTCCATTGTTCCTTTGATAACGGCTAATGGTGTTCTTAATTCATGAGAAGCATCTGAAGTAAATTGTTTTTCACGATCAATGGCACTTTCGATTCGGTTTAAAAGATTGTTGATGTTTTCGGATAAAACATACAATTCATCTTTATTTTTTGGTAAAGGAATTCGAGTTTGTAAATTATCCTTAGTAATTTGACTTGAAGTATCAATGATTGTTCGAACAGGTTTAATGCTTTTACCTGCAAAAAAACGAGCAATTAAAAACAATAAAATTAGAATTAACGGAAAAGTAATTAAAAGAATGTTCTTTAAAATTAAAACAATCTCAAAATCTTCTAGTGACATTGCAACTACTAAATAACCTATAACTTCTCCTTTATTGATAATTGCAGTTTGAATTTGTCGTAATGGAATATCATTTAATTTTGTATCAATAAATATGTTATTGCTATCATTAAATAATTTTAGATTGGAATTTTTAAGATTTGGAGATTTGTCAATGACTTCTTTGTTGTTGTCATAAAATTGAACAAAAACAGGATTAACACTAATGGAATTGTGCTCACGAGCTCTCCATTGATCCACTTGAATTAAGTAAGTATCATTTGAATCGGTTGACACATCATCTAAATGCTTTAATAATTCTTCTTGAATTTCATCATTAACATGTTTATTAACGCTGTATTTTACAATATTGTAAATGAATAAAAAAACAATTGCAATAAGAATAGAACCACTTACGATGTAGTTAAAAGCAATTCTATTTTTAAAGGAAAATGAAAACATAAATTAGCGTTCTATGGATTCAAAATTAGGCTCAATGTGAATTAAAACATGACCTAATTCAATTAGTTTTTCTCGTAAAGTATCTTTTAAATCGTGAGCAATATCATGACCTTCTTTGACTGATATTGTTCCATCCACCATTACATGTAAATCTACGTGATATTTCATACCTGCTTTTCTAATAAAGCATTTTTCTATACAAATTACACCTTTAACTGTTTGTGAAATTTTTTTAATTTCATCTTCTAAATCGTGATATAAATGTTCATCCATGATTTCTCCTAAAGCAGGACGAAAGATTTTATAACAATTGTAAAGAATAAAAACGGATGCTAGTAAAGCCGCCCAATCGTCAGCAGATTCATATCCTTTCCCAAAAATTAAAGCAATCGAAATACCAATAAATGCCGCAACAGAAGTAATAGCGTCGCTTCTATGATGCCAAGCATCGGCTTTTAAAGAACTACTTTTAGTTTCGATACTTTTTTTCATTACAATTTGAAAAGATATTTCTTTCCATAAAATAATTGCTCCTAAAACAAAAAGTGTGAAAGGTTTGGGTAATTCGTGAGGTGTTCCAATATTGTTAATACTTTCGTAAGCAATAATTGTAGCTGAGATTATTAAAAAGCCAACTACTAAAAATGTAATTAAAGGCTCAGCTCTTCCGTGACCATAAGGATGGTTTTCATCGGCTGGTTTATTAGAATATTTAATTCCGAAAAGTACTAAAAAAGAAGCAAAAATATCGGTTGTAGATTCAATTGCATCAGCAATCATAGCGTAAGAATTACCAAAATAACCCGTTATTCCCTTTATTAATGCTAGTGCTGTATTTCCAACAATACTAAAATAAGTGGCTTTGATTGCTTTTTCTGTATTAGGCATGCTAAATTTCGTTTGCTATGTATCCTACTCCTCTAATTGTTTTAATTAATTCTTGATCTTTTGTAAGGTTTAATTTTTTTCGGATAGCGTTCATAAAAACATCTATAACTCCTGTATCGTATTCAAAATGAATATCCCAAACATCTTCAATAATGTTTGTGCGAGTACAAACTTGACCTTTATTTTTAATTAAATATTCGAGTAGTTCAAATTCTCTTTGCGTCAAAGATACTTCTTTATTATCTACAAAAACTTGAAATTTTGATTTATCAACTTTAATATTTCCTAAAGTTAAAACTTTAACTTCATCTTTTGCTCTGAAATGAATTTTTATTCTTTCTAGTAACTCATCAAATGAAAAAGGTTTTTTTATGTAATCATTTGCTCCTGCTTTTAAACCTTCAATCGTTTCTTGAACCGTATCTTTTGCGGTTAAAAAGATTATAGGTAAATTACTTTTCTCTAATCGTATTCTTTTACAGACTTCAATTCCTTGCATTTTTGGTAACATCCAATCTAGTAAAACTAAATCAACTTGTAAGTCTAATGCTTTTTTAAGTCCATTTTCTCCATCTAAGGCAGAAGAAATTGTATACCCTTCTTCTTCTAAACCTTGTTTTAGAAAATCTACAATCCCTTTTTCGTCTTCTACAATTAAAATATGCATCTTATTGAAGTTTATTGAACAAATTTTACTCCGAAGGTAAAGATATTTGCCGACAATCCGTCATTTCTATCATAGTGATTGAATCTGAAATCGATATTTTTTAAACCAAATTTCCATATTTTCATATTGGTAAAAATATCGGTATAACTAACCCCAAATCCATACTGATTTGCCTTGAAGGTTGATAAATCATAATCAGAAGTATAGTATTTTTCTGTTGATAAATGTCCCTCATAAGGTGCAAAATACTTAGATTGTTGCTGTGTATAAAAACGATACATCGGGAAAACCGTAAACTTATCTGTCAATTTATATGGAATTTCGATATTAAAAGTATGAGACGAAATATCCCAATCATCAAAATAATAACGATAATAAGTTCTTAATGTGAATTTTTCATTCAAATAGAAATTCCATCGTGTACCAATTGGTAATTTGAATCGACTGTCTGGCAAACGCTCAATATCATCAGCTAACTTAAATTCGTTTATGAAAAAATCACCTTTGTCAGCAAAATAAACTCGTTGGTATGGCGTTGAAAGTAGCCCATTTTGGTACAAAACATCCATAAAAATTGAACCTTGTACTTTTTTAGTTACCACTTGAGAAAAAGCAAAACTTAAAGCAAATGAATTTCTCTTTTTCTTATCGTGTTCTTTAAAATTAGCAGGATTATATACTTCTGAAGAAATTTGCCCTGGTGTAATTACAAAATCGTCGTAAATTCCGCCATTCATGCCACCATAATCTACAAAATCTTGTAATTCTTTTGGATAAATTGGTTTCCAAGTGTCTAAATAAACATTAGCATTTACAGAAACTTCAGAGTTTTTCCCATTGAATAATCTCGAAACACCACCACCAAAACCGATAGATGAGTAATCGTATTCCACCGAACCCGAAACATGTCCGTTCCAAATCGTATTTCTATCGTCTGAACTGTGACTGTAATTTAAAACCAAAGAAGTCAAAACATCCTGAGCTGAAGCTCCAGAACTCGCTTGCCAAGGACTTGGAGTATTACTATCAAACGGATTAATGTTTCCAGAAGAAGCCGAGGAATAGGCTGAAATTCCGGCATCAACTGTTAATACATCATCATCGTTTAATGGAATTGCAACCACGAATGTTGGTGTAATATTGGTTAATTCTTCCATACCATTTCCTCCAGAAACAGCGGAGTGAATTCCGTCCTGTTTATAGTAACTCATTAAAAAATCTACTTCAATAGATTCTAAAACACGTTTTTTGTAAACAACTTCTGTGGAATCTTTCTTTTGAGAAAAACCCACAGCAGTTACAAAAAACAACACTATTATACTTATATTTTTCATAAACCAATTTTCTTTTACCTAATTACATCCACAACCACCACCAGTTTTTCCTCCATTTGCTCCAGAAGCAGCTTCTCGGTAAACTTGAAAAGTGGTTTCATATCGTTCAGAGGTTCTTGCCGATAACTTCATATCTGGGTCGTTAATGTATTGTTTGTCGTATTCTTTAACTGAATTACAAGAGGTAATTCCAACAAGAACTAGCATAATTACTACAACTTTTCTCATCTTTATTGATATTTTTTAATGTCTATATTTTTAGAAACATGTATACCGCCTTTATCATCAACAATGATACAACCTATCCCTTTTAATTGATTTACTAAATCTAATCCAACTTCTACTCCCATCACAAAAATTCCGGTTGCTAAAGCATCTGCAATTTCAGTTTGTTTTGCAAAAACAGAAACACTCACAATTCCTGTAGCTGGATAACCAGTTCTTGGGTCAATAATATGTGAATAACGCTTTCCGTTGAAAGTAACATACTTTTCATAACTCCCTGAAGTTTCAACAGCAGAATCATCTAAAGGAAAAGTAGCAAACACTTTATTTTTATTCATTGGGTTTACGATTCCAACTGTCCAAAGATTACCATTGGGTTGTTTCCCCCAAGTGTTAATATCACCCGAAACATTTACCAATCCAGAGGAACAGCCTTTTTCTTGTAATAAAACTTTAATTTTATCAGCAATGTAGCCTTGACCAATTCCGCCTAGACCTAATTTCATTCCTTTGTTCTTTAAGAAAATAGTGGTGTCTTTTGGATTAAGAATTATATTTTGATACCCAACTTTTTCAACTGATTTTCTAATTTCTTCTGGTGTAGGCATTTCTTTCATACTACCATCAAATTTCCAAATTCTATCCATAGAGGCATAACTGATGTCAAAAGCTCCTGATGTTAATTTTGAAATTTTAGTAGCTCTATCAACCAAATCATATACCTCTTTGTCTACTTTTATTGGAGAAATTCCCGCGTTATGATTTACTTTTGAAATTTGAGAAGTAGGAATCCAATCCGATATTAAATTTTCAATTCGTCTTACTTCAGTAATAGCTAAATCAGAAAATAAATTGCCTTGAATGGAATCTTTTGCCACAACAGTAATTTCAAATGGGCTTCCCAACAAACTTTGCTTTTTCTTGAAAATTTGTTGACCGAATGAAAGTGTTTGCGTTGCTAAAAGCAAAAGAATTAATTGTTTTTTCATTTTTTCTCAAAGGCATGAATCATTTTTATGTATTCTTCTGGAGAAACGTTTTTAAAGCCCATTTTTCCCAATACTTTTCCATTTTTATCTAAAACAACAACTAGAGGAAAACTACCATCAACGTTATATTTTTCGGCTAATTTTCTGTTGTGTTCTGTTTGTTCTTTTGATAATTCATTCGCTTTTTTTCTTGGAAAATCAGCTCTTACAATAATCCAATCTTGTGCCGCTTCTTTTTTAAATGCATCCGATTGCCAAATGTTTTTGTCTAATTTAATGCAAGGCGCACACCAATCAGAACCTGAAAACACAATTACAATATTTTTATTTTGCTCAGCTGCTAACTTTTTAGCTTCTTCAAAATTATATTTCCAATCTTGCGAAAACCCTAATGATGTAACAAAAAGGATAATACTTACAAATAGTTTTTTCATCTTATTTTAATATTTTTATATGCCATTTTGATTTTCAAAAACCTTAGCAATTATTATACAAAATAACTTCATTAAACTCAAATAATTGTTCTTCACTTGTTACATTAAGTAAAAATTAAGTTTAATTCAGTTTATTATTCAAATATAAATAATCAGCTGTTTGATACCAAGAAATGGTTTCGTTTAGTTCGGTTTTATTATTAGGAACTACCTTTAATTTGTTTGATTCTTTGTACCAATTATAACGTGTATTTGTTTTTTTATTAGATAATATAGTAATTACTTTGTCTTTTTGTAAAGCTAATTTTAAGTAAGTACCAATTAAAGCTCTTTCTTGATAGTTTTTAGATAACACATCCGTGCCAAAAAAGTTAGATGTATAACTCCAATGTAATTGTCCAAACAAAGTAGGAAAAACATCAATTTGGCTACATAATTTAGTCACTTTTTGAGGTTGAATTAAATTTTGACCATAGATAATTGCAGGAATATGATAATTTTCTACATCAATTTCATCTTTTCCAGCACTACTTGCACAATGGTCTGCAACAAACACAAAAATAGTATTTTTAAACCAAGGTTTATTCTTTACTTTTTTAAGCATTTGTTGAAGAGCAAAATCGGAATATTTAACAGCTCCATCTCTTCCTGTACCCGAAGGAATATCTATTTTATTTTCTGGATACGTATAAGGTCTGTGATTAGAAGTCGTCATAACAAAATTTAAAAAAGGCTTCTTTTTTTGATGATATTCATCGGCAACTTTAATCATTTTATTGTAAATATCTTCATCACAAATACCCCAAGCATTTTCAAATGTAACTTCGTTATTATCAATATTATGGCGTGTTGTTTTAATTTTATCACTTAAAACACTTCCTCTACCTCTATCATAAATATCAAAACCATTTCCTCCATAAAATGCATTCATGTTATCAAAATAACCATCTCCTCCATAAAAGAAATTACATTGATAATTTTTACTTTTAAAAACATTTGAAATCGTATATAAATTTGAATTATTTGGTCGCTTTACAATACTTTGTCCGGGAGTTGGTGGAATTGATAAGGTTACAGCCTCCATTCCCCTAACAGTTCTGTTTCCTGTAGCTTGTAGGTTTTTAAAAAACAAACTCTTATTGGCAATACTGTCTAAAAACGGAGTAATTTTTTTTTCATTTCCAAATTCTGTCATAAAACTTGCACTCATACTTTCCATAAGAATGAATACTACATTTGGTTTCAAATCTGAATCTAAACTGTCTTTTATTTTTCGTTTAATGGAAAATTCATTAGCTAAAAACCTTGCATTTTCTTCTTTTAAATTATTTCGAACCAATTGAAAAGCCAATTCATCTGAAATAGAATTGTAAAAAGTTTTAAAATCCAACTTGTTGTTTCGCAATTCTGCAAAAAAAGAATAAATTCCAGCTTTTGAAATTTCATTGTTGTATCTATTTTTCGACCAATCGGCATTTGAGTTGGAAATAGAAAAGAGATAAAACAACATTAAAGCTACTGAAAACAGAAAAGGAATAATACGGTTTTTAAATGAAATTTTAGTCGTAAATGTTTTATTGAAAAAATCATTTTTAACAAAATAAAAGTATATAATTCCTGTAATAATCAACATAGAAGGAATTAATATATACAACGGATAAGATTCGTGAATATTCTGTACCACTTCAAAAGTATAAATCAAATAATCTACCGCTACAAAATTGAAACGACACTTGAATTCTTCCCAAAAAGTAATCTCAGCAAAGAATGTAAAGACAAATATTAATAAGGTTACTAAAAAACCAAAATATATAAAGATTTTATCAACTATACTTCCTATATATTTCTTTGGAACTAATAAGATATACAATGTACTTATTACAAATAAAAATGAAAGCACACCTATATCAAATAGTAATCCAAAAGACAATATTTTAAGCAGATTAAATACTGTAATGTCAATTTCACTTAACTGCCAAAACAAAAAGACAATTCTTAATAAAAAAGAAAAAAACACAAACCAGCCCGAAAAACCTAATAGAAGTGCATATCGTTTTGATACCCTATTGATTGATTCCATAAAACTCAAATTTTCTACAAAATTGAGTCATAAATAAAAAGAATTGCTTAAGGCTAGCTTAAAAATAAATTAAGATTTACTTAATTTATAATAAACCATTATATTTTCGAATAAACCATTCTGAAGTAAGAGCAAAAACAGCGATAAGAAGTAACCAAATCCAATCAATAAGTGGTGATTTTTTAATGGTTTCTTTTTGTGTTGGAATATAGTTTTCATTATCAATCAAGGTTTGAATTACATTCTCGATTTGATTTGGATAAAAAACTTTTCCTTTGGTATTTATTGCCAATTGCTCTAATCTAGATTTATCTGGATTTACGAATTGTTTCTCGATTTCAAAATCTAAAACTTCAAAACCACCAGAAAAAGTAGTATTTGATTGTTTTTCAGTTACTTTAAAACTGTAATTTCCTGCTTCCAATCCGTCTAAATTCACTTTGTAAGAATTGGTTGATTTAAGTAAATCGTATTTTTTTGTGGCTTTGGTTTTTGAATTTACAACCTGAATAGTAAGTTGTGCTTTATCATCAAACTCAAAATTCTTATTGAAATATTCCGCCGTAATTTCAATATTTTCGCCTGAATTGTAGAAACTTTCATAAGTAACATTCAAATTCTTTTTAGAAGCATTAGAAACTAAAAACTGAATAATTTTATCGGTAAACAAATCAAAATCTTCAAATGATTTTTTATTTAAGTGATTTTCCAAACGCCATTTCCAAATATTTTCTCCAATCAAATACGCTTTTCTTTTACTTCCGTTTTCTGTAAATGTCAAAATCGGATTCTGAACCGGAACATTTCTTACTCTTGCAGATAGCAACGTATTTACATTATTTTTAGCAGCAACAACTCCAAAATTATGTTCTAATGGAGGAAAATTTTCAAATCCAATATTCGTTTGAGCAAACAAATTAAAATCGGATTCATAAGTAGCTAAATAATCTTCTTTTGGTGCCGACATTTTAAATAATAAATCATCTTGCATTTGATTTAAAAAACCAAAATCTGTTGCAGTTCCAGATATAATAAAAGTATTGATTTGGGCTGCTTTATTTTGCTCAAATATAGACTTGAAAGTTGTATTAGGTTGATACAAAATTAAAACATTATAATTTTGTAATGATTTGATTTCATTTGGCTTAACAATAGTTACTTTACGTTGTTGATTAACTTCAATACTTCTTTTTAAAGCACCTAAATCAGGATGATTAATGGCAGAAATTAAAGCAATTTCACTTCGTTGATCGATTACTTCAACTGCAAAATTCTTAGCATTATTAGAGGTATTTTTTTCTTTTATATTAGATGAAATTACCGCTTTATATTTGGCAATTCCAACTTTATCAGCATTTAATAAAACGGTAACCGATTGGGCTTTTTTGTCTTTTGAAAAAGTAACTGTTTGCTTGTGAACTGTTTGATTTCCTGATTGGATTAAAAAACTAGATGTAATGGTTTCATTTCCATTGTATTGTAAAAATACTTCAACTGGAAATTTATTCTTTAAAAAAGCGTATTTATTAGCGTTGATTCGGTTGATTTTCAAATCTAAAACCGTAGTAGTATCGCCTAAAACAACGGGGAAAACACTTGTATTTTCCTGAAAACTAAACACATAATCATTACCCATGGTTTGATTTCCGTCGGTAAATAAAACCACTGGATAATTAGTGTTTCGGTACAATTGCTTTAAATTTTTAGCTACACCATCAATATGGGATTGATTGCCTTTAAAATCTAATTTTTCCAATGACTGAAATTCGTCATCAAACGAAAATAATTGCACATCATATTTTTCTGTAATAGCTTTATTTTCTGCAATTTTTAGATATAACTCTGACGCTTCTTTTGTTGCTTTTAATTCGGAAATAGATTTGGAATTATCTACAACTATTGGTAAAAGTGTTTTCTTAATTTCAGTAATTTTTCGACTAATAATCGGATTAATCAACAATAAAAAGATCGAAAACAAACTTATAAAACGTAAAAATGCCAAAAACCAGTACAATTTTGACTGGTTTTTGACTTTATATAAATATTGATAAAACGACAATCCAGCAGCAATAATTACTGATAATAGGAGAAGTAAAATTGTGCTTGTTGTCATTATGTGTTTAAAAGTTTATAGGTTTAAAAGTTTAAGAGGGTTGATTCGCTTTAATCATTTGTGATTTATATAAACCATCTATAAGCATATTGACTTCTGTTATTTTTTCTCGTACCAATAAGTATTCATTTTCATTAATGTATTCAAAATCATGACACAAAATCACTTGATTCAATAATTCTAACGAAGAACCATAGGCAATTTCAGAAAATCTAGCTTTGTCTTTGTAGGAGTTTCTCCCAGAACCTTCGGCTAAATTTGAAGCTATTGAAATCGAACAACGTCTCATTTGACTTGTTAAACCAAAAGTTTCGTCCTTAGGAAATTGTTTTGTAGTCTTATAAATAATTAAAGCTAATTCTCTTCCTTTTTGCCAAGCAATTAACTTTTCAAAACTAAAAACTCTCATTTCATAACTTTTAAACTCATAAACTTTAACCGTTTAAACTTTACGTTAACATTCCTCCGTCAACATTAATAACTTGTCCTGTTACATAAGCACTCATGTCAGAAGCTAAGAAAACACAAACGTTGGCTACATCTTCTGGAGTTCCTCCGCGTTTTAATGGAATAGCTTCTCTCCATCCTTTTACTACATCTTCATTTAATTTTGCAGTCATTTCAGTTTCAATAAAACCTGGAGCGATTGCATTGCAACGAATGTTTCTTGAACCTAATTCTAACGCAATAGATTTAGTAAATCCGTTCATACCTGCTTTAGAAGCTGCGTAGTTAGCTTGACCCGCATTTCCTTTTACTCCTACTACACTACTCATGTTTACGATAGAACCTTTACGGTTTTTCAACATGATTTTTTGTACTGCTTTTGTCATATTGAAAACCGATTTCAAGTTAATTTCGATTACTTTATCAAAATCTTCTTCCGACATACGCATTAATAAATTATCTTTTGTGATTCCAGCATTGTTGATTAAAACGTCAATTGTACCAAATTCAGCAATAACGTCATCCACTAATTTTTGTGCCTCGTTAAAATCTGCGGCGTTTGATTTGTATCCTTTAGCTTTAATTCCTAAAGCATTTAATTCATTTTCTAATGTCAAAGCTGATTCTACAGACGAACTATATGTAAAAGCAACATTTGCTCCTTGTTCTGCAAAAACTTTTGCTATACCGCTACCAATTCCACGGCTTGCACCTGTAATAATGGCAACTTTTCCTTCTAATAATTTCATTTTCTATATAATTTGATATTTTGTTAAGCAAATATAATAATTTAGATTCTTAAAAAATAAAAGCCCTACAAAATGTAAGGCTTTTATTTATATGTCTTTGAAAAAAACTATCCTAAAACTTCTTTTACTTTTTTACCAATTTCAGCTGGAGAATCTACAACGTGAATTCCGTTTTCTCTCATGATGCGTTTTTTAGCTTCAGCTGTATCATCAGCACCACCAACGATTGCACCTGCGTGACCCATTGTTCTTCCTTTTGGAGCCGTTTCACCTGCAATGAATCCAACAACTGGTTTACGGTTTCCGTCAGCTTTAATCCAACGAGCAGCATCTGCTTCTAATTGACCTCCAATTTCACCAATCATAATGATGATTTCAGTTTCTGGGTCGTTCATTAATAATTCTACTGCTTCTTTAGTAGTTGTTCCAATAATTGGGTCACCACCAATTCCGATAGCTGTAGTAATTCCTAATCCTTGTTTTACTACTTGGTCAGCAGCTTCGTAAGTTAAAGTACCTGATTTAGATACAATTCCAACTGTTCCTTTTTTGAAAACGAAACCTGGCATAATACCCACTTTAGCTTCTTCCGGAGTAATTACACCTGGACAGTTAGGACCAACTAAACGGCAATCTTTTCCTTTAATATAATCATACGCTTTAATCATATCTGCAACTGGAATACCTTCAGTAATACAAATGATTACTTTGATACCTGCTTCAGCAGCTTCCATAATTGCATCAGCAGCAAATGCTGGTGGAACGAAGATAATTGAAGTATCAGCACCTGCTTTTTCAACAGCATCTTTAACTGTGTTAAAAACCGGTCTGTCTAAATGTGTTGAACCACCTTTTCCTGGAGTTACACCACCTACAACATTTGTTCCGTACTCAATCATTTGAGAAGCGTGGAAAGTTCCTTCGCTACCTGTAAATCCTTGTACAATTATTTTTGAATTTTTATTTACTAAAACGCTCATGATATATGAATTAAATTGTGTTTAAATTTGTGATGCAAAAGTAAGTTTTTTACCAAATAATCACGTAATTTTTATTGTATTTTTTTAATTAGATTTGCTAATTTGATATCCTTTTTTAATTTTATTGTCTTCAAATTCCCAAATAGCAACGACTTTTGCAATAAGAACAAACTCTTTTGGATTTTCGATAGTAGTTACTTTATGGTTATATTTCACCATGATTTGATTATCATCTTCAATAAAGTGAGAAATTTCCATGAAGGAATCCACGTAATTTTGTTTTAACTGTTTTGCCAAATTAATAATATCTTCTTTGGTCATGTTGACGTTTCCTTGTGAACTGTCCCAATCTAAAATAAAATCATCGTGCAAAAGTTCGTTTAAAAAAACGTCATTTCGCATACCATCTTCTTTATACAAAAATTCGATTTTGGTTCTATTTGTCATTTTGTTTTAATTTTTCAATGATTTCTGGAATTCGTTTTACGTTGGCTAATTGTTTTAATTTCTCACGAGATTCTTCAGCCGGATAACCAAAGTATACTTTTCCACTTTCTAAAGACTTGGAAACTCCGGATTGTGCCAGAACGACAGCTTTGGTTCCAATAGTAATTCCGCTTGTAGTTCCAACTTGTCCCCAAAGCGTTACTTCATCTTCAATAACGACACATCCTGCAATTCCAGTTTGTGAAGCAATCAAACATTTTTTTCCAATAACGGTATCGTGGCCAACATGCACTTGATTATCAATTTTAGTTCCAGCTCCGATAGTGGTGTCGCCTGTAACTCCTTTGTCAATCGTACATAAAGCTCCGATTCCAACATTATCTTCAATTACTACTCGCCCACCAGATAATAATTGGTCGAAACCTTCTGGACGTTTTTTATAATAAAAAGCATCAGCTCCTAAAATAGTTCCAGCGTGAATCATTACGTTATCACCAATTACAGTATTATCGTAAATCGTAACATTTGGATGAATCAAACAATTTTTACCAATTTGAACATTATGTCCGATGAAACAATTGGGTTGAATAACCGTTCCTTCTCCGATTATAGCTGAATCTGAAATTGCAGCATTTGAAGCTTGAAATGGTCTGAAATGTTTTGTAAGTTTATTGAAATCTCTAAAAGGATCATCAGAAATTAACAATGCTTTTCCTTCTGGGCATTCCACTTCTTTGTTAATTAAAACAATAGTAGCAGCCGATTGAAGTGCTTTGTCATAATATTTTGGATGATCTACGAATACGATATCGCCAGGTTCTACCACATGAATCTCATTCATACCGTGAACTGGAAAATCGGCATCACCCACAAAATTACAATTGATAATTTGGGCAATATCTTTTAGAGGATAAACTTTTGGAAATTTCATTTATTTGTGATTTGTGTTCAGTCACAATTTACAGTCGCAGTTTTCAGTTCTTATTGGAATCTGCCAACTGCGACAGTAAACTGAAAACTATTCTTTTACTCTTTCCATGTAGTTTCCGGTTGCTGTATCAATTTTGATTTTATCACCTTCATTGATAAACAACGGAACGTTTACAGTAGCTCCTGTTTCTACAGTTGCTGGTTTTGTAGCATTTGTAGCTGTATTTCCTTTAACTCCTGGCTCAGCATAAGTCACTTCTAAAACGATAGAAGCTGGCATATCTACTGATAAAGGTGCTTCTGTTTCAGCATTAATTTGAATCATTACGTTGGTTCCTTCTTTTAATAAATCTGGAGCATCTAATACTTTTTTGTCTAACGTAATTTGTTCAAATGATTCGTTATTCATGAAGTGAAATTGATCTCCTTCAGCATATAAATATTGGAAGGTATGTGTTTCAACACGTACTTCATCAATTTTGTGTCCAGCAGAAAATGTGTTATCTAATACTTTTCCATTTGTTAACGATTTTAATTTTGTTCTTACGAAAGCTGGTCCTTTACCTGGTTTTACGTGAAGAAATTCGATAATTTTATAAATATCGTTATTGTATTTGATACATAATCCGTTTCTAATATCTGATGTACTTGCCATTTTGTTTTTATTTGATGTTTATTGATTTATTCTTTTTTAAATTTAAATTTAAAATTACAATGAGCTAGTGTAACCTTTCATGATTCCACGAGAAGAATTTTTAATGAAATCTAAAATTTCATCTCGTTCAGTTGTAGCTTCCATTTCAGCTTCAATGATGCTTACTGCTTGTGAAGTATTGTAATTTTTTTGGTATAAAATTCTATAGATATCTTGAATTTCTCTGATTTTATCTGTTGAAAATCCTCTTCTTCTTAACCCAACTGAATTGATTCCCACATAAGACAAAGGCTCTTTTGCCGCTTTTGTATACGGAGGAACGTCTTTTCTTACCAATGAACCACCAGAAATCATAGCGTGATCTCCAATTGAAATAAACTGATGAACAGCAGCTAAACCTCCAATAATTGCAAAATTACCTACCGTAACGTGTCCTGCTAAAGCTACACCATTTACGATAATAGCGTTATCTCCAATGTGGCAGTCGTGTGCAATGTGAGCTGTAGCCATAATCAAACAATTTTTTCCAATTACGGTTTGACCTGAAGCCACTGTCCCTCTGTTAATTGTTACACACTCTCTAATTGTTGTATTATCACCAATAACAGCCAATGAATCTTCGCCTCCAAATTTTAAATCTTGAGGAACCGCAGAAATTACTGCACCAGGAAAAATATTACAATTCTTACCGATACGAGCACCTTCCATAATGGTAACGTTTGAACCAATCCAAGTTCCCTCACCTATTTCAACATTGTTATGAATAGTAGTAAAAGGGTCAATTACTACGTTTCTTGCTATTTTAGCACCTGGGTGCACATAAGCTAATGGTTGATTCATATGATTTTTTTATTTTACTTTAACAATTTGTGCCATTAATTCGGCTTCTGATACTAATTTACCATTAGCATACGCATAAGCTTGCATGTGACAAATTCCTCTTCTAATAGGAGAAATTAAATCACATTTAAAGAATAAGGTATCACCTGGTAAGACTTTATTTTTGAACTTAACATTATCAATTTTCATGAAATACGTTAAGTAATTTTCTGGATCTGGAACGGTGCTTAAAATTAAAATTCCACCGGTTTGTGCCATAGCTTCAATCTGTAAAACACCGGGCATTACTGGAGCTCCTGGAAAATGTCCAACGAAGAAATCTTCATTCATTGTTACATTTTTCAATCCAACCACATGTGTTTCTGATAATTCTAAAATTTTATCAACTAATAAAAATGGAGGTCTGTGTGGTAATAATTCCATAATACCATGAATATCCATTACAGGTTCTTTGTTGATATCATAACTAGGAACATTATTACGCTCTTCTAATTTAATGATTTTAGCAATTTTCTTGGCAAACTGTGTATTTACATAGTGTCCAGGCTTGTTGGCAATAACTTTTCCTTGGATTCTTGTTCCTATTAAAGATAAATCACCTACAACATCTAATAATTTATGACGAGCGGCTTCGTTAGGAAAATGCAACGTAAGATTATCTAAAATTCCGTTAGATTTAACCGAAATCGTTTCTTTATTGAAAGCTTTCTTTAAATTTTCCATTGTTTCTGCTGAAATTTCTTTATCAACATAAACAATGGCATTATTTAAGTCACCACCTTTGATTAAGCCGTTATTCAAAAGCGATTCCAACTCATGTAAGAAACTAAACGTTCTACAATCAGCGATTTCAGTTTTAAACTCTTTTATACTTTTCATTGTTGCGTTTTGAGTTCCTAAAACTTTAGTACCAAAATCTACCATTGCGGTTACACAATATTCATCAGAAGGAATTACAGTAATTTCACTTCCTGTAGTTTCATCTAAATAAGAAATTACATCTTTTACAACGTATATTTTTCGCTCAGCTTCTTGTTCAATAATTCCAACTTTCTCTATAGCTTCAACAAAATATTTAGAAGAACCATCCATAATAGGAAGTTCAGAAGCGTTTAATTCTATAATAACGTTATCTAAATCGCAACCCACAAGCGCCGCTAAAACGTGCTCTGGTGTTTGAATCATTACTCCTAATTTTTCTAAATTAGTGCCTCGTTGCGTATTTACAACATAATTTGCATCAGCTTCAATAATTGGTTGCCCTTCTAAATCTACACGTACAAATGTAAATCCGTTGTTTACAGGAGCTGGTTTAAAAGTCATTACAACTTCTTGACCTGTGTGTAAACCTACACCTTTTAATGATATTTCTGCAGCAATTGTTGTTTGCTTCGCCATGATAAAAATTTTAAATTATTTAATTTTATTTTTTAATTCTTCTATATCGGTAACAATCTTTGGTAAATTTCTAAAATGTACAAATGATTTTGCGAAATCTCCGTAATTGAATGCAGGACTTCCTTGAACTACTTCTCCAGCTTCTAAATTTTTACCAATTCCTGATTGCGCTTGAATTTTAACACCATCACCAATTACCAAATGTCCAGCAAAACCAACTTGACCACCGATTAAACAGTTTTTACCTATTTTAGTTGTTCCTGCAATTCCGGTTTGTGCTGCTATTACGGTGTTTTCACCAATTTCAACATTGTGAGCAACTTGGATATGATTATCCAATTTCACTCCTTTTCTGATGATAGTTGAACCTAAAGTAGCTCTGTCAACTGTTGTACACGCACCTATTTCAACATCATCTTCAATAATTACATTTCCAATTTGTGGGACTTTTGCATACGTCCCATCTTCTTGTGGCGCAAAACCAAATCCGTCAGAACCAATGATTGTTCCAGAATGAATCGTGCAACGATTTCCAATAACCGTTTCCGAATAAATTCGAACACCAGCAAAGAAAACACAATCATCACCAATGGTTACGTTGTCTCCAATGAAACTATTCGGATAAATTTTTACATTATTTCCAATTGTTACATTTTTTCCTATGTAACAAAAACTTCCTAAATACAAATCAGAACCATAAGTTACACCTTCTGAAATAACTGAAGGTTGCTCAATTCCTGATTTCATCAATTTTACTTGATTGTAGTATTCTAACAACTTTG
The DNA here is from genome assembly GCF_041911335.1 of Flavobacterium sp. GTDB lineage: Bacteria > Bacteroidota > Bacteroidia > Flavobacteriales > Flavobacteriaceae > Flavobacterium. Next base: position 99,679 of record NZ_JAYRPD010000019.1, read on the forward strand.
AAAATGATTTATAAGCATCTTCAACCTTAATTAAAGTCGTTGTAATTTCTTGCTCTGGTTCAAAAGTGCTGTTAACAATCGTAACAGTTGCCTTTGTAGAATAAATATAATTGGTGTATTTAGGATTCGCCAAAAACGTCAATGAGCCTTCGGTTCCTTCCTCTATTTTAGACAATTTAAAAACTTCAGCCTCTGGATTACCCACTACTTCACCTTCTAAAATGCCTGCTATTTGCGCTGCTGTAAACTTCATTTAAAAATTTTATTACTATCTAATTAGATAGATTTTGGGATATAAAAATACGCATTTTCATTCAATACCAAGTATTGATTCCACTTCAACTTGGCAAAAATATAAAATTTAATTAAAAAGTTAAGATTCTAATACCACTTTTGGAAAACAAATGAAGTATTTTGTTACTGGTTTTGACAAAGCTTTTAAATGCAATTGATCTGAAGCTTCTACCACATCTTCAATAGTTTTATCCTTTTTTAAGATGCGAATCGGTTCGCTTGATTTGCTATACGCCTGATTTTTCAACTTGCCTTTGAAAACAAAATAATCAGCTTCTTTGTCCGAAATTCCAGATATAGAAATGTATTTATTTTTTATCGTTAATAGATTCTCTTTGATTGGTTTATCATCACTCATTTGAATCTTTAATAAATCACGATTTAGTATCATTCGGCAAAGTGATTGTAAGACAAAATCATCATGAAATTGCCAAGCTTTTATCGCACCTAAAACATCATAATCATCCAAATAAGAAAACTTATCTAACACGCTTTTATCGAAATCAGACAATGAAATTTTGTTTTGCAAAAAGAATTGCAAAGGTTCGCTACAAGGCAAAAGAATTCCTTTTTGAGTCAATTCTTTTGCTCGTTTTAGAATTTTAGTTAAGATTAATTCCGCAACAACACTTGTTTTGTGCAAATACGCTTGCCAATACATCAATCTTCGAGCAACCAAAAACTTTTCTACTGAGTAAATTCCTTTTTCTTCGATAACCAAATAATCATCTTGCACATTCATCATTTGGATTAAACGTTCACTGTTGATGTTTCCTTCTGCTACACCGCTATAAAAACTATCGCGTTTTAGGTAATCCATTCTATCCATATCCAACTGACTTGAAATCAATTGCAACATGAATTTTCTATGATATTCGCCTTTAAAAACTTGAATAGCAAGCGATAATTTTCCATCAAATTCCTTATTCAATTGCTCCATGAACAACAACGATAATTCTTCGTGATGCACTTCTTCTACAATACTGTGTTCCATTGCGTGACTGTAGGGTCCGTGACCAATATCATGCAACAAAATCGCAATATATAGCGCATTTTCTTCTTCTTCCGAAATAGAAACACATTTAAATTGCAAGGTTTGAACTGCTTTTTGCATGATGTGCATACAACCCAACGCATGATGAAAACGCGTGTGATGCGCTCCTGGATAGACCAAATACGACATACCCATTTGAGAAATTCTTCGTAAACGTTGAAAGTAAGGATGCTGAATTAAATCGTAAATTAAACTATTGGGAATGGTAATAAAACCATAAATAGGATCGTTAAATATTTTGAGTTTATTGGTTTGGCTCACAATTTGAAAATTTTAGTAACAAATGTAGCGATTTTTTACAAAATGAAATCGTTAAAAAGTATTGAAAATTTTATACAATATTTAATACAAACCTCGTTTAATAAATAGTAACTTGCACACAAATTAAGAAATATGAGTCAGATAAAAATACTTTGGGTAGATGATGAAATTGATTTATTAAAACCCCATATCTTGTTTTTAGAAAAGAAAAACTATCACGTAACCACTTGCAATAACGGACAAGACGCTATCGATTTGTTCGAAGAAAATAACTTCGACATTGTTTTTTTAGATGAAAATATGCCAGGTTTAAGCGGTTTAGAAACTTTATCTGAATTAAAAGAAAAGAAATCTTCGGTTCCGGTGATTATGATTACTAAAAGTGAAGAAGAGTACATCATGGAAGAAGCCATCGGTTCTAAAATCGCCGATTATTTGATAAAACCGGTTAATCCAAATCAGATTTTATTGAGTTTAAAGAAGAATTTAGACCATTCGCGATTGATTTCTGAAAAAACAACATTAGATTATCAGAAAGAATTCAGAAAAATTGCGATGGATATGGCAATGGTTCGTACTTATGAAGATTGGGTAGAATTGTACAAAAAACTATTATTTTGGGAATTAGAGCTGGAAAATATCGAAGACCAAAGCATGGTAGAAATTTTGGAAAGTCAAAAAATCGAAGCTAATGTGCAATTTGGAAAATTCATCGAACGTAATTACGAAGATTGGTTCCAACCAAAAGCAGACAAACCGATTCTTTCTCATGAAATTTTTGGTGAATTAGTAGCGCCTGAAATCCGTAAAAAAGACAAACCTATATTGTTTGTAGTTATCGATAATTTACGTTACGACCAATGGAAAGCGTTTGAAAGTGTTGTAAACAATCACTACAAATTAGAAAAAGAAGTGAGCTACTTCTCTATTCTACCAACTGCTACTCAATATGCTCGTAATGCTATTTTCTCAGGATTAACACCTTTGGAAATGGAAAAAAAATTTCCGCAATATTGGAAAAACGATCCTGATGAAGGTGGAAAAAACCTCTATGAAGGCGAATTTTTAACCGAGCAATTAAAACGCTTAGGATTAAACATCAAACAAGAATATTATAAGATTACGAATTTTGCTTCGGGAAAAAAATTAGCAGACAACTTCAAATCGTTAAAAAACAATGATTTGACAACAATTGTTTACAATTTCGTAGACATGTTATCGCACGCTAAAACCGAAATGGATGTGGTGAAAGAATTAGCTTCAAACGATAAAGCGTATCGTTCTTTAACGGCAAGTTGGTTCAAGAATTCTCCGCTTTTGGATATGATTCAACAAGCTCAACAACTTGGTTTTAAATTGATTATAACTACCGACCACGGAACTATCAATTGTAAAAATCCGTCGAAAGTTATTGGTGATAAAAACACGAGTTTAAATCTTCGCTATAAAACAGGAAGAAGTTTAACTTATGAAGACAAAGATGTTTACGCCGTGAAAGATCCGAAGAAAATTGGGTTACCAGCACTAAACATGAGTAGCTCTTTTATTTTTGCGAAAAACGATTTATTTTTGGCTTACGTAAACAACTACAATCATTATGTGAGTTATTACCGAAATACCTATCAACATGGAGGAATTTCGTTAGAAGAAATGGTGATTCCATTCTTAGTTTTAGAGCCGAGGTAAAAGTGTTCAGTATTCAGTCAAAAGTGTTCAGTAAAAGCAAAATTTAGTATGACCGTAATTTACAGTTTAGAAGAAATAAATGCCATTGCAAAACAGATTCTTGCTACACCTTCGTTAAAGAAAATCATCACGTTTCATGCGCAAATGGGCGCTGGAAAAACGACTTTGATTAAAGAATTGGTCAAAGAGTTGGGCGTAAAAGATAATTCAAGCAGCCCAACATTTTCTTTAGTAAACGAATACAGAACTTTTGAAGGCGAAACGGTGTATCACTTTGATTTATATCGTTTAAATTCGGAAGAAGAAGGATATGATATGGGATTAGACGAATATTTCTATTCTGATAATTGGTGCTTTATCGAATGGCCTGAAAAAACGCCAAACTTAATTCCGATTGACCATGCGAGTATTTCTATAAAAATTTTACCAAATGGTAAACGTGAACTAACGCTCAAAAATTAAATACGAAAGAGAATAGAAAATCAACTTCTATTCTCTTTTTTTGTGAATCTATTTCCCAAGTCTAAAATAATTCCTAATTTAGAACCTCAAAATCAAAAGTAATGTCGATATACACTCCTTTTTCTGCTTCGCAATTGCTTCCACAAGAAGAAAAACTTGAAGTAGCGCGTCATAAAAGCGAATTATTTATAGGAATTCCAAAAGAAACTTCCTATCAAGAAAGAAGAATTTGCTTAACGCCTGATGCGGTTTCTTCATTAGTTTCGCACGGACATCGCGTAATGTTAGAATCAGGAGCTGGAGAAACTTCAAGTTATACCGACAAAGAATACAGCGATGCAGGTGCAGAAATCACGCAAGACAGAAAAAAAGTGTTGGGTTGCCCAATGATTTTGAAGGTAGAGCCACCTACCCTTACTGAAATTGAAATGATGAATCCGCAAACGATTGTGATTTCGGCAATTCAATTAAAAACGCAGAAAAAAGAATATTTTGAAGCTTTAGCTGCTAAAAGAATTACGGCTTTAGCATTTGAATTTATAAAAGATGAAGATGGCTCGTATCCCGCAGTAAAATCATTATCAGAAATTGCAGGAACCGCATCTGTTCTAATCGCTTCCGAATTGATGATTGGTGAAAATATTGGTAAAGGCTTACTTTTCGGAAATATTACTGGCGTCCCTCCTACTAAAGTTGTTATTATTGGTGCTGGAACTGTAGCGGAATACGCTGCAAGAACTGCTTTAGGATTAGGCGCACATGTAAAAGTATTTGATAATTCGATTACCAAATTACGTCGTTTACAAAACACCTTAAATCAAAGAATATTTACTTCTACCATTCAAGAAAAATCGCTTTTAAAAGCACTGAGACGATGTGATGTTGCTATTGGCGCAATGAAAGGAAAAAACAGAGCTCCTGTTGTGGTTACAGAAACCATGGTAGAACACATGAAAAAAGGAGCTGTTATTGTAGATGTTAGCATTGATACAGGTGGTTGTTTTGAAACTTCAGAAGTTACTACACATGAAAAACCAACTTTCATTAAAAACGGGGTGATTCATTATTGTGTTCCAAATATCCCTTCTCGTTATTCTAAAACGGCTTCCATGTCGATTAGTAATATTATTTCTCCTTTCTTGCTGCACATTGCAGAAGATGGCGGAATTGAAAGTGCTATCCGTTGTAACAGAGGTTTGAAAAATGGTATTTATAGCTATCACGGATTACTTACCAATAAAGCTATTGCCGACTGGTTTAATTTAGAGTATCGCGATATTAATCTGATTGTTTTTTAAACCAAAAAATATTCCTTTTGTTCTTTATTTGAACTAAATTTGCGGAAATTATAATTTTATGAAATTTCAGTTTCGTTTAGCATATTACCTTTTTGGCTTATTTTTAGGTGGCGTTTTTGTAATGTGGTTTTTAAAAGCCAAGGCAACAGACAAAGGTGTTGAATTTTGCTATTTTCCAAATTGTAGAGTTTTGAAAGATTTAAGAAGTAAATCACTAGAAATTGATTCACTAGCGCAAAAGTCTTTAGATGGAAAATGGGTTACCTTAGAAGATATTCGTAACAGTTTACGCTATGGTGATGTCGATTTTTCAAAAAGTAATGAAGCCTACAGAAAAGGCAAAGTTTATGTAATTGAAGGCAAAACTTCTAATAATGAAGAAATTACCATAACTATGGTGAATTATTCAAACAAAGTCTTGTTAGAAAAGATAGAAAAAAAGTAATTTTTATTTAAAATTGCTTGCAGAAACAAATATTCCTTGTATATTTGCACTCGCAATACAGAAATAGTAAAGCACTTTATTGGGGCGATTAGCTCAGCTGGTTCAGAGCACCTCGTTTACACCGAGGGGGTCGGGGGTTCGAACCCCTCATCGCCCACATATTTAAAAACAAATGGTTTCAAAAGCCGATAAATCTTATGATTTATCGGCTTTTTGCTTTGGGGCATATACCAAATTATTCATTCAATCTTAATGCGAAAGGGACAAAATCGAGACCCTAAAAATTTCTACAATTTTGGGTCTCGCTAAATTCACTCAAGCACTGTAAACACTGTGCTAACAACCTGTTCAATGCTTGTTCAAAAAGTGTACATCTTGTTTACTAAAAGTTTAAAAATTAAATTGAATACTAATTAAAAGGTCACCACCATGAAAGCAAAAATCACTGTGCATATTTATGCAAAAACTTCAAAAGCCAACAAAAATGGTCAATTACCAATTTATTTCAGGTTAACTGTAAACGGAGAACGTTTTGAATTCAGTACTAAAAAATTCATTGAAAAATCCAAATGGTCCCCTGAACAATCAAAAATGAAAGGTAATTCAGAAGAAGCTAGGACAATAAATAACTATCTTGATTTAATGAAATCAAAAGTTATTGATATTCAGATGGAATTGCTCCACAAAAATGAAGATTTGACAATAGAAAATTTTAAATCAAAACTAACTGGAACACAAGAACGTGAGCGAATGATCATTCAAATTTATCAAAGTCATAATGATAAAATTAAAGACCTAATTGGAAATGGTTATGCCTATGGAACTTTAGTGTAAATCATCAGCAAAAAGTGGACTGATTTAGTTCAAAACTAAGAGAGTGTTTTCAAAAATTATTAACTTTGAAATAGTATGAAAACACCTAAGAAAAAAACAGCAGAGAATTTCATCAAAGACATTCGTAGAAATACAC
>NZ_JAYRPD010000020.1:0-40716 GCF_041911335.1 Flavobacterium sp.
ATCAAAGTTCTTCTATTGTAAAAACTTTAGCTAGTTTGATTTTATATTTAAAACATAAAGCAGTTGAAAATGATCTAATTATAATCGATGAACCTGAACTTAATTTACACCCAAATAATCAAATTCTGTTAGCCAGAATTTTTAGTAAATTGATTAAGAATGGTTTAAGGATAATTGTAAGTACTCATAGTGATTATATAATAAGAGAGTTTAATAATATTTTAATGATTTCTCAAGGAGATGAAGAAATAAAAGAACTAGCTACTGATATAGGTGGTTATCAGGAAGATGAAATATTTGATACAACAGATATTAACATGTATTTATTTAACTTTAAAAATGATAAAGCATTAAAAGCTGATGTGAAAGTCTTGTCAAAAAATCTAAGTGGGTTTAGTATCAAATCAATCGATGAAACAATTGAAAAACAAAGTGAAATAGCAAATCAACTATTTTATTCATTACGTTTTGGTAAAGTCGAATAATTTATGACACAGTTAAATAATCTAAAAGAAATTCTAAAAAAAGAATTTTTTGTTGAATCAGAAATTTTAGAGGAAAAAGATAGAGATAAATTTGGTGATGAATTCTCAATGAAACGAGATATAAAAAGCCATAAATGTATAAATTATTTACTTTTTAGATTAGATCCAAACAAGACAATCCCATTTCCATATTTTAATAACGATATAGGGCTTTCGAAAATTTGTGATTATTTAATGTTTGTTCAAAAGAATAATACTTTATATATTCTACTCATAGAGTTAAAATTAGGTAGTGATAGCGCAACTAAACAATTGTTATCTAGTGAAGAATTCGCAAAGTTTATTATAAATTCTGGAAAAAGAGTTGGATTTGAATTTACGGAAGAGTTACATTTTAGAAAAGTTAAAATAAGTGAGTCTGCATTAATGAGACCAAAGACAGCAAAAGATATTTGCAAAAAAGATGAAAATGATATTATACATTATAATCACAAAAGTGAATTTCAAATAATGGAAATATTATTTATAGAATAAATTTTATTAACATCATGATATTTAATTAGTATCTTAGCAAACTAATTACTACACACAACAACACTGCTAAACTTTATTATTAACTTTAATGATTTGTTTATTAACAAATTGACTAAAATTATTATGGCAGCAGATCAATACGAAAACGAAGATCATAGAATTCAGGAAAAATTCAAGCAAAAAACCTGGAACGAAATAAGAACAAACGACTCTTGGGCAATTTTTAAAATTATGTCTGAGTTTGTTAACGGATATGAATCTATGGGTAGAATAGGACCTTGTGTTTCTATTTTTGGTTCAGCAAGAACAAAACCTGAAGATAAATATTATTTATTAGCAGAAAAAATTGCTTATAAAATCAGTAAAGCGGGTTATGGTGTTATTACCGGAGGTGGTCCTGGTATCATGGAAGCAGGAAATAAAGGAGCACATTATGGTGGTGGAACATCGGTAGGTTTGAACATCGAGTTACCATTTGAGCAACATTTCAATCCTTATATTGATAAAGATAAAAACTTAAACTTCGATTATTTCTTCGTAAGAAAAGTAATGTTTGTAAAATATTCACAAGGTTTCGTTGTTATGCCAGGAGGTTTTGGAACATTAGACGAATTATTCGAAGCGGTAACGTTAATCCAAACGAAGAAAATTGGAAAATTCCCGATTATCTTAGTAGGAACCGAATTTTGGTCAGGTTTATTAGATTGGATTAAAAATGTCATGATTGACAAAATGAAAAACGCCAGTCCAGAAGATATGAACTTAATCAAAGTAGTTGATACAGAAGATGAGGTTCTAGAAGCATTAGATAACTTCTATAAAAAATACAATTTGTCACCAAACTTCTAAAAAAGCAAAAGTCCTTCAAACCGAAGGACTTTTTTATTTTGAAAGGAATTCTTTGATTTTCTCAATTACAGCTTCATCGCCTAAAATTTTACGATGACCTAAACCTTCTGTAATCACAAGTTCAGAACCTTGTAAATGTTCGTGAATATGATAAGCTGCTTTGACAGATACATCATCATCTTCTTTGTCGTGCATGATTAAAACTGGGATTTTAATTGTTTTAGCTGCTTTGTAAGCCGAATAATCATCCATTTTTCCAACAAAACGTTTCTCAAAATGATCTCGCAATTTGATTCCGTATTCTGGTTTTAATTCCAATTTCTTAATAAAATCATCAATGATGTCTTGAATGATATCACCAGCTCCAATGGTTACAGCTTTTTTAACATTCAGATTTTGTTTAATCGCATTCAAAACCGACATACCACCAAGCGAATGTCCAATAGCAAATTCAAACGAACCGTATTGTTTTTCCAATTCTAAAATTGAAGCAATAAATTCGGTCATTATCGAATAATTTCCTTTTGATTTACCATGTGCTGGAGCATCAAAGCTAATAGTCATGTAACCCATTTTTAGTAACTCATCCGCAATTTTAACCAATTGGGTTCCACGACCAGACCATCCGTGAACTAAAAGTACCTTTTTATCGCTTTTGCCATATTCATACACTACGATTTCTTTGTTTATCTCAGGAATCATAATACTCTTTTGAACACTTTCGCGTTCCATATGTAATTCACGTTTAGGTAATTTATGGCGAATAGGAGTTGTAAAAAGTTTAGCCGCAAATTTAGTTGTTAGACTTGATGAAATAGCTTGTAAAAATTTAGCCGTATATAAAATAGGTTTAGGTATTTCAATAACTTGCGATTGTTTTTGTTTCTTTTTAGACATGTTCAGAAATTTTGCGCAATTTACAATTTATGTAAATCAGGTAGTAAAATGAAGGTTATAAAATAAAGTTAAATTCTATATTGCTTAAAGATGCTAAATTGGTACAAAATTTGTTCGAGGTTGAATTGTTAAACTATAAAATCGTATTTTTGTAAAAAATTTTCACTCATGAATTTCAAATTTAAATTTATCGCTTTTGCTATCTTGGTACTCGTAGTATCATGTGCTAAAAATCCATTTACAGGGAAAAGTACAATGGCTTTAGTTCCTAATAGCCAAATTTTTCCATCGGCTTTTCAACAGTATAATCAATTTTTATCTGAAAATAAGGTTATAAAAGGAACAACCGATGCAAAAAGAATTGAAACCATTGGAACTAAAATAAAAACAGCTTCAGAAAGATGGTTAGCGGCTAATGGTCAAGCAGACTATTTAGAAGGTTATGCTTGGGAATATAATTTAGTTGATAGTAAAGAAGTGAATGCTTGGTGTATGCCAGGAGGAAAAATTGTTTTTTATACAGGAATCTTACCAATCTGTAAAGACGATGCTGGTATCGCTGCTGTAATGGGGCACGAGGTAGCCCACGCACTTGCAAATCACGGACAACAACGTATGAGTGCTGGACTTTTACAACAGTTAGGAGCTGTAGGAACACAAATTGCTATTGGAAATAAAGATCCTCAAACACAAGCTTTAATTATGCAAGCGTACGGTGTAGGTACTCAGGTAGGTGGTATGTTGCCTTTTAGTCGTGCTCATGAAAGTGAAGCCGATATGATTGGATTAACCTTAATGGCAATTGCAGGTTACGACCCAATTAATGCCGTGAAAGTTTGGGAACGTATGTCGGCAAATTCAGGAGGTCAAGCACCACCAGAAATTTTAAGTACGCATCCAAGCAATGAAACACGAATTAAAGAATTAACCGCATTAATTCCGCAAGCAAAAGCCGAAGCAGCTAAGTTTGGAGTTACGTTTAAATAATTAAAAAATTACTATTATATTTGAATCCCGACAATGTCGGGATTTTTTATTTTAAAATAATTGGTATGCAAAAACTTCAAAAAGGAGATTCAAAACTTTTAAATGCTTGGGCTTTTTACGATTGGGCAAACTCGGTTTATGCTTTGGTGATTTCCTCAACCATTTTTCCATTGTATTATGGAGCTTTATTCCGCCAAAAAAATATTGAAGAGATTGTTTTGTTTGGATTTTCTATTCGAAGTGAAGCATTAATAAGTTATGTTACCGCTTTAGGATTTTTAATCATCGCCTTCATTTCGCCACTATTATCTGGAATTGCCGATTATTTAGGAAACAAGAAGTTTTTCTTAAAGCTTTTCTGTTATGTTGGAGCTGTTTCTTGTATGAGTTTATACTTTTTTTCGTTAGATACGGTTATTTTGAGTCTGGTTTCCTATTTATTGGCTTTAATAGGTTTTTGGGGAAGTTTAGTTTTCTACAATTCCTATTTACCCGATATCGCTCACAAAGAACAACAAGATAAAATCAGCGCAAAAGGATTTAGTTTGGGTTATGTGGGTAGCGTTGTTTTGTTATTGATTTGTTTGGCTATGGTTATGTCAGTAGCGGATAACCAAAAACTACAAATGATGCGTTATTCCTTTCTTTTAGTGGGTATTTGGTGGTTAGGCTTTAGTCAATACACTTACTACTACTTGCCAAATAATAAAAATGACAACAAACTGCATAAAAATGTAATTTTTAATGGCTTCAAAGAGTTGCGAAAAGTTTGGCAACAAATAAAAGAATTAAAATCCTTGCGACGTTATTTAGGTGCTTTCTTTGTTTACAGTATGGCAGTACAAACTATTATGATTATTGCTGCTTATTTTGGTGAAAAAGAAGTACAATGGGGTAGCGATAGTAAACGTACAATGGGATTAATTGTGAGTATTTTATTAATTCAATTAATTGCTGTTTTAGGTGCTTGGTTAACCTCTAAACTTGTTGCTAAATATGGAAATATTGTAGTCTTAATTGGTTTAAATTTCTCATGGATTTTAATTTGTACATACGCCTATTTTGTAATCACTCCAAACGATTTCTATATTGCTGCCGCTTTTGTGGGATTAGTAATGGGAGGAATTCAATCGTTATCGCGTTCTACTTATTCTAAATTTATTCCTGAAGATTCTAAAGACACAACTTCGTTCTTTAGTTTCTACGATGTAGCCGAGAAAATCGGAATTGTTATCGGAATGTTTACCTATGGTTATATTGCTGATGTAACAGGGAAAATCCAAAATGCGATCTTATTTTTAATCCTATTTTTTGTTGTTGGATTGCTTCTTTTGTTACGAGTTCCTAAAAAGTAAGGTTCTTGGCATACATCTTGAACTATTACTTTTGAAATTGCTATTTAAAATTATTTTATGATTTGATTATCAATAAAATAGCGCTTTAATGCGTACCTTTGAATACATTTTCAAATGATAATTACTGACAAAAAGACCATAAATATTATTATGCCGAATCAAAAAATACTAGCGCTTGACAATTTGTCACTTCAAGAAATGGATCCAGATGCGGAATTAATTCCGTTAATGACGCCCGAAGATGAAGAAGAAATGAACAACGAGGCTTTGCCTGAAGATATTGCCATTTTACCTTTACGAAATACTGTTTTATTCCCAGGAGTGGTTATTCCAATTACTGCCGGAAGAGATAAATCGATTAAATTAATTAATGATGCCAATGCCAAAGGTAAAATTATTGGTGTGGTGGCGCAAATTGATGAAAACGTTGAAGAACCTACTCCAAACGATGTTCATCATATTGGAACGGTAGCTCGTATCATGCGCGTTTTAAAAATGCCTGATGGAAATACTACTGTAATTCTTCAAGGGAAAAAACGTTTTGAAATAGAAAATTTCACTCAGGAAGAACCTTATTTGAGAGCAACAATTAAAGAAGTTCCAGAAGAACGACCTGATGCTAAAAATGTTGAATTCAAAGCAATTGTTGAATCGATTAAGGAATTGGCAATCCAAATTATCAAGGAAAGTCCAAACATCCCTACAGAAGCTACTTTTGCAATCAAAAACATCGAAAGTAATCCGTTTTTAATCAATTTTGTTTCTTCTAACATGAATCTTTCGGTAGAAGAGAAACAAGAATTATTATCGATTCCAAATTTAAAAGACAGAGCGCTTGAAACCTTGCGTTTCATGAATTTAGAGCTTCAAAAATTAGAAGTTCGCAACGATATTCAATCAAAAGTTCGTTTCGATTTAGACCAACAACAACGCGAATATTTCTTACAACAACAAATGAAAACCATTCAAGAAGAATTGGGTGGTGTTTCGTATGAAGCCGAAATTGAAGAAATGCGTGCCAAAGGGAAAAAGAAAAAATGGGACGATAAAACAGCGCAACATTTCGAAAAAGAATTGTCTAAGCTGCAACGTACCAATCCAAATTCTCCCGATTTTGGTATCCAACGCAATTATATTGAGCTATTTTTAGAATTGCCTTGGAACGAATTTACCAAAGACAATTTCGATTTAAAACGTGCTCAAAAAATTCTAGATAGAGATCATTACGGATTAGAAGAAGTTAAAAAACGTATCATCGAACATTTAGCAGTTTTAAAACTTCGTAACGATATGAAATCACCAATTTTATGTTTGTATGGACCTCCAGGGGTTGGTAAAACATCAATTGGAAAATCTATTGCCGAAGCTTTAGGTAGAGAATATATCAGAATGTCATTAGGTGGTTTGCGTGATGAAGCGGAAATTCGTGGTCACAGAAAAACGTATATCGGAGCTATGCCAGGACGAATTCTACAAAATATTAAAAAAGCAAAAACATCAAATCCAGTTTTCGTATTGGATGAGATTGATAAATTATCTTCAAGTCATAACGGTGATCCATCTTCGGCTTTATTGGAGGTTTTAGATCCGGAACAAAACAAAGAATTCCATGATAATTTCTTGGAATTGGGTTATGATTTATCAAAAGTGATGTTCATTGCCACTTCGAATAGCTTGTCAACCATTCAGCCAGCGCTTCGCGACCGTATGGAAATCATCGAAATGACGGGTTATACGATTGAAGAGAAAATAGAAATCGCGAAAACACACTTATTGCCAAAACAATTAAAAGAACACGGATTAACCACGAAAGATTTACAAATTGGAAAAAAACAATTGGAAAAAATCGTAGTGGGTTATACACGTGAATCAGGTGTACGTGGTTTAGAAAAGAAAATCGCTCAAATGGTGCGTCATGCAGCAAAATCAATTGCTATGGAAGAACCTTACAACGTAAAAGTTTCGGATGCTGATATTTTAGAAGTATTGAAATCGCCACGTATGGAGCGCGATAAATACGAAAATAATGATGTTGCCGGAGTAGTTACAGGTTTAGCTTGGACATCGGTTGGTGGTGATATTTTATTTATCGAATCTTTAATTTCAAAAGGAAAAGGAGCGATGACGATGACAGGTAATTTAGGAACCGTGATGAAAGAATCGGTTACGATTGCTTTGGAATATATTCGTGCTAATGCAGAATTTTTAGGAATCAATCCAGAAGTTTTAAACAATTATAACATTCACATTCACGTTCCAGAAGGCGCAACGCCAAAAGACGGACCAAGTGCCGGAATTGCCATGTTGACTTCAATGGTGTCTTCTTTCACCCAAAAACGAGTGAAAAAACACATCGCCATGACAGGAGAAATCACACTTCGTGGAAAAGTGTTGCCAGTAGGCGGTATTAAAGAAAAGATTTTAGCTGCGAAAAGAGCAAACATCAAAGAAATCATTTTGTGTAAAGAAAACAAACGTGATATCGAAGAAATCAAAGCCGATTATATTGAAGGTTTAACGTTCCATTACGTTGATCGAATGAGCGAAGTTTTAGACATTGCCATTACGAATCAAAAGGTGAAAAACGCTAAAGTTTTAGAAAGTAAAAAGTAATTTCTCAATAATTAAAATACGAACTCTCAATAATTCATTTATTGGGAGTTCTTTTTTTGTTTCCTAACCGATATAATTTTATCTTCGCACTTGCGTTATAAGTAAGATGAACACCAAAAAATGCTAAGAAAACTCGTATTACTACTCTCATTTCTACTATCGGCTTCAGTATTTGGCCAAATAGGAGGTAGAGCAGTATATCAGTTTTTGAACTTAGCACAATCGCCTCGACAAGCCGCTTTAGGTGGAAAAACAGTTACTGTTGTGGATTACGACGTGAATCAAGCATTTTACAACCCAGCGACAATTAATGCCGATATGCACAAAAGATTATCGGTGAATTATGGTAGTTATTACGGAGAAGTATCTTACGGAACCGCCGCTTACGCTTACACTTACGACCGCCATTTGCAAACTTTTCATGCGGGAATCAATTACATCAATTACGGAACTTTTGAAGGAAGAGATGAACTAGGGAATTTAACTTCCGATTTCACAGGAAGTGAAGCCGCTTTGTCTTTAGGTTATGCTTACAATATTCCTTGGACGGATATGTTTGTTGGAGCCAACGTAAAGCTGATTTCCTCAACATTGGAAAGTTATAATTCATGGGGAACCGCAGTTGATTTAGGTTTTTTATATGTCGATTATGATAATGACATCAATTACGGATTAACAGTTCGAAACTTAGGTTTTCAAATTAAGCCGTATGAAGATACCAATGAAAAATTACCATTGGCCATAGATGCTGGAATTTCGCAATTGATGGAAAATGTTCCGATTCGTTGGCATGTGACTTTTGAAAATTTACAACAATGGAATATTGCGTTTTCCAATCCAAATCGAGCACAAGGAAGTTTAGATGGAGGTTCGGAGGAAGAAAAAGTATCGTTTTTTAATAACGCTTTACGTCACCTAATTTTAGGAGCCGAACTGTTTCCAGAAAAAGGCTTTAATCTTCGATTAGGATACAATTTTAGAAGAGGTGAAGAATTACGAATTGTAGACCAACGCAACTTCTCCGGAATATCAGTTGGTTTTGGATTGCGATTTGGAAAAGTGAAATTTGATTATTCGTATTCCAGATATACTGTAGCAGCCAATACGAGTTTATTTGGTTTGATGATTGATTTGGAGTAGGGAGAAGTAAAAAGTAAAAAGAGAGAAGTGGCTAGCTTAAATGAACTACATTCTTGTCAAAGTAACACTAAAAAAAACTTATCTGACTTATGTGTTTAAATAAAAGTCAATAGATTTAATAATATAAAACTTAGCGCCTTAGCGTCTTAGTGGAAACATATGAAAAAAATTACCATAGCAATAGACGGTTTTTCGTCAACAGGAAAAAGTACATTAGCTAAGCAATTGGCTGCAGCATTAGGTTACGTTTATGTAGATACGGGAGCGATGTATCGCGCAGTAGCGTATTTTGCGATGCAACATAACTTGGTTTCAGAAACCCATTTAGATAAAGCAGGTTTGGTTGCCCAATTACCGCATATCAATTTGCGTTTTCAATTTAATCCAACTTTAGGATTTGCTGAAATGTATTTGAACAACGAAAATATAGAAACTCAAATCAGAACGATTGAAGTTTCTCGTATGGTAAGTAAAGTAGCAGAAATCTCGGAAGTTCGTGCTAAATTAGTCGAACAACAACAAGCTATGGGCAAAGATAAAGGCATTGTGATGGATGGAAGAGACATCGGAACCGTAGTTTTCCCTGATGCCGAGTTGAAATTATTCATGACAGCAAGTTCGAAAACTAGAGCGCAACGAAGATTTGATGAGCTAGTAGAAAAAGGACAACACATCACTTTCGAGGAAGTACTTCAAAATGTAGAAGAGCGCGATTATATTGACACGCACAGAGAAGATTCTCCTTTAGTAAAAGCAGAAGATGCCATTGAAGTCGATAATTCTAGCTTGACTAAAAAAGAGCAATTTGAATTGGTCTTGAACTTAGTAAAAGAAAAAATGTAAATCAATTAAAACAGCAATATGAAATTTTTAACCAATTCTCTTAAAGTAACTTTTCTATTATTATCGGTTTTATTTTTAAACGGTTGTAGTGGCGAAGAAGATAGTGATGAAACTGTAGCAAACATTCAAGGCGTTTGGCAATTAGGTCGCATGTATGGAACAGCTAATTATAACGGAATGAACGCCAATTTAGATGGCGATTCTGAAGGAACTATGGAATTCAAGGCGAATGGAACTTATGATAGTAATATTATTAGTGCTTATCTAACGGTTTCTATTCCAGCTTTGAATTATTCGGAAACTACACCAATTGAAGCGTCTTCCACTAGTGGTGAATATTATTATGACGAAATAACAGATGATTTAGATATTGATGGCGAAATGTCGAAAGTAGTCGTTTTGAATGCTAATTTTATGAAAATTAAAACATTAATCAACGATAGTGGTGTAACAGGCGAACTTTTTACCGAATATCACAGATAATTAAAAAGCATATAAAAAGGCTGTCACTTTAAAATGACAGCCTTTTTTTAATTTGTTTTATTTTTGGCTTTCTCTTTTTCTTGCTTTTTGAAATACCTTCTAAATAAGAAATTGTGTTTCAAAGCTTCTAAATCTTCATTTAGTTTAATACTTGCTTTGTTGATATTCGTAATCGTTGAGTCAATTTGTTGGACTAATTTAGGATCATTAGAAAGGTAGTTTAAAGCGCCTTTTCCTTCTTTTACATTGGTAATGGTGGCATTTAAATTGGTTACCACTTTGTCAATTTCACTACTTGATTTCTCTAAGTTAATCACGATTTTCTTCATTTTATTCGCTACAACCGTGTCGTTCAAAGTACCGATAACATTGTCTTTTTGATTTAATTCATTGATTAATTTATTCAAACTAGCCACTGATTCCCAAGTTCCTTTAGAAGTTTGTCGCAAATAACTCATAGTAGCTTTTAAATCTTGTGCCATAAGTGTATCTCGTATCAAAAGTCCAACCGTTCCGTTTCCTTGTGTGATTTCTTGTGTAATTTTTAATAAATCAGCGGTTAACATGGCCGCATTTTCATTGGTTACATTCAAAGTTTCTAACATTGCATCGGTTCCAATTCGGCTATAGGATTGAATGGTGTCGCCATTTTCGACTTTTTCTGCCATTCCTTTTCCCGGAATAATATTGATAATCATGTTGCCCACCAAACCATCGGAACTTATCGTAGCAATTGCATTTTTCTTAATGTGTTCCATAATTTTGTTATCGATAATCATGTGCACACTAATAGTGGTATCGTTAATCATTTCGATTTCTTTAACGGTACCAATGTCTATTCCAGCGTAACGCACATTGTTGCCCAATTGCAATCCGTTTACATTGACAAAAACCGCTTTCAAATGTGAGGTATTACCAAACATATTTTGCTTATTTCCAATAAAATAAATAGCAGCTAAGAAAACTAATGTTCCAATGATAACAAAGATTCCGAGTTGTATTTTTTGAGAATTTGATTTTTCCATTACTAAAACTATTTAAAAAATGCTTGCACTTTTGGATCGGTTGAACTGGCTAATTCCTCAAAAGTTCCTTCTATATAATTTACGCCATCTATCAATAAAATCATGCGATTGGCAATGACTTTCGCGCAATCCACATCGTGTGTGATGATAATCGAAGACGTGTTGTATTGTTTTTGTACCGAATTCATCAAAAGTACAATTTCTTTTGATGTAATCGGGTCTAAACCGGTTGTGGGTTCGTCGTATAGGATGATTTTGGGTTTTAAAATTAAGGTTCTGGCTAAAGCTATTCTTCGTTTCATACCACCAGAAAGTTCGTTCGGCATCAAATCAATTGCATGTGCTAATCCTACGTTTTCTAAGGCTTCCATAACCAAAGGAGTCGTATCTTCAATTACACCAAACTTTTTAGTGTGTCGACGCAATGGAAACTCTAAATTCTCACGAACGATCATCGAATCGTACAACGCATTTCCTTGAAATAGAAATCCGATTTCGGTGCGTAATTCGTTTAAATCTTCTTGTTCTAGTTTGTTAATTTCTTCATTCATGACTAAAATCGAACCGCTATCTGGTTGTTCTAAACCAATCACACATTTAATCATCACCGATTTCCCCGAACCCGATTTTCCCATTACCACTAGGTTTTCTCCTTCAAAGAGTTCCAAATCGAAACCATTCAAAACTACATTGTTGCCAAATTGCTTATGCAAATCTTTGATGGTGATAATCGCTTTTTTCGTTGGAGTTGTCATGGTTATAAATCGTAAAAAATGTTCGTTACAAAAACCGCTACAAAGTCAATAATAAAAAGCAACATCGAAGTATATACTACCGCTGCATTGGCTGCTTTTCCTACGCCAGCCGTACCTTTTTTACAGTTATAACCTTTATAGCAACCCACTAAGCCAATCGTAAACCCAAAAAAGAAGGTTTTGATGGTAGCTGGCACAATATCGCTGTATTCTAAAATATTAAAAACCTGATTGAAATATAAGGTAAACGACACATTTCCTTTGATGTTTTCCACTAAAAACGAACCGTAAATGGCAATGAAATCGCCCACGATTACGAGTAATGGCAACATCAAAGTAGTCGCTAAAATTCTCGTAATGACTAAATATTTGAAGGGATTGGTTCCCGAAACTTCCATGGCATCAATTTGTTCGGTTACTTTCATGGAACCCAATTCGGCACCAATTCCTGAGCCAATTCTTCCCGCGCAAATTAAAGCGGTAATGATGGGACCAATTTCACGAATAATAGAAACACTCACCATAGACGCCATCCAAGAAACGGCACCAAATTCCTGCAATGTAGGGCGAGATTGAAGTGTAAATACCAAACCAATGATAAAACCCGTAACGCTCACCAACAACAAAGAACGATTTCCAATATAAAAACACTGACGTAAGAGTTCTTTGAATTCGTAAGGCGGTTTCCAAAATTCTTTGAAAAAACGCCCTGCAAAGTAGGAGAGTTCGCCCACTTCGATAAGGAAGTTTTGTAAAGCTTCAGTAAGATTGTCGAAATATTTTTTCATGAAGCATCTAATTACAATCAAATATAGTGATTTTTAGTCAGATAAAACATGATATTTGTAAGAGTTGTAGTAAAAAATAGGAGTTGAGGTGGAGTTGGATTTTAAAACAATAGTTTTAATTTAGTTTTTTAATTTGTTTGTCAAAATCGGAAATTATTTTTTGAGTTTTATTAAACACTTCATATTCTTGAATGGCTTTTTTATCCGCTTGAAGTTTAGAAACACTTCCTTTTCCTTCTAAAATTTTATAATCATTGAAGTTTAAAAATCTATTGACACTTTCTGCTAATTGTTCCATAGTAAAAGTATTCTCACGTTCAATTAAGCCTTCAATATAATCGAAAT
The DNA here is from genome assembly GCF_041911335.1 of Flavobacterium sp. Taxonomy (GTDB): domain Bacteria; phylum Bacteroidota; class Bacteroidia; order Flavobacteriales; family Flavobacteriaceae; genus Flavobacterium. The sequence continues at coordinate 13,100 of NZ_JAYRPD010000020.1, forward strand.
AGGACGTAACTGTTCGTTCTAATTGTTTGATTTCTTTTTCATCTAAGTAGTTTTTCGCTATGATAACATCTTGCTTTAAAATTCTTCCATCAGGAGCATTTTTCCAAGTTGTCAAACCCATATTTTCAGCGGTTTTATCTGCTTTTTTGTGAATGATTTCGGCAGCTGTATTTCCAGTTATGGCAAAATGAAACTTATTCTGAATCATAGCATAAAAGTTCTTTGTGATTTCGGAATTTCTGTCATAATCTAAACAACACTCGGCAAAAATATCAGTCACTTGTTGGTAAATGCGACGCTCACTTGCTCGAATGGAACGAACGCGTTGCAATAATTCTTTAAAATAATCTTTTCCAAAAACTGCTTGCCCTTGTTTTAGGCGATTATCATCTAAAACAAATCCTTTTATAATGTATTCTTTTAATGCTTGTGTTGCCCAAATACGAAATTGTGTAGCTTTAGCCGAATTTACTCTATAACCAACAGAAATGATAGCATCGAGGTTGTAATGTTTTACCTTGTAATTTTTTCCATCAGATGCAGTTGTCGAGAAAACCTCGGTAACTGAATTTTCAAGTAACTCATTACTTTCAAAAATATTTTTTAAATGTAAAGAAACATTATCTACGCTACAATCAAATAATAAAGCCATCGCTTTCTGCGATAACCACAACATTTCATTCTGCAACAAAACATCAACCCGAATTTCACCCGTAGGAGCGGTGTATAACAAGAATTTTTTTAAACTTTCCTCCATGTTTACTTCTTTAGAAATTCATTTTCATAAGCTTTTATTTCAGTAACATAATTACAATCAAATATACTGATTTATTTATCACTCGCCAACTTACATTTGTAAGAGTTGTAGTAAAAAATCCGACTTGTGGTGGAGTCGGATTTGGTTTTTTTTATCTAAGTGAAGAGATTCTTGTTTTCTCGGAACGGTACGATTAATCAAGCTTATTTTTAATCTTTTCTTGTTCTTTATTCTGATTGTATTTTTCAATGTCGCGTTTTGCTTTATTTCCGTATTTACGAGCATAATAGGCTCCAATTAAACTACTATAAGGAATAAAATTTGTTGTGTCATTTTGTAATTCTTTGAATTTTGTGGGCACGGATTGGAAATCCGCGCTATCGGGGGTTTCCAAAATTCCTTGAAAAAACGCCCTGCAAAGTAGGAGAGTTCGCCCACTTCGATGAGGAAGTTTTGTAAAGCTTCAGTAAGATTGTCGAAATATTTTTTCATGAAGCATCTTAATTACAATCAAATATAGTGATTTTTAATCAGATAAAACATGACATTTGTAAGAGTTGTAGTAAAAAATAAGACTTGTGGTGGAGTTGGATTTTGTTTGTTTTACTTTATGGGCACGGATTGTAAATCCGCGCTATCGGGTTTGATATTATTTTCCATTTTATTAAGTCTTTTTACACTTTGTAAAACTGATGACTAACATTCAATCATGCTAAGTTTTGAATGAAATATTTTAAATTATGGGCACGGATTGCAAATCCGCGCTATCAGGTTGCAAATCCGCGCTATCGGGTCAATAAAAGTTAGTAATATTCAATTTCTCTTGTTCTTTTATATCGCTCTTTACCATCAACTGATTTAATAATTTCAGTCCAATTGTTTTTAGCGTCATATTTATATTTTAATTCAATTTTTTGAATTTCAATTTTGCCTTTATCTTTTGTAATAAGCTTACCTGAAACTATTTTATCATTTTTATACGAATATTCTCTAATTATATTTGAACCTGAAATAGTATCACTACAACAAAAATATTTAATTATTCTGTTTTGATTGTCGTAAATATAACTTTTAGATGAAATCATCCCTGACTCATAAATTGTTTTTACTGTAGTTTTATTTTTTTCATAATTATATAAAACTTGATGTAATAAAATAGGTTCTTTATAATTGTTTTTAATGGAATAATTATATTCCAATGATTTTAGAATTCTATTTTTGTTATCATATTCATTAATTCTACTTTTAAAAACATTTGGAATAGAATCTTGAACACCATATGACCAATCTCCTTCTTCATTTTTACGCCAAGTTTTTGGATTTTTTATGGTAGTAGAATTTAATTTTCCGTTTTGATTATAATTATTGATGTATTCTGTCATATAGCCATATTCATCAATAAGTTTTACTCTTATTACTTTATTGTCTTTATAATGTTTGATAGTATGATTAAAATAATCAGAATCAAAACTTAATGAAATAATATTTTCATTGGTAAACTCATCAAAATCTTCATAATAATGTTTATCAATAAAACCATAATTGTTTGTAGAATCAATTTTTCTGATTACTCTGTTTTTGTCATCATACTTGTAAGTTGTAGATTTATAAAACTCGTCTTTTTTTACAAACCAAGTATGTTTTAAGATGTTGCCATTCTCATTATAGTTACGTTCATAATTTTCATATCCAATGTTACTTGTCGAAAATAAAATGTCATAAATATTGAGATTTAAACTATTTGGAATTAAAATCATTGAGTCACTATACTCATCTATTTCTATTTGAATTGGATTATCTTTATTACTTATATCAAAAACTTTTTCACGAACACGTTTAACCTTTCCATATATAGAATCTATATTTGAAACTTGTGCTTTTACAGTTGTGGCAATTAGTAAAACAATTAAAAAATAAAATTTCATATTAGTTTTTTATAACAGCAATATAAAAAAAATCCTCAACAATTTGTCAAGGATTTCTGTATTTTCTAAAATCTATTTTCTTTGTTCTAAAGACTACAAGTGAATCACTTCACCGTAAGCCTCAGCCACAGCTTCCATAACCGCTTCACTCATAGTAGGGTGAGGGTGAACTGCTTTTAAGATTTCGTGTCCTGTAGTTTCTAATTTACGCGCTACAACAGCTTCTGCAATCATATCGGTAACGCCGGCACCAATCATGTGGCAACCTAACCATTCGCCGTATTTTGCATCGAAAATTACTTTTACAAATCCGTCTGGAGTTCCCGCTGCTTTTGCTTTTCCTGAAGCTGAGAATGGGAATTTACCAATTTTCAATTCGTATCCTTTTTCTTTCGCTTGTTTTTCAGTCATACCCACAGAAGCAATTTCTGGAGTAGCATACGTACAACCTGGAATGTTTCCGTAATCTAATGGCTCAACGTGTAAACCTGCAATTTTCTCCACACATAAAATACCTTCAGCAGAAGCAACGTGTGCTAAAGCTTGTCCTGGCGTTACATCACCAATTGCGTAGTAACCTGGAACGTTTGTTTGGTAATAAGCGTTAACTAAGATTTTATCTCTATCGGTAGCAATACCTGTTTCTTCTAATCCGATGTTTTCGATGTTGGTTTTAATTCCAACCGCTGATAATAAGATATCGGCTTCTAAAACTTCTTCTCCTTTTGCCGTTTTTACGAATGCTTTTACTCCGTTTCCAGAAGTATCGATTCTTTCCACAGAAGAATTCGTCATCACGTTGATTCCTGCTTTTTTCAACGAACGCTCAAATTGTTTTGAGATGTCTTCGTCTTCCACTGGAACTACGTTTGGCATGAATTCAACAATCGTAACTTCAGTTCCCATTGCGTTATAGAAATGAGCAAACTCAACTCCAATCGCACCAGAACCCACAACAATCATTTTCTTTGGTTGCTCAGGTAATGTCATCGCTTGGCGGTATCCGATTACTTTTTTACCATCTTGAGGTAAGTTTGGTAATTCGCGAGAACGCGCTCCTGTTGCAATGATGATATGATCTGCAGTATATTCCGTTACTTTTCCGTCAGCAGCAGTAACGTCTACTTTTTTACCTGGTTTTACTTTTCCAAAACCATCAATAACGTCGATTTTATTTTTCTTCATTAAGAATTGAACTCCTTTGCTCATTCCTTCTGCAACCGAACGCGAACGTGCAATTACAGCATTGAAGTCTTTATCAAATTCTTTAACGGTTAATCCGTAATCTGAAGCATGTTTTAGGTAATCAAAAACTTGAGCCGATTTTAATAACGCTTTCGTTGGGATACAACCCCAATTCAGACAAATTCCACCCAAATTTTCTTTTTCGATAACGGCTACTTTGAAGCCTAATTGTGATGCTCTAATAGCAGTTACATAACCACCAGGACCACTTCCTAAAACTATGATATCGTATTTCATTTTTATAAAGTATTTCAGTTTTATTTATAAGTTGCGAATTTAAGGAAATATTTTAAAAGTTTAAACGCAAAGTTCGCAAAGTTTTACGCAAAGAAACGCAAAGGAAATCTGTGATTCATATTCAATTTCAAAGACATATTCAATTTCAAGTGCAAAAAGTGAAACGTCTCTGTGAATCTCTCTCAAAACAAAGTAATTCAAAAATATCTCGGCGAATCTCTGTGTAAAAAGTTTAACCACAAAGGGCACAATGAAAGCACAAGGAACACAAAAAAATCAGCGATTATCCGTTCAATCTGTGTTATCCGCGTTCTAAAAACTTATCACTAGTTCAAGAGATGCTTTACAGCATGACAACTGAGACTGCGACTGAAGACTGCTACTAAGATAACTACTCAACTACTGCAGCAAATTGCGAATCGTATAATTTTTTGTAATAACCATTTTCTTTAGCCAAAAGCTCTTGATGTGTTCCTAATTCTACAATTTGGCCTTTATCCATAACCACAATTTTACTAGCATTTACAACTGTTGCCAATCGGTGCGCAATAACAATTGAAGTTCTACCTTTTGTAATGGTTTCAGTCGCTTTTTGAATCAATTCTTCCGAATGTGTGTCAATTGAAGAAGTGGCTTCATCTAAAATTAAAATACTAGGATTGCTTACAAATGCCCTTAAAAAAGCAATTAATTGACGTTGACCAGAGGATAACATGACACCGCGTTCTTTTACGTTGTAATCATAACCATCGGGCAAGCTCATGATAAATTCATGTACTCCAATTTTCTTAGCTGCAGCTATAACGTCTTCTCTTGTAATGGCTTCGTTATGCAAAGTGATGTTGTTGTAAATACTATCTGCAAATAAGAAAACATCTTGTAAAACAATAGCAATTTGCTTGCGAAGACTTTCTAAAGTGTAATTTTTTATATTCTGATTATCAATATTAATTTCACCTGAATCAATTTCGTAAAAACGATTCAATAAATTGATAATAGTCGATTTTCCAGCACCGGTACTTCCCACAATAGCAATAGTTTCGCCAGGTTGGACTTCTAAATTAATGCCTTTTAAAACTTCTTCATTTTTGATGTAGCTAAAACGAACGTCTTTCAACTGAATTAAACCTTTAAAATGCGTCGCTTCAACACTTCCTTTATCTTGAACGTTTTCTTCTTTTTCTAAAATTTCAAAAACTCTATCGGCAGCAATAATTCCCATTTGCATCACGTTGAATTTATCCGCAATTTGACGCAATGGGTTAAATAACATATTGATTAACATAGTGTAAGCGAATAAATCTCCCACAGTAGTTAATGTGTCACCATTTATGATGGAAATTCCGGCGTAATACACAATCGCACCAAGCGTTAAGGATGAAACGATATCGGCAATAGGGAAGAAGATGGAGTTGTACAAAATGTTTTTTAACCAAGCTACATTGTGTTTTTGGTTGATTTCTTTGAACTTTTCTAATTCAATTGCTTCTCTATTAAACAATTGTACGATTTTCATTCCTGTTAATCGCTCTTGTACAAAGGTGTTTAAGTTAGCTACTTCATTTCGAACTTCGTTAAAAGCAACTTTCATTTTCTTTTGGAAAACATCGGTAGCGTAGATTAAAACTGGCATTGCGGCTAATACGATTAACGATAATTTCCAGTTCATAAAGAACATAATTCCCAAAATCACGACCATTTTAAGTACATCACTCACAATCATAAACAAACCTTGACTGAAAATACTAGCAATCGATTCAATATCTGAAACGGAACGTGTTACTAATTTCCCAACAGGTTCATTGTCAAAATACTTCATTTTAAAGGAAGTAATATGATGGAATAATTTATCGCGAATATCTTTAATAATGTCTTGACCGAGCCAGTTTGCCCAATACGTAAAGTAAAATTGCGCTAAAACCTCTAACAAAAGTACTACTGCCATTAAAACAACATAAAGAAGTAATCCGTTTTCGTCTTCGGGTTTGATGTATTCGTCAACCGTTTGTTTCAATAAATACGGACGCGCTGCAGCGAAAATAGAAAGTAAGATAGCCCAAACGATTACCCAATTGAACCTTTTTTGGTAAGGCTTCGCATAGTGCAATACTTTTTTTAGTGATTTGGATTTGATGAGCTTCATTTATCTATTTTCTATATTCTGTGTTCTATTTTCTAAAATCTATTTTCTGTCTTCAATGTATGGATATCTTACATTCACCAAATACAATCCGTGTGCTGGAACTGAAAATCCGGCTTTTCCTCTGTTTTTACTTTCGATAATCGTTCTTAAATCAGCGACTTCTATTTTGCCTAAACCGATGTTTACCATAGTTCCCACAATCGCTCTTACCATATTGCGTAAAAATCGATCCGCTGTGATGGTAAAGATAAGTTGATTTCCCGATTGTTTCCAACGTGCTTCCGAAATTTTACAATTAAAGGTATTCACATCAGTATGTACTTTCGAAAAACACTCAAAATCGATGTATTCAAACAAAATTTTACACGCTTCGTTCATTTTGTCCAAATCCAAACGATGCGAATGGTACCAACTTCCATCGGTAATAAACGCATCTTTAAACGTGTGCATGTAATATTCGTAAGTTCTCGAAGTCGCATCAAAACGGGCATGAGCATCATCAGCTACCTTAAAAATTCGATACACTACAATCGACGGCGGTAAAAACGAATTCAATTTGTGTGACCAATAGTAGGAATCCAATTCCAATTCAGTTTCAAAATGCGCATACATTTGTTTGGCATGCACGCCCGAATCCGTTCTTCCGGCACCTACAATGGCGATAGTTTCTCTGAAAAGGGTAGAAAGCGCCTTTTCCAAAGTTTCCTGTACCGAAGCGGCGTCAGGCTGACTCTGAAATCCGTGGAAGTTTTTTCCGTTGTAGGCAAATTCTATGAAATATCTCAAAATTAGGTGTTCGGTTTTCTTAAATAGCTTGCAAATTTACAAAATTCAAAAGTAAAGTTCGTTTCAAATTGTGATAATAAAAACTTAATTTTGTCTTATGAAGAAAATTCTATTGTTATCCGATACGCACAGTCATATTGATGATGTCATTTTAAAATACGTCAACCAAGCTGATGAAGTGTGGCACGCAGGCGATATTGGGAATTTAGAAGTCACAGACACCATTAAAAAACTAAAACCACTTCGCGCTGTTTATGGAAACATCGACGATGAAAAAGCACGTTTAGAATTCCCATTAAACAATCGATTTTTCTGTGAAGGAGTTGATGTTTGGATTACGCATATTGGTGGTTATCCTGATAAATACAATCAAGTAATTCGAGCTGAAATCACAAAGAATCCTCCGAAATTATTCATTTGTGGTCATTCGCACATTCTAAAAGTGCAATTCGATAAAAAATTGAATTTATTACACATGAATCCAGGTGCTTGTGGAAAATATGGATTTCACCAAGTAAGAACTATGTTGCGCTTTGAAATCGATGGAGATAAAATTCAAAATTTAGAGATTGTTGAGTTAGGGAAGAAGTAGTTTAAAACTTCAAAATTCGTTGTTCATCTGTTCTATTCTAAAACAAAAAAATCCGAAACTTTCGCTTCGGATTTTTTCTTCGCACTAATAAACTAAGATGATAGGTTTATCGTAATCGATCAACAGATTTTACGAGCTCTTCGTCCTTTTTTATTGCCTTGTTGGCCAAGACTAATAAAACGATAGAAATTGCAGGAAGAAACATCCCAATACCCTTCTCAGAAACCATGGTTTCTCCGGATAAGTTTAGCGAGCGATACACAAAAAATCCTAGTAAAATAAAGTTAAATATCATGTTCAATCTGTTTAACACAAATTGATGTTGCCTCTTTTTAAAATTGATAATACTAAAAACCGCTAATAAAGCTGAAACCACGAAAAAAATGATATACAATAAAGAAGAAGTAAAAAACACTTCTTTTTTATCGGTTGTTGTCCATAAAGAAAATACAAATGGCAAAGCGCCCATCGCAATAGCGCTGATAGCCATATAAACCGTTTGAATTCTTTGTATCATTTTGAGTTAATTTGTAGAGCAAAAATAGTATTTCTTTTCAATTAAAACTATTGTTATATCCAAATTTATTCGTATTATTGCATTGTGTTAGTCGTAAGTACTTCATTCTGCGACACCTTACACCTCAAAAAAAATCTATCATTTTTTTGTTTTAACCCTATCAACAATTTTATTCAACTTATATCCATGTTTGATATTGAAGTATTAAAGGAGATGAAACTCTCTGATTTGCAAGAGATTGCAAAAGTGGCTAAAATTAATAAATACCGTTCACTTAAAAAAGATGACTTGGTATATCAAATTTTAGACTTACAAGCTGCTAAGCCAGAAGTAATTAAATCTGAATTACCTAAAGAAGTAGCTACAGACCAACCTAAAGAAAAAAGAGCGCGAATTGCTCCTAAAAAAGAAGTTAGCCAAGCGCCAAAAATAAAAAAAGATTTATTCTCAAAACCTTTAAAAGATTTACCAGAAGATAGCATTCCTCAAGTAACTGATAAAGATGATGAAATCAAAGTAAGTGAGTTAAAAGTAGTTTCACCTAAACCAAATGACAAACTGCCTCGTAAAGATTTTAAAAATAAAAAACCTTTACCAAACAAAGAAGCTATTAACGAAGATGTAGCTAAAGCTGAAAAACCAATTAAAGAAGTGACTACTACAGAAACTTCTCAGAATGATAAAAATTTGCCAAGAAATCCAAATCACAAGGCAAATCAAAATAATCCCAACCATCCTGATTACAAAAAAAGTAATCCTGCTGAAGGGAATACTGGGAACACTCCAAATAACAATAAAAATCCAAATCAAAACAAAAAACCAAATTTCAGAGAACCTGATTATGAGTTCGACGGAATTATTGAAAGTGAAGGCGTTTTAGAAATGATGCCTGATGGTTACGGATTTTTACGTTCGTCAGATTATAACTACTTAGCGTCTCCAGATGATATTTATTTGTCAACGTCTCAAATTCGTTTGTTCGGATTAAAAACGGGTGATACTGTAAAAGGAGTAGTGCGCCCACCAAAAGAAGGAGAAAAATATTTCCCTTTGGTAAAAGTATTAAAAATCAATGGTCATGATCCACAAGTTGTTCGCGATAGAATTGCTTTTGATCATTTAACGCCAATCTTTCCAAAAGAGAAATTCAATTTAGCAGAACGTAATAGTACCATTTCAACTCGTATTATCGATTTGTTTTCTCCAATAGGAAAAGGACAACGTGGTATGATTGTAGCCCAACCAAAAACGGGTAAAACGATGTTGTTAAAAGATGTTGCGAATGCTATTGCTGCTAATCATCCTGAAGTTTATTTAATTGTTTTATTGATTGATGAACGTCCGGAAGAAGTAACCGATATGCAACGTAGTGTGCGTGGTGAAGTAATTGCTTCAACTTTCGACAGAGAGCCTCAAGAGCATGTTAAAATTGCCAATATTGTATTAGAAAAAGCAAAACGTTTAGTAGAATGTGGTCACGATGTAGTGATTTTATTAGATTCGATTACACGTTTAGCAAGAGCATACAATACGGTTCAACCAGCTTCTGGAAAAGTATTGAGTGGTGGTGTGGATGCAAATGCGTTACAAAAACCAAAACGTTTTTTTGGAGCGGCTCGTAATGTAGAAAATGGTGGTTCGTTAAGTATCATCGCAACTGCATTAACAGAAACCGGTTCTAAAATGGACGAAGTAATCTTCGAAGAATTTAAAGGAACTGGAAACATGGAATTACAGTTAGACAGAAGAATTGCCAACAAACGTATTTTCCCTGCAATCGACTTGGTTTCTTCAAGTACTCGACGCGACGATTTGTTATTAGACGAAAATACCATCCAAAGAATGTGGATTATGCGCAAATACTTAGCCGATATGAACCCAGTAGAAGCTATGGATTTCATCCACGACCGTTTCAAGAAAACAAGAAATAACGAAGAATTCTTAATTTCAATGAATGAATAAAATTAGAAACTCCGATGAAAATCGGAGTTTTTTATAGTATTATTTTGTATATAGATTTAATTTTCAAATTCATTAAAAGAAATCAGTGTAAATCCGTTAAATCTGTGTTATCCGCGTTCCAACAAAATTAAAAACCATTCACAATAGCTAAAAAGTCATCTGCTTTTAAAGCAGCACCACCAATTAATCCTCCATCTACATCAGGTTTTGAGAAGATTTCTTTCGCATTATCAGGTTTTACACTTCCTCCGTATAAAATGGTTAAGTTGTCTGCGATATCAAATCCGTATACTTTTTCAACTAAAGTTCTTATGAATTTATGCATTTCTTGCGCTTGTTCTGGAGAAGCCGTTTCGCCTGTTCCAATTGCCCAAACCGGTTCGTAAGCCAAAACAATATTCGCCCAATCTTTTTTCTCTAAATGGAACAATCCATCGCGAAGTTGGTATTCTACAATATTAAAATGATTGTTTTGTTGACGGTCTTTTAATTCTTCACCAAAACAAAAAATAACGCGCATTTCGTGTTTTAAAGCGGTATCGACTTTACTAGCTAATAAAGCATCGGTTTCATGAAAATACGCACGTCTTTCACTGTGACCTAAGATTACAGTTGTTACGCCGATATCGGTTAACATTGAAGCTGCAATTTCACCTGTAAAAGCGCCACCTTCTGCTTGGTGCATGTTTTGAGCGGCTACTGTAATTCCTTTTCCATTCGTGATTTCAACTGCTTTTGATAGGTTGACAAACGTTGGAGCTACAATAATTTCAGTAGTTGTATTTGGTTTTTTTGCGATAATTTCTTCTAATAATGCAACGGTTTCTTTTTGAGTTTTGTGCATTTTCCAGTTTCCGGCAACGATATTTTTTCTCATTGAAATTTCATTTTTATTAATTTCAAAAGTACTAATTTGTTTGTTTAATTAGTACTTTTTGGTCACCTCATTGTAATAAATTTACGCAAAGGTTTGCGAAGATTAGACTATTATTTAACCTTGTTTAATACCTCTTTTATTTTATCAAAGTCTTTTTCTATGGCTCTGTATAAAACAATTTTACCGGTTTTGTCCACTATTAAATATCTTGGAATCCAATCTACATCTAATGATTTTCCAAATGTTCCTTTCATGTTATCACCAATGAAATAATTCTCACCTTCCACTTCATGTTTTTCGATTCCTTGAATCCATTTTTCAAATGTTTTGTCAAAGGATAAGTTTACAAAAACAACGTCTTTACCATACGTTTGGTTTAATTTTTTTACTTCAGGCATTGCTTTAATACAATCGGAACACCATGAAGCCCAAAGTTCTATAAATATCGTTTTTCCTTCATGTTTTTTTACTACTTCTTGGAAAGTAATTGGCTGATCATTTGTTGTTTTTAAAACATAATTAAGGCTTTCATTTTTAAATGAAGTTTCTTCTTTTTGCGCACATCCTAAAGTGCTGATTAGCATTGTAGCTAAAACAAATATTTTTTTCATAGCTTATTTTTTTAATTCCGAATACGGTTTTTTAATTATTTTTTTGAATTCAGCACCATTGAATTTATTTTCATTGATGCCGTCGTAGTATTTGAATTCGTTTCCATTCCATAAATATTTTACTCCAGGTGTGTCTCTTCCTGAGCCTAGTTCTGTCCAAAACGGAATCACATCAATCATTTTGTATGGGAATTTCGTTCCTGCGAATTCAAAGAAAGTTGGAATTTTCTCTGGTTCTTCATTCATGAAAATCACGTAAACAGGAGGGAAGTTTTTGTCTTTTTTGCGCATTTCATTCAATTCTTTTGCCGTATCCATACAATGGTCGCAACCTGGAACAAAGTAGCACAGAATCTTTTTATCAGTATCAATTCCTGGGAAATATTTCTCGTAACCCGATTTTACTTTTTTAGGAGCATCTTCGGTTTTCTTTTCTTCTGCTTTTTTAATAGTATCTTTTATGATTGCAGTTGCTGGTCCTTCAACAGTTAATAAAGCGCTAGAATCAACCACAACTCCTAAATTGTCTTGAATTTCAGTAGTGGGTTCTTCCACAACTTCCACTACTGGTCGAATAGGAGCCACCATAAAAAGTGCTAAAATACAGCCTAAAGCAACTGATTTCAACAACCAAAAATTCGATTTTCCATCAGCAGGTACTAATTTGAATAACCAAACTAATAATCCAATCGCAATGATATTTTTAATAATCGCTTCAACTGGTGTCATTGGAATTAATTCTCCGAAACAACCACAATTTCCAGCATTTCCACTTACGAAAGTTGTGTAACTTAAGTGAATTGTGAAAACCGCTAACAATAAAATCGTAGCTGGAATCGTGATTTTTTTCAAGTAATCTTTTAATAAAATTGCAATTCCTAGCGCGAATTCAATTCCGATTAAAATTCGAGAGAAATAAGGCGCAAAACCTTCCGAAAATCCTAATGGATATAATTGTTTTACTTCAAAAGTGGAAATCGCAAAATAAGGCGATGGATATAATTTGGCTACAGCAGAAAGTAAAAATAATGCTGAAATGATAAGGCGTAAAATCCAAGAAATGTTTTTTGAGTTCATAGTATATTTAAATTACAAATAGCAAATCATAAATTACAAATAAGGACCAAATTTTAAAACTTCAAAATCCAAAAGTCTATACTTTGTATTTTTCGATTATAGAAGAAAATATCAATTTTAATTCTTTTCCTTCTTTTATTAGTTGTTCTGTTTCGGATTTAAATTCGGGGTTTGTTCTGTTTAATATGTTTAACCAATACACTGCTTCTTTACTTTCTTTTCTCGAAATTTTCAATCTAAAAACAAAATCTTTTTTACTTAATGATTCATTGGCTTCAATATAATTAGCTCCAATAGAACCTGATGCTCTAACCAATTGTTTTGAATCTTCAATATTTGAAATTGATTTTGGTAATTTACAAATATAAATTCTACAAGCTATTGCAAATTCAAGGGTTCTATCTTCTAAATCATACTTTTTTTCACTCATTTAGATTTTTTTGAATTTAAAAAATTGAAATTTTAGATTTATTTGTTTTTTGTTTTTTGCTTTTTGGGATTTCTAATGGCTAAAATACAATTTACAAAAGAGTTATCTTGTTAACGACTTGTTATTTATTTTCCATTAAAATCAAGGCGAAAACCGAATAGTTAATCATGTCTTGATAATTCGCGTCAATTCCTTCGGAAACTAAAGTTTTTCCTTTGTTGTCTTCGATTTGCTTCACACGAAGTAATTTTTGAATGATTAAATCAGTTAACGAACTGATTCGCATATCACGCCAAGCTTCACCATAATCGTGGTTTTTATTTTCCATTAAAGCTTTGGTTTCCGCAATTTTTTCATCGTATAAGCGCACAGCTTCATCTGCCGACATATCAGGTTGACTCGCAACTCCTTTTTCCATTTGAATCAAAGCCATCGCACAATAATTGATAATTCCGATGAATTCTGAAGTTTCATCTTCGTCCACTTTACGTACTTCGTTTTCTTGTAAACTGCGAATTCTTTGGGCTTTAATGAAAATTTGGTCAGTTAAAGAAGGCAAACGTAAAACACGCCATGCGGTACCGTAATCATGTGCTTTTTTTGAAAATAAATCGCGACAAACCGCTATAACTTTATCATATTGTTGAGAAGTATTCGACATTATTTGCTTTATATTTGTGTGAAATTTTTCAAAAGTAAGCATTTAAGTGAAAAGTGAAAAGTGAAAAGTGAAAAGAAATACAAATTAAGATGAATATCAATTGTAACGGAAAATTAATCGATTTATCAACTCTAAAAGTAATGGGGATTTTGAATGTGACGCCCAATTCCTTTTACGATGGTGGCAAGCACAAAGAAATCAATTCGATTATTCATCAGGTTGATAAAATGCTATCGGAAGGAGCTGATTTTATTGATATTGGAGCCTATTCAAGTAAGCCAAGTGCCGAATTTGTTTCGGAAGAAGAAGAGATCAAACGTTTAGTTCCGATTGTGAAATCATTGGTGGACACTTTTCCTAATATTATTTTATCAGTAGACACATTTCGAGCTCAAGTGGCGAAAGCTTCAGTCGAAAATGGGGTTGCGATGGTAAATGACATTGCAGCAGGTTGGTTAGATGATAAAATGTTGGAAACCGTTGCCGAATTGAAAGTGCCGTATATTATGATGCACATGCGAGGCAACCCACAAACGATGCAAAGTTTGACGCAGTATGATGATATTGTAAAAGAAATGATTTTCTATTTTTCAGAGCAAATTCAAAAGGCGAGAAGCTTTGGAATTTCTGATATTATTATTGATCCTGGATTTGGTTTTGCCAAAACATTGGAACAGAATTACGAAGTGTTGCATAAAATGGGATTATTTTCGATGTTAGAATTACCATTATTAGCCGGAGTTTCCAGAAAATCGATGATTTATAAAGTGTTAGAAAGTTCGCCACAAGAAGCATTGAACGGCACTTCGGTGTTGAATACAATTGCGTTACAAAAAGGAGCTAAAATTCTCCGAGTTCATGATGTTAAAGAAGCGGTGGAATGTATAAAATTAGTCAGTAAATTAAAATAAAGAATGAAGAAATTAGTTGCTATTATTGCCTTGATGGGCTTGTTTTCTTGTAATAACGAAGAAGTATTGTTGCCTCAAGAAAATGTTTCGGTTCTAAAAGAAATGACCGATCATTCACCTATTTATATGTTTTTTAAAACCGAAGAAAATCCAGACAACAAAGAAAAATTAGATACGATTGTAGAAGTGAATCGCAAGAATTCTATTGCATCAACCAATTGGGTTTTTAATATCGACAAACGTTTACCCTTGAAATTAGTCATTCCAGAAGTGATGAATTTACAAGACAAAAAGAAACGCAGTTCCCACTCAAAAGAAGGAACCATGAACGTTTTTACGTATTCGGATAGTGTGGCTAAGAATTTGGCTTTTTTCCCTTTTACCGATGTAGAGTTTAAATACAGAAAATACTTCTCTAAGTTTTTTATAAAAAAACACGCCGAACACTATAGAAATTACCACAATTTCACCGTGAATTTCAATAAAGACAACAAAATAACGGTTGATGGTGTAGATGTTTCAAGAGAAGAATTTATTGACTACATCAAAGAATTTGCCGATTTCACAAGTGACGGAAAAATCACAATGCTACATTTGAATTTTGATAACCGATTAACCTATGACCAATACATTCAAAATAAAATTTTGGCATGGAAAGCAACGAATAATGAAATCCAGTTGTCTTCTTTTGAATTTGTGTACGATGAGAAAAAATTGCCTGAATGTGGATGTAAGTTGTAAGTAATAAGTTAAGAATTGGATGAATTAGTTTCCTATTACCCTCTTTAACCTTTTACCTTATCACTGATGATGATACGGTTCATTTCTCAAAATCGTAAATCCTCTATAGATTTGTTCAATGACAAATAAGCGCACCATTTGATGCGAAAACGTCATTTCCGATAAGGAAACTTTTCCTTGTGCTTTTTGGTAAACGGTTTCGCTAAATCCGTACGGACCACCGATTACGAATACTAACGTTTTAATTCCAGTATTCATTTTCTTTTGTAAAAAATCGGAGAATCCTACGCTACTGAAGGTTTTACCGTTTTCGTCGAGTAGAATTAATTGGTCAGTAGGTGTGATTTTAGATAAAATCAATTCGCCTTCTTTTTCTTTTTGTTGGGCTTCGGATAAATTCTTTACGTTTTTAATATCGGGAATAATTTCCAAATCAAATTTCACGTAAAAAGACAAACGCTTGGTGTAATCATCAATCAAGGTTTGAAGGGCTTTATTATCTGTTTTTCCGATAGCTAAAAGACGAATGTTCATGTGGTTGGTTTTGTGAAATGAAAAATCACTCTTTTTGGGAGTGATTTTCGATATTAGTTAATTTCTTCCGTTTGCTTTTCTTTGAAGTCGATTTCACAAGCGTAAGAAAATAATTTTTCTTTCTTAATGATATCGGCAGTTCCTTCAGGAAGCATATCTTCCCAACCTGATTCACCTCTACAAATCATTTTTAATACTTTTCTTGAGAAAATATCTAAGTTCTTTTCGTCAAAATCTTTAATATCAATTACTTTTCCGTTGAATTTGAAGAACTTGTACAATTCTTTCATTCTTGGATGTACTTTTAAATTTTCAGAAGTGATGATATTACCACTTTCGTCTTTCATTGGGTACAAGTACACTTTTAAGTCGCGATAGAATAATTTTCCAAAAGCTTCCAAAATTCCTCCTGATAAATGGCGGTAATATTTTTCATCGAAGATTTCGACTAAGTTATTTACTCCCATAGCCAATCCCATTCTTGCTTTTGAATAGTTAGAGAAGTATTCCACAACTTTGAAATACTCTTGGAAGTTAGAAATCATTACCGTTTGTCCTAATTTACAAAGTAACTCAGCACGGTCTAAGAAGTCACGTTCGTCAATTTCACCTTCTGCTTTTAAATTGGAAAGCGTAATTTCAAAAACAACAAATGTGTTGTCTTCGGCTACTTTATTTTCTTTGATAAACATGTTATATGATTCCTCATACATGTCCATATTTACTTTAGTAACAGGTCTAAAACTCCCTCTTAATGCTAAGATATTCTTCTTATATAAAACAGCAGCAGGTAAAATGTTTTTCCCATCTGGACCAAACATTACGGCATCTGTCATTCCATTTTTAACTAATTGTAAACTCATCAAACGATTGTCCACATTGGCAAATCTTGGGCCTGAGAAGTTTACCGTATCAATTTCTAATTGGTCTTTATCTAAGTGATCGTATAAATAACGAAGTAATTTTTTTGGGTCGTTGTATTTATAGAAAGCACCATAAATTAAATTTACCCCTAAAATCCCTAGAGTTTCTTGTTGTAATTTAGCATCATTTTCTTTGAAACGAATGTGAAGAATAATTTCGTTATAATCTTCATCTGGCTCTACTTGGTAAACGATTCCAACCCATCCGTGACCTTTAAATTGCTTTGCAAAGTCGATTGTAGCAACCGTATTAGCATAACTAAAAAACAATTTATTTGGATGTTTGTCTCTACTTAAACGTTGTTCAACAAGATTAATTTCATGAGTTAGCATTTTACGAAGACGACTTTCTGTTACATAACGACCATCAGATTCTTCACCATAGATAGCGTCACTAAAGTCTTTATCGTATGCCGACATGGCTTTTGCTATAGTTCCAGAAGAGGCTCCAGCTCTAAAAAAGTTACGTACTGTTTCTTGTCCTGCACCAATCTCTGCAAACGTTCCATAGATGTTTTCATTAAGATTGATTCTTAATGCTTTATCTTTAATGGAAGGGATTTGCTCTATCTCTTTATCTCCACGAACTTTAATATCTGTAACCATACTTTTCATTAAAATATATTTTGGGGTACACGAGAATAATAATCTCTAATTGCAAAGTTAATCATTTTATAAAAACTACCATAATTATTGTTATTTTTGTGCAAAAGATAAGGTTGTGAAAATTTACTTTTTAGGAACAGGTACATCTCAAGGAATTCCAGTAATTGGAAGTCATCACTCAGTTTGTTTGAGTACGGATAAAAAAGACAACAGATTACGTGTTTCTGTTTGGATTGAAACCGAAGATGCTTCTATTGTTATCGATTGTGGTCCCGATTTTAGACAACAAATGCTAAATTCGAAATGTCCTAAAATTGACGCTTTGTTATTTACACACGAACATGCTGACCATACTGCAGGTTTAGACGATATTCGTCCGTTCTTTTTTAAACAAGGAGCTATTGCCATTTATGCTCATGAACGTGTATTGAAGAATTTAGAACGAAGATTCGATTACATCTTTGAAACCGAAAATAAATATCCAGGAGCACCTTCTGTTTCTGAAAATGAAGTCATTAATAATCAATCGTTTATAGTGAATAATGAAGTTGTTATTCCCGTAAATGCGTACCATGGTTCGTTGCAAGTTTTTGGATACCGAATTCAAGATTTTGTGTATTTGACAGATGTGAAAACAATGGATGCTTCTGAAATCGAAAAAATTAAAGATTGTAAGGTTTTGGTTGTGAATTGCTTGCGAGAAGAACCACATGCGACACATTTTAATTTAGAAGAAGTTTTACATTTCATATCTTTGGTGCATCCAAAAACGACTTATTTAACACATATCAGCCATTTGTTTGGTTTTCATAAAGAAATTCAGAAGAAATTGCCAGAAAATGTGTTTGTAGCTTATGACAATTTAGAAATTAATATTTAATACTTATGAAGAACGTAATTTTGTATGCTTTGATTTTCTCATTATTGTTTAATGTATTTCAATATGTGAATTCAACCAAAATATTAGATGCAAAAGACAAAGAAATACTAAAAGTAAAAGCGAATTTAAAAACGTCGAGAGATTCTGTTGCCACTTTAGCTAATGCTAATTATTTTGCTTTGGAAAGCGACGAAGATGCACAAGAATATTTCTTTTCTAACAATCTAGATTATCAAAAAGTTGCTGTAAAAGTTAAAGAAGATTTGATTAGTTTAAACGAAAATAAAAAAGGAAATCCGCTTGTTCCTTATGAACCAATTGATGGTGTTCCGTTTTTGATTAATACATCAAAAATTCTGAATCACAGATGGATAATTGCTGAATTTTCTTGTGGCGATTTATGGGGTCAAGTTTTAATAAAATATTTTGTCACAGAAGGAAAACCAACTTATTTTGAAACAGTAGAAACGGTTTTATACGAAAGACAAACGAAAGAATAAATAAATTAGGTTAAAACATGTCAACTACAACTACAAAAACTGAATTAGAGTGTTATTTTGATCAATTCAGAAAGGATATAATTGGTATCAATCAAAAATTTCAATCGCCTTTTGGGGAAAAGAAAATCATTTATACCGATTGGACAGCCAGTGGAAGATTATATCGTCCAATTGAAGAGAAATTGATGAATGATTTTGGTCCGTTTGTTGCCAATACGCATACCGAAACTTCAGTTACAGGAACCGCTATGACAATGGCGTATCATGAAGCACGTCACATTATCAAACATCATGTAAACGCATCGGATTCGGATATTTTAATTACCGATGGAACCGGAATGACGGGTGTTGTAAACAAATTCCAACGTATTTTAGGACTTCGTATTCCAGAAAATTTAAAAGAGTTTACTGCGATTCCAAACGAGTTGAAACCAATCGTTTTTATTTCGCACATGGAACACCATTCTAATCAAACGTCATGGTTAGAAACCATTGCTGATGTTGTGGTAATTCCAGCCGATGAAAATGGATTGTTATGTATTAATGAATTAAAGAATTTACTAGAAAAATACAAAGACAGAAGTTTTAAAATAGCTTCAATAACGTCTTGTTCAAACGTTACCGGAATTAGAACTCCGTATCATGAAGTGGCAAAATTAATGCACCAAAATAACGGTGTTTGCTTTGTAGATTTCGCTTGTTCGGGTCCGTATGTGAATATCAATATGCACCCAGAAGATGCAGAAAGTTATTTGGATGCGATTTTCTTTTCGCCTCATAAGTTTTTAGGTGGTCCTGGAACCTCAGGCGTTTTGATTTTCAACAAAGATTTATACAAAAATAACGTTCCCGATTGTCCCGGTGGTGGTACCGTAAGTTGGACTAACCCTTGGGGCGAACACAAATACATCGACAATATCGAAGATAGAGAAGATGGTGGAACTCCAGGTTTCTTACAAGTAATGAAAACGGCTTTGGCAATTCAGTTGAAAGAAAAAATGGGTGTTCAAAATATTTTAGAAAGAGAACACGAAATTGTTGCTTACATTTTTGAAGCTCTTGGAAATATCGATAACTTACATATTTTGGCAAACCAACACCAAGACAGGTTAGGAGTCATTTCGTTTTATATTGATGATTTACATTACAATTTAGGAGTAAAATTATTAAATGATAAATTCGGAATTCAAACGCGTGGTGGCTGCAGTTGTGCTGGGACTTACGGACATTATTTACTACACGTAGATCAAGAAACTTCGCACGATTTAGTTTGTAAAATTTCTTCAGGAGATTTAATTCAAAAACCAGGATGGATTCGTATGTCGATTCACCCAACAACTACAACAGAAGAAATAGAATTCGTTTGCGAAAACATCAAAGCTTTAGCAGCTAATCATAAAGAATGGGGAACGGATTATGAATACAATCCTAAAACCAATGAATTTGTTCATAAAAGTGCCAAAGGTGAAATCAAGGAAATGGTTCACAATTGGTTTAATTTATAAAAAGAAAGCTCAGTGATTACTGAGCTTTTTCTTTTGTATGTTTCCATCTTTTATGCGTCCACAAGTAAAATTCGGGTGCTTCATAGATTTGTTCTTCTACTAACTTCAAGAATTTATCAGTAATCTCATAATTAGGAACCGATTTTACATCTTCAGAAAGAATTTCAAAACTTGCTTCGTAATAACCACGTTTTATTTTTTTAGTTCTTAAAAAAATCACATTCATATCAAAACGTTTGGCTAACATTTCTGCACCTGTATGCACTGGAACCACATGTCCCATAAAGGATGCCCAATGATGAGCAGCACTTACTCTTGGCGATTGGTCACTAGCAAAACCATACAAACTTAAAACGTTGTTTCGGTAATTATTCTTAATCGTAGCGATAGTTTCTTTGGTGGTAATCAATTCAGCTTTAAATTTAGAACGGATACGTTTCACCAATTTATCAAAATACGGATTTGCTAATCTCTTATAAATTCCAATTCCTTTGAAATTAGTATAATAATTCATCGAAATCACCCATTCGTAACTCGCATAATGCGCGCACATCAGGGCAATACTTTTATTTTTTTTCTCTAAATCATAGTACACTTCCATATTAGTAAAAACAAAACGTTTTTCCATTTCTTTTTGCGAAATGCTCATGGTTTTTATCATTTCTAAAAACATATCACACATGTGACTGTAAAACTTTTTCTCTACGGTAAGTTGTTCTTTTTCAGATAAATGAGGAAGTGCTAGTCGTATGTTTTTTCGAACTACTTTTTTTCGATATCCGATAAGGTTATATACCAAAAAGCAAATAGCATCAGATAGCAAATAAAAAATAGGGAAGGGAAGTATAGAAATTATCCATAAAATGGGATAAACCAGTATATAAATCAATAATTGCATTACCTAAAATTTTTTACAAATATACTTCTTTCGTTCCAAGTAAATTTGACAAAGTATTCCTAAATTTACAAAAAAAACTTTATGAACATTGTTTTATTAGTGATTTTGGTGGCTAATGCTTTAATCAGTTACAAAGCCTTTAACGATTCTTCTTTCTTCAGAAAATACGAATTTCACATTGGAAGCATTCGCTCAGGCGAACAATACAGAATGTTTTCGTCTGGATTTTTACATGTAGATTTGATGCATTTGCTTTTCAATATGTTTACGCTTTATATGTTTGCTCCTTTTGTAATTAATAGTGTAGGTGCTATGTATTTTGCTTATCTTTATTTTGGAAGTTTAATTGCAGGAAATTTACTCACTTTGTATTTTCATAAAGATGAATATTACTACCGAGCGGTTGGCGCTTCTGGTGCGGTAATGGGAATTATTTATAGTGCTATTTTGTTAGAACCTAATTTGTATATGTACGGATTCATTCCAGGTTATATTTTCGGATTCGCATATTTACTATTTTCGATCTATGGCATGAAAGCAAAAAGCGATAATATTGGACATGTAGCGCATTTTGGAGGTGCCATTGGCGGATTTGGAATTACTTTAGCAAAATTCCCTTTTTTAATTACAGAAGAATCAAAAACAGTAATAGCATTGTTGGTTCCTATTGTAATTTTATTTATCATGGCTAAAATGAAAAAAATATAAGTGGATTCATTTTTGGCACAATACTTGAAAACTATAAATTATTAAAATATTAAGATTATGAAAAAACTAGTAATGATACTATTATTCTCAGTAGGTATGGTACACGCACAAGAAGTAAAAACAGTTCCACAAATTAGTGTTTCTGGCGAAGGAAAAATCAAAGTAACTCCAGACGAAGCGATAATTACAGTTGCGGTGGAAAATACAGGTAAAGAAGCAGCCGAAGTAAAAAAGAAAAACGATGAAATTGTAGATAAAGTGTTGAAATTAATCAAGCAACGTGGAATTCCAACAGCCGATTATCAAACACAACGTGTGAATTTGTACAAAAACTACGATTATAATACAAAAAAATACAATTATGTAGCCAATCAAACGATTTCTATTCATTTGAAAGACTTAACCAAATACGATAAGTTAATGATGGATTTGGTAGATAGCGGTATCAACTCAATTCAAGGAGTAGAGTTTAAATCGTCTAAGATTAAAGAGTTTGAACGTGATGCTCGTAAAAAAGCAATGGTAGATGCCAAACAAAAAGCAGAAGATTACGTTTCTGTTTTAGCGGGACAAAAAGTAGGGAAGGCTTTAGTGATTTCTGATAATTCTTATACCAACTATCCACGACCAGTTTATGCCGAAATGAAAACTATGGCGATGGCAGATGGAAGTGCAATGCCTAAGGAAACATTAGCTATTGGAGAAATTGAGATTATTTCTAATGTTTCAGTTTCTT
The DNA here is from genome assembly GCF_041911335.1 of Flavobacterium sp. GTDB lineage: Bacteria > Bacteroidota > Bacteroidia > Flavobacteriales > Flavobacteriaceae > Flavobacterium. The sequence continues at coordinate 35,862 of NZ_JAYRPD010000020.1, forward strand.
TTGTATTGGAATAAAAAATAGTTTTAAAAAATTGAAAAGCCAGAATGAAAGTTCTGGTTTTTTGTTTATATAAAGACGTAAGCAATCACAAAAAACTTTTTGAAATTTAACTTCTTTATATGTTAACTTACTAATACATATCTCACCATTTTTGATGAATATGTATATTAAACATCATACTTTTTTGTTTGTCAAATATAATAAAATATTTACAAAACGTACCTTACAAAAACAAAAAAACTCCGATTTGCATCGGAGTGATTTTTTCTAAACTAACCCTAACTAAATGAGAAACTTTCTCTTATTACGTTGCAAATATCTTACCTTTTTTTGAATTGTAATGTTAAGGTTATGTTATTCTTATGTTATTGATTACTAAATTTTTACGAAAACGTTTTTTCTGTAAAAAATAAATTACAATTCATTATTTTTTGTCTTGTAAAGCAAAAACCTTTTTTAATAAATCGGAACTTCTTGCTGTTAAATTTGTACGAATTTCCTTCTCCTCAATAGCAATCATTTTGAAAACACCTTCCATTGCTTTGTTGGTTGTATAATCCGTTAAATCAGGATTCACTTTTGTCACTAACGGAATGGCGTTGTATTTCGTAATGATGTTGGTTCAAACTTTATCAGCACCTACTTTTGCAAAAGAATTTTTAATCATAGGATTAAATTTTGCATACAAAGCAGTAGAAGTCGTGTTTTGTAAATAAGTCGTTGCCGAACTTTCATTACCCATCAAAATATTTTTGGCATCATTAAAAGTCATTTGTTTTACAGCATCAACGAAGATCGGAGTCGCTTCTTTTACCGCGTCTTCAGCAGCACGATTTAAGACTTTCAATCCTTCATCGGCTAATTTACTCATCCCTATTTGACGTAATTTTTTATCTACCACTTGCAATTCTTGTGGTAATAAAATTTTAACAGCTTCATTCTTAAAAAAGCCATCTGTAGCAGTTAATTTTGAAACTTGTTTGGTAATTCCATTATTTAAGGCTTCTTTCAATCCGTTTCCAATTTCCGCCTGGCTCAAAACTCCTGTACCTTGTGGTAATTGGTCTAATACTTGTTGCATTTCGGCACATCCAAATAAACTAAAAACAAACAAATAAACTTAATACGATTTTTTTCATGATAAATATTTTGTCAACTATTTAGACAAAGATAGTGCCAATTTTTATCACAATTAATTCAAAATTTTAAATGAAATAAAATTATTAAATTCGTAAATTGCACCCTTTAAAACGAACAAAAATTACATATGGAACTACAAACTCCTTATATTCCTAAAAATAAAGTAAGAATTGTGACCGCAGCGTCACTTTTTGATGGACACGATGCAGCTATCAATATCATGCGTAGAATTATTCAAGCTACAGGAGTAGAAGTTATTCACTTAGGGCATGATAGAAGTGTGGAAGAAGTAGTAAATACCGCTATTCAGGAAGATGCTAATGCAATTGCAATGACATCTTACCAAGGAGGTCATAACGAATATTTCAAATACATGTACGATTTGCTTAAAGAAAAAGGAGCAGGTCACATCAAAATATTTGGTGGAGGTGGAGGTGTAATTTTACCATCTGAAATCTCAGAATTACACGAATACGGAATCGAAAGAATTTATTCACCAGACGACGGTCGTGCTATGGGATTACAAGGGATGATTAACGATTTAGTACAACGTTCCGATTATCCAATTGGAGATAAACTTACGGGAGAATTATCGCATATCGAAGAGAAAAATCCAACTGCAATTGCAAGATTAATTTCTGCAGCTGAGAATTTTCCTGAAATTGCAAAATCGGTTTTTGATGAAATTCACCAAAAGAATGAAACGTCAAAAATTCCAGTTTTAGGAATTACAGGAACGGGTGGTGCAGGAAAATCATCGTTAGTAGATGAATTAGTGCGTCGTTTTTTAATCGATTTTCCAGAGAAAACAATCGGTTTAATTTCGGTTGACCCATCAAAACGTAAAACAGGCGGAGCTTTGTTAGGCGATAGAATTCGTATGAATGCCATCAACAATTCTCGTGTTTACATGCGTTCGTTAGCAACTCGTCAATCAAATTTAGCGTTATCAAAATATGTGGCAGAAGCGATTCAAGTATTGAAAGCTGCAAAATACGATTTGATTGTTTTAGAAACTTCAGGAATTGGACAATCAGATACTGAAATTATGGACCATTCTGATGTTTCTTTATATGTAATGACGCCAGAATTTGGAGCAGCAACTCAGTTGGAAAAAATCGATATGTTAGATTTTGCTGATTTAGTAGCGTTAAACAAATTCGACAAACGTGGCGCTTTAGATGCCATTCGTGATGTAAAAAAACAATACCAACGCAATCATAATTTATGGGATGTAGATACCGATAAAATGCCAATTTTTGGAACTATCGCGTCGCAATTCAACGATCCAGGAATGAACACGCTTTACAAATCTATCATGGATAAGATTGTGGAGAAAACAGGAGCTGATTTAAAATCGACTTTTGAAATTACGCGTGAAATGAGCGAGAAGATTTTCGTAATTCCGCCACACAGAACTCGTTATTTATCTGAAATTGCAGAAAACAATAGAAAATACGATGAAACAGCACTTTCTCAAGTAGAAGTAGCTCAGAAATTATACGGAATTTTCAAAACCATCGAATCGGTTAACGGAAATGTACCGCAATTAGACAAAGCCGGAATTGTTGAAAGTTCTTTAAAAATTACTGCTGATAACAAAGATTTCGTTTCGTTATTAACTAAAGAATTCGACCGAGTAAAAATGAATTTAGATCCATATAATTGGGAAATCATTTTAACTTGGGACGAAAAAGTAAATAAATACAAAAATCCGGTTTATAGTTTTAAAGTTCGTGATAAAGAAATCAAAATTGCAACGCATACCGAATCGTTATCCCATTCACAAATTCCAAAAGTTGCCTTACCAAAATACCAAGCTTGGGGCGATATCTTAAAATGGAATTTACAAGAAAACGTACCGGGAGAATTTCCATTCGCATCAGGATTATATCCATTCAAACGTGAAGGAGAAGATCCAAGTAGAATGTTTGCCGGAGAAGGAGGACCAGAAAGAACCAACAAACGTTTCCACTATGTATCAGCTGGATTACCTGCAAAACGTTTGTCAACTGCTTTTGACTCGGTAACTTTATACGGAAATGATCCACACGTTCGACCAGATATTTATGGGAAAATTGGAAATGCAGGAGTTTCGATTTGTTGTTTAGATGATGCTAAGAAATTATATTCAGGTTTCGATTTAAGTCATCCGTTAACTTCGGTTTCGATGACAATTAATGGTCCAGCACCAATGTTGTTAGGATTCTTCATGAATGCTGCCATCGATCAAAACTGTGAAAAATATATCATTGAAAACGGTTTACAACACGAAGTTGAAGCTAAAATCAATGAAATTTACAAGAAAAAAGGAGTAGAGCGTCCAAAATATCAAGGTACTTTACCAGAAGGGAATAATGGTTTAGGTTTGATGCTTTTAGGAGTAACTGGAGACCAAGTTTTACCTTTAGAGGTTTACCAAGACATCAAAGTAAAAACGTTAGCACAAGTTCGTGGAACGGTTCAAGCGGATATTTTAAAAGAAGATCAAGCACAAAACACTTGTATTTTCTCAACTGAATTTGCATTACGTTTAATGGGTGATGTTCAGGAATATTTCATTAAGCAAAATGTTCGTAATTTTTATTCGGTTTCAATTTCTGGATATCATATTGCTGAAGCGGGTGCGAATCCAATTACTCAGTTAGCTTTCACGTTAGCAAATGGTTTCACTTACGTGGAATACTATTTAAGTAGAGGAATGAATATCAACGATTTCGGTCCGAATTTATCCTTCTTTTTCTCAAACGGAATCGACCCTGAATATGCGGTAATCGGTCGTGTAGCACGTAAAATTTGGGCAAAAGCCATGAAAAATAAATACGGTGCTAACGAAAGAGCACAAATGTTGAAATACCACATTCAAACTTCTGGACGTTCATTACACGCTCAAGAAATTGATTTCAACGATATTCGTACGACTTTACAAGCGTTATATGCAATTTACGATAACTGTAACTCGTTACACACAAATGCTTACGACGAAGCGATTACAACACCAACAGAAGAATCAGTGCGTAGAGCAATGGCAATTCAGTTGATTATTAATAAAGAATTAGGTTTAGCGAAAAATGAAAATCCAATTCAAGGTTCATTCATTATTGAAGAATTAACCGATTTAGTGGAAGAAGCTGTTTTACAAGAATTCGAAAGAATCACAGAACGTGGCGGAGTTCTTGGTGCAATGGAAACGATGTACCAACGTTCAAAAATTCAAGAAGAATCATTGTATTACGAAACCTTAAAACATACAGGAGAATTTCCAATTATTGGTGTAAATACGTTCTTAAGTTCAAAAGGTTCACCAACAGTTATCCCAGCTGAGGTTATTCGTGCAACAGAGGAAGAAAAACAATATCAAATTGATATGTTGAATAATCTGCATAAGAGAAATTCTGACAAGGTTGAAGAACAGTTAAATGTAATTCAAGAAGCTGCTATCAACAACCAAAACATTTTTGAAAAATTAATGGATGCTACGAAAGTGTGTTCGTTAGGACAAATCACCAGCGCATTGTTTGAGGTGGGTGGTCAGTATAGAAGAAATATGTAAAATTTAAATAAAAAACCTTCCATTTAGACTGCACCCAAAAGTTTAGACAAATTTATAATTAATTTTGATAATAGTGAGCTCGATATTTAATCGGGCTCATTTTGTTTAGATTTGATTTAATTCTTTCGTTATTGTAATAGTTTATATATTGTTTTATTTCAT
>NZ_JAYRPD010000021.1:0-2126 GCF_041911335.1 Flavobacterium sp.
AAGAGAATGTCCTGTTCTCTTTCAAATATCATTTAAAAATTTTACGACAACCCCATAACTCCTGAAAAGAGCTCCCAAAGCTTCCGTTCAACAGGAGTTTCATTGTTCGTGCTCCGCACGCAACGAAACTCTAGTTATTATGTGTAGTTTTTTAGTATCTTTGTCAGATGAAATTATCAGATTAGCAAATTTACTTTACGCAACGTATAGGAAGAGAATAGTTTAGTATTATTCTTCGTTTCCTTATTGTCTCTTATTGTAAATTAAATATGTTAAATAATGAAAAATTACTTCGAAAGTCCTTTTAAAGGAAAAATAATCAAAGACCACATAACTAATCCCAATATAATTTCGGGTAAATATTCTTATTATTCTGGTTATTATCACGGTCATTCATTTGACGATTGTGCTCGTTATCTGTTTCCGGACAGGAATGATGTCGATAAACTAATTATCGGTTCTTATTGTTCAATAGGGAGCGGTGCAAGTTTCATAATGGCAGGTAATCAAGGTCATAAATATGATTGGATTTCCAGTTTTCCATTTTTTTATATGTCTGAATTTGATGTTTTCAGTAAAAGCCAAGATGGATTTCAAAAAGCAGGAGATACAGTTGTTGGGAATGATGTTTGGATTGGTAGTGAAGCTATGATAATGCCAGGAGTTCAGATAGGAGATGGAGCTGTTATTGGCAGTCGTGCTTTGGTTACAAAAGATGTTGAACCTTATTCAATTGTAGGGGGAAATCCAGCCAAATTGATAAAAAAGAGATTTAGTGATGATGACATCCAAAAATTGCAGGAAATGAAATGGTGGGAATGGGATGAAGAAACCCTTTTTGAAGCAATGCCAATTCTTTGTTCAAATAAAATCGATTTGTTGTACAAGTTTTTTAGAAAAATGAAATGATAAAAAGAAGGTTCCGAAATTCGGAGCCTTTTTGTTTTAACTGCGTTTGCGGCTAAAATTACACATAACGAAAAATGGTAGCCGTAGTTGCCGGATTTACAGCACTTTCGTATCAATTTAGCACTTCGGTTCGTTAAAAGCACCAAAGTATCAAGTTGGCACGAAAGCCGGCAATTATCGGCTACCATATGTTAGTGGCATTTATCATTTCATTATATTCATTTGCTTTAACGCATTTTTTGTTACATTAATTCTCGATGAAATAAAATCATCAACATTCAATCCGTCTGTCGGAATTACATTTGTTGCAAAAAAATAAACATTAGATTTTGTTTCAACATAACCAACAAACCAACCATTATATTTTTCTTCTATCGAACTTAATCCAGTCTTACCGCTTAAAATGTAATTTTCAGTTCGCTCAATTTCCATAATATTTTTGACAATCTTTATTGTCCTATCAGAAATTGGAAATTTTGAAAAATAGAATTTCCTTAAAAAGTCGATTTGTTGTTTTTGAGATATTTTTGAATTTCCTTCAAGCCAAAAATTATCAATGGTTAAAGTGTCGAAAACCATTCCTTTGTAATCTAATTTTCTCAAATATTTTTTCATTCTTTTTACACCAACTTTTCTAGCAATTTCTTGATAACAAGGAACACAAGAAACTTGAAACGCTTTTTTAAAAGTCAAATCTTCTTCCCAACTTTTAAATCTCCGTTTTTCACCATTCCATTTGAAAATTGCAGAATCATTTTTAATTATTCCAGTTTCTAAAGCAATTATTGAGTTCGGAATTTTGAAAGTTGATGCTGGAATTACTCCAGTTTTTGCCCAAGAAAAATCGTTAGAATAATATATTTTGTTTTTTACGTCATAAATTAAAATTGATCCGTTTACTTCTAAACTATCCAAAATATTTCCAAATTCTGTTTTTACAACTTCTTTTGTATTTAGTTTTTTAGTTTGGCAATTTGCGGTAAAGTTTACTAATATAATTATATTTAAAAGTATTATTATTTTTCTCATTTTAATTTTTGTTTCATTAAGGTTTATGTCGCTTCAAGATGACGCACAACGTTGTTCGGCTTTGCGTTCGGGCGGGTTTCGGAGCACAAAAGCCTAAATTTATTTCTAATGTTTAATCGAAGCACAAGGCTTCAAGTTTATACGTCAGCCCGCCTGACGCAAAACCGATGTTGAACTAAACCTTCGGT
>NZ_JAYRPD010000022.1:0-19183 GCF_041911335.1 Flavobacterium sp.
CGCTAAAACGAGAATGATTTTTGATTTCGCCTTTTTCAAACGGATTGTCAAATAATTCTGAATCGAAGTCGGTTGGTAAATAATTTTCAAATTTTAGATCAAACATTCGGGTTGTTGGGAACCTGTTGTTAATTGCTGATTTAACATTTTCTTTAAGTTCTTTATTTTCTTGACCTTTTGCAAAAAGAAAAAAGAAGCACGTTAAAATAGAAAAAATTAATTTCATTGATTGATGGTTTTGAGTTTATTTTAAATTGTTATTCTAATTGACATAGTATATTTTGAAATATAAAAATGCCTCAATTATCTGAGGCATTTTTATTCAATAAATTAAATTTAATGCTTTGGTGTAAATCCGTCTTCGCTTAATTCTTTGTGAACATAATCAGCTTTCATTAAAGTGTCATAATCTACTTTAACATCTCTTCCTAGTTTCACTCTAATACTATCAACAATAGCATAAACAACTGGAACCACAATTAAAGTTAAGAATAAAGAGGAAATCAGACCACCAATAATTACCCAAGCTAAACCATTATTCATCTCTGCTGCAGCACCTTTTGCAAGCGCAATAGGAATCATCCCTATTACCATGGAAATTGTTGTCATTAAGATGGGGCGTAAACGAGCATGGTTTGCCTGAACTAATGCGTTGAATGTTGATTCTCCAGCATCTTTTCTGTGATTAGCAAAGTCAACTAATAAAATAGCGTTTTTCGTAACTAAACCAATTAACATAATAATACCTAAAATGGTGAAAATATTAAGTGAATTATTAGTTAATGCCAAAGCAAATAACGCTCCAATAAATGATAACGGAATAGAAAACAATACTACAAAAGGTGTTACAAAGTCATCATATAAGGCAACCATTACTAAGTAAACTAAAATAATAGCAGCAAGTAACGCAATTCCTAAAGTACCAAAACCTTCAGTTTGATTTTCCATATCTCCACCCCAAACATAATTAACTCCTGTTGGACGTTCCATTTTTGAAAATACAGATTCCCATTCAGTTGCAATAGTACCAGATGGTCTTCCTACAGATTGCGCTTCAATCGTAACCGAGGTACTTTTGTCTCTTCTTTCTAACATGCTTGGACCTGAACTTTCAATAACCTCTGCAAATTGAGATAATTTAATTTGTTGTCCCATGTTGTTTACGAAAATCAGATTGTTTACATCATTAATGTTAGAACGATCATATTCATTGAATCTGATGTTAATATCATATTCATATTCTCCTGCTCTAAATTTTCCATCAGTATTTCCGTTGAAAGCGGTTTGCATTGTTAAACCAACTGTTTGAAGGTTTAATCCTAATGCCGCCATTTTATCACGGTCCACTTGAACTCTGATTTCAGGATTTCCAGCTTCTGAAGTTAGTTTTACTTCTGAAGCTCCTGGCACTTTTTTCAATTCAGCAGCTGCTTTTTGAGCAAATAGCATTACATCATCAAAATTTGGACCTGTAACAGTTAAAGCAATTGGAGCTTTATCGGCACCTAATAATCCCATAGGAACTGTTTTTACTTTAGCTCCTACTAATTCTTTTTCTAATTGACGTTTGATTTTAGCTGCATATATAAACGAGTTGTCATCACGTTTTGATTTTTCAACCAAAGAAATCAAAATTTCAGCTTTATATGCTGTAGACTGAGTAGCTCCCATACCATCACTAGTTTGACCTACTGTGGTGATCATGTCTACGATATTTTTATCTTTTTTTAGATAAGCTTCTGCTTTTTGTGTCATGAAATTCGTTTGCTCAATTGAAACGTCTTTTGGCATTTCAATTTGAACTAAGAATTCGCCTTTATCTGTTTTAGCAAAGAATTCGCCTCCAATATAACCACCTGTAACTAATCCGAATGAACCAAAAAACATTACCAATACAATGGCTAAAGTTGTTTTTTTGTAATTTAAAGACCAAGTTAAAATGTCTGTTACTTTGTGAGTGAATTTATCTAGGTAGTTTTCAAAACCTAAAATAATTTTTCCAAAAAATGATTCTTTATTTAAATGTTCTAATTTTCCGTAACGTGAGAATAACCAAGGCACAATAGTAAAGGAAGCCAATAACGACAATAATGTAGCAATAATTACTGTAACACAAAATTGCGTAATGATGTTAGAAACTAATCCAGTACTCATGGCAATTGGTAAGAATACGACCACGATAACTAAAGTAATGGCGGTAACAGTAAATCCAATTTCGGCTGCACCATCATAAGCTGCGCGAACCTTGTTTTTACCCATTTCCATGTGACGGTGAATGTTCTCTAATACTACAATTGCGTCGTCTACTAAGATTCCTACTACTAACGAAAGTCCAAGTAAACTCATCAAGTTTAATGTGTATCCCATTAATGAAATTCCTATAAAAGTAGCAATCAACGAAGCAGGAATCGATACCATTACGATAGCCGCATTTCGTAAACTGTGTAAGAAGAATAACATTACGAAAGCTACTAAAAACACGGCTAGAAATAAATCGTGCATTACATTATCGGCAGCAGTTAAAGTAAATTCACTACTATCGTTTGCGATTTTTAATTTCAAATTCGATTTTGCGTAATCTTGTTCAATTTTAGCAACAGCTTCTTTTACTTTTTTACTAACTTCAACGGCATTTGCATCTGATTGTTTAATAACTTGCAAAAGGATTGAGCCTTTTTCATTAATTCTTGAGATTTTAGAAACGTCTTTTTGCGCATCTTGTACATCAGCTACATCGCCTAAACGTACTTGAACGCCGTTGTTTGAAGCAACAACTAAATTGCGTAACTCTTCAACTGATTTATATTTTCCAGATAAACGAATGGTTGTACTGTTTTCTCTAGTTTTAATATTACCCGTAGGGAAATCTAAGTTTGAAGATAAAACGGCTTGTTGCACTTGAGGAACAGATAATCCAAATCCTTGTAATTTAGTAGCATCTAAGCTTACTTTAATTTCTCTTTCTTCACCACCAACTAAGTTAACTTGCGCCACACCTGGAACACGAGAAACAATCGGTTGGATTTTCTTGTCTAATAAGTCGTAGAAGGCAACTTCATCCATACTAGCCGTTGCACCGATGGTCATAATAGGTAAATCACTCAATGAGAATTTACTTAATGAAGGCGGATCAACATCATCTGGTAAGTCTTTTAATACCGCATTGATTTTACGTTGGGCATCGTTCAAAGAATAATCGGCATCGGCATCCGCAGTTAGCGTAATCATTACTACCGATAAACTTTCGTATGACTTTGATTCTAATTTTTTGATGTTCTCCATGGTAGAAACCGCATCCTCAATTTTCTTGGTTACGGTGTTTTCCACTTCACTTGGAGAAGCTCCAGGATAAACAGTTGAAACGGTTACAACGTTAATCTCAAATTTTGGAATTAACTCATAACTCAACTGTTTATAACTATATAGTCCACCTAATAATAGTATCGTAAAAAGTACGATAACCATAGAAGGTCTTTTAATTGATATATCTACAATTTTCATATAATCGGTTTTAAGTAAGCGTCCTTTTTATTATTTTACGATAGAAACTTTAGTGCTATCACTTAAGTTAATTTGACCACTAGTTACTACTACATCTCCATTGTTTAAGCCGCTTAATATTTCAACTTTATCTCCAAACACTCTTCCTGCCACAACTTTTTTCATTACTGCGATGTCTTTTTCCACAACATAAACTTGGTTGCTACTAACACTTCCTACAAAGGCACTTCTTGGAATTGTCATCAATTCAGGTTGTTTTCCTTCTGGCGCACCAAAAACTACAGAACCATACATTCCTGCTTTTATTTCGTTATTAGGATTGTTTGTTATTGCCACTTCAATAGGGAAGTTTAAAGATGTGTCAGCTTTTGGAGCAATAAAAGTTACTTTTCCAGTATATTCTTTATCAGGAAAAACACTTGCTTTTACTTTTACAACCGAACCAATTTTTAATTGTGCCACTTGACGTTCACTAACATTTACTTTCAGTTTTAACGAACTTGTATTTACAATTTCAAACATTTTTGTTGGTGGCATAGCGCTCAATATAGCTCCAACTTCAATGAATTTTTTATTGATAATTCCTCCGAAAGGAGCTTTAACTCTTGTGTCACCAACATTAATATTAGCTTGAGTTAATCTAGACTTAGCGTTAATCATGTTGATTCTAGCTTGGTCTAATTGTTGTTTTGTAACACCTCCAGTTTTGTAAGCACTTTCGAATCGGTTATAATCGTTAAGAGCATTTTGATAATTAGCATTAGCTGTTTCTGCTTCAACACTTACCACATCACCTCTAATTATAGCTATTGTTTGACCTTTTGCTACTTTATCACCTTCTTTAACTAAAATTGAGATTACTTTTCCAGAACGTTCTGCGGCCATTTCTAATTCTTGGTCAGGTGAGAAGTTTCCATTAGCAACAAAGTTATCTTCAACAGGATTTGTTCCTACTGTAGCTACACGTACAGCAACGCTACTATTTTCTTGAGCAACAATAGCTGTATCTGCTTCATTTTGTTTTTTGTTGTTCATAAGAGTTACAACAGTAGCCCCTACTAATCCTACACCTAAAACGATATAAATTATTTTTTTCATTTGTTTATTAGTTTAATAAGTTTTTTAGTTCTCCTTTAGATTTTATGAATTGAATTTCCGCTAGTTTGTATTCTAAAATAGCAGTTGTGTAATTGTTTTGTGCTTCAACTAGAGCATTTTCTGCATCTAATAAATCGGTTAATGCAGCTAATCCTTGTGTGTAATTGTTGTTGGTATTATCAAAAACTTCTTTAGCAAGTTGCGCGTTTTCCTTTTGATTGTTAATAGTGATCAAACTATTTTCAAGTTGTTTTTTTGCATTATCAAATGCTAAATCCAATGCTAATTTTGTATCATCAAGATCCACTTTTAAAGAACTTAATGCGTTGTTTGCTTGTCTTACTTTTGCTCTTGTTCCAAATCCTGTAAATAATGGAACTCTTAAACTTAATCCAATAGAAGAAAAGTCTGACCAATAAACACCATCAGCTGGTTTTGCAAATAATGGCATTTCTGGACCTTGACCAATATAATTGTAACTTCCAGTTAATGAAAGTGTTGGATAATAAGCTGCTTGAGCTGCCTTTTTTTGGTAGGTTAATAATTGTTCTTGTTTTTTAAGTAACAAATATTCTGTTCTTCCTGTAACATCAGCTGTTGATGATAAGTCTTGTGGTGTAACTTCAAAGGCGGTCTTTGGAATTACTACTTTATTTTCAACTGGCATTCCCATATAGAATTTTAAAGCATTTTCTTGTAAACTAATAGCGTTTATAAGTTGCTGTTTTATTGAATTAATGTTGTTAACACGAACGCTAATTCGATCCAAATCAATTTTTCTTGCTAAACCGTTATCAAACTGACCTTTGATGATATCTTTTACCTTATTGGCATTTTTTAAATTATTTTCAACAACTTCTAATTTTTGTTGTTGCACGTATACTTGGTAATATGCATTTGCAACACGCTCAATAACTTGTTCTTCAGTTAAGTCAGCATTAATTTGATAGAATTCACGCGTGGTTTTTGCTGCCTTTAATCCTGTAAAAACTGATTGATCAAACAAGGCTTGACTAACGGAAACTCCAGCAATAGAGTTCCATTTTTGACCTAACGGAGCTAAAATGGTAGTTCCAGGAGCTCCAAAAAAATCACCAGGTAAAGCGTTCAATTGAAGAATAGGATTGTAATTTAAACTTCCATTCGCTGTTATTTGAGGTAACGCTCTAGAACGAGCTTCTTGAATTTTATATTCGCTATTTTCTACTTCTAATTTTGCTTTTTTAGCCTCTGACTTGTTTTCAAGAGCAAAAGAAATGGCATCTTTAAGACTAAGTTCTTTAATTTCTTGTGCATTAACTTTTGCCGTTAATACAGATACAAGAAGAAATGTTGTTAATATATTTTTTTTCATTTTTATAATATAGGGTTTTGTAGATGTTTTTCTAATTCGATTATTCCGGCTAAAGTAGCCATCGCTCTAATGTGATATTCCAAAGCTTTCAATTCTAATTCATGAGATTCTTTTTCTAGCATCGTGTTTTCGTTTATTGTAAATATTAAAGTATAATAAAATTTTACATAATTTTCAACGTCCAAATTTTCTCGGTACAATCCTTCTTTGATTCCTTTTAAAATGTTCTTTCTAAAACAGTCTTCACAAATGCTTACTTGAATGTTTAATACCTTATTGTAGATATCAGGATAATGTTTTTTTAATTGATAAATAGGTGAAGATTCAGCACTTTTGAACATTTCTCGGAACATTCGTTTAATTTCAAAGTTTTCTTCAATGGCGTTGTAATTTTTAGAAATTATGGCGTCCATTGTTTCTTTCACTTCTTTATGAAGTAAATCAATACTTTCTTCAATTAGAATGTCTTTGTTGCTAAAATATTTGTAGATTGTTTTTTTAGAAATACACATTTCACAAGCAATATCGTCCATAGTGATGCTCTTAAAACCGAGTTTCAAAAACATTTCTTTAGCTTTATTGATTATTTTGTCTTTCATTTTTTGTTAAATATGAGCGCAAATGTATAAAGAAAACTTTTAACATAAAAATAGTTTCCAATGTTTTTACATAAATTTAACACTTGATATATTCTCCTCATTTCAGATTATTGAAGTATTTTAGCAAAAAATTCAAAAAATGCATTCTATTTCCTATTATCAAGAGAAAATGGCTAATCAATTTTCTCAAATTGTAGCAAACAAAAAACCTAAAAATTTATACGAACCAATTCAGTATATTTTATCACTTGGCGGAAAAAGAATGCGCCCAGTGTTAACCTTAATGGCAACCGAAGTTTTTAATGTGGATTGTGAAAAAGCGATTCCTGCGGCTACTGCAGTTGAGGTATTTCATAACTTTTCATTAATTCACGATGATATTATGGATGATGCGCCTTTAAGAAGAGGTAATCAAACGGTTCATGAAAAATGGGATTTGAATACCGGAATTTTATCGGGTGATGCAATGCTGATTTTAGCATATCAATATTTTGAAAATTATGAGCCAAAAATTTTTCAAGCATTGGCCAAACTATTCAGTAAAACTGCGTTAGAGGTCTGTGAAGGACAACAGTACGATGTAGATTTTGAAACTCGTGATGACGTAACGATTCCAGAATACTTAAAAATGATTGAATACAAAACCGCTGTTTTAGTTGGTGCTGCTATGAAAATGGGAGCTATTGTTGCTGAAACTTCGGAAGAAAATGCGGATTTGATTTATGATTTTGGATTGAATTTAGGAATTGCTTTCCAATTACAAGACGATTATTTAGATGCTTTCGGGAATCCAGAAACTTTTGGAAAACAAGTAGGAGGTGATATTATTGAAAATAAAAAAACCTATTTGTATCTAAAAGCAATGGAGTTTGCCAAGGAAGAAGACCAACAACAATTGTTTCATTTGTTTTCTATTCAACCAACGGATAATAATGATAAAATCGAATCGGTAAAAGCCATTTTTAATACTTCTGGAGCAAGCGAAGCTACTAAAAAAGCCATCCAAGATTTCACTTTCAAAGCATTTGAAACTTTAGAAAAAATGGATATTGAAAATGAAAAGAAAGCCATCTTAAAAGCTTTTGGTGAAAATTTAATGGGAAGAAATGTATAATCCGCCCGCAAATATTGAATCACTAATTTCACAAGCTGAAGAAGAACATTTGTACTTCAAGTTGATTGAGCAAGTGAATAAGGATTTTGCTTTGGCGAATGAGCCTTTAGATGTACCGGCAAGTATTTTTCCATTCGAATTTAAGAATTTGGTACAAGAGAAAATCTACAAACTCATTCAACACAAATTTGCTGAATATTTGAATTTACTCTACATCATAGATGTTCCAGAAGAGCAAATCAAAAAATTAGATGGTTCCGACTTAGTGGAATTATCGGAACAAGTTGCTTTTTTGGTTTTAAAAAGAGAGTGGCAAAAGGTTTGGTTTCGAAATAAGTATTAAAAATAAATTCTTACAAACGGCATAAACGCTTCTGCATAAATATTGTCTCTGTCTTTGTGCAACACATTGTATCGAATTCCAATAGTTACATTTTCATTTCGATATCCTGCTCCAACGAACAAGGCGGTGTTCCAAAAGTCTTGAGAATCGCTTCCAAATGAATCATTAAAAGTTCTGTTGACTCTTAATTGTTCTAATTCAGTTGAAATTTGAATTTCTTCGATGGGATTAAAAAGAGCAATCATACTTCCTCCATACATATTCGCTTTATATAAATCGCGTTGTTTTACATAGTTGTATTGTACGCCTAAACCAGCTGATACATATTGATTAAAGTTGTAAATAGCACTTGGTGCCACCATAATATCAGCATAGCCATTACCAACTCCTAATCCTAATCCGCCACCAAATTGCACATGATTCCAAAAATCACTTTTTGTTTTCATTTGAGTGCTTTCTTGTGCAAAAATTTCAGATTTAATTCCAAATAAAAAAACAAAAGTTAACAAAAATGTTAAATTCATTACGAAATTCTTTTTCATAAAACCATTTTAAAAAAATTAATGTTATAAAAGTATAAAAATCCTTGAAAGATTATCATAAAATGTTTTACTTTTGCGTAAATTTTTAATTTAAACGTCTTTTAGACAACACACTATGGATAGGTTTTCCTTTTTAAACGCTGCACATACGGCTTTTTTTGCCGATTTATACGAACAATATTTACAAAATCCAGATAGCGTAGAGCCAAGCTGGAGAAGTTTTTTTCAAGGATTTGATTTTGCACAAGCCAATTATGGTTCAGAAGAAGTGGGTCAGCAAATTGCGTATGTAGCTTCGGGTGATTCAAGTGAAATTTCTGAAAAAATGCAAAAAGAGTTCAATGTTCTGAAATTAATCGAAGGATATAGAACTCGCGGTCATTTATTCACTAAAACAAATCCTGTTAGAGACAGAAGAGTTCACGGACCTTCATTGGCTCTTGAAAATTTCGGATTATCGCAAGCTGATTTGAATACGGTTTTTGATGCAGCGAAAATCGTGAACATGAAACCAAGTACTTTGGCTGATATTATCAAACATCTAGAAAATGTTTACTGTCAGTCAATCGGAGTGGAATTCATGTACATTCGTGATCCTAAGGTACAAGATTGGATTAAAGATCGTTTAGACATCAACGATAATCAACCTAATTTTTCGGCTGACCAAAAGAAACATATCCTTAAGAAATTAAATGAAGCAGTTTCTTTCGAGAACTTCTTACATACTAAATACGTAGGTCAAAAACGCTTCTCATTAGAAGGTTGTGAGGCGGCAATTCCTGCTTTAGATGCTTTAGTTGAAGCTGCGGCAGATAAAGGTGTGGAGCAATTTGTAATGGGAATGGCACACAGAGGTCGTTTGAATGTTTTGGCTAACATCTTTGGAAAAAACACACAAAATATCTTCTCTGAATTCGACGGAAAAGACTATGACGAAGACGCTAACTTTGATGGTGACGTAAAATATCACTTAGGCTTAACTTCGGATAGATTAACGGATTCAGGTAAAAAAATCAACTTAAATTTAGCTCCAAATCCTTCGCACTTAGAAACAGTAGGTGCTGTTATTGAAGGTATCACAAGAGCAAAACAAGATAGATATTTCGCTGACGATTTTTCAAAAGTATTACCAATCGCTGTTCACGGTGATGCCGCGGTTGCAGGTCAAGGTATTGTGTATGAAATCATTCAAATGGCGAAGTTAGATGGTTACAAAACAGGTGGAACAATTCACTTAGTAATCAATAACCAAGTTGGATTTACAACTAATTATTTAGATGCACGTTCGTCAACCTATTGTACGGATATCGCTAAAGTAACTTTGTCACCGGTTTTACACGTAAATGCAGATGATGCAGAAGCGGTGGTGCATGCAATGTTGTTTGCTTTAGATTACCGTATGGAATTTGGTGGAGACGTTTTCATCGATTTATTAGGATACAGAAAATACGGTCACAATGAAGGTGATGAGCCTCGTTTTACACAACCAATTTTATACAAAGCGATTTCGAAACACAAAAATCCAAGAGATTTATATGCTGAAAAATTAATTCAGGAAAACATTATTTCTGCTGGTTTTGTAAAAGAATTGGAAGAAGCTTATAAAGCAAAATTAGATGAGAATTTAGAAGCATCTCGTAAGAAAGACTTAACTGTAATTACTCCGTTCATGGAGAATGAATGGGAAGGTTACAAACAAGTTTCGGATGATGTAATGCTACAAAAATTCGATACGAAATTTGATAAAAATCAATTAGCTGAAATTGCGGATACGATTACCCAACTTCCATCTGACAAGAAATTCATCAGTAAAATTACAAAGTTAATTGGGGATAGAAAAAACATGGTGGAAACCAATAAATTAGATTGGGCTATGGGCGAATTATTAGCTTATGGTTCGTTACTAAAAGAAGGTTTTGACGTACGTATTTCTGGTCAAGATGTGGAACGAGGAACATTTTCACACCGTCATGCTGTAGTTAAAGTAGAAGATTCAGAAGAAGAAGTAATTCTTTTAGACAAAATAAAAGATAAAAAAGGAAACTTTTATATCTACAACTCACATCTTTCAGAATATGGGGTTTTAGGTTTTGAATATGGATATGCCTTAGCATCGCCAAAAACCTTAACTATTTGGGAAGCACAATTTGGAGATTTCTCTAACGGAGCTCAAATTATGATTGATCAATACATTTCTGCAGGTGAAGATAAGTGGAACAACCAAAACGGATTGGTAATGTTGTTGCCTCATGGTTATGAAAACCAAGGAGCAGAACACTCATCAGCACGTATGGAGCGTTACTTACAATTATGTGCAAAACACAACATGTACATTGCCGATGTAACTACGCCAGCCAACTTCTTCCACTTAATGAGAAGACAATTAAAAACAGAATTCCGTAAGCCATTAGTAGTATTCTCTCCAAAGAGTTTATTACGTCATCCAGATGTAGTATCTTCAATGGATGATTTAGCAAACGGACAATTCCAAGAAGTATTAGATGATCCAAATGTAACAGATAAAAAAGCAATCAAAACGTTGGTTTTCTGTACAGGTAAATTCTATTATGATATCATTGCAAAACGTGCTGAATTAGGTAGAAATGATGTGGCTGTAGTTCGTTTAGAACAATTGTTCCCATTAGCAGTTGACCAAATCAAAGCGATTATCGACAGTTATCCAAATGTAGATGATTACGTTTGGGCACAAGAAGAACCTAAAAACATGGGGGCTTATGGTTATATGTTGATGAATTTTGATTTAGTAAAATTAAGATTGGCATCACCAAAAGCGTACAGTGCACCAGCAGCGGGAAGTTATGAGCGTTCTAAAAAACGTCATGCTAATGCTATCGCTATGGTATTTGATAAAAAATTATTTCAATAAAAATAAAAACAGCTAATAGTTTAGGTTTAAGGCTAACACAACTTTTAAACTTTTAAACTTATTTTAAACTTTTAAACTAAAAAACATGATTTTAGAAATGAAAGTCCCTTCTCCAGGGGAATCAATTAAAGAAGTAGAAATTGCTACATGGTTAGTAAAAGATGGTGATTATGTAGAAAAAGACCAAGCAATTGCTGAGGTTGATTCAGATAAAGCAACATTAGAATTGCCAGCTGAAGCAAGCGGAATTATTACATTAAAAGCAGAAGAAGGTGATGCAGTAGCGGTAGGTGCAGTAGTTTGTTTAATCGATACAGGTGCAGCAAAACCAGAAGGTGGTGCAGCTCCAGCAAAAGAAGAAGCAAAAGCAGTTGAAGCTCCAAAAGCTGAGGCTCCAAAAGCAGCTCCAGTAGCAGAAAAAACGTATGCAACGCAAGCGCCATCTCCAGCAGCTAGAAAAATATTAGAAGAAAAAAACATCGAACCTTCTGCAATTGTTGGAACAGGTAAAGGTGGAAGAATCACTAAAGATGACGCTGTAAACGCAGTACCATCAATGGGAACTCCAACAGGAGGAAACCGTGGAACAGAAAGAACAAAACTTTCTATGTTACGTAGAAAAGTAGCAGAGCGTTTAGTTTCGGCTAAAAACGAAACAGCAATGTTAACTACTTTCAACGAAGTAGATATGTCAGCAATTTATGCAATTCGTGATCAATATAAAGAAGAGTTCAAAGCGAAACATGGTTTAGGATTAGGCTTCATGTCGTTCTTTACTAAAGCAGTAACTCGTGCTTTACAATTGTATCCAGATGTAAACTCTATGATTGATGGTCAAGAGAAAATCTCTTATGATTTCTGTGATATTTCAGTAGCGGTTTCTGGTCCAAAAGGGTTAATGGTTCCTGTTATGAGAAATGCAGAGACATTATCATTTAGAGGTGTTGAAGCAGAAATCAAAAGATTAGCTTTAAGAGCTCGTGACGGACAAATCACTGTAGATGAAATGACAGGTGGAACATTCACAATTTCTAATGGTGGCGTTTTCGGAAGTATGTTATCTACGCCAATCATCAATCCACCACAATCAGGTATTTTAGGAATGCACAATGTGGTAGAAAGAGCTATCGTTAAAAACGGTCAAATCGTAATTGCTCCAGTAATGTACGTTGCCTTATCATACGATCACAGAATCATCGACGGACGTGAGTCAGTTGGATTCTTAGTAGCAGTGAAAGAAGCATTAGAAAACCCAGCTGAAATTTTAATGGGTGGAAATGTGAAAAAAGCATTAGAATTATAATACAATAAATTCCAAGTATATAATCCCAAATTCAAATAGAGTTTGGGATTTTTTCTTTGCGAACTTTGTGTAAATCTTATGCGTCTTTGCGGTTAAATCACATCAAATACAAACAATGATTGCTATAATCAATAATTGCTTTTCCTTTTAGTAAAATATCGGCACCAATAATACCATCAACTGGTTTGGTTTTGTAATGACGAAGCGCATCATTTACGTGGCTCATATCAAATACAATTAAGTGGAATTTGTGGTTTTTCCATCTGCCTAATTGAATTTCATTATTCTTTGCTAATTGTGTTTCAATTCCAGTAGCGCCAGCACCAGCAGCTTTAGTTTCTGAAAATTGGGCATCTAATTTGAAGTGTTCAATACTTTCAAATCCAACACAACTGTTGCTCGCTCCGGTATCTAAAATAAAGTTACCTTTTACGCTATTTATCTTTCCTTTGATTAATAAATGTTGGGTTTTCAGCACCGTAAATTTTATCTTTTTATATTTTTTCCCTTTTAAAAAGTCTTGTAAATCTTCCATACTTCAAAAGTAAAATAAAATTTATGATTTATGATTAACGATTTTAGATTTCAGAATATTTGTAAATTTGCACAATCAAAAAAATAACTTTAAACTTTTTACTTTGAACTTTAATCTTGGTTTAACCGATACACACACGCATTTATATTCAGAAGAATTTGATCAAGACCGCAACGAAATGATGCAACGTGCTATAAATGCAGGCGTTTCTCGTTTTTTTGTTCCTTCAATAGATTCTAATTATACAACTAAAATGTACGAATTAGAAAAGCAATATCCCGAAAACGTGTTTTTAATGATGGGTTTGCATCCAACATATGTGAAGAAGGATTACTTAGAAGAATTGGCGCATGTAGAAAGAGAGTTGGCTTCTAGAAAATTTTATGCAATTGGAGAAATTGGTATTGACTTATTTTGGGACAAAACTTTTTTGAAAGAACAACAACATGCTTTCAAATACCAAATTCAATTGGCAAAAAAGTACAAATTGGGAATCAATATTCATTGTCGTGATGCATTTGATGAAGTTTTTGAGGTTTTAGAAAGTGAAAAATCGAATGATTTATTCGGAATTTTTCATTGTTTTACGGGTGATTTGGGTCAAGCCCAAAGAGCGATTTCGTTAGGAATGAAACTCGGAATTGGAGGAGTAGCTACTTTTAAAAACGGAAAAATCGATCAATTTTTAAATGAAATCGATTTGAAAGACATCGTTTTAGAAACCGATTCGCCCTATTTAGCGCCTGTTCCATATCGTGGAAAACGAAATGAAAGCAGTTATACTTTATTGGTAGCGCAAAAGTTAGCCGAAATTTATCAGTTAACAGTTGAAGAAATTGCCAGAATCACGACTGAAAATTCAAAACAAATTTTCGGAATTTAACCTAAAATAAAGTTTCAATTCATAAAATTTTTGTTCTTTTGTGAATTGTTTTTAAAATAAATATGACAAAATTCGATTCTATTCGCCCTTATTATGATTCTGAAGTAAACGAAGCTTTGAAGTCTTTGTTGCATCATCCTATGATGAAGGCTATGATGGATTTTACGTTTCCAGAATTAGAAGATGAAATTTGGAAAGAGCAGTTGAGTAGAACGCATTCTATTCGCGATTTTCAAGTTAATTTTGTTTATCAATCAATTCAAAGAGTTTTAGAGAGAAGTTCGGAAGGACTTACTACTTCTGGTTTTGAGAAATTAGAACCAAATACTTCGTACTTATTTATTTCCAACCATCGCGATATTATTTTAGATACTTCTTTGTTGAATGTATCGTTGATTGATCATGGATTGGTAATGACGGCTTCGGCTATTGGAGATAATTTGGTTAAGAAAGATTTCTTGTTGAAATTATCAAAATTGAATCGAAATTTCTTAGTTCAAAGAGGATTATCACCAAGAGAATTATTGCAAAGCTCTAAGTTGATGGCGGAATATATGTACCATTTGTTGTCGAAAGAAAATCGTTCGGTTTGGATTGCCCAACGAGAAGGAAGAACCAAAGACGGTAACGATGCCACACATCAAGGTGTTCTGAAAATGGTAGGAATGGCAAATGATGAAGCCAGAATTATGGACTTTTTCAAGAAATTAAAAATTGTTCCTGTTTCTATTTCTTATGAATACGATCCAACAGATGCTTTGAAAATGCCTCAATTAATTGCACTTTCTAAAGACGAAGTATATATTAAGGAGAAAAACGAGGATTTTATTACCTTGTTAAGTGGAATCATCGGGCAAAAGAAACGTATTCACATTCATGTAGGCGATGATTTAGAAAACGAATATGAAAAAATTATTGCTGAAAACGATAATAATAATAAGCAAATTCAAGCTTTGGCACAAGTAATTGATGATTCTATTTTGCAATCGTACAAATTATGGCCAACGAACTTTATTGCTTACGATATTTTATACAAAACAACTCGATTTGCACATTTGTACAACGAAAAAGAGCGTCAATTGTTTGAAAGAAGATTAGAAATGCGAATTGATGCCGATAATGAAACTATGAGAGAAGGTTTCTTGGCGATGTATGCTAATCCGGTTGTGAATAAATTGAAATATACAGATGACATCTCATAAACCAAAAATACTTTTAATTTACACCGGTGGAACCATCGGAATGGTAAAAGATTTTGAAACAGGAGCTTTGAAAGCTTTTGATTTTAATGAGTTGTTAAGCCGAATTCCAGAATTACATTTATTAGATTGTCAAATAGAAACTATTTCGTTTGATGTGCCAATCGATTCGTCGAATATGAATATTTCCAATTGGCAAAAAATGGCCAAAATTATCGAAGAAAATTATTCGAAATTTGATGGATTTGTAGTTTTACATGGTTCAGATACGATGTCGTATAGCGCTTCTGCATTAAGTTTTATGTTAGAAGACTTAGCAAAACCTGTAATTTTTACTGGTTCCCAATTGCCTATTGGTGATTTAAGAACCGATGCTAAAGAGAATTTGATTACAGCAATTCAAGTGGCTTCGCTTCAAGAGAATAAAAAACCGGTAATTCAAGAAGTGTGTTTGTATTTCGAGTACAAATTATACCGAGGGAATCGCACTACAAAAATCAGTGCTGAACATTTTAATGCTTTTACTTCACCTAATTTTCCGGAACTAGCGGAATCTGGTGTGCACTTGAAAGTAAATTATGATGTTATTCTGAAGCAAAAAGCAACTAAAAAGCTAAAAGTACATACAGATTTTGATGATAACGTGGCAATTTTAAAGATTTTCCCAGGTATCAATCAGAAGGTTTTGACAGCTTTTTTTGCGATTCCTAATTTAAAAGGAATTGTTTTAGAAACGTATGGTTCTGGAAATGCTCCAACTGAAGATTGGTTTGTGCAGACTTTAGAGCAAGCAATTCACAATAATATTCACATTATCAACGTTACACAATGTAGTGGAGGTAGTGTTTCGATGGGGAATTATGAAACGAGTACCCAATTAAAAAACATAGGTGTTATTTCCGGAAAAGACATTACAACAGAGGCGGCAATTACTAAATTAATGTACTTGTTAGGTCAAAAAGTATCAAATAATGTTTTTAAGACCATATTTGAAACCGGAATACGCGGTGAAATGTTGTAAAAATAACATTTAAAATTTTTATACGTGATATTTTTTGCGTTATTTAGCACCCTTAAAATCGAATGTTGTTTCAATAGAGAGGTGGCCGAGTGGTCGAAGGCGCACGCCTGGAAAGTGTGTATACTCCACAAGGGTATCGAGGGTTCGAATCCCTTCCTCTCTGCAGAATGATATTAATTTTAAAAAATTTTATAAATATTTTATATCTTTAAACCCAATTAACTAATTAAATTTAAGAACAAAAGCGATGAAAAGATTATTTTCTATTTTAGCAATCACGGGGCTTATGACTTTTGGAAATGTTCAAGCTCAAGATTCAACTCAAGCAGCAGCTCCTGCTACAGAACAAGTAGCTGATACAACTGCTACTGAAGCAACAACTGATGAGGCTACAGCAACAACTGACGATGCTGCGGCTGCTGAAGAAGTTACTTTTACTCAATCAATGAAAAAACGTTTCATTGAAGGAGATCCAATTTGGATGTCTCCAGTATTATTGTGTTTAATTCTTGGTTTGGCTATTGCTATTGAAAGAATTATTTACTTAAATCTTTCTACTATCAATACAAAAAAATTCGTTTCTGAAGTAGAAAATGCATTAAACTCAGGTGGTATTGAAGCTGCTAAAGAAGTTGCTAAAAATACAGCTGGTCCAGTTGCATCTATTTTCTATCAAGGTTTAGAGCGTTCTTCTCATGGTTTAGAGTCTGCTGAAAAATCTATCGTTGCTTACGGTGGTGTTCAAATGGGCCAATTAGAGAAAAACGTATCTTGGGTTTCTTTATTTATTGCACTTGCACCGATGTTAGGATTCTTAGGAACGGTAATTGGTATGATTGTTGCGTTTGACCAAATTGAGTCAGCAGGATCTATGGAGCCATCATTAGTAGCTGGAGGTATTAAAGTAGCGTTATTAACAACGGTATTTGGACTTATTGTTGCGATGATTCTTCAAGTATTCTATAACTATATCACGGCTAAAATCGACTCTATCGTTAACGATATGGAAGATGCTTCTATCAGCTTAGTTGATATGTTATCAGATTATTTCAAAGAGAAATTAAACAAATAATACATTAACAAATTATTGTTATGAACGTATACAAAATTTCAAAAATTTTAGTAATCATACTAGGTATTATTGCTTCTATATTATTCGTATCTACTTTAGGTATGGAGGTTTCTATGGACAATAATTCTTATATTGTAGATTACTTTATCTATATTTCCTATATAGCAATGGCAGTTGCTTTCTTTTCTGTAGTTTATTTCGTTTTCAAAAACTTAATTACACATAAAGAACAATTGAAAAGAGCACTTATTTCATTAGGAATTTTTGCAGCTATCATTTTAGTTGCTTTCATACTAGCAGATAGTACAGAAGTGAAATTGAAAGATGGAGGAGTTATTACTTCTTCAGCTTCTAAATTAATAAGTACTAGTTTAAATACCTTTTATATTCTTGCTGTTATTTCAGTTGGAGTATTGGGTTGGACTGGTTTTTCAAAATTTAAAAGATAATAAATCATGGGTAAAAAAAGAGGTGCACCGCCAGAAGTGAATGCAGGTTCTATGGCAGATATTGCATTCTTACTTTTAATTTTCTTTTTAGTTACTACCACTATTGGAGTAGATCAAGGGATTAATAGACTCTTACCTCGTTATGAAGAGAACCCACCTGTTCCGCCAATTAATGAAAGAAATATTCTAACAGTTTTAGTTAATAAAGACAATCAGTTGCTTGTTGAAGAGAAATTGGTTGACCTTAAAGACTTAAGACAAACTGCTATTGATTTTCTTGAAAATAATGGAAAAGGAGCTTGTACTTATTGTAATGGAAAAAGAGATCCAAATTCGTCAGACGGTCCTGATGATGCGGTTATTTCATTAAACAATGATGGGCAAACTACTTATGAAACTTATATTGCGGTTCAAAATGAACTAGTAGCAGCATATAATTTTTTAAGAGATAGAGAATGTAAGAAGCGTTACGGTATGACTTTTACAGAAATGGAATACATTTACAATGATCCAGCTTCTAAAGCAACCGAAGGTTTGGTTGAAGATTTAGAACCAAAAGTAAAAAAGATTCAAGAATTGTTTCCTATGAGACTTTCTGAAGCTGAGCCAAAAAAATAATAATATAATATTAAGAAAGTATGTCTAAATTTAAAAAGAAAAATACGGAGGGAACTCCTGCAATTTCAACAGCGTCTTTACCTGATATTGTATTTATGCTTTTGTTCTTCTTCATGACGGCTACAACCATGAAAGATACTGATTTAAAAATTGAAAATACATTACCTAAAGCGAATCAAACTGCAAAATTGCACAAGAAAGAGTATGTAATGTATATTTACGCTGGAAAACCAAGTGAGCGTTATAGAGCTACTCTTGGAGGTTCAGATCGTATTCAATTAGCTGATAAAATGGCTTCGCCTGCAGATATCAAAAACTTCATTATCACGGAAAGAGCACAACGTAACTCTGATGACGAGAAATATCTTACCGCTTCCCTTAAAATTGACAGAAATGTGAAGATGGGATTAGTAAGTGCAATCAAATTAGAATTGCGTAAAATAGAGCAATTAAAAGTAAATTATACTACAGCAAAAGGAAATCCTGTTGAATAGTAATTTTATTTAATATAAAAAAAGGTACGCAATAGACTGCCCCCAAAAAGTTAGACACTATTTGGGGGTATTTTTATGGAAAGAAAAGTCAAGTATGATTATGCATTTAAGTTAGAATGCGTAGAATTAGTTTTAAAGAAGCATTATTCTTGTGAATTGGTTTCTAAACAG